>NZ_JBHUUU010000017.1:0-148521 GCF_042670865.1 Rhodococcus sp. NPDC057135
TCGCCGGACCAGTTCGGGCAGGGCGCTCACATCAACCTTTCGCTTCAACAGGACGGACGGAACGCCTTCTTCGATGAAGTTGAGCCCTCGCGCCCGTCGGAGACGATGCGGAACTTCATCGGCGGCGTCCTCGACACAATGGCGGCGGCCAGTTCTTTCCAGTATCCGACCGTGAACTCATACCGCAGAATCGCAGAATTCGACGGACCTCCCACCACCGTCACGTGGGGTGTTGACAACAAGAGCGCGGCCGTTCGAGCCGTCTGCACGACCGAGAAGCTCTCTCGAGTCGAGTATCGCGTCCCGTCGGCGGACGTGAACATCTATCTGTCGATGGCATCGTTCCTTGCCGGCGGTCTGATCGGTCTGCGCGATCACAGCGATCCTGGCCCCGAATGCACCGTCATGGCCTGGGGATTGCCGCCGGGAACCCCGAAGTTGCCAGCCAGCCTTTCTCGAGCGATCGCGGAATTGAGTGGCGATGTAAACCTGACGGAGGTTTTGGGGCGAGAGCTGGTGGAGTACTGGATCGGCACCCGCCGGTGGGAATGGTTGCAGTTCTTCACCACTGGGGGAGACCCGGCCGCAGGAGTCTCCGACTGGGAGCTCGAACGCTACTTCGAGCACGTCTGACAACGAGGACAGGTCTGAAGATGAAAGCAGCAATACTGAACGCTGCCCCTGGTCGGCTCGAGTTCGAAGAACTCGACATCGACGTGGCCGGACCTCGCGAAGTTCGCATACGTACAGCAGCCGTCGGGCTGTGTCATACCGATCTGCACTACGTGGACGCGCTCTGGCGAACAGAACTTCCGGAGGTGCTTGGTCACGAGGCATCGGGCATCGTCGAATCGGTTGGGTCAGACGTCACGGCTGTAGCGCCGGGCGACCACGTCGTGACGTGCATGACAGCTTTTTGTGGCCGATGCCGATACTGCATTGCAGGTCGACTCACCCTCTGCTCCAATCATTCCCGCCTCCGCTCGCGGCCCCAGCCGGCGTTGACGACCAAGGCCGGGCGCGAAGTGGGACGAATGGGTGGCATCGGCGGATTCGCCGAACAGATGCTCGTGCACGAGAACAGCGTCGTCCGCGTCGACGATTCGGTACCTCTCGATCGCGCGAGTTTGCTCGGGTGCGCCACCATCACCGGCGTCGGGGCGGTCTGGCACAGTGCTCGCATCGAACCAGGGGCGTCGGTTGCCGTCATCGGTTGTGGAGGCGTGGGGCTTTCGGTAATTCAGGGCGCCCGGCTAGCTGGCGCGGCCCGGATCATCGCAATCGATGTGGACCAGCGAAGTATCGATCAGGCTCTTCGAGTCGGGGCGACTGCGTCAGTGAACGCGGCTGAGATCGAACCCGTCGACGCCGTACGCGCGTTGTGTCCGGGTGGGGTGGACTACTCATTCGAGGCGATCGGCCGCAGAGTCACTGTCGAGCAGGCATTCTCGATGCTCGCTCCCGGCGGAGTGGCCACGGTCCTCGGCATGGTTCCTGATGACGAGCCGCTGCGGATCACAGCGTCGGAATTGTTTTTCCAGGAGAAGCGTTTGCAAGGCTCCCTCCTCGGGTCGAACCAATTCCCGACCGATATTCCGCGATTGGCCGAGCTGTACGTCCAGGGCCGACTCGAACTCGACGAGATGATCTCGTTGCGAGTCCCCTTCGACGAGATCAACACAGGAATCGCAGCGCTTCGTGAAGGAGGGGTGAATCGTGTCGTCGTCGAATTCGCCTGAGCGTGCGCGTCGCCCATTGATCGGAGTGACCGGTCGGCGCTCGAGCGCGGAACGCCTGGCCGTCGAACCTCGGTACCGCCATCTCGAGTTCGACATGCACTACTCCGATTTTCCCACCCGGCTGTCGTCCGAAGGCGCCCTTGTCGTCCAAATTCCCTATGAAGCAAGCGGAATCGACCTGATTGAGCGGCTCGACGGAATAGTCATCTCTGGTGGGCAGGATGTTCACCCCGAAACACTGGGTATCGACGCCGCGCCCACCGATCCGGACAGTGACCCGCGTCGAGATGCGTATGAGATCGAATTAATATCGGGTGCAGTAGAACTCGATACTCCACTGCTCGGTGTCTGTCGCGGGATGCAGATGCTGAATGTGGCATTGGGAGGCACGCTCGTGCCTGATCTTCCGACCATAGACATCAACCACAAGTCACCAGGACTGGGCATAGCCGAGGAGACCCACCCCGTACGGACCGCCACTGATTCGACGGTGTTCGAGATATACGGCGCACACGTAGAGGTCAACTCCTTGCACCACCAAGCAGTGGACCGGCTCGGCCCTGACCTCACTCCCAGTGGGTGGGCTCCGGACGGTGTCGTCGAAGCGGTGGAGATGCGCGGGAGACCGATCGTCGGCGTCCAATGGCATCCGGAATGGCGCCGGAAGGACCCCGTCTTCGCATGGTTGGTCCAGGTCGCTCTCGCACGAAAGGAAGTGCTCGATGGAGTTGCATGAATACTCGGACATGGACGCCACGGCCCTGAAATGCCGACTCGACCGGAAAGAAGTCACCCCCGCTGAAGTGCGCGAAGCCGCACTAGCTGCAATCTCCCACGTCGACACGCACCTCGGTGCCACCGTCGGTCCTCCACTCGACCCACCACCGGCGTATTCCACATCCGGTCCTTTCAGCGGAGTTCCGTTCGCGCTCAAAGATCTCCTGTGCACTGCGGCGGGAATACCGAACGAGAACGGTAGCGCAGCAACCGCAGGCTATATCGCCACACGTGACTCCGACCTGATGGGTAGGTGGCGCGCTGCCGGACTATCCGTGACCTGTCGCACTGCCACACCAGAATTCGGATTCAGCGCAACGACGGAATCGGCAGTGAACGGTCCTACCCGCAACCCCTGGAACCCGCAGCGAGTCGCCGGTGGATCCAGCGGTGGCTCCGCGGCGCTCGTTGCCGCCGGGGCCTTGCCGTGGGCGCACGCCAACGACGCCGGCGGATCCATACGAATCCCTGCCGCACTGTGCGGGGTGGTGGGACTCAAACCGACCCGCGGGCTCGTTCCACCCGGCCCGGATTCGGATGAACCGCTCTTCGGCCTCACGACTGAGTTCGCGGTCACCCGGACAGTCCGCGACGCCGCCGCGTTGATGGACGTAGTGCACGGCAGCGCACCGGGGGACCGGTACTTTCAGCCGCGTCGAAGCCCCGGCCACTACAGCCGAGCAGTCGGCCGGCGACCGAAAGGCCTCCGGATCGCTGTGTCGACCGAATCACCTGGCAGTCGTCACGCTGCGGACCCCGCCGTGACAGCCGAGGTGATGCGCATCGCACGCTTGCTCGAACAGTTCGGCGGTCACGTCGAAAATGCGGCACCAGATGTTGACTCCGAACTGTTTCGGGATCTCAATCTCACTTTCTGGTCTGCGTCGATCGCAGAGTCCGTGCGCGCACTGACCGGAGCAGGCGCGATCGAGGACATGTACTCCTCGCTGGAGAGCTCGACTGCCGCCATGGTTCGTCACGGATTCACCGTGAAATGGGCGGACATCGCCCGCGCCCGCCGCTACCAGAATCTCCTGACCCGTGGCACGGCGAGCTTCTTCGAATTCTTCGACCTCACTCTCACGCCCACCACACCGACGACCGCCTGGCACGTCGGCGAGCTCGACTCCAACCGGCGTGGTATCACCGCCGGCGAGTGGGTGGACACCTTGGCGCAGTACTCGCCCTTTACTGCCATCTACAACGTCACCGGCCAACCGGCTATCTCCATCCCCACAGGAATGTGTGACGGACTGCCGATCGGAGTGCAGCTCGCCGCAGCTCCCGGCCGTGACGATCTGTTGCTTGCCGTGGCCGCGCAACTCGAGGAAGCCGTCCCATGGGCAGGCCGCGTCCCACCGATTCATGCCGGCAAGCTGCTCCTCCCAGAAACGGAAAAGATGCCGACCCTCTACTCGGAAACGGAACGCCGATGAACACCCGCGAGGAATGGACACAATTCGCGACGTCGATCGAAGCGCCATCGGCGATGTGGCTGAACGGTCAATGGTTCAACGGCGACGGGAGTGAGCGCCACCATGTTGTATCCCCGCACAACGACACCGTCGTAACCAGTGTCCCGCTGGCCAGTGACGCCGACGTCGACAGAGCAGCCGAGGGTGCCCGCGCGGCGTTTCTCGATGGCCGGTGGGCGAGGATC
This sequence comes from Rhodococcus sp. NPDC057135, assembly GCF_042670865.1. Lineage (NCBI taxonomy): Bacteria > Bacillati > Actinomycetota > Actinomycetes > Mycobacteriales > Nocardiaceae > Rhodococcus > Rhodococcus sp. NPDC057135. Next base: position 4,177 of record NZ_JBHUUU010000017.1, read on the forward strand.
AGTGCGCGCGAGCGTGGCGCGGTACTGCAGCGGTGGGCAGAGCTCGTCTACGCGCACCGCGACGAACTCGCTGCGCTCATCACACTCGAGATGGGTAAGCCGATCCAGGTGGCACGGGATATCGAGCTGCGCGCCGTCGAGAACACCTTCCGCTGGTATGGAGAACTGGCTGACAAACTCTACGACGAGTCGCCGCGCGGCCTGATCGATGCGGTCGCGTTGGTGAGCCGTGAGCCGGTGGGGGTGGTCGCGGCGATCACCCCATGGAACTTCCCACTCACGCTCAGTAGTTGGAAGATCGCCCCTGCGTTGCTTGCAGGCAACAGCATGGTCATCAAGCCCGCTACACAGTCACCGTTGTCCTTGCTTCGCTTGGCTCAGCTGGGTTCGGCTGCAGGACTTCCCGACGGCGTACTGCAAGTTGTCACAGGCAGCGGTGGACAGGCCGGAGCTGCCCTTGCTCGCCACAACGGCGTCGACTGTCTCACCTTCACCGGATCACCGGATGTCGGCAAACAACTGCTGATCTACGCGGGTGAGTCGAATGCGAAACCCGTACATCTCGAACTCGGCGGCAAGAGCCCACAGTTGGTATTCGCCGATGCTCCGGACCTCGCCGTTGCAGCGCGCACCGTGGCATGGGCAATTACCTTCAACGCCGGACAGATGTGCACTGCAGGTGCTCGCTTGTTGGTCGAGGAAACGATCGCGGATCAATTCGTCGCCGAGGTGATTTCGGAAATCAAGCGCTGCACTGTCGGTGACCCTTTCGATCCTGATACCCACATCGGGCCCGTCGCGAGTCGGGCGCATCGCGCGGACGTCCTCGAACACGCGAGAACTGCTCACACAGAAGGCGCAACGCTCGCCCACGGTTCGCTGCAGGAACGAGCAGGTTCGGGGGCGTACCTGGATCCGATCGTGTTCACCGATGTTCAGGCCGAGCACCGCCTGTTCCTCGAAGAAGTTTTCGGACCGATCCTCGCAGTCACCCGTTTCACTGACGACGCTGACGCCGTCAGGTTGGCCAACGCCACACCGTTCGGTCTCGGAGCGGGGGTGTGGACGTCGAATCTCACACGAGCCCACCGGCTCACGCGCGAAATCGACGCAGGTCTCGTCTGGGTGAACTGCTACGAGGAAGGGGATCTCTCCGTCCCCTTCGGCGGTCGCAAACTCTCAGGCCACAGTGTGGACAAGAGCATCCATGCACTCGACAAATTCACGTCGACGAAGTCGACGTGGATCCATCTCTGAACAAAGGCACAGCACATGTCATCACGGGTCAACGACGGCCACATCGCGATCATCGGAACCGGGTTTTCCGGGCTGTGCATGGCGATCGAACTGAAGAAGAAGGGCATCGACGACTTCGTCCTGTACGAACGCGCCGACGATGTCGGCGGAACCTGGCGCGACAACACATACCCAGGGGCAGCATGCGATGTGCCCAGCGTGTTGTATTCCTACTCCTTTGCTCAGAACCCGAACTGGACCCGTATCTTCCCGCCATGGTCGGAACTGCTCGACTATCTCAGATCTGTTGCTGCGCAGTATGATTTGCTGCCGCACATCCGCTTCGGTGTCGAGGTCTCCGAAATGCGGTTCGACGAGGACCGGCTCCGGTGGAACATCCAGTTCGCATCCGGCGAATCAGTGACGGCGGCCGTTGTCGTCAACGGCTCAGGGGGCTTGAGTAATCCGTACATCCCGCAACTACCCGGACTAGAGTCATTCGAGGGTGCCGCATTCCACTCCGCCCAGTGGCGGCATGACCTCGACATGTCGGGAAGGCGTGTCGCGGTGATAGGTTCCGGTGCCAGTGCGATCCAGTTCGTCCCCGAAATCGCCCCGCGCACCGAGACCCTGCATGTATTTCAGCGATCACCCAACTGGGTCATGCCACGTGGTGATGCCGCGCTGTCGCCCGCCACCCGCGAAAGTTTCTCACGGCGTCCTTATCGTCAACGGTGGCTGCGATGGCGGACCTACTGGGCATTCGAAAAGCTCGCCAGCGCCTTCCTCGGAAATCGCAAACTCGTCGAACAGTACCGATCCCAGGCGCTCGCCAATCTTCAACAGCAAGTGCCGGATTCGGACTTGAGGCAGAAGGTCACCCCAAATTACGATCCTGGCTGTAAACGTCGCCTGATATCCGACGACTGGTACCCCGCGCTCCAACGGGAAAATGTGCACTTGAACACCTCGGGGATTTCCGAGATCCGCCCGCATTCGATCATTGACTCAGAGGGAACAGAACACGAAGTCGACACCCTGATCTTCGCGACCGGATTCCAGGCAACCAGCTTCCTGGCACCGATGAAAGTATTCGGCCGCGAAGGAGTCGAACTCTCCGACAGTTGGCGCGAGGGCGCCGCAACAAAGCTCGGGCTTGCATCCGCTGGGTTCCCGAACCTGTGGTTCCTCAACGGCCCGAATACCGGACTCGGTCACAACTCGATCATCTTCATGATCGAAGCACAAGCCAGATACATCGCGTCGGCAGTGCAGCACATGCGCCGAAAAAGGGTTTCTGCCCTCGAACTCGATCGCACCGTCCAGATACGCAGCTACGACGCCACCCAAGAACGCATGCGCCGAACAGTGTGGGCATCGGGTGGCTGCGACAGCTGGTATCAATCCGCTGACGGTCGAATCGACACCCTGTGGCCGGCCAGCACAATCGAATACTGGTTGCGCACCAGGCTATTCCGAAAGTCCGACTTCCACGCACTGACGACAGGCAAAGGATGAACAACATGGACGTATCAATACTCGGCACCGGCTTGATGGGAACAGCCCTCGCCCAGGCGCTCATACGCAACGGGACGAAGGTGACGGTGTGGAATCGAACCGCCGACAGAGCGTTACCCCTCGCTGCGGTTGGAGCTACAGTCGCCGAATCTCCACAATCTGCGATTGCGGCCAGTCCGCTAATCGTCATCAGTCTCCTGAACTACGAGATCGCCAAAGATGTCGTGACAGAAGCAGATTCGATTGACGGAAAAATCATCGTCAACACCGCAACCGGTACGCCGGAGGAAGCGAACCAGTTCGCCGAGTGGATCGCAGGGCGAGGCGCCCGGTACCTCGACGGAGCCATAGCTGCATACCCGGAGGACATCGGAACCGAAAGCTCAGGGATCAACTATTCCGGAGACGAGGACGTGTGGGAGGACGTCCAGAGCCTTCTGACACCCATCGCCGCCCAATCACGATATGTCGGAGCCCGTCCCGGTGCCGCCAACGTGATCGACGCGGCCATGGCAGGCGCCTTCTTCAACGTCGCGCTCGGTGCCTTCCACGAAGCAGCAGCGTACGTGCGGTCCGAGGACGTCGCGATCGCGGAGATGCGCCACAGTTTGCACCTGTGGACCGACAAACTTCTCGAACTCCTTCACGAAGCACTCAAAGCGTTCGAATCCGGAGAGTACGAGACCGATCAGGCAACCTTGAACGTCTACGCAGCCGCAGTAGAAGCCTGGCAACAATCGATGCAGCGAGCAGGCCAACGCGCCGCTCTGATGACGGCGAATCTCGACAACTTACAACGTGCATGCGCCGCCGGGCACGGGGACAAGGGCATCTTCGCTCAAGTCGAAACACTCTCCGCCAACTCTCAATCCGCAATCTAAGGAGACACTTATGACAACCATGGCCAACCACCTCACCGCCCTACCCTCGACAACAACAGTCGACGAGATCGTCGACGTGATCCACCGCGACGGCGGAGTCATCGTCGAAGACTTTCTCGACACCCCCCAGCTCGACGAACTGCGCACCCAACTCGGCCCCGTCCTCGAAAGCACCGGCTACGGAGAAGACGAATTTTTCGCCGGAACCCAAACCCGAAGAGCAGGAGGGCTCTTCGGTCGGATCGACCTCATGCCCCAGATCGCGCTCCACCCGCTCTACTACGGAGCCGCCAAGAAAATCCTTCAGGTGCCCCTGTCCGTCTGGGTCGGAGACGACCAGATCGAAATCACGCCCGATATCCAGATCGGTGTCACCCAGGCAATCGAAATCCACCCAGGGCAGGGTGCCCAGCGTCTCCATCGAGACGACACGAGCTTTCTGTGGCGCCACCCCGACTACGGACGCGAGGGCCGACTGCAGATCATGGTGGCGGTCAGCGATTTCACAGCAGAAAACGGCGGCACCCTCGTCATACCCGGAAGCCATCGGTGGGACGACCAACGAGGCCCGAAACAAGCCGAAGCGGCGCCGACCGTGATGCGGGCCGGTGCTGCCCTCATCTGGACCGGTTCTACGTACCACGGCGGCGGTAACAACTCGTCCGAAGCGCCACGGACCGGCTTGACGATGGCATTCGACCTCGCCTGCTTACGTCAGGAAGAGAACCAATACCTGTCAATCCCGCGTGAAAAACTGCTTGATCTTTCCGAAGAGGTACAGCGACTGCTCGGCTGGGGGTCCGGAGCGAACCTGATGGGTTACGTCGAACGGGGCGGTCAGATGATCGACGCACACGTTCTCCTCGAAAACGGCGCCGTCGAACTCCCGACTGCCCACTGAACCCTCGATCCTGCACGCTGCTGGCCAACCAAAACCTAACTCAAACAGTAGATTCCAGGGTTTAGATCGAGAAACAGCCTGCAGCGTGGACACCCACGTGCCAGGCGTGGAACGTGCAGGTGGCCAAGCAGATGTGGGAAGGTTGGGGAATCGCTGGTTTCAGGCCACGGCGAAGCGACTTTTAGGGCGGGAGAGTCCGAGGTGCCCGCGGAGTGTTGTTGCCGAGTAGTGTTCGCGAAACAGTCCCCGTCGCTGTAATTCGGGTACCAGTTTGCGTGTGATAGCGATCAGATCGTGAGGCAAGACGGCCGGCCGCAATCGGAATCCGTCGAATCCTGCTTCGTGCCAATCGAGTAACAGATCTGCGAGTTCGGATGATGTGCCTACGAAGATAGCCGCGTCTGAGGTCAGCGGGTTGCCCGCGTTGGTGTCGAGTCGCTCCTTTCTGCTTGCTGCCAAGCCTGGTTCGTCGTCGATGACAACGACGAGGTCTGCGAATATTCGGAGCGGCCGCGTTGTGGTATCGCGGCCGGTCCGGGATGCGGTTGCGGCAACCTCCGCGATTGTTGTGGCTGCTTGTGTACGGTCTGCGGGCGTCACGAATACGACGTCGCTTGCGGCGGTGGCGAATTCGTATGGAATGTCCGCGTGGGCGAGACTGGCTACTACAGGCTGTCCTTGAGGTGGGCGCGGGGTGATCGCCGGTCCCTTGACCGAGAAGTGTTCACCTTCGAAATTGATGTGATGCAGCTTGGCGTGATCGATGAATCTCCCGGACGTCGTGTCGCGGATTTCTGCGTCGTCTTCCCAGCTGTCCCACAATCGGCGGGCGACTTCGACCACGTCGCGTGCTTCGTCGAACAGTGGCCGCAGCCGAGCAGCGATTCGTTCTGGTGCCAGCACGTCGTTGTCTGTCAATTGAGGTGTGACGCGGCGCCCGAAGTGTGCGGCGTCGGATGCACGAGCGGAGATCTGTGGTCGCCATCCGGCGCGTCCGGAGCTGGCGTAGTCGAGCGTGGCGATTGCTGTTGCGAGGTGAAAGGGCTCGGTGTGGGTCACATTTGCGGTGGGGATCAGGCCGATGTGACGGGTAAGCGGTCCTAGGCGTGCGGCGAGGAGGACAGCATCGAGGTCACCGCGAACTTGGTCGGTTCGGGTATCCGGGCGATGGATGGTGGCAGTTTGTAGTCCAAGTGTGTCCTCGATGGTGACGAAGTCAAGGAGGGCTTGCTCCGCCTCGATCGCCAGGTCGGCCCAGTATGGTGCGGTGAACAGATCGTGCGGCCGAGCGTCGGGTTCGCGCCATGCTGCGGGGTGCCATCCAGCGCCTTGTAGGGCCAAACCTAGATGAATATTGCTCTTTCTCAATGCTTCTCCTGGTTGAGGACTTCAGTGTCAGTGGTTCCTCGCGGGGAAGAGGAGGACAGTCCGAGGTGGTTGCGGAGCGAAGTGTCCGTGTAGTCCTCGCGATAGACTCCCTTTTCTTGCAGGATCGGTACAACCTCGTCTACAAAACGGTCGAGGCCGCCGGGGGTGGTTGTGGGTACGAGTACGAAACCGTCGGCTCCGTCGGTTTGTACGAATTCGTTGATCGAGTCGGCGACTGTTCGAGCGCTACCGACGAATGTCTGGCCGCCGTGGTTTTCGATGGCCAGGTCTCGAATGCTCAGACCACCGCGGCTGTCCGAAAGTGCCCGCCACTGCTGTACGATAGCTGCGCGGTCTCCGCGAAAGACCGAATGTCCCTCCAGTAAGACGGAGTTGGGATCGGGTTCGATCTTCGGGAGCGGCCCGTTGGGGTCGTAGTCGGACAGGTCTCGACCCCAGACAGCTTCTAGGTGGGCAATGGCGGTTTGCGGGCTGACCTGGGACCGGGTGATCTCGTCGGCGAGTTCTGTCGCTTCTTGGTCGGTATCGGCGATCACTACGGTTGCCGTCGGGATAATCTTCAGATCTTCGCGTGAGCGACCGTGGTAAGCGAGTCGTTTTTTGACGTCGGCATAGAATTCGCGTGCCTTGTCTATCCTGTTGTACTTGCTGAAGATGACGTCTGCTTCGGCTGCGGCGAATTGCCGACCGGATTCGGAGTCTCCGGCTTGGATTATCACCGGGTGTCCTTGCGGTGACCGGGGAGTGGAAAAGCGTCCTGAGATATTGAAATGCCCTCCTTGGTAGGAGTATTCACCTACGCCGGCGTGGACGAACTGTCCGGCGTGCGCGTCGGCGAGGACGTCGAATTCGGACCAGCTGTCCCATAAGGTGCGTGCCGCGGTGAGAAACTCCGCAGCGCGTTCGTACCTGTCATTTTCGTCGAGAAATCCGCCGCGCCGAAAGTTTGCTCCGGTGAAGGCGTCGTGGCTGGTCACAATGTTCCACCCTGCCCGGCCCTCGCTCAGATGGTCCAGTGTGGCGAGTCGACGGGCGACGTCGTACGGCTCGTTGAACGTGGCATTTACTGTCGCCGACAGCCCTAGGTGCGTTGTGGCCGATGCCAGTGCAGCAAGGATTGTGAGGTTGTCGGGTCTGCCTACGACATCGAGGTCGTAGAACTGGCCTTTGTGCTCGCGTAGGCGCAGTCCTTCGGCGAGGAAGAAGAAATCAAATTTCCCACGCTCGGCTGTCCGCGCCAACGATGCGAATGAGTAGAAATCAATCTGGCTGTGCGAGTGCGGATCCGACCACACGGTGACGTTGTGGATGCCTGGCAACTGGGCCCCGAGGTGAATTTGTTTTGTTCTACCGATTGTCAACGAACGAATTCCTTCCTGTGGAGGTGGCATCCGAATTCAGGCTGACGCCGCAGACAATGCAGGGCTCGCTGCATAGGTAACTGTGTTCTCGAAGCGAACGTCATGACTGCGTACGTGAATGTCGACCCTATCGCCGTCGACGATCGAGAACCCATCGTGAAAGCTCGCCTCGTCGGCTCCGAGGAGAACGTAGTTAACCAGGCCGGGTCGCCTCAGTGCGGGGAATGAGAACAAATGCTCGACCATGTCGGAAACGCGGTAGTACAAGGCGTCGGTGCCGCAGTTGAATTCACCCTGCCACGCAGTTTGGCCATTGCGCACGATGTTGACCTGTCCGTTGACAGTTGTGGGTGGTTCCCCGAGAAACAGCAGCGGTACGACGACCGTGTCGCACAGTTTGCAGTATGGGTTGTATCCGGGGTCGCGACGATGAAGTCCGATGTCGCACAGGTCGTTTCCGAATGTGTATCCAGCGTAGTGCGGTGTTCCTTCCGCGTCGTTGATGTATACCAAGACCACTTCGGGTTCTTCGATGAGTGCCAGCGGTTCGGCGGGGACATTCAGGTCGTCTCCTGGTAGGCGAATCCAGTCACCGAATCCCTTGAAGAACCACTTGGGAGGGGTGAACTCGCCGTTGTCGGGAGCTGACTTGCCGTCCCACTTTTTCTTGTGAGTTCCCATGAAGCCGCTCAACAGTGCGTTGCCGTTGGTGCCGGTGAGCAGGGGAGGACGCAGTCGAAGTTCGGGATCGTCGCCGGCAACGACGATTGGATTGTGGCCGGCGGCGATTATGTCTCGGATGGCATCGGCCGACCCGTCGGTGTTCACGATGGACTGTGCCAGCAGGCCGTCTTTGCTGCGGTACAGATTTACCAGGCCAGCGGAGGTGTCTGCTCGCCCGAATCCGACATGGGGTTCACCGCGGTAGGTCGCTTCGAACACTGTGGATGGGTGTGAAGAGGTCATGGTGGGCTCCTTGTGCGTTGCTGTTTTCATGCGTGTGGTGGTTAGTGCAGGGCGCCGGTGAGTTCATGTACGGCGTCGCCGATTCTGGCTATGGAATCCCGAATCCAAGGAAGGTCGAGTGGAGAGGTTGCGGTCAAAGCTGTGGTCTGTTGCTCGGCTGTGTCGCCGTAGAGGCGACTGGTCGCTAGTCGAATTCTCAGTGCGTGTGGCGACTCTCCGAATGCGCTGGCAGGTATCGAACCGATCCCGTATTTCTCCAAGATTGTTTGCGCGAGCGCATCGCTGTCGTTGATTGCGTGCGTCGTCGAAAGTTCGTGCCGCAACGGTTCGAAGTCCGGGTAGAGGTAACAGGTGGCAGTGATGGGTCGGACCTTGGCGCCTGCGGCGATGAGCTGTTCGGCAACTGCTCGGACTACGGTTTTGTGCAGCCGGTTGCTCGCTTCGATACGCTTGATGACCCCGGGCGGTTCGGCGAAGGCGTATGCCGCTGCGGCCTGGATGGGTGCTGGGGGAGTCGACCAAATCTGGCTCGCGACGGCGAGCAGACGTGTGTGGATGCTGCGACCGACCTTGCTGTCGGGTAGTCGTGCGACGCCTGTGCGCCAGCCGCCAAGGGCTAGATTCTTCGTCAGCCCGGTGGTGATGATCGTGCGTTCCGGCGCGTGACGGGCTGGGGAGGTGACAGCAGCGTTGTCGTAGACGAGATCGCCGTAGATCTCATCGGAGATGATGATTAGATCGAGCTCTCGTGCGATTACTGCGAGTCGACGAAGGATGCCGTCGGATGCGATTGTCCCGGTGGGGTTGTCGGGGACAGTGACGACGATGATTCGTGGGTTTCTGCCTTCTTTGCGAGCCTGGGCGACGGCGTCGCGGAGCTGATCGGGGTCGGGAACGCCCCCGTTTCCCGCAACGATGGGGACTGGCAGCGCCCGTGCCCCGGCGAGTGCCGTCTGGGCTGCATAGGAGACCCAGCTCGGAACGGCGATGATGACGTCGCCGCCGATTGCGAGCATCAAGGCGTAAAGGAGCGATTTCGATCCAGGACCTGCCACCACTAGTTCTGCATCGATCTCCAACCCTCTGCGGGCCCAATAGCCAGCTGCAGCAGATCTGAGGAGTTCGCTTCCGGCGACCGGCCCGTACGAGCCCATAGCCGCTGCATAGGCTAGTTGGAGCGAAAGTTCTGGATGAACGGGTAAACCGATCTCGCCGCTCGCCATCGACAATACGAACTTTCCTTCGCGCGTTCGCCGGGCGAGTAACTCGTCCGCTGCAAGCGTCGGCGACATGGCAACTGGTCGTGCTTGGGACATCAGCGGTCCGATTCCGGCGGGTTCTTTGCGATAATGCTGAACTGTTCGCGCAGTGCGGCTTTGCGCACTTTGCCTGTCAGCGTCTTGGGTAGCGCGGAGAGCACCTCCACTCGGTCGGGGACAAAGGCGGAGGGGTAGCCGGCCTCTAGCAGATGTGTTCGAATCTCGTCCACATTTGGGCCGTAGGTGCTGGCAGGTACCACTGCAGCGACGATGGCCAGACCATTTGCGTCTTTGCCGGTCGGTACTCCGACGAGTGCGGCCTCCACGGCCTTGGGGTGTTCGCCGATCGCTTCTTCGAGCTCTACGAGAGGGGCGATTTCGCCGTCTTTGACGATCGCATCGCGGGTGCGTCCGAGGATGCGGATGCCACCTCTGCCGTCGCTCTGTGCAAGGTCACCGGTATCGAACCATCCCGCGGCGTCGATCTCCTTCTGGAAGTCCTTGTCGCGTTTGAAGTACCCCAGGGCCAGCGACGCACCCTTGACCTGAAGTCTGCCCACCTGGCTGATGTTTCCGTCCGCGCCGGTACTGATGAGTCGGGTTTGCATCGCGTCGATCGGCCGACCATTGCTTTGTGCTGCCCAGCCGACAGGATCTTCGGGGCGGGTCATCGTCACCGGGCCGTTTTCCGAGAGCCCCCACAGTGAATACACGCGCGCGCCCAGTGTTTCTTGGACTCTATGGACGAGCGATGGCAATACGGGTGCTGACCCCACGATGACGTGCCGCAAGGAGTGGGTGTCTCGTTGTCGGGTCAGCTGCGAAAGTGCAACTTCATTGACAGTAGCTGGGGGACCGTAAAGTACTGTGGCACCGTATTTCTCGACGAGATCGAGAAGAAGTTCGTTGCGCCGGAGATCTTGGAAAACGACGGTGCCGCCCACAAGCACGCTGGCCAGCACGCCCTGCGCAAAGCCCGAGTAATGGACGAGTGGCGTGGAGACCGCCGCGATCCAGCTCTCGTCGGCGTCGAATGCGTCGACATACCCGCTGATGGCGGAATGTACTGAGTTCTGGCTGTGTACAACACCCTTCGAGAGTCCAGTCGTGCCCGAGGTGAACAAGACGACGAATGGTTCGTCAGCTGATCGCGCTCGTCCGTCGAGATCTGCGCTGTCTGACTCGTCGGTTGGTTTTTGAAATTGTTCGTGAAAGTCGATGATGTCAGTGGACGAGGAGTGTGCGTCGATCACGACGATGTGGTCGAGGGTGGCAATGTCTCTTCTGAGGGACGATGCAAGTGTCGCCGCGGATGGGGTGGGTAGTCCTGCTGCGGTTACCAATACGTTCGCCTCGGTAAGAGTTAATCGGTGACGAAGCTCGTCTTCCGGGCACACAGGGGCGACAGGGCAGATCACAGCTCCAACTCGAATGCAGGCGAAGATGAGAGGCACCATTTCCCAACGGTTTTGGAGCTGGACTGCAACGACATCGCCAGGGTTGACGCCGAGTCCGACGAGGGCGTGGGCGAAGCGTTCACTAGTTTCGGCCAATTCGGAGTAGTCCAGCGTGTCGGTGCGGGACTGGCCGATTCGCCGCGCTGCAACCGCGAGACGGTTCGGTTGCAGCCGTGCCTGCCGCTGTAGATCGTCGCCGAATGTCTCCTTGCGCCACCATCCACGTGTGTGGAACTCGGTGGTGGACTCCGTGGCGGGGAGCAGGTCTGGTGTGGTGGTCACTGGCGCTCCTTTCTGCGATGTGTCAGCAAGTCGTCGAGCGCCGTCGAAGGCGAGACGGCTGAAAGGTCGAAGAGATCTCTCGTGTTGCGGCGCACTCTCTCTGCAACCCAATCGAATACCCATTGTTTGCGGGCGTCGGCGGGTAGATCGAAGGGGACGACACGAGTGACGGCAAGGGCGGCCGCACCCGCGCCCCCGATGTTCGCGATGACACCAGGCACCAGGAGGACGCCTTCCCGTGCTGCGGCTTCGCGGCCTTCTGTGGTGGAAGCCAAATTGGCGCCCTCGACAACGATCCCTGCACGTAGGCGGGTTACATTTTCCGCTGTCAGAGCGTGCTTCTGGGCAGCGAGAACGAGAAGATCTGCCTCTACGTCGAGCCACGCGTCAAGGTCCGTTGACTGCGTTGTTTCGATTGATAATTGTGATCGGTCGATACGGCCGTGGGCGTCGGTGGCGGCGATCAATTCGGCCGTCGATAGCTCGTTGGCGCTCACTGTCCCCAGGATGTCGGCGACGCCGGTGACGATGTGGCCTTTCGATTCCAGAAATTGGGCGACGGATCGACCGACCGCGCCGAACCCCTGGATGACGACGCGAGCGGGCCCCTTGTGCCCTTTTGCTTCGAGGGCGGTCAGCGCACCGATCGCCACGCCATATCCGGTTACGTCGATGAGAGGTTCGTAGTAGGTCCGCCAGTCGATCGGAATGTCTGGTGCTCCTAGTCGGTATCGAGGATCGTATCCCGCGGATTCGAAGAAGACGGCACGATCTGCAGGTGTGACTCCGAGATCGATTCCGAGGTGAATTCCGCCGTGCAGCAGCGGTTTGACGGTGCGTCCGAAGGTGCGGAATGTAGTTTGACGATCGGTGCCGTCCGAGACGATGCCGCCCTTCGCGCCGCCTATTCGCAGTCCGGCTAGGGTGAATTTGTCGGTCATGTCACGTGCGAGACCGCAGACCTCCTCGTAGTCGACGGTCGTTGTCATCCGGACGCCGCCCATAGCCAGCCCGTCGACCAGTGAGTCGACGACGACCCACCCTTGGAGTGGTTCGTCTGCTCCGTTGAGGTGCACTGAAAATGCGGGCGCGGCCGCGTCCACGATCGTTGTTGTCACTGTTCGACCTCGGCTTCGTTTGCTGATGGGTGTTGTCATTGATAGATCTGCGAAAATCCCCGCAGGATGTTCGTGCCGTCTGTTCGGAATTCCAGATGCGCTTGAGACCCGAAGATGCGCCCGTCTTCTGATCGGAGGAACTCGACTGGGGCGTGTTCGGAGTGACCGATCGACCGAAATCCGGGGGGTGCTTCCTCGAGATACAAGGTGTGGCGGTGGAAGACAGTGACGGTGGCGTCGACATAGGAGAAGAGCGGTTCGTCGGGATCGACTGAGACCGTGTAGCCCCCTACTCGCTGTGGTCCTTCGGCCAAGCGCGCGCCTGCCGCGACGGCGAGTAATTGCATTCCACCGCAGATGCCGAGCACGGGAACGTCGGTGCCGGTGGTGACGAGGTCTACCAGCCGTCGGTAGTGGTCGCGCTCGTATGCTCGTACTTTGGTGCCGCTGAGGACGACTGCTTGAAATTCTCGGTCGAGGTGTCGCGGCACAGAGGTCGCGTCGACGGCGACCGTCTCTGACCCTAGCTCTTCGAGTTTCGCGCGAAGTTGCTTGAGTGACAGAGTTCCGTTGTCGACGACGAGCACGCGGGGCTTACTCATGCGTTCACCTCCGTGTTCGCGACGATGGTGGTTCCGGTTCGTGCGTGCAGTAGGTCCGAAACTGTTGCGCTTCCGAGAGTTACACGATCGACTCCCTGGTCGAGTGCTTCGGTGGCGGCGCGTAGTTTTTTGCGCATTCCGCCCGTTGCCCCCTTGTCGCGGAAGTTGGCTGCGGCCGTTCTGGTGATGTGGTGGACAGCTCGTCCGTCGATGAGGAGGTGAGCGACGTCGGTCACGAGAATGAGATCGCTGGCGCCGATAGCGGCAGCGACTGCGGCTGCGGCGCGGTCTGCGTCGGTGTTGACTTCGATGCCTCGGGTGTTGCGTGCGAGTGGGGTTACCAGGTAGACGTGGCCTGGGCGCACGTCGCGGAGAGGGGAGATGTCGACTCGTTCGATTGGTCCGACTCGGTTGTCCAGTTCGACGAGTTCCTTTCCTCGCCACCACCAGCGTTCGGCTTCGCCGGCGTGTACCAGTCCGTCACTGCCGAGTGCTCGGCTCACGTTCACTCCGCGTCGGCCCAGGCGGTCGCGGACTCCAGCGGCGACTTCGGTACTGACGGTTTTGATGTCGTGGATTACCTCGTCGGTGGTCCATCGGCTTTGATTGCCGTATCGGTCTCGCAGGATCGCTGATTCGGACCGGTGCCTTGGGTCGTGGGAGCGGAGTTGTTTTGACCAGCCGTGCACGAGGACTGCAGGACGATCGTGTGCCAGATCTGCGAGGTCGCCCCACCATTCTTCTGCCAGGTTCGCGAGGCAACTGCCACCGAGCTTGATCACGACGGGGCGTGCCTTGTTGGCTGTGTCGGTCATGCCGGCACCAGCGGCATGGCCTTCAGGCCGGTGCCTTCCGGAAGTGCGAATCTGATATTGGCGGCCTGCACGGCTTGTCCTGCAGCGCCTTTGATCAGATTGTCGAGGGCGGATAGGACGATGATGCGGTCGCCGTCGTCGTCTACCAACACGGTTACGTCGCAATAGTTTGATCCGAGAACTGCCTGGGGGTCTGGCATGGGTATCAATGTTTCGTCATGCCGCCGGACGCGGACGAACTGTTCGCCTTTGTAGAAGCGTAGATAGGCGCGTTGGAGTTCGCGTTGATCGATCGCCGTGTCAGTGAAGGCGTAGGTACTGGTGAGGAGGCCTCGTACGTGTGAGACGCCGTAGGCTGACATGGTGAGGGAATTGATGGTTCCCCCGCCGTTTCGCTTGAGGAATTCTCCGACCTCTGCAGCGTGACGGTGACCGGTTGGTGCGTACGGTGTGATCGCACCGCTGCGGTACGGGTGCAGGTGTGAGGCCCCGTACTGGAGGCCGCCGCCGCTCGATCCGCTCTTGCCGTCGACGACGACGGTGCGTAGTTCGAGGCCCAGGCCGAGTACGAGTGGTGCGAGCCCTAGCGTGAGAGCCGTTGCGTAGCATCCGGGTAGAGATATCAGTGATGCATCGGTGAGACGTTCTCGCACCAGTTCTGGTACCCCGTATACGAAGCGAGCAGTGAGTTCGGGATTCCGTGTGACCTTGGGGTACCACCGGGTGTGGATCTCCGGGCTCGAGATACGGAATGCACCGCTCAGGTCGACGATCACCGGTATGCGATCTCCGTATCGGGCTGCGAGTTCAGCTGACACGGGAGCGGGTGTTGCGAGGAAGAGAACATCGACGCTGCCAACGATGTCATCGGTAATCTGTTGCACGGCAACTCCCGCGTCCACACGCAGGCCTGGGTGTAGTTCGGCGAGACGTTTTCCTGCGGAGGCCGATCCGCCGAGAAACGACAATTCGAAGTCGGGGTGCTCGAGGATCAGCCGTGCGAGTTCGCCACCGGCGATCCCCGAGGCGCCGACTATTCCGGCACGAATCATTGGAGGAGCTCCTGTAAGTAACCGAGTATCGTCGAGGGGACATCCGTGCCGGTCGCCGTAGCGACCGCTCGAAACGCGGGGGCATGGTTGACTTCGTTGACTACGTAGCCGTTCTGGGTTCGGAACAGATCTACGCCGTAAATTCCTTCACCGAGTTCGGAAACGACGCTGTCGACGATCTTCACGAGTTCAGGATCATGGTCGAGGGCACGATTTTCGTTGCCGAGTGCTGCGTTGGACCTCCAGTCCTTACCTGCGCTTGCGAATTCGGCAACGCCGACGAGATCCCTGCCGACCACGAGGCAGCGCACCGAAGTACCTCCGAGGTAGGGTTCGACAAGGCACGCTTGCTCGAACGCATGACCAAGGTCTTCCACGTAGTCGTAGACCGACTGCGCGGAATCCGCGTGACGGATCAAAGTCACCCGCTTACCCATTCCGCCGAAGACCGGCTTGAGTACGACCGGCACTTGCAGTTCGTCCACTGCCTTGGTGAAATCTTTGCGGGACAGTACAAGTCGGTAATCCAGGACCGGAACCTTCGCTCGGTCGAGCAAAGCGCGGAGTGCAGCTTTGTTCTCACAAGTATGGATCGCGTGCGATGTGTTCAAGACCCGGGTTCCGTTCGCCTCTGCCAGGCTCGCGATCAGCCCTCCCCGGGTGTAGCTGCGGCTACGTATGAGCGCTATGTCGAACTTTGCGAGGGCTGGGTTGCCGGGATGCCCCAGGCAGAGGTCTTCATCATTCACCCAGCTCACGCGGAAGCCGAACGATGCGCCTCGCTCGATCAGGCTGCGTTCCTCCCACCCCAATCGGTCGGCGACGATCGCGATGTCGGGCATCACTGACCCCAGTCGCGGAGTTGGACCTCGACCATCTCCAACGTCGGGTGACCGTTTGTTACGCCCTCGACCCGGAGTGTGAGCATGCATTCGGGGCAGACGAGGGTCTCACCTGCGACGATCGGTGGCAGGGTGAGGTCGGTTTCGCATTCCGGGCAGGTGGCGCCGATAGTTGCATTCGTCATGAGGGACTCCATTCATATGCAGTGGGAGGGTTGGTGGGTGTGGCGCACTTTTGGTGGTGGGGTGGGTTCACCCCGTCTGCTCTGACGAGAAGTCCACTGCGGCTTTGCGAATGGAGTCTCGGTCGAGTAGTGCCGCTCGCTTGTCGCTTTGGCGTTCGATCAACCATCGAGTGAATGCATCGATGTCGACAGTGACACCCGAATCGTCGAGGGCCCAGCTGACAAGTCCCGTCGAGATGCGGCTGCGTACTCGGAGTTCTCTTGTATTGCCGACGCTTTCGGGGGGAAGGGTCTCGTAGGCTTGGGGATGGACAAGCTGTCCCAGTAGTTCGTAGGCGAATGCATGTTCTGTGGTCGGGCCCGACTGGAATGCCGTGAGGTCGGCAGCGTCCAGAGTCACCGAGGTCAGCTCGGTCAGGTGGCTGAGGTTGAATCGATGGTCGCCGTGCAGGATCCGTAATGAAGTGAGCACCTCCGCCAGTGGGGCATTGCCGCCGCGTTCACCGATGCCCGCCACCGTGGTTGATATCCATTGTGCTCCAGCACGAATCGCAGCCAGTGAGTTTGCGACTGCGAGGCCGAGCATGTTGTGCGAGTGAATCTCGATCTCCGAACCGTCGATCGCGGCGAGGTTGCGGATGGTCGATTCCATTTGCCAGGGGGACAGGTTCGCGACGGTCTCGGCGAGTCTGAAACGGTCGGCGCCCGCTTCGAAACCTGCTGTGACGTAGGGGATAAGACGTCCGGGGGTTGTTCGAGCGCCATCCTCGCCGCTGAACGTGACGTGAAGTCCGCGGTCTTTAGCTTGTGTGACTGCGGACCGTAGAAGGGTCTGCAGAAATTTGTCGCTGGCTGAACCGAGCTTGAGTTGTGCGTGTTCTGGTGATGTCGGGATGGAGTACATGACGTGGTGCACACCGAGTCGTTGGGCCTCGTCGAGTGCCGTTGAAACCTGTTTGCGGTCACGCACCACGACGAGTGTCATGCTTCGCTGAGGTGTGATCGTCTCGTGGGTGGCGACGATGAGGTCCTCGTCCTTGGATCCGGTTCCCGAGATCATGCCCACTTCTACGAGGCTCACGCCTGTCTTGACCAGGAGGTCGGCGATTCTTGCGGCATCTTCCGGGCGGAACTCGATACCAGCCATGTGTGCGGAGTCCCGAAGAGTTGCATCGGAGATATTTGGTGACGCTCTCGGTGTTGTGCGGTGTTCGATGTCGGCCATGCTTCGCCTCGTGTTCGTCGGCTTCTCTGGTAGTCGATCAAAGTCCTTGCTGGATAACGAAGTTTGCTTCTCGTTTTCGGACGGCGTTGAGATGTGCTGAAAGGAGCATGTCGGAATCTCACGAATGCAACAACCTTTGAATCGTCAGGATTGGAACGACAATTGTGAAGAAACGTCAAGCGAGCCAGGGATTTGTAGTGATTTGCGGTGTTCTCGAGGATTGTGTTCAGAGTGTCGCCGTTGGTGTGCCGCAGTCGTAATCTGAGCCTATGAATCTTCTGACATCAACACGATTGGGCCTTCTCGTACCGCCCGAGAATCCTACTGCTGAACCGGAATTCAACGCTTTGCTCGGCGATCGATTCGGTGTCTATGCGACGCGCTTTCCCGTCACTCCCGATGTGAGGCTGCGTGAGATGCTGAATATCTACAACCGTGTATTACCCGACGTGCTTGCTTCTTTCGGTAATTTGCGATTGGAAGCCGCCGTCGTCGCGTGCAGCGCTTCGCACTATCTTCTGCGTCCGGGTGGGGATCGAGCGGTGTGTGACGAGATGTCGGAGCGTGCAGGGTATCCCGTTCAATCGTGCACGCAAGCCATCTTGTGGGCTCTTGAACGACTGGGTGTGTCTTCTCTTGCGTTGGTCTCTCCCTACGAGCCTTGGCTCACCGAGACGTCCGCCGGTTTCTGGTCACAGGCGGGGTTGAGAGTCGAAGGCGTCGTGTCTGTGCCGGCAACTCCTGAGGGTCTGTACGACCCATATCAGGTCACGACCGATGCGCTTATCGGCGAAGTTCGGAAGGCGCCGATGCCGAAAAGCATTCCTCTACTCTTCACCGGCACCGGTATGGGAACGCTGTCGGCGATGACCGAGATCGCAGCTGAGGGCAACGAACGCATCGTCCTCAGCTCGAATCTCGCCTCTGCCTGGTGGGCTCTACGATTCGCTAATCAGCCCAGTGTGAGAGGGGGGCATCCGTTGATCGCGCGGTTGGAGCGTCAGGCCGTCGACAGGGTCGGCACTGCTGCAGGATTGTGACCCGGTGACAACATCGCCGCTTCTACCTTCGGTCGAAGGGAGTGAGTCGTCTCTTCTTCGCCCATCTCGCTCGCATCTGTCGAGCACCCCTGCAGGCGGCGAATGTCGTCAAGGTACTCGGTCATGGCGTCGCGATTTCGAGCGAGGCAATCAATCCGCCGGTCCAGTTTGTCGCGCTCATGCTCGAGTAGTTCAAGCATCTCGGGGGTCGCATCTCGAAAGTGAATCGTGCGAGGCTTGTCCAAGCACGGCAGAATTTGCTTGATGATGCGGGTCGGCAAACCCGCGTCGAGCAAGCTGCGTATTTGCAGCACACGATCTACGTTGCGCGGATCGTAGTCGCGATACCCGTTTCGCTCACGGTGAGGCAAAATCAGTTGCTGCTCTTCGTAATAGCGCAGTAGCCGGCGTGATGTCCCGGTTTCTTCGGCTAGTTGTCCGATACGCATGTACGTCCCCCTTGACACTCACACTAATGAGAGGGTTTCACCATAGCGTGGTGACTTCAACAACGACACCGACCAGAACGAAATTACCCATCCTTCCGCTGCTCGCCTTGGCAACGGCGACGTTCATCACGAGCCTGACCGAGACACTTCCTGCAGGTGTGTTGCCAGCTTTGGCCCGAGATCTCGGTGTAAGTCCCTCCGCCGCAGGCCAAACCGTCACCGTTTATGCACTCGGAACCTTCCTCACAGCAATACCCCTAACCGCGTTGACCGCGACGTGGAGCCGCCGAACAACATTGGTGCTCGCCATGGCAGGGTTCGCGGTAGCGAACACCGTTACCGCTGTCACAGACGTCTACTTGGTCAGCCTCGCCGCTCGATTCCTCGCCGGCGTAGCCGCCGGTTTGGCTTGGGCCCTTCTGGCTGGATACGCGCGCCGTCTTGCCCCAGGACAGGAAGGCCGCGCCATCGCCGTCGCGATGGTAGGAATACCGATTGCTTTGGCGCTCGGCGTACCGGCAGGCACATTCATCGGCCAGGTTCTCGACTGGCGCATCGCATTCGGGATCATCACCGGGTTGGCGGTAGCGGTGACCGTGTGGATCCTGGTGGGTGTGCCTGACTATCCGGGCGAAACTCAGCGTGGATCAAGGCCACCCATGATCGGAGCACTTCGCGTGCCGGGTGTGTCGCCAGTTCTGCTGGTCACGCTGGTGTTGGTGCTCGGGCACACCGTGCTCTACGCCTACATCGCCGAGTATGTCGCTTGGGCTGGGCTGGGCGACAGCGTCGACGGCGTACTGCTGGCCTTCGGAGTTGCATGCCTGCTGAGTATTTGGGCAGTCGGACGCTATATCGACAGTCGGCTACGGGTGGTATCTCTGGCTTGTGCCGCACTGATCAGCGTTGCGTTCATCATTCTGATCGGCGGTGATTCGCTGCCGGCGCTCTTCGTGTGGATTGGCGCGCTCGCATGGGGGTTGGGTTGGGGAGGTACGCCGACGGTTCTGCAAACGGCGGCTGCCAAGGCAGGTGCCGTCGACTCACCTGCCAGCGCCGACGCAGCGCAAGCAATGCTGGTCACCCTCTGGAACGGGGCAATGGCCGCAGGTGGGCTGGCCGGAGGGGTAGCTTTGAGTACTTGGGGTGCACGATCGTTGCCTGTGGTGGGCGCAATTTTGGCCATCGCCTCACTGATCATCGTTTTCGGCGCTCGACGTTACGCATTCCCCGCTCAGAATGGCGCATCGCAATCGAATTGAGTTCGTTTCTCCGCGGTCATGCCGGCCCACCACTTCCATCCACCGGCATGACTGTCTGGGGTTTTGTTCGGGATGATTCGAATTTCTCACCAGGGTAACGAGAGCAAGAGGTACGACCCGCCCAGGTATTGCCATTGTGGAGAGTCCACAGCGCCACTAGCATCGAGTTCTGGTTCACCCTTCTTTCGGCAGACGTCGACCGTTGTCCATGCCCGAGGTGAATTGTCGAGTGCCCGAAGCGTTATTGAACGATCGGTGGGGTTCATGGTTGTTCCGAGTGCGGGCTGGGGGACGGAGAAACGAAGTGGCGACCAGGGAAGAAATGCCGGAATAGACTTTGCCAGTACACGTTTGGCAATTCTCTCTGTCGACGCTGAGGCCGTCGTTGACAATGAATGCACACTCCGTCGTGCGGGCCATCGAGTAGAACTGGTCGGATCGGCCCGGGCAGCCTTCGAAAGTCTTGCCTTCGCGGACTTGATGCTGTTGAAACTGAATCTGCGAGACATGGATCCATACGAGTTTTGTCGAGTCGTGAGGCTACGATCGAACATCCCGATCGTAGCCATGGCAACAACAGATGACGAGTTGGATCGTGTTCTTGCTCTTCAAGCAGGAGCTGACGACTGTGTGGCCGACTCATGCAGCTTCTATGAGATTTCGGCGCGTGTCGACGCGTTCGCACGGCGGCGGGGATACGCGCAGGCAGTCGCCGAGCCGTCAGATGATCTGGTCGAATACTTCGGCCTGACGTTGCACCGTGGAACACGAGAAGTGATATGCGACGGGCAGGACGTCGACGTCACCGACACGGAGTATCGACTGCTGGCTCTGTTGATCGAAAGGGCCCCCTCAGTGGCAACCCGAGAACAGATCATGCGTGACGTATGGGGCACTCAGTGGCACGGGGAATCGCGAACTATCGATACCCACGTCAGCAGTATCCGGGCGAAACTAGGCTCCCGCTCGTGGGTACTGTCGGTTCGCGGCGTCGGATACCGGATGGGTGCGCCGGACTCACGGCCGAGTATGAGCTTCCCTGCCTGAGCGGTCCGCATAATACGGTAGCCTTCTTGTGATATGGCCGAAATTCGTTCCAGCCCAAGTGATTCCGGATGGTCATGCAGCAAGACCGTTGTTCTGATTGGTGCCTGCTCGTCACCGAAGACCCACGTGCCGAGGATGGTTTGCATTCCAGAGTGACTCTTCCGGCGCGGCTGGGTAGCCCCGGAGGTGGGCAACGTGCGCTGGACGCGTGTGGTCACTAGAGGCACTCGTGTGTCTCGTAAAACCCCGCTGTGCGCAATCCTTCGCATCGGGCACTCGGATAACACCCGCGTAGGGACCGCTTAGTCGTGGTGGGAACCGAAGTGTGTCCACAGATCAACCGCGTGGGTGGTACGAGACCTTCGATCATTTACTCGACATCGGGTTTTCTGCTCCGTTCTCGATTTCGCACATCGACTCGAAGACCCGAATCGGTGGCAGGGGTTCGTTGTACTTTTCGATTTGAACGAGGGCACTGTGAGCACTGGGTCCCTGCGCGAGCCGCGACGTCCCTCGATCGGCTGTCAGAACATTCGGGTTCCCGTGGACATCGAGGCCTCCGGGAGCGATCGGGTCGTACCATGCCCCGGTCGACAGCCGAACGACAGACCGGCGAAGTGTTTCCGTCAACTGTGCGCCCGCGAGAACCTGACCTCGCTCGTTGTACACGCGAACAATGTCGCCGTCGGCGATACCGCGCTCGACCGCGTCCGTTGTATTGATTTGGATAGGTTCTCGCTCGCGGATCTTTCCTGCGCGTGAATGCGATCCGTTGTCGAACTGCGAGTGCAGGCGTCTCTCCGGTTGGCCGGACAGAAGATGGAACGGATAGTCGCGTTGCGCCGTTGATCCCAGCCATTCACGAGGTTCGAACCATGTCGGGTGTCCGCGGCAATCATCGTATCCGAAGGAATCGATCGTCTCGGAAAAGATCTCGACCAGGCCAGACGGCGTCGCGAGCGGGTTCGCCTCGGGACTCTCCCGCAGGAGACGCAGAGGCCCTGGAGGCGTTGGAATCGACGGCGCTGGAATGACTCCGCGGCGGCATAATTCGTCCCAGTCGGGGATCGGGAAACCCGACTCTGCGGAGCGCTTCCGAGTCCTTCGATACAGCTCTTGGACCCATTCGTCCGCGGTGCGGTTTTCGGTGAACTCTCCATCGAACCCGAGTCGCCTCGCTATTGCGCTGAAGATTTCGTAGTCGGTGCGCACGCCGGGTGGCGGTTCTGCAGCCTTGACGATCGCGGATATGTGGTCGTCGGCGCCGGCGGCAAAATCGTTTCGTTCCAGCCAGGTCGCTGCAGGTAGGACTATATCTGCATGTCGTGCAAGTGCATTGGCGAAGTGTTCGTGAACGACGATCGTCTCGGGTGACTGCCACGCATGAACGAGTCGGTTGAGATCTTGGTGGTGGTGAAACGGATTGCCTCCGGCCCAGTAGATCAGCCTCGTGTCGGGAAATGTGTACCTCCCACCGTCGTAGTCGAACGTGCCGCCCGGCTTCTCGAGCATGTCGGTGATTCGAGCAACGGGGATAAACGAGTCGATCGGCCGAACACCCTGATCGAAGGACGCGGGCTTGAATCCGTTCTGTGGTACTCCGACTTGGTGCAGTGCGCCCAACGCGCATCCGAAACCGCCGCCGGGAAGCCCGAGATTTCCTGTCAGTGCGGCCAGCGTCAGTGCCATCCAGGGCGCTTGCTCGCCGTGATCTGCTCGTTGCAACGAGTACGAAGTGGTGAAAACCGTTCTCCGGCCGACGATCTTTCGCGCCAGGTCGGCGATGGTTGTTGCCGCGATGCCTGAGATTCTCCCCGCCCACTTCGGGGTCTTGGGTATGCCGTCGCTGTGTCCGAGCAAGTACGCCTCGAACTGAGGCCATCCCGCGGTGTGAGCATCGAGGAATTCCCGGTCATGATTGCCGGAGACAACCAGCTCGTACGCCAGGGCCATCATGACTGCTACGTCGCTGCCGGGGATCAAGGGAAGCCATTCTGCCTCGAGCCCCGGGTGCGCGTCGCCCGAGGCGGGAGAGATCAATATGAATTCTGCTCCCGCGCGGCGGGCGGTCAACTGGTCCTCGAGATTGCGATGGACACCTATTCCTCCGCCGTTCACGGAGCTGTTGTGCGCCGCCATTCCGCCGAAGGCGACAACGAGACTGCGATGCCGCGCCACTTCTTCCCATGTTGGATTCGATGCGAGGACCCCTGCGTATCCTCCGGCGACTCGACGGAGAATGACCTGCATCGCGGCGGATGAGTAGGACTCCACCGACGCGGTGTATCCGCCGGCGAGATTGAGAAAGCGATGGATCTGCGATTGCGGGTGGTGGAATCGTCCGGCAGACCCCCATCCGTAGGAGCCGCCGAAGATCGCGACGTTCCCGTATTCGGCACGTACCCTTGAAATTTCGTTGGCAACCAGTTCGGTAGCAGTGTCCCAGCTGACTGGTACGTATGGGTCGTTTCCGCGCGCGGCGAGACCGCGCCGTGTATCTCCGGGCCCGTGTCGGAGGTAGCTCCGGCGAACCAGCGGTCTTGTCAGGCGCGACGGCGCGGCGAGTGTGGACGGCACCCCCAACCCGATCGAAGACGGATCGCCGTCGATCGGGTTGGGGCGCAGTCCGAAGATCTGGTTGCCATCGGACCGCGCAAGATATGTACCGAAGTGGCCGGCGGTGGGAACTTCGGTGATTGCGGGCGAATCAGTCTCAGTCATTTCGAGTTCACTACTGCTCGATCCATGCATCCACGTAGGACGGCCACCACGGTGCTTGGAAGGCAAGCCCGTGCACCTTCGGTCCGGCCGCTTGTGTCTGGCTGCCTTCGGTGGTGGGGAACGCGTACCCCTTCTCGACGATGATCCGCTGTATTTCGGCGGTCTGTTCGTTGCGCTTGCTCGGATCGAGTTCAGTGCTCTGCGCGGCCAGCAGACTTTGCAGTTCGGGGTCGTAGTCCTCGGTGAAGTACAGACTGAATCCAGGACCGAAGGATGACACCAGAACGTCGGGGTCAGGTCTCGTGAGATTTCCGTACTGCAGTTGCCAGCTCCCAGAACTACGGTTGGTGATTAATTCGGCGGCGGTTACCTGGTCGATACGAAGCTCGATACCGATCTTCTTCAGTTCCTGCTGTGCAAGTTCGTGGAGTGGCTTGTCGCTAGAGGCGCTGAATTGGATACTGACGGATAGCTTCTGGCCGTCCTTCTCTCGTATGCTGCCGGGTCCTGGCTCCCATCCAGCTCTGTCGAGGATCTCCCTCGCTCGGTCCGGATCGTAGGCAAGATTGGCACTCAAGTCCGTGAAGTTCGGATGAGTCGACGACAAGATGCTGGTTGGGACCTTCTGATATCGGTCGAAGATCGTGTCGTGGATCTCGTTTCGGTCGAGCCCGGATTGGATTGCACGGCGGACCGATTCGTCGCGGAGCACCCCGTCTTTCACGTTGGCGTAGTAGGTGTAGACGACCCCCGCGGACGAGCGCGAGGCGATGTCGAAACCTTGCCCGGAGAGGTTCTCGGAGTCATTCGCCGGGACGGTGGTGGCAACCTGAATCTGGTCGCTGAGAAGGGCGCCGGTGCGAACTGCGTTCTCGGGCAGGATTTGGAAAGTGATTCCGTCGAGATACGCAGGCCCCTGGTGAGCGTTCTTCGGCGACGACCACTGGTAATCGTCGCGCCGCTTCACCTCGATCTTCTGGTCCTGTACGACATTGCTGATCACGAAGGGGCCGCTGCCGATCACTCCGTGGGCGAGCCGCTCCTCCGGTGTTTTCGTAGTGATGGTCTCGGGGGCGATGATGCCCAAAGGTTTCTCTGAAAGGGCTTGCAGAAAACCAGCTTTGGGTTGGTCGAATTTCACCTGGACCGTATGGGGGTCGATGACGGTCGATCCCTGATATCCCAGTAGGTAGGCAGACGACTGGAAAGCCCGGCCTTGCTTGCCGAGTTCGACGATGTTGTCGAAGTTCAGCTTCACGGCTGCGGCATCCAATGTTTCTCCGTTGCTGAATGTCACGCCATCCAAGAGATGGAAGACGTACGAGGTCCCGTCTTCGGAGATTTCCCAGGATTTTGCCAACCATGGCACTACTTCGCCGGTGTCCGGGAGTTGCTCGGTGAGATTGTCGACGATTTCGACATTTGTGAAAGTGCAGCCAGACGTCTGTGCCTTGTCCAACCCACATGGTGCGATGATGCCGACCGTGAGATGGCCGCCGGTCTGCGGCTCGCCGACGGCCCCGGCAGCATCGGGGGTGGAACTGCAACTTGCGATGGCGGCAGTGGTGGCTACGATCGCGAGGATCGACAATCCTCGTTTCATGGGTATCCCTGTTCTGTCTTCGTAACTGGTTGTCGTTCAACGATTGTCAAAGTACTTGTAATCCTTCGGATTACGTCGACTTCCACGAACGCTGATTCAAACTCTCGTTCGAAGCAGGATCCCGTCTTAATCTTTGAGGAAGTGCCTCGCCGACGTTGCTTCGGCGTGATCATTCGTGATGAGAGGGCAATTCCAGCGGAGGGCCGCGATTTTGCGCGTTGGATGAAGATTTCGGATAGTCCTGAGCGTGAACCTGATGGGAGACGTCGAACGTTTTCTGTGGAACTTAAGTACTAGCGCACCCGTTGTTGAGTCGCCGAAACTACGACTTAAGTCGGAAAAATTGAGATAAATCACGAAAACTGGCACGAGTTCTAAAACACTGTCTACGGTTACACCCACATCGTGATCGCTCGGCCCCAGATTCCGTCTTTCGGGTGACGGAAATTCTTGTCGGCGACCTGCGACTGTCCGTTGCGAAGGAGTGGGAAATGTTAGTTCCGTTCTTGCAGGCGATTCTGAATTTCGCCTATGGGTCAATCGATGCCGGTGGGGTCGTCATCGACGGGCTCACTGGAATCTCGAGCGAATAGGGGGATGTGAGATGAATTCATCTGATCTGGGTTCGGTTTCGGCCCTCTTGCCCATGATGCTGACTGCTTTCAAGTCCATCATCACAATGCCTATCGCGCTCTCCGTGGACTTCGGTCTCGACGTCCCGTTCAATCCGTTCAAATAGACAGGAGGGCGAAAATGGGTTCCTTGGAAGATGTGTTTGTTCTTTTCACCGGGTCGCTGTCAACGATCCACGTCAGCTTCTTCGAAATGCTGACTGCATTGTCGAGTGACGGATGGGTGAAGGGATGACCTTCCGATCCGACTGCTTGCGGCTTAAGGAGGTGAGTATCTAATGCTTTTTTCCTTCTTGAGTAATGCTCTGGGTTCGCTTCGAGATGTCAGCGGCTTGGCGGTGATGGGAAGCATGATGATTCCCTCGTTCAGCGCGGAATAACCTGACAATGCGGGTCGGCTCGTCGATAGGTGATGAGACGGCCCGCATTTTCTGTTCCGACAAAAATTCGGAAGAGCAGATACCCCGAATCTGATCCGAGGTATCGGCCTGAGGTCAGAGGCAGAAGAAACTGAGCGAACTAGTTGACTCGTTCTGCTCGAGTTGGCCGGCGTCTCCGACGTTGCCAGCGGCGACTGAAAGGTCTTGAAGGGAGAGGATAAGGTCCATTGTCAGTTCGGAACTGCCGCCGGGTTGGATCCTCCTATTGATGTCAAGTGTCCTGTGCAGGTTACTCTTTCAGTTATGCACGGAAGCGTGATGCGAACTCGTAGTTCGGTTTGATGGCCCGTTCTGTCCGCGAGATCGTCGTCAGAGAGACGTTGAAATGATCGGCGACGGACTGCAAGGACAGGCCTGTGTGAGGTCGGAGCGGCCGAAGATCGTCGGTGCTCTGAGCGGTCGGCGGATCGACGGGCAACATGTAGATCTCACGGCAATGTGGTGTTTGAGGCGTCGCTGAATCTCCGGCGGCGATTCCCTGCCACTGGTCGACGTGCGATGTAGGTGCGCTCTCGCACGTCGCTTCTGGTGCGGATCATCGCGATCCGTCAGAGCGCATTGTTGGCTTGACGATCTCCGCGGCGGTTGAGGCGGTGGCGAGTGCGCTTTCCTGAGGACGCCTCGATCGGAGAGACCCCGCACATGGCAGCGGACGATGCTTCACTGCGTAGTCTTTCGGGATTTCCGCCTGCAATGAGGAGGAGTGCGGATGCACTGTCGACGCCTACCGGTGCGGCGAGCAGTGCAGGGTTGACTCGGCGGACGAGATCGGTGGGTTCGCTTCGAGCCGGTTCATTTCGTTACTCTGAGTGATCACCTGACGGGACAGCTACCGAAGCGTCGATTTGGTCGCCTCCCGAGGATCAGCAGGTGCGCCCTGTCCGACTCGCAACGTCGAACAGTGGTGCAACAAGGCTCCGGTTGTCATTGATTCGAACTATCACGCAAGTCGCGAGGAGCGCTGACGATGACATTATGTAGCGAATTGATTAGTGCCGTAAGCAATTTCGCAACCCAGACAAACTGACATGAAGTGACGGGCTCGATTCGATTGTCCCTTCGTGTGGCCTCGGGCAGCACTCGCGGTTTCAGAATGTACGGCCCTCGCCGCCGCCTCCCCATCGATCGAATCGGTCTTGCCTCGCAATCGGCGAATCTGCCGATTGAGTTGGTTCACTTCGACCACCTCGAAACCCTGGCTGCGCAGAAGCATACGACGACGCGGTACGAACCGGTGCCTTCGACTCCGATCCGAGCCACCAGACCAATCGACGAAAACCAATGCAGCAGAGCCTTGTAACCCGTGACTGTTGTCGCTGCAATGGAGCGTCCAGCAGTCGCCCCCAGATGATCGATGACTGTGACGACGTGAAGATCGAGGATGACCCCGGCTCGACGCACGTTGCAGCGGCGAGCCAGGAACGGCCAGCAACGACCACCGACAAATCCACACAAGGACACGATTCGGTGAGTTGACCTTCGAGTCAGACGATACAGCTCGACGCAATCACCAGTATTGGTATTGGCATCTCAACCTGCTCAAAGTTTTCTACCCATTTCGGTGTGAAGATCGAGCCTCGCTCAAGGCTTCGATTCATGCCACGACCGTATCCGTCGGACTTCCGATTCCGGGCCGTAGCCCTCGTCCGAGGTGGCAAACCGATCACCGCCGCCGCATACGAACTCGGCATCAGCGCCGACGCGCTCCACACGTGGGTTCGCCAAGATCAAGTCGACCGGGGCGAACGGCCAAGCATCACCAGAACAGAATCAGCGCAGTTGACGAAAGCGAATAAGCGGATCCGACAACTCGAAGTCCAAGCCGAAGTCGAAATCTTCCGCACTGCCGCGGCGCTGTTCGGGGAGAACCGCTCGACCCCAGAAGGATTCACCCGATGTTCGACATGCTCGTCGACGCCGTGCCGCGGTAAAGGGCTGTTGCCGGCTTGTTGGCGTCAGCAAACCCCGGCTACTGCATCTACAGATCCAGCCGATGTCACCGTCACGGATGCGCTGACAGTGGCTCACCGGGCTGATCGGAGAAGTCCTCACATCCTCGGACAGATCTACGGGTCTCGACGTTTGCCGGCGGAGCTCACGCGCAGTATGGACATGGTGGTCAGCGAAAACCTCGTCTCGAACTCATGGGGATCGCCGGCATCGTCGGCTTGCCTGGTCCAGCGAAGGTCAAACGGTTGAAGGGCGTCGCGGCGGCGGATGATCTCGTGCACTGGAAGTTTCAGCATCTTGCGCCAAATATGTTGTGGGTCAATGGCATTACCGAACATCCGACCCGTGAAAGAAAAGTGCACTGCTGCGCGGTATTCGACACGTTCAGCCGCAAGATCGTCGGCTGGTCGATCGATAACTGCCAAGACTCGACGCTGGTATGGAATGCCTTGGATATGGCGATCAAGAATCGGATGCCGCCTCCCCGGGGGATTGTGCACGCCGACCGTGGTGTTCAGTTCACGTCCAGAGCATTCACTAATAGGATTCGTTCCGCGGGCCTGACCCCCTCGTTCGGGACCAACGGCGACGGGTAGTTCCACGGTCCGTCTCGGGGACCGCGCCGCCAGAGCGATCAATCCACTGACCTGTCGGGAGTGAAGTGCTGGTTGGGCGCTGAATCAGCGCGAGCGGCTGTTCTGATCCGGTCGTAGTAATGCGGGTCGGCACGCGCGAAGGCGACGTATCGCAGGTCCAACGGTCAACCTCCCGGTCAGTCCCCCTGCGGCTGGTAGTCAATTCGTGCCACGTCCGAATCCCCGTGTTGCTCGGATTGCTTGTGGCAGAAGAGTATCCGATTTCGGACATTTCGGGCGAAATTCGCAAACTATCGTCCTAAAGTACTAACGGATGGCCGGGTAGCGAGGTTGAGTCGCGCGATCTCGCGATTGGTCACGTGGCAACACGAGCGCGGAGAGAATCGACCTTTCGTGGAGCCAATCTATTTACATTGTCCGCCAGATTTTTTCGACTGCTCGACCGGTTTTCCGACTTCCAGTGGAGGCGAAGGGCCCTGGCGTTGCGTCTAAAGTATGAAACTTCTCGCCTTTCCTTGACTTTGTCGGCAAAGTGAGAAAACTGGTACCTGTTCTAGGGTTTCGGGATGCGAGAATTCTCGCCGGCACTGGACGCAGGATGTGATATTTCTGCATCGCTGCGGAGGCTTACCCCTATATCGATCTTCTACCGCCGACCATGTGTGGACTTTGCTGAGCTGAAATCTACTCTCGGACTGTCCTGCAACGGTATTCGAATCTGTCTTGCCTCCGGGATACGTCTCCCCGGAATGGCGCTGTATCCGAGTTCGTTCTGTCTACGCGTAGGGAGGAGGAGATTTTCTTTGCGATGATGTCGCGATTCGAAATCGTTTGCGACATTTCATCTTGTTGAACGTCAATCGTTTCTCAACGAAAGAAAAGGTTCAAAATGACTGTATCTCTCGCTCGGCGTGCCGGAACTGCTGCTGCGATCTCTGCGGCAGCGTGTGGGTTGGTATTGGCGGCAACTGTGCCGGCGTCGGCCCACAATGTGACGACGAATTACAACAATGCTTGCATGGGTGATCCCGTTTCGCTCATTGCCGGCAATGTTCACCAGCCGCTTCAGGCTCACTCCATGTCGGTTGCGCACTCGTCGTCGACGCCGGGCACCTACACGATTCAGCCAGGCTCGCAGACTGTTCCGACCAGTGGTGGCGGTGCCACGGTCATCAATCTGAATCGGTTGAACCTCGTATTCAAGATCGATCCGGCGACCTTCACGTCTGCGTCCATTGTCTCCGGGACGGGGAGTGGATTCAGTGGCACTCCGGTAGTCACTCGAGTCAACACAAGTGGTGCTGCGGACGCTGCGGGGTCGTATCTTTCCCTCAATGGCGGAGTCGGAACAACGATTGCGGGCGCGAGTCCGGGCGGCTCGAATACCTCTGATGCGGGTTTGACTGCGCTTGCCGGCGCGACCTTCACGCTGCCTTCGGTTCAGGTTGTCACGACTTCCTCCAACCCGGCGGTTTACATCAATACCGACGGTGATGCCGGGAAGTACGCAAACCCGAAGAACTACATGACGTTCCTGTCGAAGGCGTCATTGTTCGGAACTCAGTACGCCCCGACGATGTGCTTGGCAACGGATGTCAACCCGCGAACCGACTCGAATATCGGTTCGGTTCTGACGCCGAACGGTGGTGCGGCGAACCTGCACCCATGATTGGCGGCGCTGGTGTTGCACGCCGAGTTGATGTGACCTCCAGCGTGCGCTGAACATGCAGCCGCGCAATGCTCGATGAGAAGTTGCCCCACGCCCGTTCGGGCGTGGGGCAACTTTCGTTTTTTTTCGGCGACTTCAGTACTGAATTGCGGCCTCTTGCCCGTGTCTTCTCCTTGACGGCTGTGTTGGCGGGCTGGTAATCCTCTGGTGATCGCTAAGTCGGGGCGCTCCCTCGATCTCGGTCCTGCGCTCGGTGCCACGTCGCCCGTCCAGTTTCGGATACTTCATGAACAGATCGAGTACTTTCCGCCGGAACTCGGGCGGATAACATGGTGGCATCGTGGAAGTCGGGCACATCAAAGTCTCCGAACCCGGCGGTGCGACTCAGAGTCAGTCAGGTAGGGGAGGGTTGGTTCGGTCCTGCCGGATGGATGTGGGAGAGGCTGGACGCAAACCAAAATCCAGTGAGTGTAATGCACCGTCCAAGTGTTTACGGATACCGCTTTATCTGGCGTTTGCCGTTCGCCCGATGTGCGCTCTTTAATGAAACCCAGCAAGAGTGGAGGTGGGACCTGGAGAATGCTGTCGATCTGCATCGGTGGTGAGGCCGCACCTATCCGGGTGCTTGTCCCGCTCCACCTGCGATTCTACCGTCGAATGAAGATCGTCGGTGCGCGGCATTGAACGCCTGAATGATTTGCTTCGTGATCCCTCCGGATGGGGACACTGCATAGTTATGTATCTTTGCCCAGCTGAGTACGGCCTGCAGTTGCTGCTGGGTACGTCCGAAATCGAGGGGCTCTTCGACACCTCTGGATTCTGCGTCGACAGCCCTGGTGTCGATCCGTTGTGCACAAGCGATGTATTGCCGGAGAACGGCTTTCAACTTTTCCGCATTGGCGGGCCTCAGATCGATCACGTAATCCGTTCCGCGGAAGGAGAATTCAATTCTCTCGTTGGCCTCATGGGCGACAGGCATCCCGTCGAGATCGTCGACACACTGTTGAATCAGTCTCTCCACCAAGGCGCAATCCTCCGAGTTGTCTGCTTGATCCTCAGCGTATTCGTCAACTTTAGCGTGGACGCCCACCGGGTCTAGGTTTTCACGGTAAGTGTCTCCTAGTCGTGTTTCACAAGTCCGGTGCGCGGAGCCAGCGGGTGATCGCCGCGGTGCAGACTGTGACGGTATGAGAGTCGACTTCTCGTAACGATTCTGTACGGCCGATACAGTTCCCAGATTGGGATCTCTTGGATCCATGCTGAATCTATGGCCTTGCTCCCAGTCCATGCCTCCACAGCCGCGCATCATTTCATCACTTGCGATACGCCGACCTGTTGAGACGGAGAATTTGTTGTCACGAAGCCGTCAGCAGTGCCCCGGATCTTTTTGTCGTCTAGCGGTGCGGCTCGGCCACCGTGCTGCAGAGCGTTCGTGATTTCGATCTGTAGCCACGCCCAGTGAAGATACGCAGTGCTGTCGCGTCTGTCGTCTGTGTTGGGGGCGGCGCTCATGGATGGCCAACTCAACCGAACCTGAGCCAGTTCCACGCCGCGACAGCGCCCCAGGGGTCGAGACCACGAGCACGTTCCCTGGTGCCGAGACGTTCCACCCTTCGAAGTCCGACGACGGTGGCACCGGACAGCACGGCACCGCTGTCGAACAGCACGACGAGTGATCCGTCTGCAGCGCAGGTGCTGAGTTCGATCGTCGTGCCGATCAGTTCCGGCGCAATGTCTTCCCCCCCGGAAGCAGGTGCCGGAAGGTCGATCGTGACCTCGATGTCGTCGGGGCGGGTGAGCACGGGGTTCTCCTCGACGAAGTATCGAACGTGCGCGTCAGTTTCGAACTGTAGGGCGTGACCGACCTCGGCGCGCACAACCCGGTGCCCGGCGCTTGGAAGATTCATCGCGTTCACGTCGGAAGGATACGACGGAGCTCCCTGCGGAGGCGGGCTTGGGCGGGAGACACGTGGTCGACTCATGAGTCTGGTCGGGGTGCATTATCTGTGCTGTCGGGCAATCAGGGGGATTCAGACAGGGTATCGGGGCTCTCGATACCGATTCGTCGGTTGTGTAACAACTATGCGAAGAACAGCCAACGATCCCGGGTGGGAGACAGATCCGGGCAAGAGGGCGGAATTGTCAGGTCTGCTAACCAAAATTCGTCGAGATGTCGAGGACCCTATCGAGTATTGCAACGTCATATCCGTCGTTAAGACGTTGCTAGCCAACCATTTACGGCGGTTTCTGTCTGCGACATTGGCCGTGGGCGTTGCGACTGTCTGGTTGACCTGCATGTCTGAAAGAATTTGGTAGAGAACAGAACGCGAAGGGCCGATGCGGAAACGAATGAAGGAGACGATTCGATGCTCCTGATGTTCGGGTGGCGATCGAGGGTCTGGCTCAGGTGGGGCGCGCGGTGCTGCGAAGTCAGTGAGACCGAAAGTAGCAGTGGGGAACGTGACGGCAGGTCAATCAAGACTGAGGAGCGCTATGCCTTGATCAACAATCCGAATCGGCGCGATCGCCTCTACGCCGGACGCCTACGTCGGCGGTTCGGCTCGCGGTGGAACTGGGACCTGCAGTACCGGTCGATCATTCGATCAGGCGTCACGTCATTGACAGGGGACTGAAAATAAGGCCGATGCAATTTCGTGCATTGCCCAGAATCCGGTGGGCGCCGTCGTTGCGTTTGTTGCCCACATCGTGATCTCGACGAAGTCGGCAATCGCTGAGTGCTCGTGAACGAGACCGCCCTGATTTCCTGTGTTTGACAATCTATTTCAATAGCGAAATACATTGAAGCAGTATATTTCACGGGTCTAGTCGCTTAGATGCCCTCGCGCCGTGGTCGTCCTGATCTCAGAATGGATCGGGCAGACCTGTCAAGGGCTAGAGGCGGGTCTCCGGGGACTCAAACGCGGCATTGGTCTTGGGGAGCGCGGACACGTGCAGGATGTCCGTGGCTCGGAGTAGTTCGATACCGAGAAGCCGTGCTTTGCAGTCGTAGTCGAGGATGATCTGACCGTCAGAACCTTCACAGTCGACGTGCTACTGGCGTACAGCATCTCCGTTCGCCCTGTCGGAGGTCAAGCAGATCTATGACGCGTCGGCGTCGGCGTCGAACGTTACAGTGAGGGTCAAGCGCATGTCGAGGGGATAGTTCTTGGACTCGAGATTTGCCCCTCCTGGTGAGCCATTTTCTGCTGCAACCTCGGTTTAGTGGTCGTCGGCCTGTGGAGCTGTTGGATCCGGTGGGCCTTGCGCCAGATCTATCCACATACATGTCGGACACCACAGTTCGTAGATGACGCTCCCGTCCGTGTGGAAAAAGGGATCGTCGAAGGGAAATACCTCTACCGTCAAATCTTGTCGATTGCAGTGGGGGCACCGAATACCTTCGAATGATCCTTCCCTGATTCTGGCTGCAATGAACTCCGGCACCGGCGTCGTACGGGGCTCATGACTCGGAGGCAAAGCGGAAGGCTGTGAATCGCCCCCAGGCGATAGATCGAGAGGCAGCGCGGGCGGGAGGTCGGGCCACCGATCGGGTATCGAGGGGCGATACGTTTGACGGGAGCTTCTGCGAACGGCGTAGATGAGCAGAGCTACCGCCCCGGCGATGATCAGCACGGCTGTTTCTCCATTCGCTGGGGGGTCGGGGGATAGCTCGGCTTCATGGGAGTCGTCGGTGGCGAGTCTGTTTGTCACAGACGGCACGTTGCTGGGCACTCTCGCGTGGTTTTCAGATCAGCAAGCCGAGCATCAGAAGCGTGAATGCGATCACTGCGGTACTGGTGGCGGCACTGGTGAGCCTCCGGTGTCCGGCGAAAGCCAGTGACGTGACCTGGAGCGCCAAAGAGACTAACCCGGTGCCGACGGCGGTGAGTAGGAAAAGTTGAGGCACGGCCACGGCAGAGTCCAATCATGTTCATTGTCAACGGAACAGCGATCCGATGACACCGCCGACGTCGTCGACGACGATTTCCACGACTGTTTCGACGACGCGTTCTGCGGAGCGGCACAGTCGACCGGGATGCGAGGTAGCCATTTCGTCGGTGCCCGTAGGGAATTCAGAGGATGCGGGGGAATGCGATGGAGGTGCAGCGCTGACGGGGTCCGCTACGGCGACTCGATCCGATTGCCGTTCCGCCGCCGGGCGTGGCTGCTGTTGTGCGGACATGGGGTTCACACGACATGTGCGGGCTCCTTCTGTCGGCGATCGCCCCGGTGCGGCCGGTCGAGGGCCGCGGGGTTTCGTTACCGACAGTCAACGCCCCTGCGTGAATATTCAGCAATCATTTTGCACAGTTCGAGAGTGAAATCACACAGGACTGAAAGTGTTCGTGTTCTAAAGACCTGCCCAGCACTTTGCGGACTGCGTGGCCCGCCAAGTTCAGGTGACCTCCGAGAGGGTTATTCGATGGTTACCGATATGGGTGCCCCTAGATTTGTCGGGGAGAGGTGTGGTTCTACGCGCAGAGTCCGACGTTGGTCCAGATGTCGAGGTAGGTGGAGTAGTCGACGAGGTACGGGGGGCTCGTCTGACGACCACACCACCCCTCTGGCGGCGTCCCCGTCGATGTACAGGCAGAGGTATCCGCCGCCGCCGGAGCGGAACGTTGCGACGCAGCGCGAGGGATCGGGGTACTCGTCGGGGGAGAGACCGTCCAGGATTCCCCATTCGACGACGTCGATGCGAAACATCTCGCGCAGTGGCAAAGGCCCGACCGTCCTTCCAGCGATGTAGTACCAGCCGTTGTGAAGGCGAGCGTAGAACTGCGTGAGGCTTGCCGGAAAGTGGTGCCACACTGCAGGAACGTCGTCGTTCTCGGTGACCGGCCGGCCACCGAGGTAGTACATGTCATCGCCGTCGGCGGCTGTCATCCGGTACAGGAGAAACCACTCACCCTGAGATCTCAGCAAGGCGACATCGACGAGACAGGCGGTGATCGTCGTGTAGGTGTCGGACATGTTCGGTCGCCCGAAGTGGTTCCACCGCTTCAAGACTTCCGCTACGCGCGACGCACGGTCCCCGGCGAGTGCGTGCAGCCAGTGCTCCGGTAGGTGTCGGCGGTCCTGCATTGTGAGGTCGTCGAGTGCGATCAACTCGGGTGCGGCGACAAATCTCGCAACATGCGCCATATCCATTCTTCCTCCATCTGCGACGTCGAGTTGAGTGTCGGTGTTCGGCATTGACCGGCGTGCTTCTCGGCCACTCATTGCCGTCGTGGTCACCGGCAGGGTTGGTGGTCCTTGTCCCAGGCGTAGTGGAGGAAGGGCCGCACGTGAGCGAAGGTGTCGATGACTTGGTTGACTATTCGCTCGATCGCGGCCGCGCCGTGCTGCGGGGAACCATTCGAATTACCCAGTTTCCCTTCGCAGATCACGCGGGCGGCAGATTGGGTCTCCAGCACTGCGCTGTCCGCGACTTTCAGTCCGTAGCCCCTTGCAGTCTCCAGCTCGGTGGTGGGGTCTCGATGCACGTAGGTGCTCGTCAGTCATCCCGGTGAGGGGAGAAGCGCGATGCCGTCTTCGACAGCTATTGCGATCACCACCTCGGCAAGCTCAACAGATGGCGCGAACGGAATATATAGGGGCTCGCCGCGCACGTACGCGGCCTCCCGTTCCGCCGGCGAGGCGTCTTCAATGCCGACGGGGAGTCAGGTACGCGCCCACTGCGACACATCGCACACGATTAGGAAGGGCCATGTGCGGGAATCGAACTCGGCTTTCGCCTGCTCCCACACTATGGTTTGACGCTCGTAGACCTGCGTGTGCGCGGTGGGAACCTCATGCGTCTCGACCTGTACCTGTCCCGACTCCTGTGGTGCTGCCGGCCGCTGTCTCCATTGAAACCATCTCCGCACTGACCAGCCCATACTTTGAGTAAAGCACCATTGTCTCCCTGGCCGGCCGTGCGGTGCTGTCGCGGCGGGCATGGGTAGTTCTCGGCGCCTCAAGGTCGTCTCGGTGCCGACACAAGGGTTGCTAGGGTTACCCGGTCATTGGAGAAATTTCTCTTGAATTGGAGACGATGTTGCATGGCTGAGAGAGTTATTCGCCAACTTATCGACGATCTCGACGGTAAGCCGATCGACGACGGGTTCGGCGAGCGCATCCAATTCTCGTATCAGGGGTCGGACTATCTGATCGATCTGCGGCCGACGAACGTCGACAAGTTCAACGCCGCCCTCGAACCTTTCGTGAAGGTGGCGGAGAAAGTCGGAAAAGCGCGCCGCACCGGTAAAGCTGATGTGACGGAGAAGGTTACCGGTTCCGGTCGCTCGAAAGAGCAGTTGCAGGCAATCCGGGACTGGGCAGTCAAGAACGGCTACGACGTGGCTCCGAGAGGACGGGTCAAAGCGGAGATCCTCGACGCCTTCGACGCTGCGCACTAATTCGAGCTGTTTGATACGACACGACATTTAAAGCTGATGCGCAATCAGGTGTGATGAGGTTCGTTTCTCATACACCCGTGTCGGCCTGCCCCTGGGTGGATTCCGCCACCGGCCGTCATCTGTTGCGAACTGCGGTTGTTTCCAACCGGAAACAACCGAGAATTACGCGCCCTTCCTGAGCCGAAGGACGTCGAAGCGCATCGCCGTCTGCGCTCGGCCGCCGACTGCCACTGCGAACAGCAGCGATTAGAGGGAGTCATCTCCGGGTACAGTTCCGCAAGCAGCCTGCGGAGTGCGCGCATACACAATCCAGTCGGTCCACCGTCGACGTCTTGCGCTCATTCTGCGGGCTGCACCCGCAACCGTCTGTCCAGATCATTCCCCGAGTCCCCTTGCAGGCGAGTGGGCCTGGCAACGGAAGCATCATGACGGCAGTCCATAGCTCACTCCCGGTTGAGCCAGACACCATCTGTGGCTTTGATCGTGAGGATCATCGATGGACCTGCGGTCGATCGAACCTGCTGATTGCCAGCGCTATCGGCGACGGCTCGGGCGGAATGGATCGACTGGAATGTGGTCACGAAGCCGTCGATGGTTTCGCGCACTTCGTCCTCGTCTTGCGGTTCGCGGCTCGGGTCATCGTGTCGTAGAGCGTTCATGATTTCGATCTGCAGCCATGCCCAGCGTAGGTCTTCGTGGCGATCGCGTTGTTCGTACTCGTACTTGTCGACGATCGATTCGTAGTCGGTCGTCAAGGCATGCAGGGATATTCGGCCGTGAACGTAGTCGTCGGCTACTTCGAGGATCAGAGTGTGAGGATCTGGCGATTCGGGTGAAGGATCGTGCGGGTTGTCCGGAGCCATGTGTCTTGTCCTCGCGATTGGTGGCCGGGAAGGTTCCTGCGGGGATGAATTGTGCGACAAATTTATGGTCTTGGGAGTAGTGCTCGGGCGTCGGTCCCGGTTTCACGGATAGCCATGTCAGTCGGTGCTGGGCCAGTTCCACGCTGCGATCGTGCCACCGGGTGTCGAGACGACGAGCACGTTCCCTGGCGCGGAGACGTTCCAACTTTCGAAATCCGGCGACGGTGGCACCGACAGTACGGCCCCGGAGTCGAACAATACGACGAGTGATCCGTCTGCGGTGCAGGTGCCGAGTTCGATTGTCGCGCCGGTCAGTTCCGTTGCGATGTCTGTCCCGGATGCGGATGCAGGTGCCGGAAGGCTGATGGTGACTTCGGTGTCGTCGGGAAGGGTGAGCACGGGGTTCTCCTCGACGAAGTATCGAACGTGCGCGTCAGTTTCGAATTGTAGGGCGTGACCGACCTCGATACGGACAACCCGCTGTCCGGCACCTGGAAGATTCATCGCGTTCACGTCAGAAGGATATGACGGCCCTCTCGACAGCACCGCCCCGACGGTCAGCAGCAGGCATACTAGGCGCCATGAGCTGCAACCTGGCGTTCTGGGCCGGAGGCGATGGTCTCGACCCCGGCAGCGTCTACACGCGTCTGAACGACGAGCAACCTGTCAATAGTGTCGACGTGGTGGACCGGGACCGTGTCTTGCGGGCGTTTGCGGAGGATCTCCCAGGCTGGATGTGGGACGGGCAGTTCCTGCGCCCGCCCGGGACTGACCCCGAAGGAACGCCGGCCTATGACGTGTCCATTGGTGAGCAGTTGGTCGAGTTCATCGGCTACAGCTCCCAAGGCGAGCATGCCAACGAGATCATCGGCGCGATGCATTCACTCGGCTACCGACTCTACGACCCGCAGATCAGCGAACGATTCGCCTGATCCGCGACGGGAAAGAAGTGGAAATGCCGTCGACATCACTGCGCCGAACCATGACGGACGGACTGACCTTGAGAGCCATCTCGCCTGAGGGGCTGCCAGCATCCGAAAGTGTCACCGCCGCTCTCGTTGTTCGTTCGCTGCAGTTACTTCGCGACATCGACCCGGTCTTCGGTGTCGACCTCTATCAGTCGGTAGGCGACGATCTCCCCCCCGAGGCGACGGTCGAGCAGATACTCGCCTCGAACGTTCGGCAGATCCTGGTGCCGCCGACGGAAGAATCGATCGAAGCCTCATTGATCGAGAAGCGGCGATCACGCCACGCCACCGGTGGAATGTATCCACTCTCGCTCCCACAACACCTAAGCCTGTACTCGAATGCCGGCGATATTCACGTGGTGGCCGGTTTCGGGGGCACTTCAGGGACGGGAAGTTTCATCTGCACTTTCGCCGACGAATCTCGGATCACACTGGCATTGAACCTCGTTCAAGGGCTGACTGATATCTGGGACGCCCCCACAGCGGTCCTCTACCGGCGAGCTGAGTCGCGGCTTCAGAGGTACGTGCCCGGCGGTGCGACGATCGGCAGCTGCACCTATTTGGGTCAAGAGTTCCCCGTCGACGAAACCCAGCTCCCGCCCACCGTGGAGGCATTTCCGTATCGGGACGGCACCGTGGTCATCCAGCGCGATCTGTCCGCGCCGTTGACTGCCGATGACATCCGCGGCATCCGTGCCGCGGCAAGCCTGCCCACCGAACGACGGGAGATCAGGCTACCGAAAGGTTCACGACTGGTGTGATAGATCTTCGTAGCGCTGAAGCGGGAGCTGCCCTGCCGGAACGACTCCCATCGCATGGCCGCAGATTGACGGACTTGCCGGGATATCTGAGGGGTGACATGGGGGGCATAGCGATCGCCATCAGGGTGGGGAGTGGGTTCTTCAGAGGCAACGTATTCCCGAGAACGCTGACGCGTTCTCCGTTGTCGAATCTCCGATTCTTGTGATCTGACTCTCAAGTAAGTAGCGCCGGTTGCTACTTGTTTGCAGGATATCGTTGACTGGATGTCCAGAACCCGACAATCCGGGTTACACGTTGTGCAATGCGCGGCGTGGTGCAGCCACGACGAGGAGTCCACGATGAAGAAAGCACTCGCGGCGTTGGTGCTCAGTGCGACAGTGTTCCTTCCCGTCATGGCAGGCTGCAGCAGCAACGAAAGCGTGTCCTCCGCTATCTCGGAGTCGGACACACAGAGTTACCGAGGTATCGAATTCGTCAGCGAACCAAAAGAAGTCGGACCACCGAAATGGTCTGTCGTCAAACCTGACGGCTGGACGCCGGGAGGGATGACTCTCCCCGGTATCGACGACATACTCACCCTCCACACGCCGAAGACGGCTACCGTGCTCGGAACGATGTACTTCGCAGGATTCTCTGCGAAGAACGCGCCTGACCCCGATCTCAGCGCTGCCGATTTCCTGCAGATGGAAGTCGATGCCATGACCGCACCGGCCTCAGGCGCCGACAGGTCAATACGGCCCACCACAGTAGGTGGATACGAGGCCATGATCATCGAGTCCAGCCAGGAACAGTTCGAAGGCGTCTGGAGCCGCTCGAAGTCGACAGGCGTAGTAGTCCCCCGCACCGACGGCAAGGGATTGGCGATCGTCGTCTTGACCACCTCGACATCGGACGACGCCGACCAGCAACTGATCGACGACGTCGAACAGCTTCACAGCACCATCAAGATTCTCTGAAAGGGCGGCGACCATGTTCGACTTGATCGGTGAGCTGACATTCCCAGACACCACCGCTTTCACTGACGAGCGGCTCGACTTGGTGACTCGCAGCGCCGAAGCGGGCGACGTCGGCGCCATGACTACTGTGGCCTTAGTGATGTGTTCGCGTGACGATTTCGGCGGCGGCGCAGTGTGGTTCACCCGTGCAGCGGAGGCCGGTAGCTCCATCTCGATGTTCTGGATGGGACTTATCTCGATGCGAGCAGATGACTTCGTCGCCGCGAGAACGTGGTTCGAGGCAGCAAACAATGCCGGAGACAGGCGCGCTCACGACATGATCCTTCGGCTTCCGATGATGATGGTCAGCGACGACCCTGAGGCGACCCGCACCGCAGCACAGGCAGGTGATCCGGACGCAATGTACAAGCACGGCCGCGATGTCCGAAGTCGGTGCGCAGCTTCTCGATACCGACCAACGCACCGGGCTCGCGTGGTTGGAGAAGGCTGCCAGTGCCGGTCACGTCCGGGCGACGAATCATTTGGGCAGGCATTTCATCAAGGCGCGTGTGCATGGCCGGGCGCGGGTGTGGTTGGAGAAGTCAGCCGCGGCGGGTAGCGGTGAAGCGATGTATCTGCTGTCGGCGTCGTATCTGGCAAGTGGGGACACGGAGAAGGGTCGGCGTTGGATGACAGCTTCGGCTGATGCCGGGTACGGGCGGGCTGAGCAGTTGCTGAAGGAGAAGGGCTACACCCGTCCCTGACTGGGCTAGTCGAATCGGCGAAACATCCTTCGCGGGTGATGAATTGAAAGGATCGACAGGCATGGCGGATGAGAAGGCGCCGATCGACTACACCGTACTCCCTGCGGACGTCTCGCCGACGGACGAATCGCGGGGTACACGCTACAACGCGGTCGATTTCGATGTCCCCCATGATTTTTCCTCACCACACCGCGGCAAGACCGGAAATCGATGAGCGCGCGTACCGGAATTGCAGGACAATTCGAGTTGCCGCGATGACCACGTTCTTCGCCGTGGCGGCTGGTGCCGCGGCCGTGATGGCGATGATCGTCTCGACGCCGCCGGTGATGCACAGTCGCCACGCCGGATTGATCTACTGGTCTTCGTGGGTAGCGGCGATCGTTTTCCTGTGGCTCGCTGATACGCAGCGGTCGATCCTTGCCTACCTGGTGTTGGGTGGTTTCCTCGCGGTATGGATGGCGTGGCTGTGGACTCCTTTCCTGATGAAGAAGCACCCCAACGGATTCGACTACGTCTACATGCTGTGGCTGACACGAATCATCGATCGGAACAAACGGCCCGTGAACCGATACGACAAACCTGGGGTTCGAGGAACACGCCCCGACGAAGGAGCCGTGCCATGACTGATCTGTACGAGGATCTCCCGGAGGCGCTGTATGCGCAGTGGGAGCGGCGATGGGGTTTCGTCGCCTTCCTGGGCGTGATGATCATGAGCGTTATCGTCGGCGTCGGGGCGATCGTGATGTAGGAGGCCACCTCCACCGCCCGGTACGCACTCGGTATCACCGGGGCGCTGTGCGGCGTCCTCGCCGGTGTTTCCATGTTGACCGTGGCGGCGCTGCGTCCGAGAGCGGCAGATGTGTCCGGCGTGGTCGGCGGCGGCGGCGGAACGTTCACTCTCACGGCAGCGCGGCAGTGGGCTGCGGCGGGCTGGCTGTGGTTGGCGATGCTCGGCCTG
Organism: Rhodococcus sp. NPDC057135; assembly: GCF_042670865.1. Classification (NCBI taxonomy): domain Bacteria; kingdom Bacillati; phylum Actinomycetota; class Actinomycetes; order Mycobacteriales; family Nocardiaceae; genus Rhodococcus; species Rhodococcus sp. NPDC057135. The sequence goes on from NZ_JBHUUU010000017.1 coordinate 46,326, forward strand.
GGATTGCTGTTCCTCGGCATCGGCCTGAACTACGCCGGCCGCGCCGACACTGGTACCGGCCGAACCGATCTGGTGATCGGTTCCTTCAACACCAACTGGTGGATGGTGATGAGCGCGTTCTCCCTCGCAGTGAGCCCCGTCATCTCGCTGCGGTACCTCGGCGCGTTCCGCATATCGATCGATGACGACGGGATGCTGATGGAACTCGGCCGCGCCTATCTCGGCTACCTCCGCTGGAGTGACGTGCACACGGTGCAACGAGCTGCGCGTGGACAGTACGCGATCGATATCATTCTCAAACCCGATGTCCGAGTGGGGAACACCTCACACGGCTCGCCGCTCTTTCTCTGATTTCAGTGAGCCTGAAGACCTCTTTGTCTGCGAATGATATTCGGTGCAGCCATGTTTGGAGCTTCGAGAACCAACTCGGTCGCTAACCTCATCGCGCATTGGGCAACTTCTCGTTCGAGTACCTGTCATGTTCGAGTGCAGACCGCCTTCGGTTTCGGCAGTACGTTGCGCATTTCGCATACCGCAGGCACTTCGGCGTTCGCTGCCTGATGAAGCGATCCGTGAAACTGTAGAGCTGTGCCTACCTACCGCGATTACTCCTGGCTCCAACCGTATCGGGACGGCAGTCTCGCTCTCGGGTATGGCGTCGCCGCCGTCCCCGGCCGCACCCCCGCGCAGGTGTTGGACACGCTCGGCGCTGCACACGCGACGGAAGCGATCGGTATCGCAGAACTCAGCGGGGTGGCACTTGACCTCGCGGAACAATCCGAAGTCCCCGGTCCGAGCGATGTGGTTGCCGTCGCCTTGGTGGACGAGGAGAACACCTTCTTGCTGCAGCTCAACGGCGGGACATTCGCTGTCACCGATGAGCTGATGCTGCCACTGCTCCCCGATCGTGAGGTCGTCTCGCACTACCTCAGTGTGAACGCCGACAGCGAATTCGTCTGGTGGCCCAACGGCGAACGGGTCGCCCATGTCGAACTTTTCGGTTCCAACCCGGTGATCGGGGACGAACGGCTCGTGGACCTGATTCTCGATGTCGGCGGCATCGGCATCGACGACGACGCGAGCAGTGACCCTGGCGAGCATGCAGTGGAAGGCGCCTTCGCCCTGGCGGAACGGATCACTGGCGTAGCCGCACCCGCTGCGGTGTTCGAGGCGGGCGTCTTCACCGTCGCCGTCGTCCCCAGGGAACGACAACCTACCTCCCCCGACCCCCACACCCTCCCGGAGGACAACAAGCCGTCATCGTGGAGCGCAGTCGCGCACCGCTACTGGGACGCGGATCGAACCCCGCTGCATGCCGTCATCACCAAGACACGATCTCGTGGCCGTCCCGGCGCTCAACTCGAAATTTGATACAAACCGCGCAGCTGCATCCGTCTGGCAGACCAGCAGGGAACGCTGTATCTGCAGAACCGGCAACAGCAGACATGGTTCCGCGCCGACGGAACACTCCAACGACGAAGCAGCGGATACAGCCTCGAGATCTACCTTGAACAACTCCTCCTCGTCCATCTCTTGTGGCCGTCCACACGGTTCACCGATCTACTCCCACCGGACACGATCGGCGATGCAGTGGAGGTGAACGGGCGCCCGGCATGGGAATTCGCGATGCCACCGGACGGACTCGGCCTCGATTCCATAGTCGCGTTCGACGCACAAACAGGTATCCCGTTGCGGTCGATCTCGCCGACCTCGATCGTTAGTCCTAGTCCTAGTCCTAGTCCTCGTCCTCGTCCTCCGGTTCGGGTTCATCCACCCATGCCTGATACTTCGGACTCTTCAAAACTAGGTAGATCGCACTGACACTCAGGTGCAGTGAAATGACCGCTTTCGGCGCTCGTGACTGTCCCCAGGAGTGCGGTAAATGCCGTATCGAGGTTCGTGAACCCTTCGTCCAGCAGCGGGCGCACCACTGTCATGGGCGTGGCGTCATCTGCCACGTCCGAGACGTAAGTTGAGATGTGGTGCATCGAGATGTAGTGCATCGAACGGTTACGCCCGAACATTATCGATTCGGGCCGATCGACACGGAGGCCGGTCCGAATCGAGGCGCCGGTTTGATCCAATTCAACGAACTCCCATCCAGCTTGTGCGCAGAAAAGTTCGAGGTCGTCGACGGCCTAGGTCCAGTCGAATTCTGCGGCGAGGCGGGCGATGCGTGTGGCGCCCTCGATGTCGACGTGCATGTGTGGATGCGATTTCCTTCTTGATCGTTGTTGACGAAGGCCCAATCGGGGGCTGTGCAGGTGAGGGATGGCCACAAGGTGAAGAACAATGCCCCGTAGGTGTCGTGAACCAGGGTCGATCGTTGAGCGCTGGGATGATTGTCCGCGGCCGTCTCGGAGAGAATGCGCCGGGTTATTCCGCGGATGAATCAGCGGTCACGAACGACTGAGGCGCGGGGTTTGCGTAACAACAGAATTGGATAGCATTTCTTTGCTGCGGCGATTCTGAGTAGTCAGTTCAGCCGCGCAGGGCCAGCCCTCCGTCTGTCCGTGTTCGGGGTTCGACCCTTTCCCTGCAACGTCAAGATTGGCTCTGATCTCCCCCTGAGGTTGGGGCCATCTTCGTACGTTTGGTGGATTTTTGTCCGATCTGCGTGTTTGCCTGATGCTTGCGGAATACGTTCGATGGGTCGGATTCAATCGAGGGGTCGAATCTGACATGTTGTTGGTCATTCGTGTTGTGTGCTCAGCATGAGTGGCGTTCGACGGGACCCGGTCACAACATGGCCAGGCCGGGTCCCCAACGCCAGCGCCGAACGGGCCTGACCCCAGCCGTTGTATGGGGCAAGGAGAGGCCGTTTCGTCCATTTGGTGGATTTCTGCGCAATCTGCACGATTGATTCGTGCATGCGGAATATGTTCGAGGTGTCGAATCGGCGGGCGAGCGATCGGAGAATGTCGCGCCTTCCACGGATCCGACACACATTGACTCACAGGCTTCGGCCCTGGCCGGTCGCCTGATGGGCCAATCCGAGCGCGTCGGTCCCCGACAGTTCAGGCGCGCCGACCCGCCGGGGTGAACGCGCAGACACCTCGGCGGGTCTCTTCGGGTTTATAGAGCGAACAGCGTGGGCATAACCGTTTTGGCCCGACGGAACGACCATCGCCTAGTGAGCCCGTCGGGCCCCGAAGGCGCAGACGCGAATCGCGGTATCGGCACTGGCGATGAGTCCACTCTTGCGTAAAGGACTGGAGGCCTTGTCAGTTCAGCGAATACCAGCAGGCGGCTCCTGGCGGCTGTGTGCTCAACCGCCGGGAGCCTAAGTCGCGCGATCCAAGGTCCGTGTTCACTCTCGGATCTGCGTGTCCCGACCTTCAAACCCTTTACCCCAGGTATTTGGATTGCAAACACATTACAAAATTTTCGGTGAGACGAGCGATCTGTCCTTAGGCGGCCTACCGTGAAAGTGCGGGGTTAGTCATGAGGGGGCAGCTCGGCACCGATGGTGGGTCTCCGTGTTGTGTGCTCAATGCGGATGACGATCGACTAACCCCCGGCCCCTGGGCTTCCTGGGTCGGGGGTTTGACCGTCCACGAGAGTAGCGAGACCGGTTAGCGACAGCCCCAGCTCCTTCGCCAGCCTGACCAGCTCGGCAGCCGCCGCAGCTTCCGCGGAGGACTCGGCCCTCTTCTTCGTCCCATCTTCCAGCGGCGTCATCTCGGCACCTACTCGCCTGAGCGTTCACTCAGCTAGTCGGGCCGAAACACCGATTTGGAAACAGTCCCACCTTCGCCGACTGTTCGCGGTTGATCGAGTGTGCATCCTCAACGACGTTGCTTTCCAACCTGTTACGTGGGTCGAAGGACAATGCTGTTTCGGACGTCGCCGGTTGCTACGTGCCGGTGTGTTGGCGGTGGTGTGATGCGCTCCAGGCGGCGCCGAGGGAGAAGTGGCTGACGACGCCGTAGTGGTTCACATCGCGTCGGCGACTCGGCGGCGCCCGGTTCGGGCGGTCATCCCGAGTGCGGTTGATGCTGATTCCATCGTCATGCCGGAGTTCATCAGGTGCAAAATGGGGTCCCAGGGTTTCCCCATGGCTGGTCGTGCGCGGTGACGGGTACTGCTTCCTCCCAGATGCGATGACAGATCCAGCTCATCGTCTGCGCGAGGGTGGGGGAATCGATAGCCATGATGCCGCTTGGCCATGCTTGTGCGCCGGATAGATTGGGAATACCCGAACCCACCTCTTGCCGTGTTGTCTTCTCAATGCGGATGACGTATTGACGAAATCTCAAGAAACTAGAACGCCAGTCGGAGTAATAGCCGACGCTGGGTATTTTCGATCGCTTGAGTCACCGGCTACTCAGAACGCCGTTAACCACTCTGGTCATCTTCTCTCCGAAGACCTTCTGCGAAAAGGTCTCGGCCCATGCGCGGATTACCTTTGCATCGAAATCGTTTGGATCGAAGGTCTCCATTGCTTCTGCGAGACCACTGACCACCTTCGTGTCGTCGCCAGGGGACACGAGAACACCGGACTTGCCTGGGATAACTGTGTCGAGCGCCCCGCCTTCGCCCAAAGCGATCACCGGGGTTCCGGTGGCCATCGCCTCGACCGGGACGATGCCGAAGTCCTCGACACCGGGCATCAGCAGGGCTCGTGCCCGCCGGTAAAGATCCAGTAGTTGGTCGTGGGGGACTCGCCCGACAAAGATGGTGTCCTCGGCAGCTAGCTGCTTGCAGACGTCCATCCATCGGCCATCGCCCACAACGATGAGTTTCTTACCCGACTGCCGTGCGGCCCTAATCGCAAGGTCTGGCCGTTTGTAAGGCACCATGCGTCCGGCGAGAAGAAAGAAATCTTCCCGTTCGATCGAGAAATCAGGCGTGAATTCATGGGTGTCCACGGGTGGATGCACCACCACTGCTTCTCTGCCCCACCAGCGTTGAATCCGGTCGGCAACCTCGGTCGAGTTCGCGACTACCTGGTCGAGTCGACTCACAGCTTTCAGCTCGCCGCGTCGCGCGACATGCGCCAATGCTGCGAGCACGGCAGCGCCAGCTGCGCCTCCCGACTCTTGCGCGCGAAAGGCTGGATCCCAGGCCCAGCGCGCCGGGCTGTGTACGTATGCGATCACCGGGGCGTCGGTGGCGAAGGCCGCTTGTGTGGCGAATGCATGGTGGCTCACCACTACCGCATCGACCTCTTCCAGTTTCATGCCGCGAAAAGCGCTGGGCAGCAGCGGCATCAGCGGTGCGTAAGAAGACCTTCCCAGCATTCGGTAGGCACCGTCGACCCAGGTGGTCACAGGAGGGGATGAAAGTCCTGCTGGTATGCCTGCAGGCCGGGCGAGAGGCACGTGGACGGCTGCGTGCGGCCAGGTCAAGGACAGTTGCTCAACCACATGTTCGGAACCCGCGATCTCGGTGAATCGCTCGTGCACTATCGCTAATTTGGGTTCCTTCATGTTTGCTTCGAGACTCCCTCGACGTGTGACAGTTATTTGGTGTCTGCCCTTATATCTGGTGGTCCAGCCGACCGAGCTTTGTTGATACCCAGCCGAAGTCGCTATTTGCTGCCGTGAATGTACCTGAAAATGCCGGTGATCCGACAAGATCAGTTCCTTCGTGCTGAAGGTACCATTTCATCTACGAAATCGGACATTTGACAGGGCGTCATTGTGTCCATCAAATTGACGGACCTGCAACAATTCACTTATGGATACTCCCCGTGCCGGTCAGGCGAGCCGCGATGGCGAGTCGGTTGATCTGTTGTTCGATGCCCGACACATTCGTCAGAGTGGTATCGGCACCTACATCAGGACGCAAATTCCTGTGCTCGAACAGGTGCTCAAAGAGCGTGGATTCAGGCTGGCCGTCCTCGCTGATCGAAACGCGGCACCTGACACACGCGAAGAAACCCGTGTGATTTTCGCGGATCCTGCGGATGCCCGAATGTATTCAATGCGTGAACAGCGCGTGTGGCGTCGCGCATTGTCGGCAACCCGTCCGCAGGCACTGTGGGTTCCGCACTACCCCTTTCCTTTTGCACTAACGTCTCCTCGTAATCGGGACGTTCGATACTTCTCCACGGTGCATGACACCCTCCATATCGAAGACAAGAAGCTGAGCGACCAGAATCGCGCAAAGAACGCGTACGCGTGGACAATGCTGAAACTCAGCGCACGTCGGGCCGCAACGATTTTCACCCCGTCCGAGGTAACAGCCCGTTCTATGGCTGCCATCGCACCCTCATCCGAGGTACTGGTGACGCCGATCCCTGTAGACGACGTGTGGTTCTCTGAAGCTGACTCGGCGTCGTCGCCAATTGAACGCCCCTATATTTTGTATGTCGGAAATATCAAGCGGCACAAGAACTTGCCGGTACTTCTGGACGCATTTGCGACGATCTCGGATTCCATCCCACACACACTGGTGATAGCCGGTGGCGATGAATCACTCAGAACACTCGACGACCGAATCAACCAGCTTGTGGCAAGCCTGGGTGAACGTGTGCAGTTGACTGGCCGTCTTCCATTCGAGAGTCTGCGCGCTCTGGTGGCTCAGGCGGATTTGTTAGTGATGCCTTCACTTTTCGAAGGCGCCGGTCTTCCGCCGCTGGAGGCAATGGCGTCGCGTACCGCTGTACTGGCCTCTGACATCGCGGTGTTGAGGGAAACATGCGGCGACGGAGCAGAGTATTTCGATCCGCACGATTCCGAAGCCTTGGCCGAACTCGTGAAAACGTACTGCGACAATCAAGACGCCAGAGCGTCGTTGAGCCATCGCGGAGAGTTGCACGTCAAGCAGCGCCAGTCCGAGATCGTGTCGACAGCTACTGCCGAGAAGATATGTTCCTTCCTGAGTGAGGCACCCAATGGCTAACTGGTCGTCGGCGCTGTCGCGCCGCAAATTTCTCGGAATAGTTCCGGCAGCGTTGGCACTCCCTGCCGCTCTGCCAGAACCCTTCAACGCCGTTCGCCGCGCAGTGAATGGTGGTGACATCATCGATGTCCGCGATTTCGGTGCGGTTGGTGATGGGACACAAGATGACTCGATTGCTATCGGCAATGCCGTCGCCGAACTGAAATCCGGGGACGTCTTACTTTTTCCGTCCGGTCAGTACCGCTTTGCTCAGCGTCATCCAGCAAGCGGGGCGGCGATCTCGATAGTGGGGATCTCTGACGTTTCGATCGACTTCGACACCGGTGCCGAACTTCTGATGGACAACCTGGACGACAACGGTGCCGGCACGAGTCACGGCGTCGTGCTGCGTGGTCCGCTGGAGCGCGTATCTCTTCGCGACGTCGCGGTGCGGTGGGCAAGCCACCCGGCGCTGCGGTCGATGGGCGACGGTATCAGGGTCGTGGGTTACGCATCGGACACGTCGGCAGTCCCCGATGGTTGGACCGGCTCGGGCAGGCCGGCTAGTTGGGTGACGCTGAGCAACTGCAGAGTCGAGTCGAGCCCGCAGGCAGGTGTGATCATGATGGGCGTTTCCGACATCACTGTTGACGGACTTCACGTCGAGAACACCATGGCCGACGGACTCCATTTCAACGCGTGCCGACGCGGAACCGTCGAAAGGTATTCAGCAACGAACACTGGTGACGACGGTTTGGCACTGGTGACTTACTACTCTCGAGAAGCCCAGTTCGACAGCGCTTCCGAGACCTTTTCCTTCCCTGCGTTGACCGAGTGGTCGAACACCGACTTCGATGTCACCGATGTCCAAGTGTCGGGCGGCGCGGCAAACGGAGTGCGTTTGGCCGGGGTAAATCGATCAACGGTAGCTGCAGTAGTGGTCGATGGGATATCGAACGGCGCAGGTGTCATAGTCGACTCGGCATCGCCGGACTCGGGCGCCGGGTGGCACTACGTGGCATCGCGCGGCGTGCAGCTAGATGGGATCACCGTTGAGGATTCTCATACAGGGCTGCACGTACTCGCAAGACCGAACGGGTCGACTGGCGACACTTTCAGCCGGTTCGACCTAGAGGTAACGGGCGTTGCCGTCAACAACTGTCTTTACTGGTCGGTTCTCGTGGAATCTATTGCAACCCCGCCCGTTACCGGGATTCTGCTGAATGATTGCACGGTGATCGACAGCGAAATAGGTCCGGGTACCGGAGCTGTCGGCTTGCAGAGGACCCAAGATGTTTCACTGGGAACCGTCTCCATCACGACGGCGAAGTCTGCGGTGGCGTTCTCAGCCGACAACTCGGCACAGTTCACGATAGATCAGCTCAATGTGACTGTGACGGGTCCGCCGCTCGGTTCCGAAGCCGGCGGACCATTCGCCGTGTTCCAGGGCTCATCCGGGACAGTGGTTGCTGCGGATTTGGTGTGGGAGCAAGCGCCCTCGTCGTGGCTACCGGTTTTGATCTTCAGTGACAGTTGTGTCGGTGGCACGCCTACGAACCCGGAAGTGAGCGTTGGTACCGTGACAACCACTCCGCCGAAGGGAGAGCCGGTCTTCGTCGCCTGCCGATGACCAATTCGATGCCGCTCGGTTTTCTGTCAGACGTTTGTTTTGATCGGGCGGGACTCGCGTGTGAGCAGCTTTGCCGCTGACAATCGTGCGCCGCGTTTGCGTGCGCTGCGTGCCAGTGGCCTCGGGGAGTCGTTAAGTACGACGCCCCAGACTCGTAATTCGGCCAACGACAAATGTTCGATGACGGCACCCAGTTCGGCGTACCTCGTATGGTCAGATCGCGCCACGAGCAGGACACCGTCGGCCCAGCGTCCCAGCACAAGGGCGTCCGATCTGTCAGCCATCGGTGCGGTATCGACGATGACGTAGTTTGCGCGAGCAGCGAGATCTGCGAGTCCGTTGCGCATCCGAGTGCTCCCGAGTAGTTCGGACTTGCCGGGCGCGGTGCGTCCCGCCGGGATGAACGAGAGCTTCGGATGCCAACTCGCAGAGATGTATCGGTCGATGTCGTCACCATTGTGTAGGTAATCGATCAGACCGGCTGGTGATGCGTTCTTTCCATGATCAGAGTGGCGTCCGGAGCGCACATTCGCTTCGTCTCTTCCTGCGGCATCGACGAATACGACCTCATTGCCGCTCTCCGCGAGAGCGATTGCGAGGTTCAGCGCGACCGCTGTCTTACCGTCGCCGGTGACTGCACTCGAAATGATGATGGTTCGGCATTCGCCCCGACCGGGTTCGTGGTCGGCGATCACGGTGCGGAGACGGCGGAATGCCTCTGCGGCAGGGCTCTCTCCCGAGAAGTCGACAACACCGGTTTCCAACGCTTTGTCCGCAGGAATGCCGGCCAGCACCGGCCCGGACAGAAACTTGCCGAGAGCGGCGACATCCTGAACTTTCCGGCTCATGTGACTGCGCAGATATGTGTAGAGCAACCCCACCAAAAGCCCGGCGATCACACCGAGTGCGGTATTGCGCACATACTGCGGTCCGCCCTCAGCGTCGTCGGGCACCGCCGGGCTGATCACCGACAATCGCACTGGGTCCGGAACCACGGTTTCCGACTGATCCGGGGCAGGTTGTGCAGGTGTGCTCCCGTCCAAAACAGCAACCGCACCGGGAAGTGCCTGCGCTAGAGCATTAGCCAGCTCCGCCGAGGTATCGGCGTCCTCCGCGCGCACGGTCACCGTCAGGATCGCGCTTCCGACATTGGCACTGGCCGTGGTCATTTCGCGCACGTCAGAGTTCGACATCTCCAATCCAGTGTTCGCCAGAGCGGTTTCGATGAGGAAATCGGAGCTCAGCAACTTCGTGTACGCCTCAGTACGCTGACGACTTGTACCGTCGGTATCGCCGAAGTGAGGCGTCTGGTAGATCACCGCGGACGATTCGTAGCTCGGCGACTGCACACTGGTCAAGATCGCTCCCAGGAAGCCCCCGAACAGCGCGCATACAAGCAGGATGATCCATCGGTTGCGAACTGCGCCAACCGCTGAGCGGAGCCATTCGTTGCCCACATTGCCCGGTCGGTAGGTAGTCCCCGCAAACTTGTCAGTCACTTGACTTCACATTTCCTCTCGAAACCATGTCTTCCAGCTTGCCGGGAGACTGTCCTCGCGCCGCCACGAACACGCAGACGAGCGTCAGGAGGACCAGGAAAACGGTAATTCCTTGCGTAAGTAGCTGAATCCGCCATACCTCGGCAAAACAGTAGGCGATAACTCCTGCCGATCCGGCGATCACCGGACCGTATGTCAGGAACCGGCCGAAAACGTAGCCGGCCAGTGGAAACAGCAGGAGCGTGTAGAGCCATCCCCACGCTCCGAAATCCGTATAGATGTCAGCGAATTCAGAGTTGGTTGTGAAATTCGGTGCAAACGAGACCGAAAAATCGTAGGAGTCTGCGCCAAGCGACTCCTTTGCTCTGACCTCATGCGCCGGGACCAGAAAGCTGGGCAGCGCGGCGGACACGGAAGCGGCGACACTCCCTGGCTTGTCGAAGGTGCCGCGCATGATCGCATCCGACACGCCGATGGATACCTGGGCCGGCACAGCGAGATAGGCGCCGGACTGATAGAGGTTCATCGCGACCGGGTTCGAGACTCCCGCATCGCGATAATAGTTGCCGTTCCGGACGTAGTTGAGCGCGGTGAGCATCAGGAACATGATCGCTACAGCAGTGACGATATGCCAAGGCCGTAGAGATCTACGGTCCACGCTTGTGGATTTGCGGGGTACCGCTGTCTGTAAGACGACGTACACCACGACCGCCATCAGTAGCGAGAGGCGGGAGGCGACCATCGAGTTCGCCACCAGGAGAAGAACGGCCCACAGTACTAATCCAGGATGGAGCACCTTTTTTCGCCAGAGGTAAACGCTGATGGGCGCAGCGAGGATGGTCGCGTATCGAAGCGTCGCGATTCCGGCCGAGTCGGGTAGTGCCTCGGTGAAGGCATTCCCGGTCTGCGTGGTCAAAGCGTCCACAATGGATGTCGCCGCGGTGATTCGGTAGTACGCATACGCCACGCCGATCGTGGATACTGCAAGGACGAGGAAAAAGTAGCGCCGCTCGAAGTTCGTGCTGGTGGTTCGCTCGACGAACTCTCGCGCCGGCGTTGTGCCCAGTCCCAACCGCCAACCGATCGTTGCGAGCACCACAACGCTGCCGTACCAAACCGCAAGCAACGTCACGCCGGCAATGGTGAAAGGGGCAGGTTCAAGAAATCCGCGCAAATTCAGCAGTGAGCCGGCCGGACACTTACCAGCCGCACACCAACCGATCAGGGATACCCACGCGGTGAACGATCCCAGGACTGGTAAAAGAATAATGACGGCCGGGGCCAGCCACCATTTCGGTGTATTGCGTTGTGGCGGATCCTCGCCGGCCGCTCTTGGCGAGAAATCAGAATGCATGTGTGTCTTGGTGCTTCGTAGCGCAGTCATTCCGCGGCCCGACGGGGATGGAACTTTGACGAGGGGGAAAGGATCTCGAATCACACATCGCTGAGCTCCCTCTTCGTAAGTGGCTCGATCTCAGCGAGCACGGCAGCGGATCCGTGGCATACACTACTACAGGTGGAGTGTGCGTTACGGGACGGAAGTGCGGATGCGCACTGGCCACCAGGAATCGACCTGATCCAATTGGATGCCAACGTGATTGATGTTGGGGTGCCGCGCTACGGAGCAGTTATCGCCATCAATTTCGAAGAATCGACGATGTGTGCCGTGCCTTTAGAGGCTGGGGAGTGACGCGCGTTCAGTCAGTGCTGAACGTGAAGCGCGTTGAGCCACTGGTGCAAATCGTCGCGGGGTTGGCACTTAATGCGTTCCCGGCAATTTTCATCGCTGTATTCGCACGCGTTGCACCCATCGAACAGCAAGGCTTCCTTGCTGTTTCGCTGGCGATTGGAACATACGTGGCGCAGTTGCTGTCAGCGTTCGTGGTCGAGTCCCGCCTTGCCACTCCAGAAGCCGATCACAAGGTATCTATGCCCTGGTGGATTGCATTGCTGAGCCTGATATCCGGGACTCTCCTCATCGTGAGTCCAGCGGTACCTCCGACGCCCATCACGCTGATCGGAGTTCTGGGACTGTCGTCGGGCTTGCTGATGGCCCGGACGATCGGTGTGGTGCGGGGTAGATGGAAGCTGGAATCGGTTGCCGCTTCGATCCTTATGGTTGGCTGCCTGTGCGCATTGATCTTTGCTGTGTACGACAACGCCAATTGTGTCAGGGTTCTTGCAGCGGGAGCTCTCGTAGCCATCCTCATCAGATGTTGGCCGCTGCCTTCTCGCCGTGATCTGGGCCTGCCGCCTGACCTGACCAAGGCTGCGTGGGTCACCGGCGAAACTGCGACAGTCGGTATGGTCCAGCCGGCATTGGCATCTTTCATCCTGGCTGTCCTCGGACCGTCAGCTGCTGTCGGATTCCGGGTTGTATCAACCATTTCAGGGATCCTCGAACCGATTCTCGCCTACGGCCGAGTGCGTCAACTCGCCCACGGACACAAAGGTGAGGTCGCCAACGTTGCGATGATTATCGTGGTCGGAACAGCGGTGATCTTCGCTAGTGCCTACCTGGGTGTGTGGAGCCTGATTTTCGGTCCCGCCTGGAACAGTTCACTGTATGTTGCTCTGGCGGTTGCCTGTGTGTGGAAGCTGTGCATGCTGGTGACAACCATCCCCTTTGCCGCGCTACGACGGGCAGGTCGCACGCAAATGGTGTTCTGGCTCAGGGCCGCGAACACCGCGCTCTATGTGGTGCTCGGACTGACTTTCTTGTTCGGTTTCCATTCCAGCACTGCAATATTTCTGTCCTTTGTCATCACCGAGGTGCTCATGTTCGTGCCCTATCACGTGGCAGCCTCGAGGTTGGCGCCGGAATACAACTCGGTCTTCCTCAGCGAGAAGCGAGCGAACAGACTCGCGTCCGAGAAAGCATGAAGACTGCGCCGTGCGTCATTCGGCCTGTTTGAAAACTGCCAGCACGGTCAGCATCAAAATCTTGATGTCCAGCCACAGAGACCAGTTCTCGATGTAGTAGTTGTCCCATTCGGCGCGGTCCGCGATGGAAGTCTGTCCGCGCAAGCCGTTGACTTGAGCCCAACCCGTGACGCCCGCCTTGACTCGGTGTCGCTCGCCGTAGCGGCGGATCTGCGCCTCGAAAAGGGTTACGAACTCTGGACGCTCGGGTCGAGGTCCGACCAGACTCATGTCACCCCGGAGGACGTTGAGCAATTGGGGGAGTTCGTCCATCGACGTCGACCGCATGAGTTTTCCGATCCGGGTCCGTCGATCGGTTCCCTCGACACCCCCCGGTGCGCTACCGGTTTTCGGAACAAACGTCACGTGGTCGGGATCGGGTAGGCGCATCGAACGAAACTTGAGGCAGCCGAAGATCTGGCCGTTACGCCCCACTCGCTCTTGGGCAAAGAATATCGGTCCGGGCGAGCTCCAGCGCACCAAGAGCATGAGGGTGAGGAAGAGGGGGGACAGCACGAGAAGGATGCAGCCGGCGGCGATTCTGTCGCTGATGTGTTTGACCCGGAACTGCCAGCCTCGGGGATTGGTGTGAGGCACTGACAACAAGGGCATGCCGCCGATGTGGTCGATGAGGCTCTTCGAGCCGATCACCTCATACATGCGTGGCACTACCCATACGCGAAGTCCGTGGCGGTGGGCGATGCGGACTGCTCCGGTCAGTAGTTCACCGTGAACTTTTGTGAATGCGATGACCAGGCGTTCGGCCTGGGTTTCGGCGATGACGGACTCTAGGCGATTGACAGTGCCCAGGTAGGGCACCTGGGCGGCATCCGTCTCCGGGTCGATGTGTATGGGGGATTCGTCCGACAGCACTCCGACTGGGTTCATGCCGTGTTCAGGAGCCGCGATCATGCGAGCAATCACGTGTTGGGTGAGCTGTCCGGATCCGATGACCAACGTGGGGGACACGAGATGGGAGTTCCGTTGCAGGCGTCGTTGGACCACCACGCGAACCAGACGGCCGAATGGAATAAGGATGCTCGCGCACACCCATAGTTTGGTCACGGCGGCACCGGGGCGATCGGTGATTCCGAACAAGACCAGCGCACACAGCAGCAGCATTGCCGCGATCGAGCCGGAGGATAGGATCCCGTAGAACTCGTCGAGGAATCGGCGGTTGAGCGAGCGGCGATACAACGACCGCGCGCCCATGACGATTACGACCAGGGGAACAAAGAGCGCGAAGCACCACAAGGGTGGATGAAGCAAAACTGATGTGAGCGCCCACCACCATGCGAGCGCCGCCGCGATTGTCGCCGACAACGCATCGATGGAAACACTGATGATGGTGCTCAGCGGATCGGTCCGGATGCGCTGCCCGAATGTTTTACGAGAATTCGAAGAGGTGGGTGGGAGGCCTCCAGGGGCGGTCGAAGTCTCGACCTCCAACAATTGCGGCAATTCCCACTCCATCCACGACAATCCCGAATTAATCAGACAATTTGTACATTCACCATTAACCGCATTCTATAGGGGATCTAACAATATTCGCCGTAGCAACTCGCACATGGTTTGAATGCGACTCGGCGTCACAGTCAACAATCGAAAGTTGCGCGGCAATGGTCTTCTATTTGTCGAATATTACGTTTTGGATCACGTCGGCAAGGTCCGTCATGATCTGGACCTCACCACTCGACCAATGATGCGGTTGCGTGTCCCACGCGCACAGTGTCCCTACGGGGTGACCGGCGTTGTCGATGATCGGTATGCCGATGTAAGCGCCCACTACGCCGCTCTTTGCTGCCGGGTGATCCCTGAGTATCGGGTGGTCGGCGATGTCGTCGATTACGAGTGGAGAGCCACTCACGACTGTGTATACGCAGAGCGAGTCGGAGAGAGGGTGGGTCCGTTGGTCCCCGATGTCGTTTGAGCGGGAGGCGATCCCGACGTTGATTTGTTCGACGTCGGTGATCATGTTCAGTGCAGCGTTTGGGATCCCGACTGCGTCGATGGTCAACTCGACTATCTGATCGACTTCAGGATGAGGTCCAGGCCGGAGTAGTCCCGTTTCGTAGAGGGCGCGTAACCGTTCGCTGTCGTTGAGCGCCGACCATGCGCGCGACTGTCCGTCGGCGATAGTCGCACGCAGTCCCTCGAAGATGGCCTTGAGTGCAGGGTCCGCGTACGTCTCGTCGATCGCAGCGAACGGGTCGAGAGTGGCGCGTTCGGCAGGATCTGAGATCGCCTTCTTCCGTAGACCTGTGGCATCTTCGCCTGCATAATCGGACCCTGTTGCGTCTGTCGGACTCGGTGGTGTCATATCTCTTTCCCTGGTGAATCGATAGCAACGTGCTGTATGACTGCGATTGGTCCGCGCGGCGCCGCATCTCCAATATCCATACCTCATGCTGCTGTGTTTATGAATACTCGTAAATGTGGACTGAAGTGGCCGGATTTGCCTAAGTGCCAAAATGGGTATTTTGGCATTATATTATAGGGCCAAAAGTCCTGCCTCATGGCTCACTGTAATCTTTTCGCAAGACGTGTAGGGAAGATATTGCCGGATTGGGCTTCGCGAAGGCTCTCGATTTCTAATGTGGTGTGAGAGTGGATTTGAGTCCGACCCGAATAACGCAGATCGGGGTCGCGATAGTGCGTATCGCGGACCGATGAACGGTAGGTATCGGCCAGCTTTCGGACTGCCGCCCGATCCTCGACATGTAGTGGCACCTTCAAATCTCGGGCTTCGCCCTCTGCGACCCGCGTGAGTTCCCGGCCTTCGGCGGTCAGATCATCCCAGTATTTCTGGTTCATCTCGGTATCGGTTCTCTTCCACGTCAGGTTTGCCAACGTAAGCGGTCGCTCAGATTATCCAATCCCTTGAGCAGTGGCTGGTCGTTCACAACATGTGACCGGCCGGTGGGGTGGCGGGGATCTTGACAGCGTACTTGCATTTTGCAAGTGTTGTCGTATGAGCCTGTTCATCACCTGCCCGGTCGAGAACGTCGAACGTGCGACCACCTTCTACACCGCCCTCGGCTGGACCCTCAACACCGAGATGTCCGACCACAACGTCTCCTGCTTCGCGATCGCGCCCGAGCAGTACGTCATGCTCGGCAGCCGCGACATGTACGCGAGCGTCGGCGGCGCCGAGGAACTGGTCGGCGGACCTGATACCCCGTCGAAGGTCACGGTTTCATTCGACCTCGGCAGCCGCGAGGCGGTCGACGAACTCGTCGAGCGTGCCGGCGACGCAGGCGGGCGGATCGGTGACACTGACGACTATCCCTTCATGTACCAGCGCCAGTTCGACGACCCCGACGGCTACCACTACTCGCCGTTCTGGATGAAGCCGGACACCGATACGACCGCATGAGCGACCTCGCCGCGGCCCTCGATGTCGTGGGAGCACGGTGGGCGCTGCTCATCGTGGAGCGGCTGCTCAACGGGCCACAGCGCTACGGTGATCTACAGCGCGACCTCGGAGTACCGACGAACATGCTCGCGACCCGCCTGCGCGAGCTCGAAACGGCCGGCGTACTGACCCGCCTGCCCCTGCGGCACAACACGCGGGCCTACGCGCTCACCGATCGCGGGCATGCCCTGCGCGAAGCAATCGTCGCGCTCCAGCACTGGGGCCGCGAAGGAAAACCACATGCGTCACAGGATCGTGATGCGCTCTGACAAACTTCTCCGTGACGGGCTTGGCTGCAGGAACCTGCGGGAGCCGTTGACCGTCAAGACATATCGTCGGATCCGCCTGGCCCGATGCGTCGAAGAGGAAGCCCGGCGGCAGTGACGGATCCGGCCACCGTCCGCAAAGGTCGATGCCTACCGGATTACGCGCGCAAAGCAATTGTGCAGCAACGTATTGTAGCATTCTACTTATGAAATATGTTGCGCTGCAATGAAATATGTCCCAGTGAATATACATCGTCAGTGTGTCGAGTGGCAGCTTCGTTACCAGAGTGAGAGTGGACGTCCTGCAGCCTCGGCCGCAGCGATACGCTCTTCGATGACGTCGCTTCCTGCGTTCTGTTCGATCCCGGCACGGATGGCGGCGGCGCCGGCACGGGTGCGGGTGCGGCTCGTCAGCGTGTGCTGTGTGATGGTGCGGAAGTTGGCGATGTCAGTGGACGGGAAACTGACACTGGCCTGCCCGGTGTGAGCGTCGCGCCCACGGCGGCCGTGCCGGTTTCCTTTTCGCTCGCGAGGGCCTCGTGCGGCTGCGCGGAGGCCCGCACGAGCAGTGCGCCCGCAGCGTAGTAGCCGAGCATGATCCGCTCGCGACCCCGAAGCGGTGTGTCGACAGGCGGAGGTCTTGGTTCTGAGTGCCATGCACAGTGTAGAGAGGAGCAAGTTGTCAGGGCTGTGTTGCGAATCGGGGCGTGGCATTCACGCTGGGAGATTCATTCAGCTCAGAACAGTATGTATGACGGTGCATCGGCGGTGATGCGGAGTTTGGTGGCGATGTCGGCGAGTAGTTCCAAAGAGACTGTGGAGAGCCCGTTCGCCGCCGCTAACAGTTCCTTCAATTCTGGATCGTCGAGACGTTCCACGATCTCGGCGTCCTCGCCCTGCACACCGGGGGGCGATCCCGGACCAGGGGATAGTGAAGAAGTAGCCGGGGGAGACGCCGAAGTAGTCGGCCAACGCGGCCACCACCTCGTCGGAAGGGCTCACGCGGACCCTGTTACGCAACTGCGAGAGGTACGGTGTCGAATTCGGACTCCTTGTGCCAGAACATATTTCGCTACTTCTGCGTTCGCAAGTCGCCGATTCGAGGTGGCGAACAACTCGTTCTATCGGACCTGGAACACGTTGTCCTCCGCCACCCGCTCACCATCAGCGAATTCTCCTCGTCACTCTCTCGTCGTTTCGTTGGGTCAGGGCCTCGCAAGGTCAGCAGATCACCCGCCGACGACGAGCAGGGCAGTTCCGGCCGACCGCCGTCGGTGTGCGATAGGCGTGTTCATCGAAACTCCTTGACAATTAACAGCTTTCGTCGGGTGTGTTTCGTTGGAGCGGCAAGATCAAAGAAACAGGACAACGGCCGACAATGCCAAAGCAACTACAACACTGCCGTTGGCGGCATGCATGAGCAGTTGACGCCCACGCCCACGGTCGACGAACAACGCGATGATCTGCAACGCCAGCGACAACAACCCGATACAGACAGTTCCGAGGGCTAACAATTGCGGAGTGGCCATCAGCAGTCTCCGATCTTGTGAAGGTCAACGACACAACGAACCCTGGCATCCGCACGATTTCAGCATCCGCACACTATCCCCACCGCGAACAGGATGACACCGGACGCCGCTACCGCGGCTGACGTTCGTCACCAGCTGGCGCTCGTCTGGATCGTCGATCACAAGGACCGCGAACGAGGAGTTGTCGAGGGGGGTCGACGATGTGCTCGATGATGTGTGCGCTGCCAATCGATTCCCTCGACCGGTGGTGACACTGATGACGGATCTTGCTGTTCTTGCGGACGCTGTACCGAGGTGGCTGACCACTCGGGGCAGGAGCTCCGTCGTGCAGCAGAGGCGACCTACACACGCGGATGATGTGACCGGCGAGGGTTACCGAGCCGCGATTGGCGCCTCGGCTGTATGGATATCGCGAAGATCTTGGGCGGATTCTTCCCTCGGCCGGTTCGGTGATCGATTCTGAGTGAACTTGGTTCTTTCGTGGTCTCTGAAAGGAAGCTTCGCCGTGGGTTCGATTGTTCTCACCCTTGCGCGACAGCGCATGCCGCCGAGACGAGATGTCCGGACGAAACGGAACCCGGTTGTGGAACTCGACCAGCGTGCGGCGAGGGGCATTCGCAAGTGTTCGCTAGGCTGATCTCATGGTTGTCGGTCAATGTTATTGGTGTCGATGATGGTAGCGCGAGTGTGATGAATCGACGTGCGTTCCTCGGCTCGGCGACGGTAGTGGCGATCGGCGGGGCAAGTGTTGCGTCAGCAAATTCCGCGCGGGCGCTGTCGAGGCGCGCGTTGGTTTATCGCGGTCCGGCTTCGTCGCCGGGCTGCCCGGAGGCGGTGGCGCGTTTGCTCACGTTGGCGGACGATCCGTATGACGTCGTCTTTTGCGGCCCGGACGAGAATGTCCAGTTGACGCGGGAATCGTTGGCCAGTGCGACTATGTATGCGCAACCGGGTGGTGGGGGGCTTGCCTCGGCGTGGGTGCATATGGAGCAACACGCGCCGTTGATCCGGGAGTGGGTTCACGCGGGCGGCCGGTATCTCGGGTTCTGTTTGGGCGGCTATTTGGCTGGCGCGACACCGGGTTTCGGACTTCTGCCAGGTGACTCTGCGCGGTACATCTCCTCTCGGAATTCCGAGATCGACACCACTGGCAACACGGTGGTCGAGGTGACATGGCGTGGGGACAAGCGGTGGATGTTTTTCCAGGATGGGCCCATTTTCGTCCTTCGCGGCGATGCCCCGACGGAGGTTCTGGCGCGCTACCGCAATGGTCGGGTCGCGGCGGTGGCTGCCGACTTCGGCCGCGGGCGGGTCGGTGTCGTCGGTCCGCACCCCGAAGCTGACCAGTTTTGGTACACAGGCGGTCTCACCAATCCTGACGGTATCCGATTCGACCTCGGTGTGGACCTGATCGAGTCGGTCAGTGATGGTGCGCAGCAGCGCTCTGCGACGTTCTTTCCGTGACTGCGCGCCTGCTCCGATTGGCGAGCATCGTGACGAATGCTTCCAGTGGTCCTCGTCCTGTGGTGAGTTTGACGAACATTCCGAGGCTGAGCGCGGCGCACACTTGCAGGATGTATCCCGTCCAGGGCTCGTAGGTGTCGTAGGGGGAGTTGATGAACCAGATGTGCAGCACGTACAGGGTCAATGTCATCGAGCCGGCGGCTGCCAACGGGACGATGACGAGGCGCGTCATCTTTTCCAGTCTTGTGCCTGCCAGGTGACCGAGGAAGAGCATCGCTCCGATCACTGCGACGGAGGAGCCGATTGTCCCCAGCAGATCGAGGGGTGTGCTGGAGTGGGGGCCGTCGACGGCAAGCCACCACCACGACGAACCGGCTACCGAACCGTCGGCTCCGTAGGAGATGAGGTCGAGGATATCTGCGCGGGGTAGCTTGCTGCCGGTGACGAGGTGTTCGAGGCCGCCGAGGTGAAAGATCAGGATCTCGGAGAGGATTCGGGCGCTGACTGCCATCGCGGAACCGGTGACCAGCAGTGCTGCGGCGACGTTCGCCGATGTGAGGCGCAGTCTGCCGATGACGATGCCGGCGCAGATGTATGCGGCCCAGGGCAGTGCCGGGAATTCGCCGTTGAGCAATAGTTCGATTGTCCAGCGTCCCGGGTTGTCAATGATGGCGCTGAGGGTGGGATTGTCCAAGCTTGGGGTTGGGAGCGAGGAGCCGACGAGTTCGATGGCCGCTGGCACCGCGATCGCGATCAGCACTCCGAGCGCGGCGAGGGTGCGGGTCGGGAGAAAGACGAGTGGGATCGCGAGGAGAAAGAGGATCGCGTAGTACGGGAGGATCACGACGGCGTATTCGGCGTCGGTGTAGCCCAGGAGCAATCCGATAGCTCCGACTGCGCCGGCTCGTGTTGCCAGCGCTGCCGCGGTAGCGCCCCGTTGTCCGCGTTGTACGCGGGCTCGTCCGGTGGTGAAGGCGATTCCGACTCCGGCCAGGACAGCGAACAAGGCGGAGGATCGTCCTGCTGCGATGCTGTAGGACAGCGTCGGGGATCCGTCCTCACCGACAGCGACGAGCGAATGCACGGCCATCATCCCGAACAGCGCGATTCCGCGGGCGGCGTCGATGCCGAGAAGTCGTGGGGCCGAGACGGCAGCGCGGGTGGTCTTGATCGGCGTAGTGGGGCTGGTGGCGACCAGGTCATTACCGGTCATCGGATCATCACCGCGTTGATCAGGCGGTGCCCGAGGTCGGTGGCAAGGTGCTCGGGCGCATCCAAACCGTCTCCTCGATACCAGCTTTCGTCCGCTTCGGGATGTGGCCCGACGACGGCGACGCGGCCTTGACCGTAGTCGATTTTCAGCGCTGCGATGCTTCCGTTGCGATAGCGAGCGAGAATGCTCGCTTCGCAGTCGTAGTAGCGGCGGTAGTGGCGATCGAGTGAGAAGTAGGGGCCGTCCTGGAAGTACATCTCTTCGACCTGTCCGCTCCAATCAACCTCGAGAACAGTGCTTCTGGTCGTGTGCACTTCGGCACTGCGAGTCGCGACGTATTGGTCGGCGTCGCCGGGAAGCAATTCGAACCCTGGGCTGCGGCCGGCGAGGTATCCTCCGAGGCAGAAGCCGAGGTACCGTCCGCCGGAGCGGACGAAGTGTTGAATCGCGGGAACATGCCGACGCAGGTGAGCGAATGCACTGCCGAGATCGCCACCGCCGGGTTGGGCATAGAGCGCGGCCGAATGAAGCGTCGACTCGTCGATCTGCAACTTCTCGTCCGGGCCGACGAAGTGGACGTCGAAGTTCCACACGCTCGACGCCAGGAGGTCCGCGACGGCTTCCGGGCATCCCGGAAGTGACGCCGGGCCGCGGTATACCAGCGCGCGTGGGTGTGGCCGGGTGCTGGAGATCCTTGCCCGGCGGGAGGTGTTGCGGGCCAGCGATACCCATTTCATGCGGATACTCCTTGAGCGGCGATGAGAGCACGCGCAGCATTACCGGGGTGGGTGGTGCTCTGGCGCAGGACCGAGTCCTCGATGCCGCGGGTATGGGGGTCGTCGGCGAGAACGGCTTCGGCGGGGATGCCGCGCCACCGAGTGTTCGGCGGAAGTTCTTCGCCTTTCATGAGTAACGAGAGAGGGCTGAGGGAGGCGTGTTCGCCGATGATCGTGTCGTAAAGGATGATTGACCGGGTCCCGATGCTGGCGCCGGCGCTGATGGTGACTGTGGACATTTTCATGACGCGGTCTTCGAACAGGTGTGTTTGCAGTGAGGATTCTGTGCCGATGGTGGCGTCGTCGCCGATATGGACGAGGTCGAATTCGGTGAGGTAGGTGGTTCCGAACCACACGCGTTTCCCGATCGTGGCACCGAACCAGCGCAGCACCATCGGCAGGAACGGGGTTCCGACGAGCATGCCGACACCGATCGGTACGGCGGCACTCTCGTAGAGTCCGGTCGCGAACTCGGAGCGGCGGACGAACTTACTCCACAGTGGTTCCACACGTGGGCGGTAGCGGCCGACCATGTTGCGTTTGACTGCTGCGCAGAATCCGATCACCGCGAGACTCGAGGCCATCGCGACCAGAGGCGCGACGAGCGCCGGAATGGCGAGTGCGCGCCCGAACGCCAGCGAGGACAACACCAGCAGGTACAGGTAGAAGCTGATCCCGAGAACTGTCGGCGGCAAGGTGGCGCGGAAGAACTCGATCACGTAGCGATCACGCACCACCTCACGTGGGGGCGTGTAGGTGAGTTCGTCGTCGTAGTCGCCGCTGTCTTGTCGGTTGGGCAGGTAGATGGCGGGGGACCCGAGCCAGGAGGTGCCGTCGGGGACGCCGGCGGCGGGCGGTACCGTGGCGACGCCGATCAGTGCGTTGTCACCGATCTCCATTCCAGACGGGATGACGGCGGCGTTGCCGATGAAGGTGCGTTCGCCGATTCGTGTGGGTTGGAACATGATCCGACCGTTCGCGAAGCTGGCACTGCCCACGCTGGTCATGTCGGCGACGAAACTGTCCTTGCCGATGGTGAGCATGTCCGGGTCGACGTGCGAGACGGTGGAGACTTCGGCGCCGCGGCCGATGTCTGCGCCGAGCAACCGTAGCCACGGCGCGGTGTAGAGAGTGGCGTACAGCGAGTTCGTGAACAACAGACTGAACTCGAGCAGTTTGTCGACCATCCACTTGCGGATACCCAGACCCGAGCGGACGGGATGCATTCCGGCGGGGGCATTGCGCAGGACGAGGTGTTTGTTGACGGCGACGAACACGCATACCGAGATCACGAAGATCGGGCCGGTAAGTAAGGTCGCCGCCAGTCCCGCCAGCACACCCCAGGTGAGCAGGGCGCCCCACACCAGTGCGATGCCGGGGATCATCAACGCGATGGCGCCGAATTCGAGCGCCGCCAATGCTGCGACGGCTGCCAGGATGTGGCGTGCTTTCCACCGTGCTCGCACGCTTTCGGCGCGCATCATCGTTTCCACGGCGGGGTCGAGGGCTTCGGTGGGCCCGGCGGGCGATCCTGCCCAGCGGGCTTCTTGCGGGATGGTGTTTCCCGTCGGTAACAGGGATTGGTCGCCGAGCGCGGCGCGAGCTCCGACGGTCGATCCGGGTTCGAGTACGACGTTGGCGCCGACGAACGCACCGGCTTCGACGACGATCTTCCCGACGGTGACCACGCCGGATTCCACTCGCCACGGCCGGATGGTGGCGCCGTATCCGATGGAGGCGCCGTCGCCGATCTCGACGAGGGTCGGCAGGGAGATCGAGGAGGTTGCGATGGTTGTGCGGTGACCGATGTCCGCGCCGAGAATGCGCAGATAGATCGACATCAAGGGTGATCCGCTGACCACAGGCAGGGCGCCGACCGCCAGGAGAAGATCGAGGGTCCACAGCCGCAAGTACGTCGGACCCCAGAGCTTGTAGTGTCCGGGTTTGATGCCGGCGGCCAAAGGGCGCGCACTGATCACCGGCAGGAACCAACGCACGCAGAGATAGGTGGCCATGATGGCGACCAGCATCTCGAGCAGAACCGGCACGGACACGAAGCCGTCGTTCTTGGTGTAGACGTACGAGACCGGAAGTGTGGTGATCAGCAGGAACAGGTAGATCACCCCCAACTGGATACCGCCCGCTCGTGCGACGTCCGTATCGGCGTGCCTGACTGCGACATTCGCGGCCACCGGTTGGGAGGGCTTTTCTGTTGCCAGTGCCTGAGTGAGCGAGCGGACAGTGGGGTGGGTGTAGAGATCGCGGATCGAGAACGAGGCACCGATACTGCTCTCCCGTAGCGCGGAGACCACTGTTGCGGCCAGTAGCGAGTGTCCGCCGAGATCGTCGAAGAAGTCCGCGTCGACGGATAGTTCCTCGGCAGGGACACCGAAGGCTCGCGCCCAGATTGCCCGCACGGTTCGCTCGTGCTCGTTGCGCGGTGCGATGACGGGGCCGGTCGAAGCGGAGAAGCGTCGGCGGGTCGGGGCCGGGAGCTTTGATCGATCCACTTTTCCGCTTGGCATCACAGGTAGGGAGGCGATGACGTCGACGAAGGTCGGCGCCATGTACGCAGGAAGGCGCTGCGAGAGAGCTTTCGATAGTTTTTTCATGAGGTCCTCGTCCTCGCCGGGGGTGGCGAGGACGAGGTAGGCGCACAATTCCGACGGCGTGGTGTCACCGGGTGTTGCCGCCGCCAGCGCTACGACGGCTTCCGACACCGACGGGTGTTCGAGGAGCACACTTTCGATCTCACCGAGATCGATGCGGTGGCCACGAATCTTGACCTCGGCGTCGGCGCGGCCCAGGTATTCGATCTCACCCGCATCCGTCCAGCGGCCGAGATCGCCAGTGCGATAAAGCTTCTGGCCTGCTGGCACGGAAAAGTGGTCGATGAAGCGGTCGGCGGTCAGGTCGGGGCGCCCGACGTATCCGCGTGCGACACCGCGGCCACCGATGCAGATTTCGCCTACCTCGCCGCGGGGAACTAGCCCACGGGCCTCGTCGAGAATGACGACCGAATACGTCGGCAGTGGCCGCCCGATCGTCACCGGCCGTCCGGGCAGAAGCTCCCCCCATGTCGCGGTGACAGTGGCTTCGGTCGGCCCGTAGGTGTTGAGGATCGTCCGGCCCGGCCGCGCCCACCGCTCCACCAGTTCACGCGGGCACGCTTCCCCACCGACCAGCAGATTGCGAATGAGGGGGAGATCGCGCGGGATGGTGGCAAGCAGAGTCGGAACGCAGTACAGCGTCGTGACAGTGTTCGCGTCGAGAAAATCGGCCAATTCACCGCCCAGTCGGCGACTGTCGGTGGGACCAGCGACGATGGTGGCGCCGCGGGCCCACGTAGGCCAGATCTCTTCGATCGAGAAGTCGAAGGAAATCGTCATACCTTGGTAGACACGATCGTCAGGGCGGACGTCGTAGACGCCCGGGACTACGTCGAGGAAATTGCAGATACTCGACTGGGCGACCTCCACCCCTTTCGGGCGACCACTCGAGCCTGAGGTGTAGAGGATGTAGCAGGCGGGATCCGGATCCGACCGCGAATCGAGGGCGAGTCGATGGCGTGGTTGCTCATCCAACACCGCCGCAGCGTCGTCCACGAGCAGACGTTCGACCGTGCAGTCCGCGGTGTTCGGAGCCAACGCTGTCGAGGTCAGTACGAGCTGAACGCCGGCATCCTCGACAACGTAGGCGACACGATCCGGCGGCGCACCGGGATCGATCGGCACAAATGTTCCACCAGCCTTGAGCACACCCAGCAAGCTCACGTAAGTGTCGACGGAACGATGCAGGAAAATCGCAACCCGCGACCCGACCCCCACACCCTTGCCGACCAACACATGCGCCAACTGGTTCGATCGCTCATCCAGTTGGCGGTAGGAGATCGCGTACCCGTCGCACTCGAGCGCAATGGCTGCCGGGGTCGAGTCTGCGCTGGCTTCGAAGACATGGTTGAGGCGGCGGGGAAGCGCAGAGTAATTCCTGCGTGCGGGTTCCATGCCGGACCATGCGCCCGCCCACAGACTCTTGTGATCCGACATGATTTTCCCTTCGCGAGAGCGATCCCGCCGTCCTACCGCGTGCTCCGGGGGTTCGTCCGGGCACGGCGGTGTATTTCACTATTTAACTAGCTGAGTGATTGCGCTGACACACGCTACGACGGTTGCGGGGAAAACACTAGCGCCGGAAATGTTCGAATCAAGAGGTGGAGTCTCCGAAACCGTCCAGTTTCTTTCAGGGGGAGTTGGGGTGCGATTTGGTGCAGGGGCACTGCCAGCAGGGTTACAGGTAACTCACAGATAAGCCGGTGGAATATGGCTGTGAATAGTTGTCGCTAAGTCCCCGCAAATAAGAATGTGACTTTAGTCCCAATGATGTGGCGGGAGGTCGTCGAAGAGAAGGTCAATGTCCGGCGACGGACGAATCTCGCCGGAGTGCCGTTGCCGGTTCGTGCAGTGCAGTACACATCATTTGTCCGATTTCGGCGCTGGCGCAGCATCATCGAGGGTCGTGACCACTCGATGTGAGGGGGCCGAAGGTCCCGAACGCAGATGACCTCGGTTGGGCCATGCACGTCGAAAATTGTGACCGAAATCGTCAGTGCGGCTGCTTCATTTTTCGTGCGCGGCAGCGAAGGCAACAGCCAGCGATCACTTCGCACGCAGGCTCGTGTCCCCAGAATCACTGAGGCAGCGCAAGTACCCCAACTGCCTTGTGGTGGCTTTCGCGGCCGTCCCCACCGCCGATCGAAGGAACCGGCACCGACTCTTGCCGAGGAGTAACCAGCGAGTGTTCGAAACGGCACCACCCGCGGATCTCTCGTGTGCGCCGTCGCTGATCGAATGTCGATCGGAAGCCGACCGAATCGAGCGCGTCGATTCCGGCGATATCAATACCGACCGCGAGATGACGGCACTCGCTCGACGGGTCGGTTCGACGCGATGCGATGCGATGCGCGTGACTGATCGCCGTTACCGAAACCGTCGGAGCGGACTTGCGGATACAGGATCTGGGCCTGGTCAAGAGACGGGCGCCCCGCCTCCCGTCGAGTGACCAGCCGGTCGGCGGGCGCCCAACTGCTACTGAACTCTGAAAAAGTCTTCTGCACAAGAGGTTACCCACGAGATGTTCGTGCGTTCTACCACGCGCTTTCCAGGAGATCCGGAGCCGGAACCCGACACCGCTGCCGTCCTCGGAGCGATGTGCGATGGATCAGACCGTTCGTCAGCGAGTCTCTTCAGGCTTACTCGCCAGGTGATGCCGACAGCGGATGCGGTGCAGCCGGGGACGACGGCACTGTCCGTTGTCATACCGAGCATTAGGGGTGGCATTGTCACCTGGTCGCACGAGTCCGTGGTGGGTCATGGAATGGGAAGGAAAATCGTTGCTTCGAATCGGGTGTTGCGTTCCGGCAGGTAAGCACCACTTCATGGGCGACGCATCCCAGGAGGAGGGACCAGGCGGTAGCGTTCTCGGCGAGTCAGGAACGCAGTGAGGGATGCGCGTTACGCGCGGCAGGACGAAAAGCCCCCGATACCTTCACTACAGCGTGGACGGGTGGTCCGTGATGGAACGCCGGGTGACGCCGACCTGATCAGGGCATGCAGGCTCGCCAGAGCGGCCTGCCATACTATCGTCAAGTTCTTTGCCGACAACACTAAAGCGGTTCACTGTCAACATGACTCGGCGTTCGCGAAGCCAAGCATTCCGTCCGACACCAGCCACTCTCGGGGCACTATCGGGAAATGCCGACCGTGCGGTACCCGAGGTGGCATTCTTTCATTCGAGGTGTGAGTCACGCGGGCTACGCCGCGGCCTCGAGAGGAAAGGCAGTGCCCATGCCCCGATTCGGATCGACGGCCTCCGCCGCGCCCGCCCGAACTGCCCTGGCTACAGCGGCACTGGCGGCGCTGACCGGCCTCATCTCAATCGTCGTCCCGTCCTCGTTTGCCTCGGCTGAGAACACCTACGGCACCGGTATGGCCTATTCGGATCGGACCTTTCAGCCCTTCACCGCCTCGAACGGTCTTTCGTCGAAGTACCACGTGTACTCCGCGGGGATCCCGCAGGATCACGCTGCCGGTTTGGTGCTTCAGTTCCACGGCGACGGGGCGTACGAATTCGCGAACCCCACCTCGTCGTACAGCCTCGGCGGTCCGTCGGGCATCGTGGCTCAAGCCCGCTCGCGGGGCTACATCACCGTTCCGGTGCGCTCTCCGGACTCGGCCGGGGATATCACGTGGTGGGAAAACGGGAGCGCGAACGCCGACTTCGTCGCCGACCTGCTCGACACGCTGAAGGCGGGCTACAACATCGACACCGAGGACATCTGGCTCGTCGGTTACAGCGGAGGCGCCCAGTTCATCACCCAATTCCTCATCCCGAAGTACTCCAGCAAGATCGACGGTGGCGGCACCGTGGTCTTCGGTGGCGGCGGTGCGCCACGTGTATCTGCTCAGCCCTTCGCCAGCGGCTTGATCGCCGACCTACCCATGCACTGGTACACCGGAGGCGCCGACAACGGCACCACTGTTAGCGACGGCTACAACGCACTCTTGGATGCGCAGAAAGGCTCGGCTTGGTACTCGGCACACGGCTTTACCGCGGATCTGGAGTCTCCAACAGGTATCGGGCACAACCTTTCCGGTACCTTCGGCGCAGTTCTGGCCAGTCACCTCGACGATCACGTGCCGAACAACCACCTTCCCACCACTGTCACCGCTGCCCCCGAGTCGACGACCTCGACGACAACCACATTGGCGACAACGACTACGACAGGAACTCCCCCCACCGCAACAACACCACCGATGACGCAGGCATCGACCACCACCACAGAGCCGACCCCCGACGTCTGGAATTACACCCTGACCCCGACGAGGACCGGCGCAAACATGGTCGTCACCATTCCCGCCGGAACCAGTCGAACGACGTTCCGAGTCACAGCCACCCAAGGCCCGTTCTACGTCTACAACTACACAACCCGGACCGGACTGCGCACTTTGAGCATCGTCACGAGTCTCACACCGAATACGAGCTACAACTACACCCTGGAAGCCGATGACGAGATCGTCGGATCTGGGTCATTTCGAACGCTTCCCTGACCACGGAGATCTACTCTAAGAATGCCCATTTCGCCTCCGTTCCAACGGAATCGGCGGACCAGCTTGTTGTCCGGGACTTCCAGATAGACGGTTGATTCGGGCTTGGTTCGACACGCCGAGCCGAGCGTTGTACGCAAGAGTGAGACCATCGGTGCGTTGTCACTGATGGGTGACGGTGACCTTCCGTTTGGGAGGCGTTACGGGGCTTCGATGGTGGCGCGGCGTCATGCCGGCAGCAGATCGGCCGTAGGGGTAGAAGCGCTCCGAAATGCCCGGAGTGCTTCTGTTCGGGTTTCTTCCGAGGCGGCGCGTTCGTCGCGTGCGCGTACTTCCGCGTGTCGGGCGAGCTGGTCAGCGCGTCGAGTGCGATTGTGTTCGTCGTTTCGCTCGGTGGGGGTGGGTGCGGCCCAGTCGATGTGGGTCAGTCGCCAGCGTAGGAATGCGCTTGGTCGTGGGATGTGGTTGGGCCAGGTCCAGCCGCGTTGTTGGGTGTCTGTGGTGAGTTGGCGTGCGATGTCCCGTCCGGTCCATCGGGTGGTGTCGATTCCGGTTTGTTGGATGGTGTCGCAGATTTTTCCGATGTGGCCGTCTGGTTTCAGTGCTGGTGCGTGGGCGAGGAGTTCGGCCGCTGCGCGTTGGAGGTGGATGGGTCGGGGTGTGGTTGTTGGTTGGTGTGTTGTCTTGCCCGCGTGTGCTTGTGTGCGCGTTGGTGAGATCTTGAAAGCAAGAGCTTTAAGTGCAAATCCCCCGGAGGGGGATAGGGGGTCACGGGTGCCGGATTGTGGATGGTTCCGTGTGGTGGTTCTGGATCTGTATGCGTTGGTGCGCAGTGTGGCTCGGGAGGGTTTTCTGGGTTTTGTGAAGGGAGGGGTGACGGTTGTGGCTATCGGGCGGGGTGTGGTGAGTGCCCAGGTGGAGGCTGCACGGAATTGGCGGTGCCCGTGGTGTGATTCTGCGGCCATGGCTTCCATGCGGCTGAGGTAGCGGCCGCGGACGAGTTCTACTGCGACTCGGAGGGCTGTGAGGACTCGTCGGGCGCGTTTGACGGTGGAGGTGCTCACTCCTGCTCGGTGGGCGATGGTCTCGCGTGAGGCGGTCACTGAGCGTCCGGTTGCGCTTTCGGCGTGGGAGGCGTGGATCACGGCGACGGCGAAGACGGCTTCGGTGGTGATGGTGTGGGTTGTGCAGAGTTTCGTGCCGGTGGGGGAGTTGAGGAGGGTGCGGACTTGGTGTTGCCAGTGTGTGCGGCTGGTCCAGGTGGGGGTACAGCTGTAGGTGCCGTCGGGGATGGGGAGGGACCATGAGTTTCCGCGTTGGTTGCTCGTCCGGTTGAGTGTTTCGATGCGGGCGACGTTTTCGGTGGCTTGTTGTACGGCGTGGGCCCACTCGGTGTCGGAGACTGGGGCGTGGCGCGTTGATGGTGAGCGGTCTGGGGTGTTGTTGTGTGGAAGTGTTGAAGCTGGTTCAGGGTGTGCGTTACCCTGAGATGTACCTGTCACAGGTAAATCCCTTCATGTGAGTGAAGAAGTAGTGCAGTACAGAAGGCGGAGCGGTTACTTCGGCTTCATCAGTGACAGCGAGCCGGGCATGGCTTCGCTGTTGATTTGGCTCAGTGTGTGACGAACCCCCGTAAGGGGGTTTCGTCGTTTCTGGACTGCGTCTATGGAGTTGTGTGTCAAGGTCTTTCGGATTTCAGACTGGGTGGTGGCGGTCTCCCTTTTCGGCGGTGTTCGGGTCAGGCCGGATGTTTATCGAGGTCAGTTGCCGCTGGCGGTCTGCGACGGACGCCGGCCCCGATGTGCGGATCTGTCGCGTTTCGAATGTCAGGAACGCGTGGGGCGAAGCGAAAACACCGCTCCCACAACACCTGCACACCCCAACGCGACAGCGAGAACGAGCGCAATCACGAATGATTCGCTCGAACGGGGATGTGCAGATCCAGAAGCCCCCGGAGTGCAACCGCAACCTCGTGAATCTGATCGACCGACGCAGTTTCCGGATCGGAGGCAACGAGATCTGCCACGTCGATGAGGTTGTCGCGTATCCCGACCGACAACTCGCGCGGTCCTGCGAGTGCGTCGACGGTGTCCCGGACGATTGTTTCGGCGAGTTGTCGTACCTCGGTCAGTTCGGCGTCGGTGGGGAAGGTGATGCCTACTTCTTTCAGTAGCGCTGTGGAGGCGGTGCTGATCATGGATTCGATCAGCGGTGAGCGATGCGGTGTTGTTGTCATGATGCTGCCCCCAACTGTGTGGAAACAGATGATGTGGTGGTGTGTGTGGGATGAATCCAGTGTTCGACGGCAGCAGTGATAGTCGTGCGGGCGGTGGCAGCGTCCTGTGCGGTGATGACGGCGGTGAATGCTGATGTGACTGCTTCGATCCCGGAGGTCTCGTGTCCGTTGCAGTGGTCGAGTCCGTCGGTGATCAGCTCCAGTGCGGTGTTGAGGACTTCCCAGTGACCGTCCGCATTCGGTGTATGCGCTGCGATGAGTTCGGTGGTGGGGAGTTGTTCTGCGGCCCACAGTTCTCGCACGTTGAGGGGGTGGATGGGGTGGGCGGTGAGTCGGCACAGTCGGGCGACGGGGGCGCAGACATGGTCGAGTCCGTCGACGATTGCGGTCATTCCCCATTGTGGGTGGGTGAGGAGGTGTGCGAGCCATTGCCATCGTTCGGCGGGAAGGCCGGTTGAGGCGGGGGAGGGGAGCGCCCCGGTGCTGATCCCGTAGATGATGTCTGGGAGGGGGCGGTGGGGGTTGTTCAGTTCGTCGAGCAAGCGGTGTGTTGTCATGTGGGGCAGTCCAATCGGGTGACGTCGAACGAGGCTTGTGACGTGCAGGTGGGAAGGTGTGCGGAATCTGTCGCACCGGTACGGATAGGGGCGAGGACCGCGGCATGGGAGGGGTCGACGCTCAACGGGCCGTGGGCTTCGATCAGATCGCGGGCATGAAGAACTGCGCGGGAGTCCACGTCGATCAACCCGTACACATCCGGTGAGTCGCCGATGTGCGGATGATCGTGAATGAAGGTGCGGCGGCTACGCAGGCGGCCGGCGACTTCGACGAGGATCCACAACCGGTCGTAGCGGTCCCGGACAGGCACATGGCCGTGTGTGTCGGCGAGGATTCCGTACACAGACCACGCTGATTCGAACGACGTCAAGATCAGCGCCGCAGACTCTTCCGATGCCGGCGTGTCGAGTGGCCGTGTGAAGACCGGATCGAACGACCCCACTATCGGGGTCACGCAGCGCTCCCACGAGAAGTACCGCGATGCCCGTCGACCCGCCGGTAGTACGAACGCAACACCGCATCCGAGGTAATCGGCTGGCCACGATGACTGAACGGCACACCCGCCCAAATCATCGACCGAGGCGGAGTATCCGCTGCCACCATCGACGACAACTCCTTCCGGCAATCCGCCAAACGCGGGCACCGGAAACACTCAGCCTGCGCATCCACACCCGCTCGATACGAGCCCTCATCGAGATCCCACGATTGGGGATCGACCGCGCACGCCAACACAGTCGGCGGCGGCGCCGCGGCCCTCACGCGGCCACCTCCGAATCCCGGCGACGGCGCGTTGCTGTCGTCAACGACTCGTACGGGCCCAAGCGTTCACCGTCGACGATATTGCCGTGGCTGTCATACGCGTTGCCCGCCATGATCATTCGTTGCGGACCATCCCCACGTTCCACCGACGCGGCCGCATCTTGGTGGCACTGCGCCAACAACGGGCATGCCTCACACGAGGAGATCGCGCGGCGCCACTCCATCACCGTGCGGCCATCCATCTCCCACGACGGTGACTTCCCCGCGCACAAACCCTTGCCCGGCTCGGCACCGCGAATGGGCACCACGCCCCGAACCTCCAACTCCACACGAACAGCTCGCACAGTCGGGCATACATCGCACTCCGGCGAGAAAACGAACCCGCACCGCGCGCACCGACCAACCTGATCAGGATGATGCGAAGCAGCAACCCGAAGGAGATCGTCAGTGCTGAACTTCGGCAACATGACCGCGGATGTTCCCCTGCCCTCACGGTGCGTCAACTCACGCAACGCGGCCGCAGCCTCCGGGCACAACGGAACGAGCTCCGAAATACTGAAACCGCAACCATCGCAACGCCCGCCGATCGACGAATGCCGCGCAACAAGCCGACGAAGCATCAACGTCGATAGCGTCGCGTATCGATTGCGGAACACGTCATCCGGACCTGATGGGTCCACTAAGATAGACATCGCAGAATCCTTTCTGCATCTGAAGAAAATGCTGGACGGGTTGCATCCCGTTTGGTCTGGTCCCTCGGTCGTTGGCGCGGCCGGGGGACTCTTTCGTTTTTTGCTCTAGTTGTCTCCCTTGAGGTCGTTGACTACGACTTGACCGCCATCTAAAACCAGTCATCTAAAAATAGCCGCGTGTGCGAATGGTATCGAGGAGGCGGCACAGTGTCTACTAATGACAACGAGATGCGAAGGATGCTGGCTGTGAGTCGGCGAGTGATGCGGGGGTTTTCCCCGTCAAGTCTTGTGGCTGCGCGCCGCACTGCGGGGCTGTCACGTGCGGAATTGGCGCGGCGGGCAGGAGTGGGTGAAACGACGATCCGGCGCTGGGAGCAGTCGAATTCCTCTCCGCAGGTTGATCTTCTGGCGACTGTGGTGGCGGAGTTGGGTGTAAAGATCGCCGATATCGTACAAGTGCCTGAGGCTGACAGGTATCCGGGTGATTGGCGCGTCTTGAAGGGTTTGACTCAACCGCAACTTGGGATGCAGGCCGGCCTGCGGACACCGATCGTCGGAGGCATCGAACGGGGCGAAATTCCTTTGTCGGACGTCGTGGCGGAGAAACTGGCCCCGGTTCTAGGTGTCTCGGTTGACGAGTTGCTCGCTGCGCATATGCGGGTTCGTCATCGGGGGCCTGAGGCGCCCGCCTAGGTTCGGACTTCTCTTCGGTCGACTTCGCTGTTGTGCTGACTGATGAAGATAGGTCGTTTCGGCTGCGGTGGGTCACCGCCTGTCAGTCCTGACTCTGTAAATCACTGCTGCCCCTCACGGTCGAGGTCAGCCTAAAACTGAAATCTTACTATTGCAAGTTGCGTTGGGCAGCGGGACTTGCCAGTATTGGAAATTGAACATTGGACCAGTGCGCCCATCCCGCACGTTGATTGAGGACGGAGGGACGAACGATGAGCACATTCGCAGAACGGCTCCGACATCTCTTCGACACGGTGCACCCCAGAGATCGTGGTCCGTACACGCAAACCGAGGTTGTGGACATAATCCGCTTCGGCGGCGGCAAGATGACTACCGGTTACATGTCTCAACTGCTGAGTGGTAAGCGTCAATCACCGGGCGTAGAAACGGTTCGCGATATCTGCAACGTCTTTCATGTTCCGATGGACTACTTCAGTGACGAAGAAACGTATGAGTTGGTCAAGCACACCATTGCCTGGATCCAGGATGTTCGCGACAGTGACCGTGAGCAGGTTGCAGCGCGTGCGTACGACCCGTTTCGGAAGATGATGCAGTCCGACGATGACTAGTTTCTAAGCGATCAACGCATATGAAATCCCCGTTGTGACTGCTCCGGCGATAGCTCCGACGATGACCTGCCCCTTGGTGTGATCTCCTAAGTGAACCCGTGACCATCCGATCAACGGGGTCAAGGCGAGAGCAAGCAGCCACCAGGGCGACAGCGCAAGTGCCAAAACTATGGTGACTCCGGCTGAAACTCCAGTGTGCACGCTGACTTTCCAGTGAAGAACACTAGTGATCAATGCAGCCACCACCAGCGCCGCCAAACCGGCAGTCATGAACGCGATCATCTGAATGGGTGCGCTCGCGACAATCTGAATGATCAACCCACCCAAGGCAACTGCGAGCAATACAACAATGAGCAGGTGTCGTTCGCTGATGCTGGTGACATGGTGATCGCCGATTTTCGACTTCCGCATCCCGTAGAGTATGACGCCCATAGGGACCACACCTGAGCAGATCGCGACGAAGATTCCCCATCCTGGCGCCCCGATGGAGCACCCGAGGATCAATGAGGTCACGATGTTGATGACCCAGGGCGCGCCGACCTCGGTAAGTAACCGTGCGATCCGGTCCTGTCCCGAGGTATTCCCCTGTACTCGTGTTTCTGTCATTGCTCGAGGACCAACTTTCGTTCGATTTCACGGGCGTACGCATCACCCAGTTCTCGCGCCCAGCGGACATCTGAAGTAGCTGCCCGTGCTCGGAGGTTGTCCGATCCCAGTCCCTCCGGAATCCGATCAGTAATAATCCATTCCGCAACAGCATGTGCCACCTCTGTCCGGCTCAAGGCTGCACCTTGGTTCGGTAGAGCCTGTCTCTTGGCTTCCAAGCTCAGCGCGTCCAACAGTTCCGCTGCGCGATCGGCGGTCCGATCAGCGGCGCCGCTTCCGGGCTCGGATGGCCGTAGGGCACCAGGCCAACGGGCAAGTAGCTCGGAGCGAAGGTCGTCAAAGGCCCGAAGTTGCGCTCGTGAGACAAGCGCGGTTCCAATCGCTGTAACCAACACTCCCGCTGCGACAAAGAGAACGCCGACAACGGCCAGGAAGCGCGAGATTGCAAAGGGTGTCGGGGTCGGATCGATCAGTCCCCACCGTACCGACCCCAGGTAACCAATTCGGAGTGCGGCGTATGCGCTGAGTGCTGCGGCTCCGGGGGAAACGATGATGAGCCCCCAGCCCGTTGCCGTCCGCCGGTCTGCCTGCCGAATAGCGACGATCGTCACCATCAAGCACAACAGAAACGGATAGGCCATGCCCAACATCAGGCCCTCTGCGTAATTCGGAAGAAATGCGTATTGGTTGTCGAAAGTCCGGTTGTCGGGGTTCGATGCCGGCCACGGAGTCTTGAAGAAGAAGTAGAACGAGAGCGCTGCGGTGACAACGGACAGTGAAATATGCAGCCAAAGTAGCTTTTTGAGATGATGGGAGCTGGTGACGGTTGTGAACACAACGGCGGTGCCGACGCAGATACCACAGACGAGCAGCATCTTGATTGTGCCGGGTATGCCAGCCCCGAGTGTGACTCTGACAGCGCTCTCGACCGTTTTCACGTTGAGCGCCATATGAATCGACATACACAGTAGAACGATGATTGCGCCTGCCAGAGTCCATGACCTGGAAAACCACCAACGCTGGATCCGGGTGGCCGCTGCAATGGCGAGTACTGCCGCAGCGAGAGCAGTGATCAACCGAGTGCCTCATCCAGTCGTGAACGAACCAAAGGATTCTGCGCGCGCCGTGTGACGTGAAGCCGCCGCAGAAGCAGACTCCCGAATGCTTCAGCCTCGGCTTCTTCCGTCGAGACGGTGTCCACACAATCGCGTCGAAGCATCAGAGTTCCAAGATCACGCAACGCGGGTGGAAGGAAGTCGGTGGCCAAATCGATGGCCGGTCTACCGGAGTGGTTCAACGCGATATGTCCCAACTCATGAGCAATCGTTCGGTCGCGAGCATGAACCCACCCTGCACAGGACACTTCATCGCGGTCGTGGTGCCGGACCCATTGACCAAATACACCTGGCGGGAGGACTGCGTCGTCCAGCACGGTCAGTGGGCGTCCGCGGTCGCGCGACAATGCTTCGGCCATACCTTCAAGGGTTCGCGCTTCGTCGCCTACGGCAATGCGGAACAGGCGCTCGACTGCTCGAGCGACGGTTTTGTCTGCCACTTCGGGGCACCTCCTCACCGAGTATCCCCTACGGCCCCAACCGAACACCGTAGTCGTTGTTGTTGGTATCGCTCAACTGGGCGCTCAAGACTAGCGCAGTCACGGGCTCGCGCAGTCGAGCGCAAGACACGCTAGGGTCGTCCGAATGTCGCCTAACTTGCGCCCCTCACGTCGACGCGCTGCCTGCGTGGCTATTGCGGCGGCAGGTTTTCTGCTGACAATGAGTGCGTTGGCGCCCACCTATGCCAAGGGTCAGCTGGTGAAGATTCCGTTGAGCATCGATGCGGCAACAGTGTCGACGGGTACTGCAGTATTGCTGGATGCTGCGGCGTTAGCCAAGGGCAAATTGGTTGTGGATAGCAATGTTCCGATCACGGTCCAGCAGCGCGTCACTGCCGTAGATCCGTCGGGATCCGACGTGGTGACCCTGCAGTCGGCGGTTCAGATGGTGCGGGACGATCGGGTCGGTTCGGCAGCGATTGTGAATGCGAGCATCGATCGTTCCACTGTCGACAGGATCTCGGCGATCCCGGTCGAGGAGCCGATCGGCTCGATCCAGACCGTGATGGACAAACCGGCGGAAGTTGTTGCCCATGAGGGACTTCAATTCAAATTTCCGTTCGACACTCAGAAACGAACGTATCCGTATTTCGACTCGACACTGCGGGATAGCCATGACGCGAACTTCATCGCAGAGGGTGAAATTGAAGGCGTTGACGTCTACGACTTCCGTCAGGAAATCGCACCTGTGGAGATTGGCACGGAGATCACATTGCCTGCCTCCAGTTGGGGGAAACCAGGAACGAGCCCAGTCACCATGAAACGTTTCTATGGCATCACACGCGAACTGTCCGTCGAGCCCATTTCCGGCGCCATAATCCAAGTGCAGCAACACTATAGGCAATATTTTGCGGCATCTGCTTCAGCCCCTGAAGCCATCACGATCATCGATGTAGCCCCCAAACTCGATTCCCAGACGCAGCACGAACAGATCGAACGAGCTGTCATGTATAGAGACCAAATCCGGTGGGGTACGGACTACGGACCGGCAATCGGGGGCTTAGTCGGACTACTGCTTCTTCTTGGTGGGATATATCTCGGATGGACATCGACGAGACCTGGACCACAATCTCTGATAGTCCAAAATGGGAAGTCCGGCGATCTTGTAGCTCGATAGGTGCCGGAACTGATCGCGCCGGACCGTACTTTCGCTGTTATTGAGAGCTGCAATCGACATGCAAGGCGAGGTTAACCTTTTCGGCTGATTTGATCACCCAGTGTGGGGGTGTTCGCTCGTTGAGTTGGATTTCTACGTCACCTGTGTGGGGCACGTCCCAGGTGACACCCGATAGATACTGCTTGTCGCTGCCGAACTTGTTGTTCCATTCGATGTCGTAGTCGAGTGAGCTTTGCGGGGTGGTGAATTCTTGCGCGGCATAGTTCAGTTGAGTGTTTTCGATGGTGACGATTTGAGATCCGTGGGTGAGGACTGCATGCCAGCCGTTGGGTGCGGCGATGTCGACGGTGAGGTTGTCGCCTTCGCCTACGCACTGTGCGTGGACCTGGTTGGCGGCAGGGAGTGTGATTTTGTCGTTGGCTTGTTGGTCGCCGACTCCGATTACCAGGTTTCCTCGCCAGGAGGAGGTTTCAGCTGGTGTGACGGTGCCGGCGCGACCGTTGCTTGCGCTGGTGGTGGTGGAGCTGCCGCCGTTGTCGTTGGCGGGTATCGAGTCCGAGCATGCGGTCAGGATCAGTGGTGTGGCAAGGATCCCGGTGACTGCGATGGCGGTGGTGGTGCGCTTCATGTGTGTTCCCCTCCAATGTGGGTTCGCGGGGCTGTTCGGTCCCGTTGTCCCTGAAACCGTGTGTGCCTGTGTCTCGTTCGGCGCCCTGTTGGTTACGAACCTAGTCGATCGGTGCGAATCCTTTGTCGTGCAGTCACGGTGGGGAGTGGTGGTCAGTAGTGGATGGTGTCGAGGAGCCACTGGTCACCACCTTTGGTGAGGGTCACCCAGACCGTGGTATCGGGTGTGACAGTGCTGGTTTCGTTTTCGGTGATTGCGGTCTGGTGGATGCTGGCGACTCGGTGGATGAGGGTGTCGGTGTCGGGTGGGCAGCCGGAGCATCCGAGGGTGACGTCGGCGACGACTTTGGCGTTGTCGGAGGCCCATTGGTTCCATTGCGCTCCGGGGCCGCGTTCCGTGTGCGCGTCGACGAGCAGGGTCTGTGCCAGGGTGTCGGTGAACCATTCCCGGGCGCGTGCGTATCCGTCGGTGGGGCTGCGGTCCGTTGCCGGATACCAGGTGAACGCCACGGAAAGCGCCTGGCGAGCAATGTTTTCGGCCGCCTCCGTATCCGGATCTTCGGTGATGTCGATTGTTGTCGGAGCCGGGGACGCCGAAATGGTCAGCGGCGCCGGTGCTGGGGTGGTCTGTTCGGCTGTCGCGGTTTCCGTCTCGTTGCCTCGACCGGAGAGGAAGTACACCAGTCCCCCGACGAGAACGACAGCGACGGCGAGCAGAACCAGCTTGCGTGCGTTGCTCACAGA
The DNA here is from genome assembly GCF_042670865.1 of Rhodococcus sp. NPDC057135. NCBI lineage: Bacteria > Bacillati > Actinomycetota > Actinomycetes > Mycobacteriales > Nocardiaceae > Rhodococcus > Rhodococcus sp. NPDC057135. The sequence continues at coordinate 85,226 of NZ_JBHUUU010000017.1, forward strand.
ACCCTCCTTGCTTTCATATCGCTCTGCAGTGGAGCTTGTTTGACGACGTCCCCCGTGGTGGGAGCATGGATCATCTGGCCTCCGCCGATCGCGACGCCGACGTGCCCCGGACCTGTTCCGGCCCACGAACCGAACACCAGATCCCCGGCTTGTGCTTGGTCGATCGGGATCTCGACTCCGACGTTCCACTGCTGTTCGGATGTCCGGGGCAGGGTGATCTTGTTTCCACTTCCCTTGTAGATGGCGTAACTGGTCAGTCCGGAGCAGTCGAATCCACCGCCGGTGGTGCCGTTGATGTTGCCGCCGCCCCACACGTACGGGGTGCCGAGGAATTGGCGGGCAGCTTCGACGACCTGTGATCCGGATGCCGAACCGGGCGAAACCACGACTTCGCCGCTACCGCCGGGTGCAGCGAACTCTGCCTCGTAGGCAAGGACTTTCGCGACGTAGGGCTGCGTCTGGGTGGTGTAGTCGCCCCCGCTGGGCATTCCACCCGCATTCTTCACTGCGCCTTCGCCTGCGTTGTAGGAAGCGATGTAGAGCGATTTGGGATCGCCTTTGACCGATCCGTCGGCGATCCAGCCGTCGACCTGGGCCGCGATGGCGCAGAAGTATCGGCCTTGAGCCATGATCGCATCCCCGTCGTCCCAGATCGAGATCTTGAGGTTGCCGTCGTCATCCTGGCCGTAAGAAGCAAATGTTCGCGGCATGAACTGCGTGACACCTTGCGCTCCGCTGCCGGAGGTCAGTCCACGGACCAAGCCGGATTCTGCTTTCGCATCTGCCGCCAGCAGTGAGGGCTTGATCTGGGGGCAGATCGATCCGGCTTTGCGGAACCACGGTTCCATTTCCGGCGGAACGGAACCGGCTTTGAGATCGCCACCACCTGCCACGCCGAAGCCGCCGCAGTCGATCGACGATGACGACGCCGCCAGTTCGATGGCAGGAGAATCACTATCCGCTTCGCCGGCTGGGGAGGGCGCTCCGCCGAGCTTGGTCATCGGATCGACGGCGGTTCCGCCCTGCAGTCGTCCCCCGTCCCAGTATTCGAAATGCAAGTGTGCGCCGGTGGATTGGCCGTTGTTTCCGATGTTCGCGATGTGATCGCCGGCCTTGACCTGCTGTCCTTCCGTGACGAGGACACCGTCGTCGAACATGTGGCCGTAGACGGTGCTCACGGGTTTGCCGTCGACGATCGAGTCGAGCACGATCCAGTTCCCGAACCCGGAGGCGGGCCCGGCCTTGACCGCAACACCGTCGAGCGCCGCGTAGATCGGTGTCCCGACGGGGCCGGCGAAGTCGACGCCTTTGTGCTCGGTTCCCCAACGAGGCCCGAACGGGGACGTGAACGTCGTCGTTCCCTCCTTGGTCGGTTGGGTGATCGGCCCCGATGCTTTCAGTTCGGTGTTTCCGGTAGGGGATCCCTTGTCGTCTCGCTCGCTCGACGAGGTTCCGCCGCAACGGTTGTGGGGGATCACAGGCTGCTGCGTGCATCCGGACAGCCCCAGGATCGCGGCGGTGGCCGCGGTGACGATCAGGGCTACCGCTCCACGGCGGCGACTCACAGCGTTCCCGGGAGCGGTGTGTCGAGGTCGGGAATCGGGATGGGCCCAGGGACAGGAACAGGCGGCGGTTCGAGGTCCACCGAGGGAACAGCGACCGAGCTGGTCGCAGTCGGCGTCGTGGTCGAGGTAGTGCTCGCAGCGGTCGTCGATGTCGGAGCCGTGGTGCTTGTGGCAGCTTCCGAGGGCGGTGCGCTCGCGAGGGAAGGTACGCCGAGCTTGTCGATCTCGCTGCGGTCCAGGGTGGGCAAAGGATTCTGAACCTGCCACGTCGAACCCTCGTCAGTGTCCGACGCTTTCAGCGTGATCCGAAGATTCCCCGCCTGCGTCGGGACGATGACCTGCACGGCGCTCTCACCGCCGGTGCCGGCCACGATCTCGCTGCGCGTCGGGCCGGTGATCGCGACCGGTACGAGCGGGCGGGCATTGACCACAGTCACGCCGGGCGCTTCTGCGGTGTGCACGCCCAGCTTGGTCTTCCATTCGCTGTTCGAGAGTGACTGATCGACGTAGACGTGCGTGTAGGCCATCGCTGTCGCCGGTGCGCTCTCGGCTACCGAAGCTATCGACTTGCCGGCAATCGAGGATTCGGTCACCTCGGTCAACTCGTAGCTCAGATCACCCGGCGACGCGGACGCTGCTCCTGTCGTTGATGCGGTGGAGGCCGGGATCTTCGAGGCGGTGTTCGACGGGGTCGGGGACTGGCCGAACACCGCTCCCGCCACGAACAGCACACCGAACGCAGAGACGATCGCTATCGTCATGTTGGTGCGCGAATACAGCACCCACCGCCGGATCGGTGCGAGTACGGGATTGGCTGTGCTGGACGACATCAGCTGAACCTGTCGGTCGAATCGGACGAAGTGCCTGCAGAGGTCAACGACGGCGTCCACAGTCGTGCCGTCGACCGCGGAGGCGTCGACGCGTTCGAGGGCGTCGGACGCGAACGGGGTGTCGTCGACCCGGTGGAGTCATCCCGCGAGGGCGGGGTGAACACCTTCATCGGCGCGATACTCGACCGCGGGCCTCCGTCCCATGTCTCACTCACCGACGAAGTGCTGCGCGGCGAACCGACCTCGTTTTCGACCAACTGGCGAGCGAGTGCCTGGCCTCGATTGGCGGCGGTACCTGCGGTTTGTGGCCGGTCGGCGGCGGGTCGCTTGAGGCCCGTAGAACTCTTCGCGGTACCGGCGAGGCTTTGGCGTCGCACATCGTTCTTGCGTGAATCCGTCAGACGCTGTTGACGATCCATCGTCTTACGCGCATCGACGCGCGACTTGTCGACCTCGTGGCGACGTCGCTGATTCAACTCGCGCCCCTCCGGACGCACTGGTGTCACCGAATCCTTGTCGAGGTCACCACCGCGTTTGGTCGCCTTCCGAAGCGCTCCGACACCTTCCTCGACCATCGACGCCGCGGGACCGCCCACAACGGCGCTCCCGGCCTTGAAGAGCTTCTGCTTCATCGACGTCTGCGCGTGACGAGCCTTGCGATTGAGTGCGCCCGCTTGGTTTTGTGTGAAGGTCTGAGTCATCCGCTTGAACGGACGCATGATGAACCAGCACACCGCAGTCAAGATGACCATGAACCACAGCCGCCACGTGCCGTCGACGAGACCGTTGTCGGTGTCGTACAGCTTGACCAGCGCCATCAGATACAGCGCGATGATGACCGCGCCGGCCACGCCCCACATGTAGGCGGTGGCGATCATGCGGCACACGCGCGAGAGGGTACCACCGTGTGCGGCGGCGATCGGAACCCAGATCGGTGCGAAGAGAATTGCGAGTCGAATAGCCAATAGCGCAGTGAGTTTGAGGACGGATGCGCCGATCCACAGGATGGAGGGCATGGCGAGTTTGATCATCGCCATGAACCCTGTGCCGGTGCGTCCGGAGTCCTTGCCCTGGAACTGGCCGTACGAGAGGTTCAATCCGTCGAGTTTGTTGATGATCTCGTCGTCGAACTTGGCTGCTTTGTCTTCGGCAAGCTTGCTAGCGGCTTCGTTGTCGCCGGCCACTTCTCGCTGCTCCGCGTACGAAAATGCGAGGGTGTCGCGGAGCTTCGGTCCGAGTTGCAGGTCCTTGTCGTTGAAGTTCGTGCCAAACCATCCTTTGCGCCAGTCGTCGAGGAAGATCTTGTCGATCAGCACATTGCGGGGGTCTCCGGTGTTTCCGGACACGGACAGCATCTGACCTTGTGTGTCGGTGATGATCGAGCCGAAGGTGTCGTCGGCGGCCTGGATGGCTTTTTGCGGTGCGCCGACGAACAGTGCTCCGATGGCCATTGCAGCGCCGGCGATCGCGACGGTGCGAGTCACGGCCGCGGCATTCGATTTGAGGGCGTTCCAGATGATGATCGTGGCGACCACCATCAAAGCCACACCCAGCCACGTTCCATAGACACCGAGCATTCCGTTGGAGATCGAGGCGACGATCTGATCGAACTGCACCATCGCCGGGGCAATTCCGGCCTCTTCTGCAGCTGCACCGGTTCTCGTCTGGTCGTCGAGCCAGAACGCGGCAGCTGCGAATCCCTTGCCGATTGCGAGGAATGTGTTGCCCAGGGTGGTGTCCGCGACTGCGTCGGGTGCGCGGACCAGGTCGTTGCCGCAGCCGAGGTCGTAGGTGTACCAGCGCAATCCGGCCCATCCGTAGGTTTCGTAGCCGGTGCCGCTCTGTTTTGGTTCGCGGTCTTTGCTCGAGGAATCGAACTCGGCAGCCATGACCGAGTTCGGGAATTCGGGGGAGGGGACGTCTTTGCAGTCGTATCCGCCGGCAGATGCGATCGGCCCTCCCGGGGCGACGAGGGGCACCAGCGCCAACGCTAGAACGGTGAGAACCCGCGCCAGATTCATTGTCAGCGCCCGAACGCGCGATCGGTGAGGGATTGCCTCATCCAGCTCTGCGGAGGGCGCTCTGAGCCCTCCGCGGGTATTCATGCGGCGCCGCCGAGCGCGTTCTTCGCCGACGAGGAATTCAGCGCCGCGAACACATGCGCGAGATGCACGTAGTGAATCCAGCTCGAACGCACCAGCTCCACGTCGTCGGCCATCCGGATCATCCAGCGCCGCGCTTCGTCCTGATAGGAGGTGTCGGTGTCCTCGTCGAGAGTGTCCTCGCCGCCGCTGCCCAGTTCAGCGAGGAACTGCTCGAACCCTTGCCCGGTGGGAAGTTTGAGCAGTTTCAGCGCGCCTTCGATTGCGTGCGGATCACCGCCGACGTCACCGACGAACACCTCGTAGGTCAGGGCGGTCTTGTCGTCGCTGCCGTCCAATCCGAGGAAATCATCCGGGAGCTGGGAGCAGACCAGGGCGCGGACCTTGAATTTGCGTGAGTCGCGGGCGATTCGGAGGTTGAGGGTGCGTCCGGCGCCGGTGGATTCGAGGTATTTGTTCTCGTCGAGGAAGAGCACCTTGCGCACGTGGCGAGGCTTTTCGTAGACGAGCCTGTTCGCTAGCCACGCTGCCATGTGCATTAACGGCGCCGTCATCCGTTGCTGCGGTGTCCACTGCGAGGACGGCGTGCCTTCGGGCGGTAGCTGCAGGCCCGGCATCGTCAGGATCGTCAGTCGGATGTCGGCGTCGAATGCGTCCGCTCCACTGCCGATCGTGCCCTCCTCCGGGAACAGCACACGCGCCTCGGTCAGCTCCGACATTAAACTGAGCTGCTGGTACAACCCGTTCGCGCAGGTTTCGACGGCTTGGTCCGGATCGCTCACTCCGATTGATTGGATCGCGGCCAACACTTCTCGGAGGTTGTGGTTGCCGTCGCCGCCGACCATGTTCGCGGCCATGTGCAGCACGGGTTCGGTGTGCTCGAGATGCAGATGCCGTTCGGTGAGCATCATCTTGAGCACCGAGACGGCGACCTCGACACGCTCGGCGGCGGCTGCACGCATATCCGCATCGAACTTCGACTGAGCCGCCGCGAACGGATCTGCATCCCGGGCGAACTCGACGTTGCGGGCGTCGTACTCGGGATCGTCGCGACGTGGATCGGTGATCACGCGGTACGGGTTCAAGGCGCCAGCGCGTGAATCGCGACCGGTGAGGGCGTAGACGCGGGCGATGTCGCGAAACTCCGGTAGTCCGGCCAACGCTGCGAGCGGGCCGGAGGGGTCGAGGACGACGCCGTACGCGCCGGCCCTCACGGCTTGGTAGACGATCATGCCGGCCAGGAACGTCTTACCCGAACCGGGTACGGCGACGATCGGTGTCAGACCGGACTTGTGCTTGATCTCGTGCGCGGCGAACAGGTCCCAGATCACCGGGCGCGGCGAGATGGATCCGGTCTCGCCAAGGATGACACCGCGGCGGTCACCGATCCGGTCACTGACGGTCGCCATCCCGGCGGCGACTGCTTCGACGTCCATGTGCCGTTTGTTGGCGATGTTGGCTTGCGGCTCACCGGGTATGAACTCGCGCAGCAACTGGTATTGGCCGTGCTCTTGTTCGAGCGCGATGTGCGGGGAGTACATCTCCTGCAGATCGGAGACTTTCTGCCGCGCATCGTCGGGGTCGGTGCCGACCACCGCGAGGCGGTACCACCCGGTGGTACGAGTCGAGAGTCCGGAATGGTCTTCTTCGACGTCGGAGATCACGTCCTGTGCGCGGGCGTGCTGCTCCGCCAACTCTTTCGGTGGGACCTGATCGTGTTCGACGGTGTAGTGGTCGAACTGCGATTCGATCTTGCCGGTCAGGGAGCGCATGGTGCGGATCGTTTTCGCTTTGTCGTGCAGCTCGATGCGATCGGACCATTCGAGAGGTTCACCGGACGGGTCCCCGATGATCTGCCAGGGCAGCATTCGTTCCGGAATTGGTAGGGGAGCCATGCGGCCGATCGTCAGCACGATCACCACGCCGGTGTACTTGCGGCCGTCGACGACGCCGGAGACGGTGGTGTACCCGTCGCCTGGGGTGAGGGAGAGGTCGGTGAGGTCTTCGAGGGCGGCGACGTCGGTTTCTTCCCAATCTCCGGCTCCGGCGATCGCACCGCCAGCTTCCAGTGGCAGGCCGATGGTCGCTGATCGGCGTAGCAAGTAGTCGATCGCCGCCGGTGTGGCCGGGGTTGCTTTCACTCCGCGGCCGGACATGATTCGTTCGAGTGTGGCGAGGTGGTCGGCGAGGGCCTTCTGCTCCCGTTCGAATGCGTCGTCGGCCCAGCTGTTCACCCCGGTGCACACTCTGCCCAGCAGTGGCCAGTGAGCGAGGTGGCGCAGCATCCGGGCGGTCCAGTCCAACCCCTGGCCGAGTGAGGAGCGTTGCGGCAGTTCGATACCCCAGTAGCGGCCTTTGATCGTCGCGTTGGACCACAACATCGCATGCTGCTGCCCGCGCAGGTAGTCCGCCCATGACAGTGCGCCGGGAACATCGGGAATCGGGGTGGCCCACTTGTCGTGATCGACCGCCCACTGTGCGACGGGGAACGGGGTGCGCACGAGGCGGCGATGCAGCGTGCTGACGCCGGCCTTCTGCAGGTTGGTCAGGATGATCGCTTCGTCCTGGATGAAGCGGCGCTGCTTTCCGGTGGTGCGGAAGTTCCACGGCCCCTGGCGTTGGACGAACCATGCGGTGGAGGTGGTCGCAGTGCGGGTGATGTTTGCTGATGTGCCGATCAGTTTCAGGCGTACCGCTTTTCGTTCGCGGTCTGCGCGTTTCTTCGCTGCGGCCTTGTCGCGATCTGTTGCCGACTTTGCACGTTTCTTGCCTATGCGGCGACGCTGACGGCCGAGCGCTTTGTCTGCGACGTGGTCCGGATCGGTTGCAGGGAGAGTGTGGCCGGCGGTGTCGTCCTCGCCGTGGTCGTGTTCAGAACCATCCGGAGTGTGTGGGTGTTCGGCTTCGGACCACGCACGCGCCGGTTGCGGAGCATGTGACTGTACTGCTGCCCACGACGGAGGGAGGGCACCGGGAGGAATGACCGGAACCGGGTCGTCGAGCTTCGGATCGAACAGAGCCGCAATGTCGTTCTCGGGAAAGGTCATCGGTGATCCTCACCGTCGAGGCGAACAGGTACGACGGCAGGTTCTCCTGTAGTCAACCGCTCGGGTAGCGAGATGAACACGGGTGCACCGCGCTTCGGTGGGCGCGGTGCAACGAGGTCGTTGAGGGCGGCCTTGAGAACCGACCGCAGTGGGCGGTCCGGGGTGACGAACTTCGCGATCCGGGTAGTAAGCCACACCGTGATCACGGCCATCACCATCAGAGATTTGAATCCGAGCGGGACGTGCAGAATTCCGCGACCGATCACGAACACCACCACGAAAGCAACCACGCCGACGATGCCGGCGGTGTAGCGGATCCGCACGGGCAGTGGATAACCGGTCGGACCGAGGTAGTGCCGGTCCACGCGGTACATCAGGTCGTCGTTGTCGATCACCGAGCATCCCCTTCGAATGGTCTCTGCGCAGGCATCAGCGTTAGGTCGAGATACCGACGAGCCCGAGAAGCCAATTGCCGATCCCCGTGGCCGCCGATTCCGATGTCGCGATACCGAGGTAGGCAAGCCCGAACAACCCGAGTCCGCCGACCGTGAAGACCCGCGACAAATTGCCCTTGAGCCCACCGACGAGAACCACACACGCGAGGGCGATGAGGATGGTGAAGACGATGTTGTCCTTGATCCACGCGCGCAGACCACCGGTATTGACGTCCGTCGACTGCGCGAAGGTCACCGCATCGGCGGTGAGCGGTGGATGCGTCGCCGTGATCGACACGTCGATCACGGTGGAAGCAAGAGAAAACATGAGCACTCTCCAACACAGTGGTGAAACCAGACCCCACGAATGTGGTTGTGCGGAAACGTAGAAGAGTGGTGGCAGGAATTTCAATGCAACCTGTGGATAACTTTTCGGCCCCCGCAGTTTGGCGCGCTGGTTGATCAGCGCGGGCGCGTGTCGTCGTGCGGGGTGTGTGGTCAGGTGTCGCGATTCATCCGTCGGGGATCTCTCGGCGATCGCGGGGAACTACTTCGAGTATTGGGCATGCGTGTCTACGCCGTGGTCTTCGCTGCGGGTGTCCGCGGAAGTCTTCCTCACACGCCGCCGGGAGCGTTCCTTCAGTGGAGCGGCAGAGGGTCGCGAATCGGCATGGTCGACGGACCCGCCGCAGACCATGGAGATCGACACATGTCTCCCTCGCTGAGCTTCGTGGGCGTCGTCGGCCTGAAGAACCTGGCGCAGAACCTTTTTCGGAACATGTTCGCCAGCTGTGCGGGTGACCCCTGCTGGAGCTTGCTCAAGGCACCCGTGCCGTGGTCATGATCTGAAGTTCGAAGAACAGTTCTTCACCATTGCCTGCGCGCTGTGCATGCGCTGCATGCACAGCGTGTTCAGCACGCACACGCAGCAGGCTGCGCACCCCATGCTCGAACAATCCCGCATCGAGGGGCGTGCAGTGGTCGCGGACAGGGGCGAAATTCAGGGGTCCGATTCACGCTTCCCCTTCGGGGTCACTCCCCCGGCCCTTCGGGCCTAGGGGGAGTGTACTGGTCAAAATTGCTTCGCGCCAACATATTTCAATCAACTGCTGGTCAGGGTTCTGTTCGGAGTATCGCCGGATCTTCCTGGCGCGGCGCCTGCCGCGGTGTCGTCGACACCGTTCTCGACTGTTCGCGCACCGGGTTCTGTACCTCACGGAGCGAGGTGTTCGAGAGCCCCGCAGGGCCCGCGAACAGTGGCGCAGGAAGACACAAACCACCCGTGATGTACATCGTCTTCGGGCCCGCGGCGTAGGTGGTCGAACAAGTCCCCAAACGGTGCATCAGAGATGCCGGCGAGGATTATTCGATCGGTAATGCGCAGCGCCACAACCAGAACCGTCTGCGGGTAGAGGCGATGGGTGTGTATCACGCCCCGGTGTCACAGCTAGGGCATGTGATGCGCGCTCCAGTCACGCACCCGCGAAACAAGTTATCCACAGGCGGGTTGAGTTTGCTTCCCGCGCTCTGTGACAGTGCACCCCACACGCCCCAGCGACGACCGCCTCGGGACTGGATTCGAGTGAGAGGAGTGGACGGTGAGCAGAAGCCAGCAGGACCCGCTCAAAGACTTTCTCGTCGACCTCTTCGGCTCCGACAAATCCCACGCGCGAACAAGCGGTGCGGGGGAGTCCGCCCTCCGCCCGTACAGGGCGTGGGCGCCTTTCGCCGTCATCGCAACAACACTCGCGTTTCTCGCGCCGCGACTCCTCGCACTCGCCGAACAATTCTCGAACCCTCAGCTCGATCGCGCAGTCTCCGCAGTCCACGAGTATCGGTGGCCGCTCGCCGCCCTCACTCTCGGCCTGCTCGCCTGCGATATCGCACGGTTCCTCACCCACCGTCACCGCGCCGGACTCGACGCCCAAATCCGGCAAAGCACCCGCCACACCCCGGTCAAAATCACCATCGGATACCCGCCCGGCATCACCACCCTGCGCAGCGCCACCATCACCCTTGCCCGCGGCGCCATCATCCGTCCGAAAGAGCTCGACGAATTCACCACCGCAGTAAGAGCTTCCGCGAGCAGGCGCACCAGCAAATGGACCTACACCGTCGTCCACGACGCCCACCTCGACCGAATCCGCATCACCCGCACGCTGACCCAACCCGACCTCCGATCACCGCGGCACAAGGCACTGGCGAACTCCCTCAAAGACGGACCGCTGAAAGAGCCTGCCGTGAGCGTCGCCTCGCTCGACGGCGACGTCGAAACCGCCTTCAAGATCACCTTCACACCCACCCTCTCCAGCGGTGCACGCGGATTCCAGAAGAAGGTCGACGAAGCCCTCGCCGCCCTCGCCGGCGAGCACGAATCCGGCCGCACCTGGGCCACCGATTGGTTTCCCTCCGAGGGCTATCTCCTGATGAGCCTGCGCGCCCCACTGCCCACCCGCGTCGATCACCCTCTCGAATTGGTCGACGAGAACCTGCGCCACCTGCCCTACGCGACGGCAGCATCGGAGGTGAACATGTTCTGGGACATCTCCACCAAGTCGAACAAACCTCACTGCCTGATCGTCGGGCCTACCGGCGGCGGCAAGACATCGGTGATCCGCACCCTGCTCACCGAAGCGGCACGACGAGGAATCCCGTTCCTGGGCGTGGACCCGAAAATGATCGAACTCGACGGACTCGAGGGCTACCCCGGGTGCGCCGCCATCGTCTACGACGCCGTCCGCTCCGCGATGCTCGTGCGTGCCCTGCACAGCGAAATGATGGCCCGCAACCACTACGTCCACGTGAAGAAGATCGAGCCGTCCCAACTTCCTCTCCTGATCGCCGTCCTCGACGAGTTCTTCATCCTCTCCGGCAAATGGCAGCGCCTCGCCAAAACCGGCGACGACGAAACCCGCGATCTCCTCAAAGAACTCGACCCACTCGGCGCGTGGGCCGATCTCGCAGTCCTCGCCCGCTCGGCCGGTATCCGGCTCCTGCTCGGTGTGCAGCGACCCGACGCATCCCTCTTCGGCGGCGCCTCGGGTAACGCGCGCGACAACTTCGGTACCCGCATCTCCCTTGGCAACCTCTCGCAGGACGGCGCGATGATGCTGTGGGGCGACTCGCAGATCGGCCGGGAGATCGACACCTCCGTCCCCGGCCGCGGAGTCGCGCTCGGTAACGACGGCGTGCCCGTCGATGCGCAGATGTGGTGGACACCGAACGTCGACCCGCACCCCAACAAGTGGAACCAGCTCTCGGCCTCGGAGAAGAAGATCATCGACGGGCTGCGGCCCCAGCAGGAACCGCACATCGCGTTCTATTCGACCGAACTGCGCCACTTCATCGAATCCGAACGCTCCGTCGCCGTCGCGGCCCGCGCCTACGGCCGAGCTCCCGAGCCCACCGTTCTCGGCCACCACGACGACACGCCTGCCGCCGACCCAGGGGATGACTTCGCCGACGCGATACCCGCCGCCGCGGTCACCGAAGGAATGACCGTCCTCGTCGACGACGGACGCGGCAACGAACACCCGGCCACCGTCGCCGCGGTCACCGTCATCCGAGACAAAGACAGCGGCGCCGTCACCGAAACCACCCTGACCTTCCACGGCACCGGACGGGTCAAGAACCACATCACCTACGGACCACACGAAGTCGTCCTCCTTCCCGAACCCGACACCACCGCACCCGCGCCCTGACACCACAGCCCCGACTTCGCTGACACACCTGCACTACCCTCACCCGAAAGGTCCGCCCATGAGCCGCCGCATCTCTCAATCGATCACCCCCACTGCCGACGACATCACCGTGCTGCGCAACCCCTTCGCAGCCCCCAAAGGGGGCGGTGACCCCGTCATCACCGAACTACGCCGCGTCCTCAAAAACGCCATCCCAACGTGGCTACCGAAACTCAGCGAAGACCAGGAACTGACTGCTCCGCGACTCGACGAAATCAAGAAGGCCGTCGCCACCCGTCGCCAGATCATCGAAGTACTCCCCGACGGCAAAGCCCGCGACGACGCCCTGGCCGCCCTCGACAAGGCCGACACGATCGTCCTCGAAATGGACACCGAACTCTCCGGCGTCGGAGCCTTCACCGGAACCACCGCGTGATGTCGACCCTTGCCATCGAAATCACCTCCGAGCGAACCGCACTCGTGAGCGGGGCAGGGGACGAGAAGGTGGAACTGTCCGCCGAGAACGGGCAGTCGATCCACGCGGTGATTGCACAGTTCAGCCGACAGCTCTCCGCCGACGCAGGCTCACCCGTCGAGGTCACCGTGCAGGAAGCGGGCCGCTCCCGCCAACTCACCGTCGCACCGGACGGGACAGTGGCGCAATCGCTGCCCACCGGCCCCATCCCCGCACCCGCCGACACACCACAGACGCGGCCGGATCATCATGTGGACGAACCGGTCACTATGGCGGTGACACCCCTCGGTGACTCACCGCCATCCGGGGGAGCTGACACGCATGCCCGGCCAGTCCCCGCGGCGCGCACACCTACCTCGACATCAGTGCTCGCAGCCCCCGAGCTCGCGGCAGGCTCGCACGAACCCGCCCGCACCGGACTACGCGGCCGACTCAACACCGTCCTCAACCTACGAATCGACCCGAAACCCGAGTCCGCCGAAATGCGCCACCGCGCCGCCATCGCATCCATCACCGGCCCCCTCCCGGGGTTCTCGATCGTGACCATCGCCAACCCGAAAGGCGGCGTCGGCAAAACCCCACTCGCGGTAGGGCTGAACGCGATCATCGCCGAACACCGCGGCGCCGCAACCACGGTCTGCGTCGACGTCGCCGACGTCGGCGGCAGCCTCGCCGACCGCGTCAGCATCCCACCCCGCGACGGACACGACGTGCGCTCACTGATCGCCGCCGAGGCAGCCGAGCCCGGCAGCATCCGCCCCTCGGCGCTCTCGCAGTACCTCACCCGCCAACCAGGCGGGGACGACATCGTCGCCGGCAACAACGGCGACCACGGATCCAGTCTCGGCTACGACGACGCCCACGCGGCGGCGCAGATCTTGTCCCAGCACCGCGAGATCCTCATCGCCGACACCGGCAATAACCGCCTCGCCGGCAGCTGGCACTGGGCAACCAGCCACGCGGACGTCCTCCTCGTGCCCGTCCCGCTCCGCCGCGACGCCGCCGCAGCCGCGCACCGCATGCTCCTCGACCTCGCCACGACCGCGGGCCGGGCGATGATGGCTCGCACCATCGTCGTCATCACCGACGGACCCGGGGACGCACCGATGGTCGAAATCGACGCTGTCGACGCCTTTCTCGACGCCGGCGTCCATTCGGTCGTCCGGATGCCGTTCGAGCCACTCTTCGCTTCCGGTGAGCGCATCGCGCCCTCGAAGCTCCGGCGCAGCACCACCGAAGCCCTGACCATCGTTGCTTCGACCGTCATCGATCTCATCGCCCACGCCGCTGACTGACCTCTTATCAGCCCGGGGCCGCACACGGGCCTCCCTCCCTGCATCCATCCGTACCCTCCTGAACGAAAGGCACCACATGAGCATCGACACCACCTCAGCCAACCGAGCAACCCGCCGCGCACACCGGCACGGCCGACACCGCAGCCGCACCCTCGCCCGCCAAAGCATCATCGCAGTCGTCGCAGCCGCAGCAACGGCCGCCGGAATCACCCTCGCACCAGCGGCAATCGCAGCGCCCGGGCAAGCCGGCATCACCGACGGAGGAGGACAAGCAGGCATCAACGACGGAGGGGGACAGTCCGGAGTGACCACCGAACCCACCCCGCCGCCGGCCACAGAAGCTCCAGCCCCGACCGAGCCCATCTACTGGGTCGATCCACCCGCGCAATACCAGAACATCGAGTACCAGCCGCTGCCGAACTGGGACTACGACACCAACACCTACACACCACCCACCTACACCGACAACACCCCGACCGACTACACCCAGCTCCATCTCCCCGGCCCCGGCCCCGTCGACGTCGTCGCACCAATCATCGCCCCACGCGACATCCTCCGCATCGGAACATTCCACATCGCACAACCGAACTGGGTCTCCGACGTCGACCTCGAACGAACCAACAACACCACCGCCATCATCGAATCCGGAGTCGCCACCGGCTGGAACTCCTTCGGCGTCCCCGTCGACAAAGCCAGCCGCGACGCCGCCACCCAAGTCGGCGGTGCCGCCGCCGGAGCACTCGCCGGAGGAATCGGCCTCGCGACCCCGTTCGCCATCGGAGGAGCGCTGATCGGCGGCACCGTCGGCGGAAACCTCGGCCTCGGACTGGGCAACGTCTTCGTCCCCGGAATTGGTTGGGTAGCGGGCGGTCTCGCCGGAACCGCCGTCGGCGCCGGTACGGGCGCCTTCCTCGCCGGCGGCCCCGCATTCGTTCTCGGCGGACTGGGCGGGGGAGTAGCAGGATTCACCGCGGCCGTCGCGTACGGCGCAGGTGAACTCGGCGAACCCGTCGAAATCGAGGTCCCCGACGTCGACCAACCCGCCGTCACCAGCCAGACCCAGGACACGCTCACCGACTGGGAGAACTCCGGCCCCATCGGTGAGGCCGTAGCCACCACTGTCCGCGACACCGTCGCCGCTGCCCCCGCGATCGACCAGCAGGCCCGCGACGTCGTCGCAGCCCAGCCCGGAGGCGAGCAGATCATCGAACACGTCGACACCGCACTCACGGAATTCCTCACCAACGCGACCCCGGGCCTGGCGTCCTCGCTGATCAGCGACGCAGTCGGAGCGGGTATTCCGGCGTAAAGCTCGCCCTGAACTTGTCCATGCGCCACTGCAGAACCAGGCGCGAGCACCGAAAGGACGACAGCGATGACGAACACGAAAAGACACCCCGCAGTGATCGACCTACTCGGCGGCACGCCCCACGGCGCAGGCGCGGACACGGCCACAACAGTCACCGCACCCAAGCCTCCGAAACCGCCGAAGCGGCCGCGCAAGAAGGATTCTCGATCGCCTCGCCTGCGCTACGTCGCTGCCCTGATTGTCGTGGTCGCGCTGCTCGGTTGGTTCACCCTGCGTCTGCTCTCCGGTAACGACGAGCGCGCACCGAAAAGGATTGCCGACGAGACAGACACCTCGGAAACGGCACCTAACCTCGACGTCACCCCGCCCGCTCTCGCCTCCGCACCGACGACTCAAACCGGCCCCAGCGCATGCCGCACCGACCCCGGAGACCAGAAAAGCGGCCCAGGAGTTATCGCAGCCTTCGAGCACGCCTACTACGCCACCCGCTCCGGAACAGCCGTCCGTGCTCTCTCGACCCCTGACACCTCCCTGCCATCGAAGGAGAAGATTCAATCCGGAATCGGCACCGTCCCAACAGGAACCACACACTGCGTGCGCATCACACCGATCGCGGCCGGTATCTACTCCGTCGCTCTCACCGAAATGCGTCCCGGCCAGCCGCCTGCACAGTTGCCACAGACCATCACCACCAAAGAGCTCGACGGCCGCTGGTTCGTCGATGTCATCAACTGAAGCCGGCACCAGTTCCACACTCGCCAAGGAGATTTCGTGAACACGAGAACACTGATCGCGGGCGATACATCCTCGCCGGTCATCTTGCACGTCCCGCACGCCTCGCGCGTCATTCCGCCCGAGATTCGCTCGTCACTGACCGTCACCGACGAACAACTCGCTGCCGAGCTGGACGAGATCACCGACGTGCACACCGACGTGATCGCACAGCACGCTGCGCAATCAGTGACACCGCAGCCGTGGACACTGCGCAACGACCTCTCGCGCCTGGTGATCGATCCCGAACGATTCCCCGACGAGCGCGAAGAACTCAACACCGTCGGCCGCGGCGCGGTCTACACCCGAACCTGCGACGGAGGTGTCCTGCGCAACGCCGACAACATCACACGAGATGCACTGCTCGATAACTACTTCCATCCCTACACCGCCGCGTTGTCCGACCTGGTGACGGACCGCATCGCCGCCACCGGCCGCGCCGTGATCATCGACGTCCACTCCTACCCGACATTGCCGTCGCCATACGAGCTGCACCGAGATGGCCAGCGTCCCGCGCTATGCATCGGCACCGACCCACACCACACGCCGCCTTGGCTTATAGAGGCCGCCTACGCCGCGTTCTCCCCACTCGAGGACATCGGCACGGATACCCCATTTTCCGGCACGTACGTGCCCCTCGACCGCTACAACACCGATCCCCGCGTGTACTCGGTGATGATCGAACTGCGCCGCGACAAATACCTCACCGAGAAAAGCGAACTCGTCGACATCGCCGCCGAAAACCTCGGCGCCATGCTCGGACGTCTCGTCGACGCGGCCGATCGGGGGAGCCGATAGATGTGCCAGAAGTACCCCGGCCCCCGCTGCACCCCGCACGTGCGAGCACGCCTTGACAGCGCCCGCCGAAGAGTCGACGCCGCCCAGACGTTGTTCGACGCGAACCCCGCGGACACCCGGAACCGGCAACGATTGGACACTGCGACAACAAACCTTGACGCCAGATCCGCCGAATACGACGCGACCCCCGGCGGTCAAACCGAGTTGCGCACTCAGCTCGCCGCGGAGGACGATCCAGGTAAGCGAGAAAAGCTGCAGCATCGCCTCGAAACAGGCAAAGCGCGACGTGAACAGCAGATCAGATTAGTCTCAGGATTCACCCATCACGACTTGAAGGACAATAGCCATGACCGCGAACGAGACACCGACCCTGACACAGGAGCAACGCGAAGCGTTCTGGCGTCGCAGGGGATGGACGCCGGAACTGCCGGACAACGCACGGGCGACGATCGAACAGGAATGGGACGACTTGGCGATCGAGGAAGCCGAAGCCCACGGCTTCTGATCGGTGACCGCGAGGTTGTTCCCACACAGGTTCACACGCTCGATACCGTTCGGGCCACGCAGCTTCAGCGCAGAGGAGACAGCACTCCGGACCTGTACGAGTTGGCGCCCTCCGACGCTGATCTCTACCGGCAGCAGATGGAACAGCTCAAGGTCAGCAACCGCTTCGCCTCATCCGTACACGTCTACAACACAGGCGAATACGAGAATATGCGGCTGTTCATGACTGACGACGGCCGTTCCGGCATCGCACTCAAGGACGACGAAATCGTCTCTGCTTTCTCTCATCGGGACAGCAAATATCCAAGCGCCGCGAAATCCATGCTCGCCGTTGCAGTCCAGCAAGGCGGACGACGACTGGACTGTTTCGACACGGCACTACCGAGGATCTATTCCGAGGCTGGATTCGTCCCTGTGGCCCGCCTGAAGTGGAACGACGATTACGCACCCGACGACTGGAATTACGCCGTCTACAGCCGGTATAACGGGGGGCGTCCCGACGTTGTGTTCATGGCCCACGACCCGGCATCCGTTGATTTGCGCTATCAGTACGGGTCCGGACGCTACGTCGAATCGTATGACGATGGAATCGATGCGGTCCGTTCCCGACTCAGACGGTGAGAGATCGGCGGCCTCGAAACCGCCAGTCGTCTCGACGGCCGGCAAACCATCCTGACACCTGAACGAACCGCGCATGCTGTTGTACTGCGCGAGCAAGGAATAGCGTCAAGGCCTTTAGGAGCCCATCAACTAGTCGTGTACGCAGGATGGCTGCTCAACAGATCGAATTCCTGCGGCCTTCGGTCGTTCAACTCGAAGATTTTGTTGCAGTCCAGCGAGCCTGTCCCGCTGCCGGTGTCTCGGCCGCGCACGTTTTTCGGTGCGTAGTCGGGCACCGAGCCTTCGTTATAAATTCGGAGTCGTAGCCCGACTGTTGAGGCTTGCTGATTGGGCGCGGTGTTCTGTGAAATCCTTCATTTCATGGATGACGCTAGATCGGTGCGTAGTTTCGCACGTCTCACGGTCGATCATATGGATCGGCTCGCGGAACTTGCCCGTCACGACGACCTCAAGTTCCGCCAGCGTTTTCCTGACTGGTCGACACTTCTAGCGGTCTGTCTAGTGCAGGGTGGCGCTCGGCACTATGTGCACGAGGATCGTGGTGTGAAGGATCTCGATGTTTACCTGTTCTACGCAATTCCAGAAGGAAAGAACGGCGGCGCTTTCCCCTGGAATCGTGGGGGAGCAACCCGGAACGAAGATTTCGGGCCGAGCGAGCTGGGCCGTCAGCTCTACACAGATGCCGATCGGGAAGACCCACAGCTAGCTCGGAAGATTCGTCACTGGGACACTTTTTCAGGCAGACGCGTGGATATCATGAGCCGAGCCATCGCGCCGCACTGTGACGGGTCAAGGGCTGCGGTCACGAGTTGGCTTGTCGAAGGGGTCAGAAACTCGGCCGCGAAGCGTACCGCCTGGCACCTCAGCCGGACTCCAGTTATCAGCCTCACAACCGATCCTGGCGAGGTGTGGTGGCGTGGTCCGGATATTGACGAGGCTGGAATAGAGAAGGGCCTCTACCGACTACCGTGAGCGGCTATGCCAATACATCTTGTACCTGCTGCGTGCAGTGCGTATCAGATGCCCTGTGCTGTAATCGATCTGGCAACTATTGAGGTACTGTTCCGGTGTGAGCGACAGTAGGCTAACCGGTTGTGCATGGAGCATGGGGGATTGACTTCGCGGTAATGGTTACCGGCGGATCGAACCTGGAGGATGTAATGGTCTGGGTATCCGTAACGGCGCGCGCGGTATGCCCATGACGGTGTTGGTATGCCTGGAATGTGGGGGGCGATTTCGAGGCGAAGACAATTCGCGCGAAACGATGCTCAGATGAATGCAAGAAGATCGCGGCGCGCAAACGTGCCACCGACCATTACAGTGCAAATGGTCGCGTGGGTGACTACGGCAGCACAGACTGTTGCATTTTCGAGCAGCATTTCACCAGGACACGCTGGAAACAGAAGATCTGCTCGGACGTGTGCCGCGCTATTAACCGGAAGTGGTTGGCCCGCAATTGGTACGAAGAGAATACGGAACTCGCAAATCAACGATCGAGCGTCTGGTCGCTGGAAAACTATGACTACGAACCCGCCAAGGTGCGACGTGAAGAGCGCGAGCGAACTGCGCAGGCGAGAAAGGCTCAGCGGAAAGAATACGATCGGCTAAAGAGCAAGGAATGGCGAGAACGGAACAAGGAACGCGCCGCGGAACTGAAAATAGTCGCGAAGCAGCGGAACCCTGAGAAGTATCGTGAGACGCACCAGCAGTGGCGTGAGGCAAACAAGGAGCGCAGGGCCGAACTCAATCGCCGGTGGGCAGAGACGAACCCGGATTAAGTCGCTGCCGGAAAACGGAAAGCCCGCATGCAACGCCGAAATGCAAGGCAGGGAACCGCATACCTGGATTCCGAAGTATTCGCCACTGACAACTGGACCTGCTACTTGTGCGACAAACCCGTCGACGCGGGCGCTGCGCGGAAAGCCCCTTGGGGTGCCCAGATCGAACACCTAGTTCCGATTTCGCGCGGAGGACTCGATTGCCAAGGCGATGTTCGTGCTGCGCATCGCCGATGCAACTTCAAGAAGCGGAGCAAGCTTGTATCAGAGTTGGCTCTGCCGTTTCCGGGCCCGTCCGCGGAAGAGCTCGCTGCCTTCGTTCGGCTCGAGTACTCAATCGTCTGCAGCGAATCTTAACTCGATAGAATGAGGTAATACATTGCAGCGGAACGAGAATGATCAAGCAATCATGGCCGTTCAACATCCGGTTCCTTGCGGAATGGGTGTCGCCAGTCTTAGGCGCTCAGGAACATGCGCCGCGGAGACTCACTGCCGACCAAGTAAAATTCCGGAGTTCGCTGCTATGTCGATGGTCGAGTCGGTCCTGTGGTCAGCTGGAGATAGGTCGATACCGCCGAATCGGTTCAATGGCCAGCTTGTCGGATCACTCCCAGCGCTATCCGCAGCGGCGCAAATTCGGTCCTATCTGCTCTACTTGGGCGTTCGCATATCCAGGTCTCGCCGTTTTGCTGAGCTCGTCTGGGGAATCGGAACTGCTGTGCAGCAGTGTAAGTCGAGTGATCGCGGCTGAGTTCGAGTGCCACAAAAATGGGTTCTCAAGCGCCCGGCGATTTCACGAATCGATCGAGCCGAGGACCGAGTGATTGCCCTCGATGTTCCCAACGGCGCACCACAAGAATATCGGCATCGTTCTGACTGCGCCGGCGTCCCATTTCGAGTTCACGCCGTTCATCACTGACTTGCTTCCTAATCTGCATCTTCTAGATACCGGTCAGTTTTTTCCCCGTTGGACTTACGAGAAGCCCGAATCTTCTGATGGCGAACTCGACTTCACATCGACTGGTGCAGCGGAAGTCGACGAGTGGGGTTACCGCCGTATCGACAACATCACCGACGGCATCCTCGAGCTTTACAGCGTTGCAGTCGGTGATCACGTAACAAAGGACGACATCTTCTTCTACGTCTACGGCCTCCTGCATGATCCAGCGTACCGGAACGCATACGCATCAGACCTTAAGAAGATGCTCCCTCGCATTCCGACACCCGAGTCCCGAGAGCGTTTCGAGCAGCGGACCTCGGCAGGTCGCCGCCTGGCAGATTTGCATGTCGACTATGAGACCGTCGAACCGTATCCCCTTGACGTACAAATCAAGTCGGGTGAATCAGACGCAGACCGTGAGACGTGGCGTGTGTCGAAGATGAAGTGGGGCAAAAAGAAGGACCCGGAGACCGGCAAGAACGTCGACGACCGAACCTCGCTCGTTTACAACCCGAAGGTCACCATCTCAGGGATCCCTGAGGAGGCTGAGCGGTACATGCTCGGGTCCCGGTCGGCACTGGCATGGATCATCGATCGTTACCAGGTAAAGACCGACAAGCCCTCTGGTATCGTCAATGACCCCAACGACTGGTGCGACGAGCACGACGACCCGACCTACGTCGTTGAGCTAATCAAGCGTGTCACTACCGTGGCGGTGGAGACGATGAAGATCGTCGACTCACTAGGAGCGGTGACTGCATCGTAGGAGTGAGTGAATAAGTGAGTGCGTGATGTGATGGTCGCGATTACCAGCGCGCGCAACGATGATGAGGTCTCCGGTCATTTAAATCGTAGGAGCCAAGACATAGATGTGTGGTGACAAGTGAACCGATTCCCCAAGGAAAACTGACGTGACAGCCGGGCCGCATGTGCAGGCGTTCGACCTGAATATCGACACAGTGCTTAAGCATTGGTCGCTCGCCTTTGCGATCCGAGAGATCATCGCGAACGCGCTCGACGAACACAAAATCACCGGAACAACTGAACCAGTGATCGAGAAGGTCGAGGATGGCACGTGGGAGATTCGGGATTTCGGACGAGGACTGCGCTACCAACACCTCACGCAAAACGAAAGCACAGAGAAACAGCACCATCAGGACGTCATCGGCCAGTTCGGTGTCGGCCTCAAAGATGCACTCGCAGTCTTCGAACGCAACGATGTCGGTGTGACGCTCCATAGTGCACACGGCGACATCAGCACAGGGAGACAAGCCAAGCCAGACTTCGGCGATATCGTCACCTTGCACGCGTTGGTGACTGCACCGGCCGACCCACAGATGGTGGGTACCCTCGTCAGGATCACGGGTATCGCAGACACCGATGTCGAGGCAGCCAAGGAATTGTTTCTCAAATTCTCCGGAGACCTTCCCCTTGAGCAGACCCGTTTCGGGGAAGTGCTTGAACGCCGCCCAGACAGTGACGGTGGACGGGTGTACGTCCGAGGGCTGCTCGTCGCAGTGGAGCCGCGTTTCTTATTCTCCTACAACATTATTGATCTCAATGCGCCGCTGCGTCGGGCGCTGAACCGTGAACGATCCAACGTGGGACGAACCGCCTACAGTTCACGCGTCAAAGACATGCTCATTGCCTGCACGAGCCGCGAAGTAGCGGAACCACTCACCGTCGATCTTGCTGGTTACGCAAGTGGGACCATTCACGCCGAACTGGACTGGAAAGACGTCAAACTGCATGCGTGCCGGGTTCTGCAGACGAACGACAAAGTCTTGTTCATAACGGCCAGACAACTCGAGCAACGCACACCGCAGCTCGAATACGCGAAAGACGACGGATATCGGCTTGTCGTCGTCCCGGACGATCTTGCGAAGGCACTCGGCAACGAGACGGACTTGGAAGGGCGCCCGCTGGTCGATCTCGACACATACCGCAAGTCTTGGAACGAGAGCTTTTCTTATACCTTCGTCGAACCAGGAATGCTGACACCTGCAGAGCAGCAGATATTCTCCCTTGCCGCGCCCACTGCCCAGCTAGCTCAGATTCTTCCCGGCCAGACTGGGGTCACGAGCATTCTCATTAGTGAGACGATGCGACTCAACGATGGTGGGGAAACGGTCCTGGGGCTGTACCAAAAAGATATGAATCGGATCGTGATCCATCGTGGTCAGCTGGCAAACGCAGACCGATTTTGCGGGACTCTGCTGCATGAATTGGCGCACGCACGGTCCGGCGCAACCGACGGGACACGTGAGTTCGAACGCGAGCTCACCAAACTCCTCGGGGCTATTGCCGCCGCGGCACTGAACGGTGTGCCCGGCCCGGTGCCTGCCAGTCAGCGCAGGTCCTTGCGTCAGCGAGTGCTCCATCGAGTTCGCAGCGCATAACAAGACTCATTGCAGACGCTTGGCGTTAGCCGGAAATGGGCGTTGTCGGCGACCCTCGACGAGGGAACATTCCCAATTCTGGTGCGACCAGTGAGGCGCCGGCATTCACGTTTTCGTGGCCTCGATTCGTCCACAGTAGTAAGCTGCCGAGCATTTGATTCCGATCGCGCGACCCACAAAATTGACACGGTCGTGACGGTGCCCCGTGTGTCGTGGTTTTACCGATCTCGCCTTTCCCCTGGGTCGGTGAACTTGGCATCACGGAGTCTCTGCTATTCATCCGGGATGGATACCTGGACGATCTACGCCCCATATCTGACGTTGACAGTGACACTCTTGGCATGCGCAGCGATGCTCCGCGACATCGTCCATAAGCTCACACCCCAGAGTCGTGCAATCACATTTCTCGCCGGACTAGGGCATGCCATCGTTGTTGTCGCACTGCTCGGTTTCACCTTGGTCGCGTTCTACGACTGGATCGCTCAGTATCGTGATGGGGTGAGGACGGGCAATGCGCTTCTTATTCCGATCGCCGTCGTCTCTGGATCGTGTTTTGCTGCAGCCCTGATCATTTGGGGGCGAAGTATTGTTGCGGACTTCCGCGGGCGCCGGCGGAATCGCACGGAAGCTAAACAAGCAGCGGTGTTGTTGCAAGCCCATATGAGTTGGTACCAAGAACAGTCGTAGTTCGGCGATGCCAAAGCGCCGGTGGTGTCACCGCTGCATAGAGGTAGGCGATGTTCTATCGGACCTACACCGTAGGTAGCCGAAGCGGTGGGACTTGGGCTGTTGCGAAGACTAAGTGTTTGACGAGCCTTAACTAGCGTCATCGAGTCTTTTCGGTCGATCGGGCCAGACACGACGCCTACCGAACTATGGGATTGTGGCGTGTTGGTCTCAATGCGTGCGGACGAAGCGGCGCCGAGTCGTGTGAGATGGCAGCGTGTACGCGTCACCGGAAACACACGAGCTGCATGACATCTTCTTCGTTCCGAGATCTGCAGTCAGGGATGCCTAGTCGGTGCGCGACTATATCGTGGCGCCGTGACCCTCGCGGACGTGACGCATGATTCGGTTCTGAAGGCTATCGAGTAGTGCGATGAGTTCGGGCACGAACAGTTCCTCGCTAAGCACGGTTTCGCCCCCTCACGCCTCTACAGGATTCGACACGAAGAGCGAGAATACGATTCGAAAGCGATCGTCGGCGTGGCTCACGGCTACGCGACCGGGCAGATTTTGGACGCAGCGCAGTTCTCCGGCGGCCAAGCCACGGTCGTGCGGATTCTTGAGGCACTCGGATTCACGTTCTCCTTCTCTCCAAAATCGAATTCCGCTCCGCGTCGGGCGTGGCTGGTGATGACGAAAACCGAGTACCGGCGACTCGGCGGGGGAGAGAAGTACGACGATGACGCTGCTAGTCACTACAGCTGGGACAGTAACGTCGCCAACTCGCGTCAAGTATCGCCCGGTGACGTCATAGTCGTCTGGTATCAAGTCGATCTCATCGGTGCATCCGTGATCGAACGAATCGACCACGGCGAATAAGAGCAAACCCATCGGACGCTGCCCGGAATGCGCTACCACCAACTATCTGGAGCGGAAAACACCTTTGCCGCGCTTTCGTTGCTATGACTGCGGAAAAGAATTCCCGACCCCGACCTTCACCGACTCGACTGTCAAAACGTTCCGCACGACGCACGATCAAGGTTGGGTTGACCTCGCCGGCGCACTCGATGCGAAGCAACTTCGAGCGTTGTGCGTGAAATCGTACTCGCAGAATAGTATTCGAGAACTTCGGTGGGATGAATTCACGGCAGCGACCAAGGGACGACGCCGGGGGAGCCGCTGACGATTGTCGAGGCGACGAGCACTCAACTGGCCGGCAGTCACACCACTCGCCCGGTGCGTGTTCGTCTCGGACAACCTGCTTTCCGCGCCGAACTGCTCCGCCGCTACGGCGCGAACTGCGCCTTCACCGGTCCCTCGCCGGGAAGAGGCGCTCGAAGCGTGCCACCTCTACAGCTATGCCGAAATCGGCGTCCACGACAACGAGGGAGGGTTATTGCTGCGGCGCGACCTGCACCGACTGTTCGACCATGGGCTCATCGCAGTGAATGAACTCGGGACGGTCGACGTGGCTGAAGAAATCCGTAAGTACCCCCTCTACGATTCACTGCACGGGGGCGCCCCTGACCATTCCCATGACCAAGAAGCAGACGGTGTGGTTGCAGCGACACTGGCAGGAATGGCGAGCTCCTGCATAACTGGTGACAGGATTCCCGTGAACAGGACTAGGCAATGGGATCTGCTCAAGTCACATCTCACTCATGTCGATCGAGCGTGCTGCAGCTTCTCCACCGTCGGGCTCCTCGCGCTGAGGAGTTGGCATCGCATGGCGGATAGGAGCGACGGCTGCGATGGCGCAATACAAGTCTCGGAGCTATTTCCTACCAGCGCTCCACTTCAATCCCCAGCGGTAGGCCTTCGAGACCTCGGATTGGGTTCCGTTGATGTAGCGCACTTCTCGTGTGACCGTCAGTTCGTTCTTCTCGTTCTTGAGCAGAGCGATGGCGCAGGAACGTGCGCGGTTGTTGTGGGAGTCCAATCGAACTTCCACTTCGGGACCGTTTGGCGGGTATAGGGTGACCACTCCGTCGGCTGCCGACCAGTTCGGGGTTCCGTCGTAGATGTACGCGAAGATCAGGATGCGCTTGAACTCGCTCAGGTGAGTGAGGTTGATGTGAAGGTTCTCTCCGCCAGCGGTGTTACCTGACCGGTCATCGCCATCGAGCGCGATGTACGGCGGGTAGTTGAGGTTGCCGAAGGACTTGCCGAGAGCCTGGATGACACCCTTGGACCCGTGAGTTGATAGAGGCAGGCGAGATCGAGGTCGACTGCACCGCCGCCACCGAATATGCCTCGACGGCCGCGGGTCCAGTTGAGATTGATCCGCATGGTCGCGCTCTGATCGCCTTTGGCGAGGGACACTGTGGGGCAGGCTTTTGTCAGGGTGATCTTGCTGAGCTGGACGCGCTGCTGCGGAACGGGTGGTGCGGCAGGCGTCGGAGAAACAATCGCAGACGAAGCGGGCTTGGTTTGACGGACGGGAGGAGAGTTCGGTGCATCGTCCACGGCGACACCGTGTTCGGTGGCAGGACCTTTGAGTCCGCTGTCCCATCCGGCCGAGACGTTGCGGATCTTCCACTGATCACCTCTCCGATAGATTTCGGCCAGGATCGCGGCGCGTTCGGTAGTCAAGCCGAGTGCTGGTGCCGCGACCTCGCCCAGTGTGGCGCTGAGGCCGCGACCTCGCCCAGTGTGGCGCTGAGGCCGCGACCTCGCCCAGTGTGGCGCTGAGGCCGCGAATGCCAGCAAGGGAGCCTGGTGCCGAGTCATCCATGCTCACTGCAAACCGCAGGGTGTCGATGCTCGGTGGGATTCTGGTGACATCGATGGTGACCGTGCTCGATCCGGTGAGTCGGACTGCCCCTTCGGGGGAAGCGGGTTGATTGAAGAAGACGAAATCGTTGTCGTTTCGTACTTTTCCTGTCGATGTCACTTGGAAGACCATGAGGTCGACCGTGCCGGGGGTGACGCCGGTGACGTTAACGGTGAGCTGCGGTGAGTTCAGTGGTGTGTTCTGGCCGCGAGTAAGTGAAGTCATATTCTCTCCTGGAGCGGTCGTCGCGTGGTTTGGTCTGGGATAATGGTGTTTCGGGTGTGCGTGGGTGACTCGATGTTTCGCGCCAGCGGATGCCGAGTGGGGCTCGCCGAAGCTGGTAGCGGGGGATCTGGATTGTCTGCCGGGAACAGTCAGCTCGGCGCTACGTGCCACCGTTTGGGTTTGATCCATGTTGCTGCGCAGAAACTTTCGAGGCATTTGCCTTTGTCGGGGACGTCGATGATGCGGAACATCCATGGCCCGTCAAACTGGTAGCCGTCCTTGACTGCATTCTTGACGGCCATCCCGATATGGAAGATCAGCTCCTTCAGTTCACACGGGCCGCTGCCGACGCCCCCTCTCCACTCGGGCCAGTCCAGATCGGGACGATGCCCGTACTGAGTCTTCATTCCAAGTTCCTCGAACACCATCCGGATTCCGTGGGGCGGGCGGGTGTGACCGGGCCGGACTGTGAAGGTCATACGGAGGGCGGTGTATTCGTTGATTTCGCCGGCGGGGTCGAATCCGAGTTCCCACCAGGTGTTTTCAGCTTCGATTCCGGTGTTGGTCAACGCGACGTGGAACATTTGCTCGAGGTCAAGATGAAGTATCTCGAAACCCTCGGGAACGTTGTAGCGCGATTTCGCGCCGCCACGGTTGACGATGAACTCTTTCTTTACCGGGTACACGGTGAGCACAGAGGAGACGGGAGAACTGAAGAAGATCAGGTCCTCGTCGGAGCGAACCTTCTCGTTCATTCCGAGTTGAAAAACCAAAAGGCGCTATGTGTCAAGTCAAGTGAGACAGTCACGATCAGTTGATCTGCGATTCGGCAACGGGTTCGTTGATGAAGAAAACGGTCGGCATTTCGGGCGGGCAGGGCCGACGTGAAAACCGAGCCGGGTTCGCGACGTGCCTCGTTCAGGGTGATCTGGCGGGCCTCGTCGACCGCATCGGCAGTCCCGAAAAGCACCGACGCCGGAGTATGCCAGGCAATTCCCGAATGACGGTGAATGTGGTTGTACTCGTTGAAGAACCCCTCCGAGAAAACCCGTGCATCCTCAAGCGATGCAAACGATTTCGGAAAATCATGCAAATATTTCAATGTCTTGAATTGAGCCTCGGAAAACGGATTATCATTCGACATCCTCGGCCGTGAATGCGACCGGACGATGCCGAGGTTTGTAAGCAGTTCCGATACCAATCCGGAGGTCATCGAGGTGCCACGGTCGGCGTGGACGGTGTGCGGGGCGATGCCGTTTCGCTCGATTGCTTCCGCAATGAATTCAGCTGCCAGCTCAGCACTTTCGTACGCAGCAACGATCCACAACGGGTTGTAGCGCGAGTAGATGTCGATGAGCACGTACAGGTGAAACCACACGCCCTTGGTGGGCCCGCGGAGCTTGGTGATGTCCCAGGTCCAGACCTGTGAAGGTCCGTCTGCGAGGAGTTCGGGGATCACCTTCGTGGATGTGTCGCTGTCCGTCGGCGTTCGCGGTTCTGCCCGGCCGAAGCAGCGATCCGGTACATGCTCGACACCGAACACCAGTAGTTTCCCTCGTCGAGTTCCCGTGCCCATATCTGACATATGGCGCGGTCAGCGTTCTTGTCGCTGTTGATGACGGTCAGCACTTGGGCTCGTTCGGATGCGGTGAGTGCTTGGCCGTTGTCCGGGACTGTCTTTGGTTTCTTGGGTCCCAGAATGGGTGGTTGCTGGTGTCTGAGTGGGTGGCGCGGGATCGTCCGATCAGGATGCAGGATCTGCGGGTGGGGATTTCGGCGGCTCGCAGGTCGGTGAAGGTGCTGGTTCAGTGCGTGTTCGGTAAGGGCGGTGTGTCCGTGCTCTAGGAGATGGATTCCAAGAGCACGTGAAGTTTTCCCATGATCTCAAGCGCGGCCTCCGTCCGCGTCAATTGCTTTGCCAGACGGGCGTTCTCGCGTGTCAGACGGGCCATTTCCTTGCGGGTAGCGATGTCGTTGTCGGGACTGGATGCTGACTTCGGTTGTGACTTTCCGGCCGCTGCGGTTCTAGCTTGCGTCCATTCTCGGAGTTGGGATTGGTACAAACCTTCGCGGCGTAGGACTGCAGATTTTTCGCCGTGTGGGGCGTTGTTGTATTCGTCGAGGGTGTTGTTGCGGTATTCGGTGGTGAATGTTCGGCGGGTCGGTTTCGGTGCGGGATCTGCCGGCGAATCGGGGGTTGTCGTGGGGTTCGGGCTGGTCATCGGGGGTGCTCGTTTCATGCCCTCAGTAAGTGATCTCGGTTGCCTCCGAGTGTCTCACTAAATCCTGACAGCGAGGGCGCTGGCAGATATAGGTCAATCAATACGAACCCGCAGCCGTCAGTTCTTAGGATCATCCAATTCGTAGGCAGTCCCGACCCTTTCATCCGGTGGAAGTGATATCGCTGCTTCGCGCCGTCAGTTCCTGCGTATCGAGTTCGATGCCGGCGTTGTTAAGTGAAGGCGTTTCTACCCTGAAGTGGGGGCAGTTTCATCGGCGCCGGGTCGCATGCTCGGACCATTCGCTCATCCACTAGTGTCGAACTATGTTGAGGCGGCGTGAGAAATCGGATGATAGCAGGGGCGGTAATGAAGGTTCCATGGTCAGGCTGAATGATCAGGATAGCTATAGGGAATCGAAATCTTGGTTGATTTCGCGTCAAGGTGTAAAAGCTCGTCAAGAGTTTATAACACTCGGAATGATATCGATAATCCTTCTCTATGCTGGGGTTGGTTTTATAGCTTTGACGGTGTCTACGTATAATTCAAATTCTGCAATATCCTATTACCTTGGAATATCTGAACCTTTCGGGCTAACGATCGGTGTTCTTGTCTTTTTGGTAGGATTTTTTATAATGTTTTGGGCGGTGGCAAGACGGAATAACGCCCGTGCAGGTTTTTACGAAGAGGCGGAGTCCCGAGCTCTAGGGGCGGCCGACAGGGCAGTTGATGATATTAAGGGGCCGGATGACCTGATAGGCCTCATGCGTGCGAACAGGAAGCAGATGGAGGCCTACGATGCTCTTGCGAGATCACAAGCAGCCAGTGCGCATTTTGCGAGCATGGTCGCAGGAGGGATCGGCCTCCTTACGATCACTTCGGGAATACTCGTAATTGTCTTCGCTGGAGATAGTTCCACAAAATATGCGGCTGCGCTAATAGCGGCTGCAGGTGCCGCCACGAGCGGATACGTTGCGAAGACTTTCATTTACGTGCAGGATGGAACAATGCAGCAAATGCGCTTCTACTTTCAGCAGCCGTTAGTTCAGAGCTATCTTCTATCAGCCGAACGACTGATCGCACAGCTTCCCGAGAAGCAAAGAGGGAAACAGCTTGAGCACGTGATAAGTGCGATGGTTGCACAAGCGCACGGGAATAGTATTGGACATTCTCCTGCCATTGACCTCCTACCGGTGTCTGCGAGCGATGGTGAATCTCCGACACGCGTGCAGAAGGAGAGGTCCAGGACTTGGAGGAGATCACGTTCATGAGCGTAATGTTCGGTGTGACTCTCTGATTAAGCGGCTAAGCAAGCCCAGTCAGCGTCACTGCGCTATCCCAACATTGAAAGGAGGTGTGTACTGGGGCGAATATAAGCGTTCAAGTACGTGACGTAGCGGCTCAGTATATTTCTTCTGCTAAGGATGTTGTCGCCCGCGGGATACGTGAGTGAACTTTTCCGAGTCGGACGCCGGCCCGGGCACGGGGCAGGGCACCCGCGGTTAGCGCCCAACGGTTCTATTCCTGTGGCTGCTTTGGGTTTCCTAGTTGGACTGCGACGCGTTGCATCGCAAACTATTTGAAGTGAATTTCCTGGTTCAAGGTTTGCGTCATGGCGTACTCCGATAAGGGTAGACAGGCCGCGCCTTTGGTTGGACGTTCCTCGAATACGATTACTATGGTTCTGTCGCGACGAGTGTCTGATTTTGTGAAGTGTGGCATGGTTGAGCCGTCAATGAAATAGTGGCTAATTCGACGTTACTCGTATCCCATCTCCCGTATCGGGTTATTTCGGTTGCGTTGTGTCTTGATTTCAATCTGCTGCCAATACTTCCAACGTTCGGCAAGATAACTCTTTCTTTCGTCGGTCATCAGTACGGACCTCGCTAGTGCTTCTGACGGGTCCCCGAGAAGTGCAGCGCCTTCGCCAGTATCAGTGTCTGTGCTGTAGGCGGGAGAGTACGCGAACGGACGCGGCCCTTGGGCGGTCATACTGATAGTCATCGAGTTTCCGTGATCAAACCGAGGCCGGAGTGAGTCGAATGAAATGAATGACTCGGCATCGCGCCGCTGGGTATCACGTTTGTGGCGAAGCGTATTTGGATCCTTGTGCCCGCCGCCATACTCAAACTCGGACTGTCGTCCATAGATCAGCAGGAATTGTGGCTCTATCGGTCGGTCCTCGTACCGATCGAAGAACAGGTACTTGCGGCGGAACAGCGCGCGATTTTCGTCGATTGCGAACCACGACCGCCAATCGTTCAATTGATCGTGTGCGTCCCGAAACTCGGCTGTAGGCCGACCATTCTCCTTAAACCATCGCTTGGAAGGTTTCTCGATCTCTATCAATACTGGCGTGATTAGGCCAGACGACCGCGTGACCCACATGAAATCGGGCTCGAACTGGCGCCCGGCACCAGTGAGCTCGGGTTCACGGAAGACTGCAGACATCTCTGACCCATGGTGACCACCAGGACCAACGTCTCCGCTACCGCCGGGAATCATTGCGGGGTGCAACTCGAGGAAGGACTGAACTGCTTTCTCTTCAGGTTCTGAGCTAAGCAATCGGTCCCAGTCGGACATTACCCGGTTGGTATAGGTTGTCCAGTCGATCGACCGCGGTCGCTCTGGATTCCGGTCAGGTTCCAGGGTAGAGCGAGTCGGAGTCTTGTTGTCGGTCGTGGCCACACCTAAGACTAGTTGTTGTGGGTATGGACGTTGATGACGCGGGACTGAAGTAGACGGGCTGGTCCTCAGCGCGAGAATGGGAATTGCGACATAGGCGTTCTCGCGCAAGAAGGACCAGCCCTGTGACACAAGCGCAGTGGGCGGCGAATCCAGCCCTGCATTGACCGCCTCCAGCGGTCGCAGCAGTCGTCCGATCACACGCCAGCCCGGCGCGGTCGGATCGTGATACTGCAACCGCCGCAGATTGCGGATTCCGAGTTCACCGATGGCCCGCGACTCTTCCGCGCGGACCGCAATAGTGGTGTCGAACTTATGTCCGATAATCGATGAGCGCCAACGAGATTCAGGATCCGTATACGCGTCGACCTTCAACGTCGACCTTCAACGTCGACCTTCAACGTCGCGGTCACCGTAGTGTTCCTGCCGCCGCGAGCATCGCGATGCGTTGCGCGTGGATATGGTCCATGCTGCGGCCGAACTTGTCGGCAAGATCCCGCCCAGAGAGGTGGATATATCGCAGCGTCGAGTCAGTATGGCGATGCCCGGCGAAGGTCGCGATCGTATGCAGCTCCCAACCCATCCGGGCCAGATCCGTCAGACACAGATGCCGAGTTGTGTGGGTGGAAAACCGCGGAACATCGGCGGCCAACGCAATCCGGCGCACCACCTTCGACCACGTCCACAAGCTCAACGGCTGAGCGCGATTACGGCGGGACTCAGAGAAGGAACAGCGGTCCACTTGCCCTACTCAGACTCGCCCGGTGCACGAGATAGCCCGACAGCAGCACACCGGTCGCAGCCGAGTACAGCCGCAATCCGCTCGAGCCGGTTCTTCGTCGTCTCCGCCCGAATCCTCAGGGTGCGGTGGGCGGGGTCGAGATCGTCAGTGCGCAGCGAGCACAGCTCCTCACGGCGCAGCGCTGCGTCGTAGGCCAGGGCGAGCATCACCGAAGTTGCGGACCGGTTCCGCGGCGGCGACTTCGAGGATGTCCGCCCACTGCTGTTCGGCGGGAATCCACGGTAGCTTCGTCAACCGGGGCACAAGCCCACACTGATGCTTACTGCCGCGCCGACCGGGCGTATATCGGCCCCGGCCACGGGATTGGAGTCGCGCAGCCCCTCCTCCATGAGGTAGTCGTAGAACAGTCGCACCGACACCAGTCGTTGCGCGGTCGTGGCATTCGCTAGCCCGGCACCGGAGTCGATGGACACGACGTTCGGGCCTCGGAGGCTGGGACGTTCGGTCAGCTCCCGCACATAAATACCGATATGGGCGCGGGTGGCGGTGAGCGGATCGACACTCTCCTGCTCGCACATCTGCAGATACTCGGAGAGCCCCCGCGCGTAGGCGTCGATCGTTCGGGGAGCCCGCCCGAGATCGGCCCACAGTCGCAGCCACTCGGTCGCCTGTGCATGCCGGCCCAGTACCGGCCACTTGTTCTCCAGTGTCACCGTGCCGCTCATATCGTCTCCTCAGTTCCGTGGTCAACCCCGAGGAGAACATGATCGTCCCCGCGGTCAGATTCCACAGAAGGATCAAGATGCTGAAACGGCAATGTACGGACGTGCTGGATTCGACTTGCTCCGCAAACGAATACTCCTCAGTGACCGATACTTTCAAAATCGATCACGGAAAGTGGGCCAGAACCAGTTTTCGACCGTGGTCAACAGCCTGCAGTGTCTGCGACGGCGAGCCCACTGGATGTAAGAAACGGACCGTGACAGCGCATTGCATTTCTCGAAAGGCCCGCTGTAGCAGAGAACAAGAC
Source organism: Rhodococcus sp. NPDC057135 (assembly GCF_042670865.1). NCBI lineage: Bacteria > Bacillati > Actinomycetota > Actinomycetes > Mycobacteriales > Nocardiaceae > Rhodococcus > Rhodococcus sp. NPDC057135. Next base: position 118,114 of record NZ_JBHUUU010000017.1, read on the forward strand.
CAGATGCCGGACACTCCACTCCCAAGGTAAACGGACGACATGGCTCGACAGGTCAGCGTTGGACTTTCCCTCGACCATGGGAGGCCGCAGAGCCGCGTCCCTAACTGGTACAGCGCTAAACTCCACTCACGACGCGGACAAAATATTCACAGGCAGGGTCCACGGCAACGACATCGAATGGTAACGACGATTCGATCGACGTCTTCGGGAATGCCCAAGTAGGGGGAACAGCAGTGATGGAGTCAAGCGAGTCTACTTGGTGGATGCATCGTCCAGGTACCGAGTTCAAGGAAGCCGTATGGCTCGACGGTTGGGATGATCAAAGTCTGTGGGGATGGGAGCTGGGGAATTACTTCCTGTCATTGCTTCCTAACGGTGCTACGGATGAGATGCACCCGCATTTTTTCGGGCAGCCCTTCTCCCACATCAGCGCTGTCGTGGCGGCCGTCGCCCGTGTCAGCCGAGCAGATCCGCTGAGTGTGTGCAAAGCTCTCGAGATTTTGCCGTCTCCAGGCCCCGTACCAAGCGACGCTGACATCATTTCGATTCAAGAGAGTGCACGCCAATTAGGTGGCGGTGACTATGTGGCGGGACAGGTCGCTGCATGTGATTGGCTTCTCGGTCGCACCGCGAGTTGTCCCGGGTCGGGGTTGAACTGGTATGTCGGACAACGTCCAGACCGGTCCATCATCACGGCCGAATCCGAGATCAATACCGGAGAGATCTTCCTCGACCCTGCCCATCCACGGGAGGGCTATCGGAGGGGCGTCGACGAAGTATTGGGCCGGATTGTCGCACGATTCCGGTAGTTTCTGGGGTGTCCTTCGGTGCCGGCCGGAATTATCAGAGGTGTTCGAGCTCGGCGTTCCACTATTCGGGGTGAACCTCATACTGACAGTGCCGGACGTTATGGTCCCTTGTCATGTGGGCAACAATCCTGTCAGTAGTCGCCATCTCTGCGACGGTAGCCAATTTCCTTTTCACTCAGTGGCGGACCGACAGGAGAGAAGTTGACAAGTGGCGTCGCGACGAACTGCTGAGGCTAGTCAGCTCAATGCTTGCACTCTCCTCGCAACGCGAGGCCGAACTCAGCGCAGACCTCAGCAGTCTGGAGGCGGAAGGAAGAGCTTCTCCAGATGACTCGGATCCCTGGGCTTTGACACGGCAAATGAAGATCGTTGTGCAGCAGATTCTGCTTCTCGACGAGTCTCTCTCGCAACAGGCGAACAAAATTTGCTTGGTCCACGTCGAGTCTGAGACGGGTTACTACCCCAATCAGAACCCTTACAACGACACTGGCCAACTGCTGCCTGACCGTGATCGCCTGGAGAAGGCCCATCACGAGCTTGTCGCGACCTTTCGCTCGAACGCTTGGCGAAGAAGTCGAGTGTTCGGGCGCAGCAGATCCATCTGAAGTCCATCCAGCCCTTTCACATCAACAGCTCTCATCATTGATTTGCTACAGCCGTGTTTAACTGCAATCGCGTGGCCGAGGTGCGTTTGGATCGGCATGGACTCGACAGGCATCCTATGTTCCGTTCGAAGTCGTGTGGACTAGGTGATGAGCCGCGTCAGCCAGGCATATTTCAGTGAACCCGCCGTTGACAGCTTTCGCCACTCGTAGAAACCGGACTCTGATACCGGCAGAACGCGGCATGGGGTCTGAACCGTGCCGGGTTTCTTGCCGCTCCTATGCTGGCGACATCTCCGGCGGGAGAATCGATAGTTGAGAGTAATAGACGGCCTCGAACTCGTCGGGAGTGACGTAGTCCAAGGTGCCGTGCAGGCGGCGATTGTTGAACCAATCCACCCATTCCATCGTCGCGAATTCGATGTCGTCGATCGTCTTGATCGCCCCTTGCAGAAACGGACTGCTCTTGGAAACTGCTTCTGTCTTGAACAGTCCGATTGTCGACTCCGCGAGGGCGTTGTCGTAGGCGTCGCCGACGCTTCCAATTGAAGCTGCAATCCCTTCCAGCGAAGGCGTTTCCGCGAAGGAAATTGATGTGTACTGACTGCCGGCATCGCTGTGATGGATCAACCCATCACCTACCCGATGTCCACCGTGATCGCGTCGCCACAACGCCATCTTCAATGCCGAAGTGACCATCGCCGTGTCCTTCACTGTCGAGGCATGCCAGCCGACAATCGCCCGGGAAATGCAGTCGATCACGAATGCGACGTAGACGAACCCCGCCCACGTTCGGCAATAGGTGAAATCGGTTACCCATGTGCGGTTCGGAGCTTCGGCGGTGAAATCGCGATCGAGCAGGTAACGCTTGGGCATGATCTGCATCCTCCACAAAAACGGATGCGGCATCAAACCCGGCACGGTTCAGTGTATGGACTCGGGTTTTCGGGTGTGAGGGTTATTCCCAGCGGTTTTTGTCGGTCCATCGTGTGTGGTTCTCGTAGTATTTTCTGTCTTGTTCTTTTCGGTAGTTGGAGATGTCTTCGTCGGTTACGCGTGCGTAGGCGACTGCGATCGCGCTCAGGGCGATGGTTCCGAGGATTTTGAGTGCGGTGCGTCCGTTCATGTTGTCAGGGTAGTCGGAGGTGTTCTGTGGGGGTGTTGAGTCGGTGTTTATGACAGCTTGAGTCGAGACCACCGTGACGGTCAGACCCAGACCCATCTGCGACTCGCCGGACCGATGGTGACGGTTTGAGCTGAGCCCACCTCAGAGTTGGTGCCATCTGGTTTGTTCGGATGCCAGCAGCTGGTGGAGGGCAGTGATGGAGACTCGGATGGAGTTGTTCGCCCGAATTCGACGTGATGCCCGGGTCGAGGGGTGTTCGATCCGGCAGTTGGCCCGCCGCCACCAGGTTGGCCGGGCAACGGTGCGGATGGCGTTGGCGCAGGCGGAGCCGCCGCCGAGAAAAGTTCCGGTGCGCTGTTCACCGAAGCTCGATCCGTTCAAAGCCGCGATCGACGGCATGCTCACCACTGATATCGGGGTACCCCGAAAACAACGTCACACGGCCCGACGTATCCTCGCCAGGCTGGCCGACGAACATGGAGCGCAGCACCTTTCGTATTCGACGGTGCGTGACTACGTGCGGGTCCGGCGAGCACAGATCGACGTCGAAGCCGGACGCCGCATCGAAGTATTCGTCCCACAGGAACACGCACCCGGTGCCGAGGCGGAAGTCGATTTCTGTGAAGTGTGGGTGATATTGGCCGGGGTGAAAACCAAATGCCACATGTTCGCCTTCCGACTCTCGCACTCGGGAAAATCCGTGCACCGCGTGTATTCGACGCAAGGGCAGGAAGCGTTCCTCGAAGGACATATCGCAGCATTCGACGAGATCGGCGGTGTCCCGACCCGTCACATCCGCTACGACAATTTGACTAGTGCGGTGCAGAAAGTGATCTACGGGCAGTCGAGAGTGCGAGTGGAGAACCCGCGGTGGGTGTTGTTCCGTTCGCATTTCGGGTTCGACCCGTTCTACTGCCAACCCGGTATCTCCGGGGCGCACGAAAAAGGCGGCGTCGAGGGCGAGGTGGGCCGGTTCCGTCGTAATCGGTTGTCCCCGATGCCTGTTGTCGACTCACTCGATGAGCTCAACGAGAAGATCCGCGGCTGGGACACCGCCGACAACGGCCGGCGAATCAATGACCGGATCCGCACTATCGGGCAGGACTTCGCCGTCGAAGCACCGCTTCTGCGCCCTGTTCCAGGCGAGGGCTTCGATCCTGGATTGTCGCTGGAACCGCGAGTCGACCGTAGTTCGTTGATCACCGTGCGGATGGCGAAATACTGTGTCCCCGCACGTTTCATCGGCCGAAAAGTGCGAGTCTCGTTGCGGGCATCGGAAGTGGTGGTCTTCGACGGACGGGCGGTAGTCGCTCGCCATCAACGTGTCGTCGCCCGTGGCGGTCAGAGCCTCGATCTCGACCACTACCTGGAAGTACTACGCACCAAACCCGGTGCCCTGCCAGGGGTGAGTGCTTTGGCCGCAGCCCGCAGGAACGGGACGTTCACCTCGAGCCATGACGCGTTCTGGGCGGCGGCCCGCAAAACCGACGGTGACGCCGGCGGAACCCGCCAACTCATCGACGTCCTGCTCCTGCACCGAACGATCGGCGCAGGTGACATGATCGCGGGCATCGAAGCCGCGCTGACCGTGGGCGCTGTGACCGCCGATGTCGTCGCGGTCGAAGCCCGCCGACACGCATCATCGGAGGTCGGTGCGGGTGGGTCTGATTCAGGCCGTCATCTCGTTGCTCGTCGTAGCGGCCGGGAGCAACGCGTTGTCAGCCTGACCCAACGCCGTCTCGCCGATCCGGCAGCGGTCATCGCTGGTCTGCCGGCCGATTCTCGGCCTGCGCCGACGGTCGATCACTACGACCGACTCCTGCGACTACCCGAATGCCGCAATCCCGCCCAGTCCGCCGCCCGAGCCGAGTGAAAGTAGGTCCGAGAATGGTTCGTCCACCCGTCACGGTTTCCACCACGTTGCGCCGCCGAGGGTTGACCGAGGAGGCCGCCACCGCCGCGGTCGATCAGGCCTGCCGCCGGCTACGGCTACCCACTGTTCGTGCCGTGGTCGAGGACGCCGCCACTGCAGCACGCAAGGACCAGCTTTCGTACTACGGATTTCTTGCGGAGTTGCTGCTTTCCGAATGCGACGACCGTGACCGGCGAAGTGTGGTGCGTCGGATCAAGGGAGCGGGGTTCCCTCGCGAAAAGTGGTTGGCCGAATTCGATTTCGATGCCAACCCGAATATCAATCCCGCCACCATCGGCTCCCTCGCCACCGGCGACTGGATTCGCAAGGGCCAACCCCTGTGCTTGATCGGGGACTCCGGAACCGGGAAATCGCATCTCCTCATCGGGCTCGGCGCGGCGGCCGCTGAAGCGGGCTATCGCGTCAAATACGTCCTCGCGACCCGGCTGGTCAACGAGCTCGTCGAAGCCGCGGACGAGAAACAGCTCACCCGCACGATCGCCCGTTACGGCAGAGTGGATCTACTTTTGCTCGACGAACTTGGTTACATGGAACTCGACAAGCGAGGTGCGGAGCTGCTCTTTCAGGTGTTGACCGAACGGGGGGAGAAGAATTCCGTGGCCATCGCTTCGAACGAGTCGTTCTCGGGTTGGACGAAAAAGTTCACCGATCCGAGGCTTTGCGCTGCCATCGTGGATCGGCTCACGTTCGGCGGCAACATCATCGAAACCGGCACCGATTCCTACCGACTTGCTCATACCCGAGCTCAGCAATCCGCCTGACCGATACACCATTCCTACACGGGGCTCTCGACACGTCCGTATCCTGCGTGTCACCACCAGGTAGTACAAAGACACGACGGAGGCTTTGTGAAATCCATGAACCGGGCTGGATCGGGTGAGCCTGTACTGCTGCTGCACGGATACACCTTGTCCCACCATTCATGGCACAGAGTTGTCGACAACCTCTCGCGTGACTACGACGTCCTCGCGATGACAATGCCAGGGCACTGGGGCGGCCCTCGTCTGCGACTACGCGACGTTGGAGTCCGCGGGATCGCCGATGGCGTCGAACGTGAACTCGACAAGCTCGGTTGGGAAACCTGCCATATAGCCGGAAGCTCACTAGGCGGAGAGATCGGATTCGAACTCGAGCGCCGTGGCCGCGCGAGATCTCTCGCTGCAATAAACCCTAGCGGAGGATGGAAGCATTTCTCCTACAACGAGTTTCGGCTTGGCCTGGTATTTGTCGCACAGTTTCCACTCGCTGCTGCTGCCCGCGTGTTCGGTGATCGATTGGCAACTCGCGAGATCTTTCAACGCCCGATCATCCGAAACTGCGTCAGTGACATGGCTGCGGTCACCCCCGACGACGCTGCAAACACAATCCGCGCAGTCTCTCGCTGTCCCATCTACCTGCCCATGCAACTGGCCTATCTCCGCGATGGACCGCTCACGGACCAGGACATCCGCCGCGTGACCGCACCGACATCGTTGATGCTGTCCGAATTCGACACCTTCCTCACCCGGGACAAGTGCATGCAGCGACTGATCGACGAATTGCCCGGCCACGTCGAAGAGGTGACCCTCTCGGGCGTCGGCCACATTCCGATGCTCGAGAATCCCGAAATCGTTGCTGATGCCCTCCGCGCCCACCTCGTCGGGGTGGCCGATCGACAACCTGGGCGAGCCCTCTGATTCGTTGCACTACCCGGTCAACCAGACTACTGGCCCCGATCGGTCGAACGCCCTACTGTCGAGATGCAGCGAAGATCGGCGGGACACACCACGCTACTTCGACGGATCACGGGTGTGTCGGCGATGTTCACGGCCGTGGAGACTTGAAACGTGTTCTACTCTGTTCGAATGGACGTCACGTACGAGGGGATGCAACGGGAATTCAATACCGGCGCAACTGATGCAGGTGCGGTACTAGTTCTCGGCGGGCGAAGTGAGATCGGGCTCGAGGTGGCTCAGAGACTGGCGCCCGGACGGGTAGTGATTCTGGCAGCGCGACGCAGTGGCGACTTGGCTAACGAGATCGCACTCGTACGCGCAGCCGGCGCATCCGCAATCCACTGTGTGGAGTTCGACGCCGACGATACTGCGAGCCACCCAGGTCTGCTGGGGACGATCACCGCCGAACACGGCCGAATTGGTGTCGCAGTGCTCGCGTTCGGAGTCCTCGGCAATCAAGCTCTGGCGGAGCGGGACCCGGCACATGCACTTGCAGTAGTTCACACCGACTTCGTAGCGCAGATCAGTGTTCTCACCGTGCTGGCCAATCTACTACGTGCGCAGGGTAGCGGCCAGATCGTAGTCTTCTCGTCCGTGGCGGGCATACGGGTACGCAAGGCCAACTACGTCTACGGATCGGCTAAAGCCGGCCTCGACGGATTCGCCAGTGGACTCGGGGACGCCCTGCACGGCAGCGGCGTTCATCTATTGCTGGTGCGCTCCGGATTTGTCATCGGCCGCATGACCGAAGGCATGAGCCCAGCTCCGCTACCCAGCACCCCCGGTCAAATCGCCGACGCCGTCGTGAAAGGCCTGCGCAACAATCGGATCCGAGTATGGGTTCCTGCCCTGACCCGCCCAGCGTACATCGTCGCGCGAATGCTGCCGCAAGCAATCTGGCGCCGGATGCCAAGGTAAATTGCACCGACGGCGACAGCGACGGCGTAACCGAGACCGAGACCGAGACGCGCACCGCCCCACACTCTGGATGAGAGCCATCGCATCGCCACCCAGTTATCTGGCGTCGCATTTGGCTGAGCTTCGCTGCAGCTCGACACCTGCGCTGCGCGTGGAGACGCGGAGCCTGCGCTGCCAAAACACGCATTAATGGTACGAAGCGTTCCGCCATGGCAGAGGTTCGCTGGTAGCCGATCTCTTCGCCGATCTCCCCACACCGCGAATTGATCCACAGACGCCAAAGCTGAAGAGACCAACGCTGGACACTCTCAAACTCGGTCTACAACATTTCGACCGAAACCGCCTGGGTGGGTTCGAATCAAACCGCCCTACTGGGTTCGAACCAGATTGACATTCTCATCAAGGCACAGGCCATGGCCGGACGCTGCCCACCGGTGTAACCCCAGAGCTTGCAAGACTTGTCGTGCGTGAGGCATGCAGCATCGCAGAGTTCACTCTGGCAGCCTTGGACCGTTCTAGGGGGCAAACAGTGAGTTCACCGTAATCCCTCTCAGAAGCGGTTCGGAATGAAGTCGAAGTTGGGGGTGGCCATCCTGGTGCGTCAAGGATCGAAACGACTTCGCGGAGGCTCGCCGTGACGGCGCTCTCCTCTTGTTGCGTGTCAGGCTTGCTGTGGCGCTACTCCTTTGTGTAGGAGAGGAATTCCTGGTGCGGGGTGCGGGCCACTTTCCAATTCTTGGTGGATGGGTCGTTCGGCCAGGGGCGCTCGCGCGCGGTAGTCAGAATGAGGCAGTCTTTTGCTCGTGAGATGCCGACGAAGAACGCTGAGCGTTCGGCGTCAATATTGCTCCAAAAGGTCTGATTTTCGACTGCGAGTACGATCACGTTTGCGAATTCGAGTCCTTTGCTTTTGTGGATCGTGGATATGCGGACAGCGTCTGTGTCCGATAGACGCCGAAGTGCGGCGGCAGGGTCGTGGTCCACGGCAATTTGAGTGTGGACTGCGGCCATTGTCTCGGTGATGAGGTCGTCGCGCCGTGTACTTCGCTCATAGTCGGGTGAGAGCGCAGTCACCGCCTCCCGCCCGAGGAGTTGAATGAATCCGAAGGCAATGCCCTCGATTTCGTCGGCATCGGTGCTGTCGAAGCCGGATTCTCGAACCTTTCGTCGACAGTCTCGGATGTATCGGTCGATTGCGCTTCGAGCTTGACTTCCAGCTTCTTCGTCGATTGTGTAGCTGGCTGCGGTCTTCATCAATCGCTGATATGCCTCAGGCTGTCGATCATCGAATACGACTCGTAGGAAGTCGAGGATCAGGGCCGATACGGGTTCGGCGGCTAGGTCTTGCTGTGTTTGCTCGTTGCGATACGCGATCCCGCGGTTTGTGAGAGCCTGCATCAGCGGTGCGGCGTAGAGGTGTGGCTGCTTGGAGATGACGATGGCGATCTCCTGATGTGGCACACCCTCTTCGAGCCAATCAGTGATCAAGCCGGCGATGTGTTCCGCCTCGTCCTGGTCATTGGTGAAGCGGAGAATTTTCACTTCGCCTTCTTCGCCTTGGAGATCCTCGGGTGGCGCGGTTCCAGTAGGGTCCATCACCGCGATCATGCGATTTTGCATCCGGCGCAGGCGAGGCTTGGACCTGTGGTTCTGGTACAGGTTCGATGGCACGGCGTGGAAGTCTGTTGCGTATTTCTGGAAGATCCCTTCGAGCGCGCCTGCCCACCCCATGATGCGTTGTTTAGTGTCTCCGACAGCGGTCACTTGTGTGGATGTGTCGAGGAAGGCTGTTCGGATCAGTGTGTACTGCTGTTCGGTGCAATCTTGAAACTCATCGAGAAATAGGTGACTGTATGTCTGGCGCAGTGCTCCTCGAGCAGCAGCACTTTTCTCGAGAATTTCGAGTGCCAGTGGAACCATGTCTTTGTAGGTGATTTGCGTTCCCGGGATACGGGTGTCGCCGACCGTGTAGTTCGGCTCGAGAGCGTTGATGCCGGTGAGCGCTGGTCGGTATCGGTCAATCAGGCGTTTGGCGAATGCGTGGAAGGTGTGGCTGTCGAAGCGTGCGGCCAACTGATATCCGCAGCGTTGTTCGACGCGATCTTTCAAATTTCGGGCCGCGTCGACCTTGAAGGAGATCGCGAGGATTCGCCGGGGGTATGGGCATGTCGTTGTGCTGAGGAGGAAGTCGGCGCGTTGCGCGAGCATCTCCGTTTTACCCGCTCCAGGACCCGCAGTGAGAGCGCAGTTGTGTGATGTCTCGCGTATCGCGGTGATGGCGTTTGGCTCCAGGATCAGGCCGTCAGCCGGTTGCCAGTCTGCTTGGCTGATCATTCGGGAATCTTGGCAAGCTCGGTGCTGATGTACGTGGCCATTCGGTCGAGAACCGGCGGAAGTGCTGCCAGCAATGCTGCGTCATTGAGCGCTGCAAGGGCGCTGAGATGGGATGCAGGTTTACTGTCCAAATCGAACAGCGAATGGTAGGTATCGAACAATCGGAGAATGCTGTCTCCCAGCACTTCCTCGTTCTTGCGCGCCTTACCGAGTACGTGTTTACGTGTCGCGTCGTCGGGCAACGGAAGCGTCGAGGCGTCTTCGATGCCGTATGCCTCCGGATAGTGCGTGAGCATCAGAATGTCGAGGTCGAGCGGTCCTGAAAAATAGACGCCGTAGTCCTCAAGGTATGTCTTCCATAGCTTTCCACCATTCTCGGCCACACCCTCTGGAGGGATTGGTGGCTCGTCCCACTTTGGGAGCTTGTCGACATCAGCTGACGTGAAGGGTTTGTGTTCCTTCACGTCAGCTGAATATTCCAGCAGTTTGTTGGCTACGTTTCTGATCCGTCCCCATCCTCCTCCAAAGCGTGCGAAGTCGAGGTCGAGCAGTGTGACATGCGGGATTTCCAGGTCGTGGAGGAGTCGCCAAAAGTGGTTGACGTGACGGCCACCCAAGGGCACGACCACTACGGAGGCGTCATCCTCGGCGATGCCTCGGGCAGCCAAGATTCGGGGGAGTACGATTACTTCGCTGTCGCCTTCGCCGAGGACGACGAGACGTGAGAAGTACAGTTCGGGGAAGGCGAGGACTGCCTCGCGTACGTACTTGTGAGCAACATCCGATTTTTCCGGCAGGACGATCTCACGCACGGTGGTTGCTCGTTGCTCATTAAGTCTGAGGAATCGAACATTCTCTGGCGGAACACGTTTCATCAGTGACGGTGAGTGTGTTGCAATGAGCGCCTGTACGTCTTCTCGGATACACGCCTCTCGTAGGGCCTTGACGATGCGACCGAGATACTGTGGTGCAAGGCTATTTTCGGGCTCTTCGACCGCGATCAACGTGAAAGCAGCCGGTCGCAGCTTGTCCGGGTCGAAGGCCGTTGATTTACCTTCGAGAACTTCCCGTCCGATCGACTGCAGAGCAAGGACGAGGGAGATGTACAGGAGGGACTTCTGGCCGTCACTGAGACGAGTGTAATCAACCGGGGTGTTGATGGGGCTGGGAGAGAACGTAATGCTCATATGGCGTAAAAGGTTGTCGATCTCACTCTGCCCGAACGACATGATGGGATTGCTGAAAAAGGTGCCGGTGTGGAGGCCAGACCAGGACTCCTGCAACTTCGTTCCGATACCGGTAACCGCGGTGTTGGCAACGAGCGCATCGGATATCTGCTCTGTCAGAGTGGCCACCGAGCTTCGCTCAGCAGTCCAGTTCGCTGCCCGAAGAGCACGACCTAAGAGCGAGGCGGCCGCGTATGAGATGTGGTCGGCTGGATCTCGTCGGGCGGGGAGGTAGTGAACTTGGATGCTACTTCGGTCACGTCTAGGCAGGTCGACGCACCGTATCGGGGTGCCCTGGGTATCGGCTTCTATGACGGTGACGACTTTCTCATCGATATATTCATCTGTGTCGAGTGTGGCAGTGAGTCGAATTCGTACACGTGGTGGCTCGCCGGCGACGGACAGCTGCATATGTGCGAAGAACGGTGGGACGGTTGGATGAACTGCGCCGCTGGTGTCGGAGGCCTCTTCCCATTCGAAATCAGCCTCCAGCCAGAGTTCCGGGCTCTCCACCGCTGCAGGAATTCCGGTGGTCGCAATCGGGACGTGGAAGTCAGATTTCTGCACTCGTCGTTGTGACTGATCGATTCCAAACATTCGAACGAGAGCTTGAAGGACTGCGGTCTTTCCTGAGCCGTTAGGGCCGAGCACGTAGGTCAGTGAGTCGAGTTTGATCTCTTTGGGGTCGGGGCCGAACGATTGAAAATTGCAGATTCGGAGCGTTACGAGCTTCACCGAGTTCTCCTCCGAGGTGACCGTCGCACCTCCTGTGCCCATGATTGCAGACTGCACGGTTTTATTGACTCGACCGTGGGGAGGATGCAGTATGCCGTGCCGTGCCGTGCCGTGGCGTGGGTGATCAGTCGTTGCCGACGGTCGAAGCAGTGAGATGGTCGCGGTCACTCGGCTGCTGTATCGCCGAATGCTCGCGTCGCGCTGCTTGTTGCCTACGTAGTATCCGCCCGGATACTACGTAGCGGGCCGTGGCGATGACTCTGGATTGCGATGGACATACGAAAAGCCCCTCAAATTGGCTTCGATGTCGATGTCGATGTCGATGTCGATGTCGATGGGAAGGGTGTAGGGGAGCTGTCTCTAGTCGGTTGGGTGTGTGGTCAGCATCGAGCGAATTCTCTTTGATGATAGTGCTTTACAGCTGGGGAGGGTGTGTTCGGTTTCGTCGGGCTGGGTGTCGGGAGGTTCCGGGAAATCGGTGAGGTCCCACTGTTCTCGAGGGATGACGTATGTGAATAGTTCTGTTTCCAGTTCACGGAGCTTTCGCACTGTCCCGTGCCCGTTGTTCACGAGAGCTACGGATACAAACCGGGCGGCGATGTCGGATTGGGTGCGGGATCCGTCGTTGAGCAGCGTTGCTGTCGCCTGGCGTATTTTCGTCCATGATTGTTCGTCGAGGTACCGCGCGTAGTCGAGGGTCGAGGTATGGACCCGTTCGTCTGGAGATCGATCGATCTTGAGGTCGTTCAGTACGGCCTCGATCATGGCTTCGTCGACCGAACGGAGGGCTTCGCGGATCCGGGCGTGGTCGACGAAATTCTCTTCCACTTTGCTGTGGCCTACTTCCAGGACAGCGTTGAGTCCGAATTCTTTGTGGAACGCGTCGATGATTTCCTGTGCATCTTCTGATGCTTGTGCGTCGGTGATAGCTCTTCCGAGAAGTAGGTAGATCAGCTTGTGCCAACGGCTTAATATGCCTCGCTCTGTGCTCGACCATTCTGCAGCGATCTTGTGAGCTGCACTTATGCAGTTCTCGACGCTGGCCGAGCGGATCTCGTCCACCTGATTGAACACCTTTTGGAAGACCTGAAAGTCTATGTCCGGGTCGGTCATGGCGGTCTGGATGATGGAGGGTTCCGCCCACTGGCCAGAGGAAAGCAGGTTGGAGAAATCGGCTTGCACGGATGCGTTGGAGACATCGCCTTCCGGCATTCCGAAGGAGAAGTACCGATGGAAGTATGCGGGAAGGCGTACACCCAGTGGAGCCTCGGATGACAAGACAAATAAGCCCGTGAGATGCGGTAGTGCTGGGAACAGGCCGCGAAGGACGCGGTAAAGCTCGCGAACGAGCGGTGCGTCGGCTTCAAGGCGCACCACATCAGCGATTCGCCCCAACCATTCCTCAGCCGTAGGTTCCTTCGTACTACTGGAAAAGTAGATGTGTGACGTACGCGTCAGAGCTGAACGCCAGCGAGGCAACCTGCGGTACAGATCGGAGTGGTGCAGACGCAGATAGGTGATAACGGTTGCATCGGTGAGATCGATTTCTTCACCTCCTATCAGGGAAAGCATGACGTCTACCTGGTTGCACAGGCGATAAATACGTCGGAGGGTGAGGCTTTCTTCCTCAGGGATGGTGCGATACACCGTGTCGGCCGGATCAGAATCTTGGTGTGTCGGAGTGAGATAGTCGATTCCGTGGGATTGCGCGATGGCTTTCAGCTGTAGGCGTAGTTCAGTGGTGAGATGGGATTTACGCAAGGGCGGCAGCTCGAACGGGTACTGCACGATTTTTTCGAGGTAGTCCCGGGCTCGGTCATGGTCGTTGTTGGCCAGATCGGTTCGGGTGAGCACATCGATGACAGTTTTTTCATCATAGGAGAGCAGGTAATGGACGTGAGGAAACCGTCCGAGAAGGCGGACGGTTTTCATCACCGCGAGTAACTCGTCCGCGTGAAGCCGGTCGACATCGTCGACGACTACCAGGACGTTCTTTCCTACCTGTGAAATTGCGTCCGAGATTGTTCCGAATTGCTTGGTGAAGGGGTCGGAACGGCCAGTGAAACTGTGACCGCCGGCCTGTTCGGCTGCTGCGTCGACGGCAGCCTCGGAGATGTCTTTGATCGCGCCGTCGCCAAGGTGTTTTTCGACGAAGGCGACGCCGGCTGCCTTGATGACAGCAATGGTTGTGGGTGCAGCTGCCGAGAGCAGTGTGCGGGCCTTTTCACCCGCTGCGTTTGGAGGCATCGCTGAGGCGACGGCGTTGTAGAACTCATCCGCTAGGCTCACGGTGTTCGAGGCAGACCAAGGGGTAAATGCCGTAACGGACCACTCAACGCTATGTTCCGTTTCCAACACCTCGGTGATCATGTTGATTACCGAGGACTTACCAGATCCCCAGGGCCCGGTAAGCCCGAAAACGACACTTGGTCCCGCACCGGCGGTGTGGATGCGCTCGGCGATTTTGCGTGCGTAGGCCTTGCGATCTAGGCGGTCCTCGCTCATCGAGGTGATCTCGACATCTAAACCCACGATTGCCGAACTATTGGTCTCAGTCTGCATCAGTCAATGATCGCGGATGAGGAAATTGTGCGGACATACAGTGGTGGCTTCGAAGTTCGCCGCTGTGCCGGCGTTCAGGGCGGCGCTGGCGTCGGCTTTGTCTACGACGCGGGCTGCAGGGTGAAAGCAACCGCACCAGCTCAATGACAGATGACGGTGGCTCCGGCGTTCTCCCATCTGCGGCGGAGCATCACTTCGACGGTCCGCTCGAACTTCTCACGGCCGAGTGAAGGCCAGTCGATGGTTCCTGTTGCTCCAGCCGTGACTACTACCCTTGTTCTCCGTCTGAGGATTCAATTGTTGCAAGGCGGGATATGGGCCTGGCCGGTGAGCGGGCGTCGATCTCGCTTGACCAGGCATCCTTCGTTGATCTCGATGCACCCGTTGATTATCGGAATTGGACCAGAAGACTTTTCGACAGTTGAGTTCTCACTAGCTGACCATCGTGGCTGTGCTGATCAGTCCGTCGTGCGTCGCAGATCTTCGGGTTTGAATTCAGACACGTATAGCGCCCCTAGATCCTTCCAGTCCTCGGCTGATGCGCGTTCGTCCGCGTGGCACTCGATGCACTCGTCGACTGTCCACTCATTCAGCAGGACATACGGTTCGGACCACCGGCCGCGTTGCCATGCAGCGCGTGCACCCCGACGGCCCTCCGATTTTCCGACTCCGATCCAGAACTGATTGCCAGGGTCGAATCCGGTGATGCTGGGAAAATGTGCGGCGCGGGACCAGTTCCTCCATGCGTGGTTAAACGCCAGCTCGAACTCTATTTTGGCGCTTGTTACGGCCGTAACACCCTGGGCGAGAACACCTAGCGCGACACCTTCCACAACGTGCTTCACTTGCTGATCCTTTGTTGCCATCGTCGTAGCCTAGCGGGGCGCGAGCGGCGATCTTCAGATCAGGGTGCACGTTCAAGGTCGACCGATTGGTGACGCTATGGGTCGCAAAGTGTGGGCCGAGTGGGCTCCGGTGGGAGGCTGACAAAGCGTGCGTTCGTCGGGAGTTCGGGCACCGAACTCACCCACAATTCCGGTTCGTCATATGTCGACACCAGGTAACGCTTCGATGCGGAAGGTACTGCCTCCCCAGCCAGTTCGATCATCACCGAGCAGTTGGGCGCGCTCGGCAAGTGGAGGCAGCACGTCGATCAATTCAGATATCTTCCGCAGCACAGTGGTGCCCATCGCCGATGCAGTGCCTGACCGGGCGAGCAGATCGGTCATCTCTCGATCCGCCACAACTACATCGCAGTACGGCACGGCGGCACTGAGGGCGTCGATATCGCGTACGGCGTTGCGCGTCCACACCTTTTGAGGATTGCGGAAAAGATGGGCTTTGAGATCGACCGCGACACGGACGGATGGAACCGCGTCTATAAATTTGACTATCGCTTGCCTGCTGCTGGGGTCGCCGTCACCGAATGTTCTGCTGAATGGCACACGGTACTCAGCGAACAATTCGTTGAGGGTGTCGATGTGCTCGTGCATTACTTCCCTGGCCTGAACAAAGACCCGCAACTCGTCGGAATTACGAGGCTTCACCTCGCCTGTCCGCAACTTCGCTGCAAATTCTGACTCGAAGTCGACGCGCTGTTGGAAGGACAGCGCGGCGCCTTCCGGGTTGTAACCGACCTTGCGCAGCGCTTCGACGTCCTGGTCCCGAGCACCGGCCAACATCCGCATCTCCGCCCACTGATTGATTTCAGTAACACTGACTGGCAGTTTGCGCAGGACCTCTTCGGGAATGTCAGCGTCTGGGGCTCCAATGGTGAAACCCCGTGTCCGAACCCCTTGGAAGGCCCAATAGAAACCGGTATGAAGGACCTCTACCTGAGCTGGCCGGAAAGTTGGTAGCCCGATCTGCTCATGCATGGCGGTCAGAAGCTGGTGCTTAATGAGAACGTGCGGGGATCTTAGGGTGCGCATACAGGAGATGGATGCGATCGTGTGTGCCAATCGACGTCGCTGCCCGGGGTCGGTAACTGCGAGAGTTTCGCCGTAGTGCGTCGCAGATAGCGGAAAGGCGACCCCCGATGAGGCCGCAAGCCGAACAGCGGCGAGCGCCGCATGATCTTCTGGACTGCCGGTTCCGTGATCGGCCTTGGCCAACGCTATCCACACCCACTGATCGAGGTAGACGGTGGGTCGCTCCAGGTGCAAGTTGCGTAGGTCAGTCGGCAGCATAGCTACAGCATCGCAGGGCCTGTTCGCACAGTGGTCGTCGCCGTGGTGCTCTGGGCGACCGCGCTCTTTGTCGCACCGGCCGAGGCACTGTCGCCGCGATCCTCACGATTCTGGTGAACGGTCACGCAGGTACGTAATCTTCGACAACTCGGATGGTCGACTGATCTGCCACACGTGCCTGCGTGTGGTGACGCACTTCGCGGATGTGAACGACGGTCGAAAACTAGTCCACTCCCGACGGGGCGGGTTCTAGTCATCGTTGCAACAGGTGACCTGGCTCGAGGTTAGCAGTGACTCGAATAGTTCTGTGGGAGTGCAGTCTTGGATTACTTGACGGGGTCGGCGATTGAGTTCGTTCTCGACCGCCAGGAGATGCTGCGGCGAATGCACGCTCAGGTTAGTGCCCTTGGGGAAGTAGTCCCGCAGCAGACCATTGGAGTTCTCGTTCGACCCGCGTTGCCACGGTGATCGCGAATCGCAGAAGTACACCGGTACGCCCAGTGCGGCGGTGATCGCTCGGTGCTGAGCCATCTCGGTGCCCTGGTCCCAGGTGATCGATCGCAGCAGATCCGGTGGAAGATCGCCCATTCGCTCGATCAGTGCCTGCCGAAGGGTCTGGCCATCAAGACGGGTCAAGTGGAGTAATCGAATCATGCGGGTTTTTCGTTCGACGAGGGTGCCGATCGCTGAGCCAGCATCTTTACCGACGATGAGATCACCTTCCCAATGGCCGGCTTCACTCCGATCAGCGACGCTCTCGGGGCGCTGGTGGATAGTGAGCATGGGCTGTTCAAATCGGGGACGACGGCGGTCGCCGGCAACGTGAGCACGACGATTCTGGCGGCCGGTGCGCAACGGTGATTGCCGCTGCGGCGCCAGTGGTGAGGGTCGCATCAGCAAGGATCCGGGTTGGTAAAGGGCCTGGTAGATGCTCTCGTGGCACAGTCGCATTGCTGGTTCGGCGGGAAATCGAGTCGTCAGATGGCGGCTGATCTGCTGCGGACTCCACCGTTGGCCCAGCAACTGTGACACACGCGTCGAACAATTCGGCAGAGGATTCGATTCGCCGCTGACGATGGCGTGCTCGCCGAGCGACGGCCCGTCGGTGGGCTTCGTGGGGGCGATACGTCCCGGAGGTAGAGGCGTTGCGTCGAAGCTCGCGCGAGATCGTCGACGGCGATCGGTTCAACTGCGTAGCGATCTGCCGGATACTCAGCCGTTCACGTCGTAGATCGGCTACCTGAATACGTTCGTCTTCCGATAGGAACCGCGGACTGATGGCGCGGACTGCGAGTCGGTCCAACGGAGCGACGGTCCGCACCAGTTGTCCGGCGTGATAGACGGAATAGCCGCGGGCCCAGTTGGTTCCGGACGCGCGGGATACTCCAACTTCGCGGGCGGCTGCGCGGATGCTCCATCCACGGCCTCGCAATTCCATGAAGCGGCGACGCTTGTCGGAGAGTGGGCGCCGGCCCGGCCCCTTCTTGACACGACGAGACGATGACAACATAACCCCCAGAATCTCAGGTCTGTTGCAACGATCGATTGAGACCACCCGGTCCAAAACTCGGCCACCCAACCAAGATTGAATGGGTGATCTCCATGGAAGACTGGGCATTGATCAGGCACCTCTATCACGGCGAAAAGCTGTCCGAACGTGCCATCGCTGCCAAGCTCGGCATCGCGCGCGACATCGTCACCAACGCTCTGACCAGCGAGGGTCCACCGAAATATCGGCGACCATCAGTCGAATCCGCGATCAGCGCCGTGGAACCGAAGATCAGGGCACTGCTCTCAGAACATCCGACGATGCTGGCCACAGTGATTGCCGAACACATCGGATGGGGCGGATCCATCAGCTGGCTACGCGAACGAATCCGCAATCCGACCCGAATACGCCTCCGCCGACCCAGCAGACCTCCTCGATCATGATCCGGTTCAGGTCGTGCAGTGCGATCTGTGGTTTCCGCCGGCGTCGATTCCTCTCGGCGACGGCCAGACCAGCAGACCGTCGAGTTCCTCAGGCTTCATCAAAACCTCGCGTGCCTTGGAGCCCTCACTGGGGGACACTTGTTTCCGCACGTCGGCGCGGTGTCGGCTTTCGCAATCATCGGCGCCACCCGGATGCTAGCTGGGTGTTTATGGGTACCGCATCAATGTTGTATCTGATACAACAGAGGTATGACCCTGAATCCTCCCGGTTCAGCGCATTTAATGCTGGCGGGTGGCGGGCAATGTCGTTCATCTCGATCCAGCACCGGCGGTGTTCGCAGCGATGTCGGAGGGTTGGCGTAGGCAACAGGCTGCGCGGTTCCTCAAGACGGGGACGGTGGTGCGGAGAACGTGGCTGATGCAGCGCGTCGTGACATTCTCAGGGTTGTATCCGTGGCAGTGGACACCGGCGGAGGGTGAGGCCTTCATCCCCACCTTCGCGGTGGGGATGAACCTCTGGCATTATCTACGGCTCGCAGTTACGAGGTCGCGATCAGCATGTTCATGGGAACTTCTGTTGCAGGACTGAGCCAGCAGCATCTCGATACCTACCTCGACAAGAGCCCTGCCAATGTCCAGGCCTTGTTCACCTTCATCTCCTGGATGGGTGCCCGCGGCCTCGTTACCGATATCGATATAGTCGTCCCAAAGATGCCCTCCCACAAGAATTTCGGGATGAGGAAGACCATGCCGAGCAGCTGCGGCGATGCCTCACCGATAGCTCCCTGCCGCTCGAGATTCGGGTAGTCGGGGCTCTGATCAGGCTCTATGGACTCCCTGTCGTCCGCATCGTCGAACTCACCACCGACCGATTCCGGCACGAGGATGCCGCGGCCTACCTGACGATTGACGAGAATGCCGTCATGGTCCCACCTTCGCTGGCTGTACTCATCGATGAACTACTCCGAAGATCAACGGATAATGTTCGAAGCAGCAGTATTCGGCATCCGGCCTACCTGTTTCCGGGGAGGCCGCCGAGTCGACCTCGAAGTACCCAACTTCTGTGGCGTCAGTTGAAAGAACACGGGTTGCCTACCCGCGCTGCTCGGAACACGGCCATGATCGCCATCGTCACCCATCTCGACGCCGTCGTGGTCAGCGATCTCTTCGGCGTTGCCCCTAAGACGGCACATAAATGGGCTCAGTATGCGAGCACCAGTTGGGCGACGTACCTAGCGGCGCAGGACAAGTCCAGGTAAGCAATCGAATTCGGCTATCAGCAGTGAGGTGATTCGAAACATCTGGTTGTGCTGTTACGGACTTAGTCGACAAATGGGAGCGGGGTGAAAGGTCACGGCGAACGGCGCGTCGTCGTGCGCGGCGCGATGTCGATCCGGGCGCTGGCAGCTTCGAGGGCGAGTCGGCGAACCTCAACGATGGCCCGTTCGAGTATTACGGTTCCGATGAGCATCGTCTCGACGGCTGCAGTCCGATCCTGCAAGGCCCGGGCGTACTCCACTTCGATATGCGCAGTGCGCTCGATCATATCGGCGACACTGTCGAAGTCGGTGAGCGTTGTCGGGAAATCGAACCGGCGCAGCGTAGCGACAAGTTCGGCCAGCCGATACGGCGCGGGAGCGTCCGGATCAATGTCCCAGCCCCTGGACGAAAGCCATTCCTGCACTTCGTCGTAGGCCGTCTGGATATCGGTGGACACGGTCTCGGTGGGCACCTCGTCGAGACCGTGCATTACCGCCCCGAATGCGTCGTGCATGGGCGTCGATTCATCGTCAACCGCCGCGAGTGTGGCACGCACATGTGAAATCGAGAGACCGCCGATATCGATCAGGGAGCGGATCAGCCGCAGTCGGCGAATGTGCTGTTCGCTGTACGCAGCCTGATTGGTGGCCGTCTGCACACCGCCCGTCAGCAGGCCCTCGCGCAGGTAGTACTTGATGGAGGAAACCGACACCCCGCTGCGCTGACTGAGTTCGGAAACCTTCACTCGTCCTTCCTTGACTTCACAAGTAGATAGTAGCACTATCCATTATGGATAGGAGCACTATCCATACCGTGAATCGATCACGGGACCGACAACGAAGGGGACGCTCGATGGCCCGAAGTCGAGTCCAGACCGGCCGCTACACCGCAGAGATCGATGACGACTTCGTCGTCTTCCTCATCGGCATCCGCATCAACAAACTCTGGAAGATCCACAAGTGGATCGGCCCATTCTTCTCGATGCCTCGAATGCTGCGCGAGCTGCGCCTGCACCCAGACAAAGGCATGTTAGGGGCTCGAATAGCGCTGGGCGGACGCACTTTCACCGTGGTGCAGTACTGGCGCAGCTTCGACCAACTCGAAGCGTTCGCAAAGAATCCGAACGATCCACACCTGCCGGCATGGAAAGCCTTCAACAAGAAGGTCGGCGCCAGCGGCGACGTCGGGGTCTACCACGAGACCTACCGCGTCGGAGCCGGTCGGCACGAGTCGATCTACTCGAATATGCCCGTCATGGGACTGGCCGCAGCCGGCAGGTCTGTCGTAGTGGGTAAGCGCAGCGAAACAGCGAGAGCCCGTAGCGCGAGGCAATGAACCGAGGAGTGGGTTTGGGAGACCTCCGCACGTTGCGACTTGGCGAATCTCGGGCTGACTTTCGCTAGGTTCGCCGCAGACGTCCGATGACGATCGCGAATCTCTACAGCCACGATGATCTGCGGTGTTTCTCACAGGAGCAGGTGGCAGGGGTGATGCCCCGATAACGGCAAAGATTGAACGAATAGCGCAAGGTTCGAATACCTACCGTCCACCGGTTTTCACTGGCGGCAGCTTGCGGCACCCATCCTTTCGAGGGCTGCGCAACGACAAGACCGCTGATGAGGTCGACCTGCCCGGACGCCACTGACCACCGAACATGACGAGTGATCAGCGCCGAAACAGATGCATCAATGTTGTATCTGATGCAACCTTCGCTCAGCTGATTGACGGACTCGTCCCCTCCTCGATCTCGAAGAGCCTTACCCGCGGGTTGATGTGGAGCCGCACACCCGCGCGCCGGGCTAGGCTGCGGGCGTGTCGAGAGCAGTGTGGTGGGTCTCTGTCGGGGCTGCGTTGGCCTTCACCGTGTGGGTCGGTGCCTCATGGACGATGGCTGAAGTGTCGTTGGCGTGCTCGAAGACCGGCGAGAGCGGATCCTCCTTCCGGTGCGATGACCGCATCGTCCACGTGCTAGGTGCCTGGCCGCTGATCGGCCTGGGACTGTTGCTCGCAACACCACCTGTGGTGGCCGCATTGGCAATGCGAAAGTGGGTCTCTGGGTTGGCTGTCGCCGCACTCGTTGGTTTGTCCATCGCCGGGTTGGCGAACTGGAGCTCTTTTTGGGGATCTCTTCTCTTCGCTGTCCCCTTGGCAGCCCTTGGGTTGGTCGCCGCCGCAACGCAGAAGGCCATCCCGCGCCCGGGTACACCACTGAGAGGTTCTGCGGCAGCGGCTGCGTAGACGCGCGCCGCTGCCGCCTCTGGGCGAGCCAGTCGTCAGACGTGCCCTAGCTGGGGCCACGCTGACTGCGTTCGAAGAGGACAAAGGGGTGAACGGCTAACAGCCGACCTGACGGATACATTCGGGAGATGACTCTCACCAATGCATGGCGCCGGTACATGCAGGTTCTTCACGAGAAGGCACCGATCACGGCCGCCGCGGTTCGTCCGCCACGGCCGCTCTCCGAGCGAGAAGACGCCGAACGCGTTACAGCACCGTGGACCCTCGAGCTTCGAGAGTTCTTTTCCCTTCACGACGGCCAGAAACGACCGATCGGTGAAGAAGACTTCGTCGGAAGCGTGTTCCCGAGCTTCGAGCTTCTCCCGCTCGCCGACATCGTCACACAGCACCGCTCTTTACGAGATCACCTCCACGACACCGAATACCTCGGCGACGACTGGGGAAATATCGCCCGGCAACAACCGGCCGGCGAGATCGCGCACATGTTCCTCAGTGAATACATTCCGTTCGCAGAGCACGGATGCGGTGATCTGTTGTGCGTGGACACGCGCGGCGGGGAGCGAGAAGGCTGTGTCCGCGAGTTCGGCGCAGAGGGCGCCGATGAATGCGATCCGGAGTCGGCGTCGTTGGCAGACTACGTCGATTCGGTACGTATCAGCCTCGAGTCAGGTGTCGAACACTCCGGACTGGTCCCCACCGTCGAGGACGGCACCCTGGTCTGGGATGTCGACTTCAGTGACAACCCGGTGCGCATTCCCGCGCCTGAGCCGGTGATGATCCACCTACCGTTCGCTCTGACGAGTTTCCAGCCGTCACTGATCGGCCCCGACGATGACGTGATCGACCTGGATGTCGTTCGGCGAACAGTGATCGACACGGCCCAGTCGCTGCACCCGGGGTCGGTCGTAGAAGGCGGCGGGTCGATCTTCCGCCGGGTTCCCCGTCAACGGGGTGTCTCGGTTAGTTGGTTCGTCGAAATCGATAGCCAGACTGTGGCTTTCGTATCCATCGTCACGGGCCTTGGTGATGAGGTGATTGTTCATGAGCTGCCAGAAGATGGCAGCGTCAGGTTCGTGTTCGACGAGTGATCCCCGATCGGCCTCTCTGGCCGGACGGGGAATAGTGCATGTTTCGAATACTGCACATCCGCCACTCAACCTACCGGGTTGTCACTGAGTCACTGAGTCACTGCAACAGTGCAAATCAGAAAGATTCGCTGATGGACAATTTGGTGGTTGTATTGGAGCCCGTTTCCGCAGCCTAAGTAAACGACGGGATCATCTACGAGCCAGGATGTACCAAATCAGGATGGCCAGGAGGGATGCTAGCGAGCAATACGCAAGGAAGCCTCCCATATCAATCCAGGTGCGTTCACCGAAGGGTCCTGGGCTTATCAGCGAAACCTGGACTTCACGACTGCTGCGTCGGGCGAGGTGGATCCACCACACAGCAACATTGCCCACGCTCCATCCCAGCAGCAGCCACCGAAGCGCCCTGTTGGCTTTGTCGACTGAAGTTCGGTCCTCACTGCGTTGGCGCATGATTTAGTCTCCATCGTCGGCCGGAATACAGCACCTTTCGAATACTGCACATCTGCCAGTCGACCTCCCCTGCCAACATTGACCACCTCGGACATGACGAAGCCGCCGGCACCGAAAAGGGTGTCCAGCGGCTTGACAGGGTCGGTGCCCGTCTTGCGCCTCTCGGCAAGTGGCTGCTCGAAGCGGCATTTCTGGGGTGGTACCCGGGGCAAAGAACCGAACACCGACAGCCTCTACAACGAACCAAGGCAGAGAGTTATTTCGGTGCGCTGACCTGCATCGAGATCAGTCGTCACTGCCGGCCACGAAGGTCGACGTCGACAAAAATTCGGGGGTGATCTGCACGCCGGTGTAGTTCGCGGCCATCGCAAAAGATGCTTCGACGACGTGGAATTTCCCGTCCGGCGACGGTCCTTCACCCTCGGGGTCGAGCCCGACGTCTCTCATCCGCGACTGCCACGCCTCCGGTATCGGGTCCAGGCGCAGGTGAGGATCGAAGTGCACCGTACGAACCCCGTCCTGCCACAGGACGAACGAGGCGGCAGCTGCGACATTGCTCGAGTGTGTGAGCGCCTCACGTCCCGCCGACAGCGGCACCATCAGTACGTCGTCCGTGCCCGCTGACGCCATCGGGGCGAGCGCGATCGTCCAGTTCCCCAAGGCCGCGGCGCCGACGATCGAAAACTCTTCCCACCCGAGTTCGTTGATGCCCTGCAATCCGCGCACTTCCCCCAGCTCGCGCACGGTCATCGCCTCGATCACGGCAGCCGGCGCTGCGTCGCGCACATAGGTCACGTACAGCCCGTTCTCGGTCCACGGGTAGTCGCGGAAGAGCCACTCGAAGTCGCGATAGGTCTTCATGAACGAGTCCTTCCAGACGGCGTGCTGGACGAGAGGTCAGGATTCCCGCATCGTCACTCGGGCGAGCATCTGCTCCATCTGCGGCCACCCGAGGGCGAGGTTCGATCCGTTCATCTGGACGCGTGTGTTCCATTCCGGAGCGAAGGCGTCGAACATGATCCGGGCAGCTGGAGCGAGTACGGCCCGCTCGACGGCGTCAACGGTGTCGCCCATCCCAACGGAACTCGCCGTCGACGGAATCGGGTTCGCCGAATACCGACGTCAGACGCTCGGACACGTAGCCCAGTTCCGCTAGTTCCGACGCAGTGTAAAAATCCTTGCTCATTACTTCCTCCGAATCACCGATCGACCGTGCACATCATCGTGCCGTAACACCGTGCCGGACGGGCCTGACGGACGCCTGAAGTGGCCGGGAGATGGGTGTGTGACCCCGTAGGCCGATTCCGGGTAGGTGTGGTTCTCTGACGCTGACAGATGCACTGCGCCGGAAGGCGAGACGACTCCAGGAGCGGCGATGTTGGCGATGAAAACAATGTGCGAGAGGTGCCGCACCTCTCTCGACAACGCCTCCGCCGCAACGATATGCAGCTGCGAATGCACCTTCTGCGTCGACTGTTCGGCGGCGATGGACAACGAGTGCCCGAACTGTGGTGGCGAGTTGACCGCGCGTCCTGCTCGCATCGCGCAACCACCTGCGATTCGTCGGGGATGGGCAGGTCGAATCGGTCGCTACCTCGCCCAGCACAAGCCCTCCGGCGTCCTCGAGCTCACCGCTGCCGAGCGGGACCTGATTTCGCAGATCAAGGCCACCGACGGAGAAAGGTTGGCAGCGATCGAGGTGCGTCATCTACGTCCCGACTGCACACCGCGAGAAGCTCTCATCACCGTTCTCAACCTTCGCGGGGAAGACGTGTTCCGAACCCCTGCCGGCCACGCTGTCGGTGAGAACGCAGGTCGCGCCGACGGGAAGCCACAGGCGCTGTGACCGACGAGCACACCATGCCCGCACGCTCCAGATTCCGCGCAGCCGGAGACCGGGCAGCAGCGCGTCTGCGGAAACGAGCCGAGTGGGCTGCCGTCGCGGCGCAGCGCAGAGCCGCCCATGACCGGGCCTACGAACAGTGGGCCACCGGTGCGCTTGCCCGTACCGGATCACCCGCGCACTCGACGCCGCCGAGCTGTACGGCCCCGACGTCGACGTTGCATGCGGGGCGCAGGAGCCGGCAGTCGACGAATGGGAGGCCGGCACCCGCTACCCCTCGTTCGAGCAGCTCCTCGCCCTGGCCGCGCTGACGCACCAATCCCCGGACTCGTTCATTGCCCGCGAAGGCGACGAGGACCTCGACCTCCGGGACACCACGATGTGGTGCCACATCAGCAAAGCCGAGCGCGCCCGATGGCGACCCCCGATCACCGAATTCACCGCCGCGGCCGTCGAAGAATGTCCAGGCACCAACGATTACCGCGACACCCACCTGTTCTGAAGTGCCCTTGCTTCCAGAGGGCGCGTAGCCAGAGTCTCGAAATCGACTGGCAGGTAGCGCTATTGAGAGACGCAATCATCATTAATCTGACTAGAGAACTACAGGAGGCATGATGGCCAGCTACGAAAGTGATTTCGCTCGAGCACTCAACCGGGGGCGCGTTTATGACAGTGCCGAGCAATTGCGCGCTACTCCAGAGGGAACGCCGATCACTGATGCGCAGGGCCGGCACTGGATCCGCGGATTCAACGATCCGGCCGAACGACGGTGGCGACGTCGAAAGGCTCCGCGGCTGATCTGGGTGGGCATCGGGGGCGATCACGACCGGTGCCCGTCTTCCGAGATTCCCCTCCCCGCTACACATGCCGCCATCGAGGACTTCTGGTCCACGACCCTCGTGGAGGGTTCAGTGCCTGCCGTGTCGATCGGGGCGATCGCCGGCGGCTGTGTCGGTGGTGGTTTGCGTGGACGCTTGGCGCACGAGATTTGATTTGGGTAATTGCACGACGTTGTTTATCAGTAGTTTTTAGCAATTGGTGCGCTTCGTCCTTCACCCGCATTGTGATCGATTTGTCGGTCGAGCCTGGCGTGGTGTTTGGGATTCGGCGGCATTCGATGCGGGTGGCGATCGCGATCCGGTCTGGACTGAGGGCCTCAGTTCAGACGTAGCGACGGAGTGTGTCCGAATCTACGAATCACTCTCTTGAAAAAGAGTTGCGAGTGTCATCTTGACGGCGTCCAGATGTTCGGCCATCGCTCTGGAGGCGTGGTCGTAACTCCCGGATGCGATTCCTTCGACTATTCGTTCGTGTTCCTCGTTCGACTTTTCCTGGCGACCGGCAACAAGATTGAGTGTCTCGGATTGCCTTGTCAACGCTTCACGGATGTCGACGATTACCGACTCGAAGACCCGATTCCTACTGGCTTTTGCGATCAGTCCGTGGAATTGCGCATCGAGTGCGACCCATACGAGCGGATCATCCTCGTCACGCATCTGCTGGACCAGTCCGCGGAGGGCCGTCAGTTCCTCCGCTGTGTGCCGTTGGGCAGCCCATCCTGCGGCCGGAATTTCGACATGCGGCCGTGCTTCGACCAACTCGTTGGCGGCGTAGCTGCCGAAGTCGAGGTCTCGTGCTATCGAATCGCTGACGACGAAGGTGCCGAGCCCGGATTTTGTCTCGGTGAGCCCGAGGGCATGGCACGAGCGCAGGGCTTCACGGATGACCGATCGACTGACCCCGTGTCTTTCGGCCAGAGACGCCTCGGACGGGAGACGCTCTCCGACTGCCAGTTCGCCGGAGGTTATTGCGGCACGGAGGTCGGCGAGAACTGCCTCGGCAGCACTCACCCGCGAGGCGACGGGTCGCCTGGTGGCCCAGCTGTCTGACAGGTTCATGCCGTCATTGTTGCGACTGCCGAAGTCCCGCGTCAAACATCGCACCTGGTGAAGGGTTGACGTGCCGGAGTGAGCGAGGTAACAATTGCACCTGTCAGACAGCCTGATAGCCCGATAGCTGGGCGGGACTACTACTTGACCGTCAGCGCTGCGATCCCGAAATACACCCACCGCGCAGAGTGATGCTTGCGCGAAGAGACACGAGGAATTGATCAAGTGCTCGAAACGCGAACAGAACACGATCTGCTCGGCGATCGCGAAGTTCCAGCCGATTCGTACTGGGGTATCCACACTTTGCGCGCGATGGAGAACTTCCCGATCACTGGTCGAACAATCGCCACGAACCCGCATCTGATCCGCGGCATCGCTTACGTCAAGTGGGCGGCAGCCAGCGCAAACCAAAAGCTGGGCATCCTCGACCGCCCGCGCGCGGAGGCCATCTCACAGGCATGTAAGGAAATCGTGGACGGGCGGTGGCACGAACAGTTCGTGGTGGACGTCATCCAGGGTGGCGCCGGAACGTCGACGAACATGAATGCCAACGAGGTCATCGCCAATCGCGCGTTGGAAATCCTCGGCCACCAGCGCGGCGACTACGAACGGCTTCACCCCAATGAACACGTGAACCTGAGCCAATCGACCAACGACGTCTACCCCACGGCCGTAAATATCTCGACGATCTTCGCGATCGATGACCTGCTGGATGCACTTCTTACACTCCAGAATGCGTTCACGACCAAATCTCTTCAGTTCGCCGACACCGTGAAGATGGGACGCACCCAACTGCAGGACGCCGTGCCGATGACTCTGGGTCAGGAGTTCGGCACCTACGCGGTCATGATCGAGGAGGATCGGGCGCGTCTGGCTGAGGCCGCTCTTCTCGTGCACGAGATCAACCTCGGTGCCACTGCTATCGGTACTGGCCTCAACGCACCTGCCGGCTACGCCGAGGTGGCCTGTTCCGATCTGGGCGCACTGACCGGACTGCCGCTGGTGTTGGCAACGGATCTGGTCGAAGCGACCCAAGACGTGGGCCAGTTCGTCCACCTCTCCGGCGTCCTCAAGCGGGTCGCTGTGAAGTTGTCCAAGGTGTGCAACGATCTCCGACTGCTCTCTTCGGGTCCGCGGGCCGGATTGAACGAGATCAATCTTCCACCAGTGCAAGCAGGTTCGTCGATCATGCCCGGCAAGGTCAATCCGGTCATTCCCGAAGTCCTCAATCAGGTCGCGTACGAAGTCATCGGCAACGACGTGACCATCACGATGGCAGCGGAATCCGGTCAGCTCCAACTCAACGCTTTCGAGCCGATCATCGTGCACTCACTGTCCGAAGGAATGCGACACCTCGGTGCGGCTTGCCGCATTCTGGCGGACCGGTGCGTACTCGGCATCACGGCCAACACCGAACTGCTGCGCGCCCGAGTCGAAGACTCCATCGGCCTCGTCACCGCGCTCAACCCCTACATCGGATATACCGCGTCCACTCGGATCGCCCAGGAGGCGTTGATTTCCGGGCGTCGCGTCGCCGATCTCGTAATCGAAGCCGGCTTACTCGACCGCGAGGAACTCGATCGGTTGCTCAGCCCCGAGCATCTCGCCAATCTCCGCGTTTCGGGCGAGAAGCCTCATGCCACCGCCGTTGCGGAGGAGGTTTGATGACCGTCGAACGGGAAGAGACAGGCCGCGCCGAGGTTGCCACTGAGGAGGATCTCGGATATCAGAAGGCGCTCGGCCCCAGACAGATTCAGATGATCGCGATCGGCGGTGCGATCGGAACCGGCCTTTTCATGGGCGCTGGAGGGCGGCTACAACAGGCGGGCCCGGCCTTGGTTCTCGTGTACGCGCTGTGCGGGTTCTTCGCGTTCCTGATCCTGAGGGCACTCGGCGAACTGGTGATGCACCGACCGACTTCCGGATCCTTCGTTTCCACCCTGTTGGAACGTGGACCGTCGGATCCATCGCGATCATCGCACCGCTGTTGATGATTGGTTGGTACGCCGCCAGGAATCGTATTCGCGAACTAGCCATCCAACGCGCCACGGCGTGACGAGAAAGGACCACAGTGCCGAAAGTCGCAGTTGTCACTACTGGTGGCACCATCGCCAGCACCCGGGATGCGCACGGCATCAGCCGGCCCGCAATCACCGGTGCAGATCTGGTCGGCAACGAGCAGACCGACATCGATCTTCGAGTCGTGAACGTGATGTCGAAGGACAGCTCGAGCATGACCTTCGCGGACATGGATCGTGTTCGCGACGCCGTAGCCGATGAATTGAAGGATCCCGGACTCGACTCGGTGGTCGTGCTTCACGGCACCGATACGATGGAGGAAACTGCGTTCTTGTTGGACCTGCACCACGACGACCAACGCCCGGTGGTCTTCACCGGCGCGCAGCGCACTTTCGACCATCCCGAATCCGACGCTCGTTCGAATCTCGCCGCGGCGATCTCAGCCGGACTGGACATCTCGTCACTCGGGCGTGGTGTCCTCATCGCCTTCGGCGGTTCGGTCCATCCAGCTGCAGGTACGCGAAAGTCCGATACGACGGCACTCGATGCCTTCCGCCCCGTGCACATCGATCCGCTCCTGCTGCGCACTTCCGAACCATTGCCGTGGCATCCGATTTCGGACACCCGCGTCGACATCATCGCCGTGTATCCCGGAGCAGACCGTGTACAGATCGACGCCTGCGTGCACGCCGGGGCACAGGGACTTGTTCTCGATGGACTCGGTTCGGGAAATGCCAATCCGACGATAGTCGAGGCCGTACGAGACTGCGTAGGCGCTCACATCCCGGTAGCCGTGACAACTCGGGTGTCCTCGGGGCATATCTCCCCGGTTTACGGTGGCGGTGGTGGCGGGCACGACTTGATCGCCGCAGGGGCTGTGTTTTCCACCGATCTTCGAGCCGGGCAGGCACGCGTACTTCTGGCAGCCTTGTTGTCAGATCCGAATCTCGTGGGCCTGGAAAAGGAATTCGAACGACGCGCGAGTCTCAGCCGGGTCCGGGCGTAGACCTGTGGCTCAACCCGCACCCCCACGCGGACCGTTAGTCAGTGCGGCCCAGGACTATTCCGTGCGCAGCTCGATCGAGCGGCCCATTCGCATTCGACCTTCGCGCCCGCTCAAATCGGCGTGTTGCGAAGGACCCTCGCGACGGACTGTAGCGCCGCATTCGCGTGAGGGTGTGGGTTCGTGTTCACTGCAGGACCAACCATGATCCAAGATCCGCGCTGACCCGCAGTGAAGGTGGTACAGCCACATGCAGGGGGAGATGATCTCGCGAGGGAATCGGTAACCCTTGTACGTCGATGACACCCGCAGATCATCCCAGACCAGGGGAACTCAACAACTTGAAGTGCCCGAACGGGTAACCCCACCCGCTCGAGTTCTGATCTTCGCTCTACGGTAATTCGAATTCGAATCTGCAGTGCGCCTTCATACCTCACAGGGGTGTGGAGGCGCACTTTCTGGAGGCATGCGTGAATCTCGAACAGATAAAGGCTGCACAGCAACTTCTCGCCCCGGTCATGCGCCGCACCCCGG
>NZ_JBHUUU010000018.1:0-139832 GCF_042670865.1 Rhodococcus sp. NPDC057135
CAGGCCGCAGACACCTCGGAAGGTGGCTGCGGCGGCCCTGACGACTATTCGAATCAGCCGCGAACTGCGCTGATGATCTCCTCGATCGCCGAGTCGGCGTCGATCTCACGGCTTTCACCAGTGAAGCGATCGCGAATTTCGACCTTGCCGTCAGCCCAACCACGGCCGACGACAACGATCAGCGGAACACCGATCAGCTCGGAGTCCTTGAACTTCACGCCCGGCGATGCCTTGCGGTCGTCGAGGATCACTTCGAGTCCGGCGCGGTCGAGCTGCGCGGCGAGGCCTTCGGCACCTTCCCGAGCGGTCTCGTCCTTGTTCGCGATGACGAGGTAGACGTCGGCCGGTGAGACCTCGGCCGGCCAGCGCAGGCCCTTCTCGTCGTGGTGCTGTTCGGCAATGACGGCAACCAGGCGCGAGACGCCGACGCCGTACGAACCCATGGTCGGGCGGACTGGCTTGCCGTTCTCGGCGAGGACGTCGACGGTGAACACGTCGGTGTACTTGCGGCCGAGCTGGAAGACGTGCCCGATCTCGATGCCACGAGCCGAGACCAGCGCACCGGCTCCGTCGGGAGAGGCGTCGCCGTCGCGAACTTCGGCAGCTTCGATGGTTCCGTCCGGCGTGAAGTCACGCCCTGCGACGAGGCCGACCACGTGCTTGCCGTCTTCGTCGGCTCCGGTGATCCAGCTGGTGCCGTCGACGACGCGCGGATCGACGAGGTAGCGAACACCGTTGGCCTGCAGCGCCTTCGGGCCGATGTAGCCCTTGGCCAGGAACGGGTTGTTCTTGAAGTCGGTCTCGGTGATCATCACGAACTCGGCCGGCTCCAGCGAAGCCTCCAGTCGCTTTTCGTCGACCTCACGGTCGCCGGGGATGCCGATACCGAGCAGTTCCCACTCGCCGCCGGGCAGGCGGGTCTTGACCATGATGTTCTTGAGGGTGTCGGCCGCAGTGACCGTACGGCCGAGGTCAGCGCCGTTCGCCCAGTCCACCAGGGTGTCGATGGTGGGTGTGTTCGCGGTGTCGTACACCTTCGCCTCGGGCAGTCCGTCGAACGGAATCGCGTCGGGAACAACCGTCTTGACGGCCTCGACATTGGCGGCGTAGCCGGATTCGAGGCAGCGCACGTAGGTGTCTTCGCCGATCTCGCTCTCGGCGAGGAACTCCTCGGACGCGCTGCCGCCCATGGCACCGGAGGTGGCCGAGACGATGACGTACTTGACGCCCAGACGCGTGAAGATCTTCTCGTAGGCGCCGCGGTGCGCCTGGTACGACTCCGTCAGGCCTTCGTCGGTCAGGTCGAAGGAGTAGGAATCCTTCATGAGGAACTCGCGACCGCGCAGAATGCCCGCACGCGGACGCTCTTCGTCGCGATACTTGGTCTGCACCTGGTACAGGGTGACCGGGAAGTCCTTGTAGGAGTTGTACTCACCCTTGACCGTCAGAGCAAAGAGCTCTTCGTGGGTCGGGCCGAGCATGTAGTCGTTGCCCTTGCGGTCCTTGAGGCGGAACAGGTTGGGGCCGTACTCGGTCCAGCGGTTCGACGCTTCGTAAGGATCGCGCGGGAGCAGCGCAGGCAGCAGGATTTCCTGTCCGCCAATGGCATTCATTTCTTCACGGACAACACGCTCTACCTCGCGCAGCACCCGCAATCCCAGTGGCAACCACGAGTAGACGCCTGGAGCGATACGACGCACGTAGCCGGCACGAACCAGCAATTTGTGGCTGGCAACTTCGGCGTCCGAGGGATCGTCACGCAGGGTACGCAGGAACAGGTGGGACAGACGGGTAATCACGAGGTGTAAGGATAGTCGCCGCAGTCGGCCGAGCGGGCCTCGGTACGGTTACAGCGTGCTTGTACTGCTGCCTCCCTCAGAAACCAAGTCCGACGGCGGCAAGGATGCGCCCCTCGATCTGGCCGAACTGTCGATGCCCCAGTTGACCGAAACGCGCGAATTGCTGGTTCAGACGCTGGTCGATCTGGCCGCCGACGTCGAGGCGTCGTGCGAAGCGCTCGGCCTTGGTCCGACGCAATCAGACGAAGTGGAGCGCAACGCCAAGCTGTGGGTGTCCGCGACGCGGCCCGCGCTGCAGCGCTACACCGGGGTGCTCTTCGACGCACTCGACGCCAAGTCGTTCACCCGCGCCCAGAAGGCGAAGGCTCTCGACCGGATCGCTATCGGTTCCGCCCTGTTCGGTGCGGTCCGCGCCGGTGATCTGATCCCCGCGTACCGCCTCTCCGGTGGGTCCAAACTGCCGGGGATGGGCACGCTCCGCTCACTGTGGAAGCCGGAACTGCCGAAGGCGTTGGCCGCCGAAGCCGACGGACTTGTGATCGATCTGCGATCGGGTACCTACCAAGACCTCGGACCGGTTCCGGACGCGCTGATCGCCACCGTGCTCACCGAAAAGCCGGACGGCACCCGCACAGTGGTCAGTCATTTCAACAAGCACCACAAGGGTCTGCTCGCGCGGGCACTCGTGATCTCGCGCGCCGAACCCACGGACATCAAAGGTGTTGCGCGGGTGGCGTCGAAAGCGGGACTACGGGTGGAGATCGCGTCGGAGCGTGAATTGATCATCCTGACGGATTGATGGATTCGTCTGTCTGTCAAGTGCCGCAGAAGGTTTGGAACGTCTCGCTGAAAGACTGCGGGGCCGCCTCGGTGTAGGCAGCCCACTCGTCGCGCCGGTCGAACGGGTGCGTGACCACTTCCAGCAGCTTCTCGAATGGAACGAGGTCGCCGGCGTTCGCGGCGCGCAGGGCAGCATCGAGCTGATGATTGCGCGGAATGTACAGCGGGTTGACGCGATCCATCGCGCCAGCGATCCCCACAGCCCCATGTCCCTGTTCCGCCAGGGCGCCGCGCCACCGCTGCAACCACGGCGCGATGTGCTCCCGTGGCACGAGTTGGTCGAGGGGCGCCGAATTTCCGCGCAATTCGTCCGCGAGAGCGCGGAAACTGCCCGTCCAATCAGCACCGTGTTCCGCCAACAACGTCAGCAGATCGTCGACAAGCGTCCGATCGACAATCGCCAAGGCCAAACCGAGCTTTGCCGCCATACCGGCCGCATAGTGGTCCTCATAGCGCTCGTCGAAGGTGTCGAGAACTGCCGACGCCGCGGAAATCGCATCGTCGGGTGTGGAATCGATCAGCGGCAACAGTGTTTCCGCGAGACGCGCCAGATTCCACTTCAAGACACCGGGCTGATTGCCGAACGCATAGCGGCCGCCGCCGTCGATCGAGCTGAACACCGCCGCCGGATCGAAGGCGTCGAGGAAGGCGCACGGACCGTAATCGATGGTCTCCCCCGAAATTGTCGTGTTGTCGGTGTTCATGACCCCGTGTACGAAACCGACGAGCATCCACCTCGCCACCAGTGACGCCTGCGCCTCGACCACGTTCTCGAAGAACCTCAGGTAGCGATTGTGCGCCCCCGATGTCGGCAGTTCGGTCAGCTCCGGGTAGTGGCGGGCGATCGCGTAGTCGGCGAGCGGCTGCAAGACCTCGCCCTGCCGGGCCGCGAACTCGAAGGTCCCCACTCGAAGATGGCTCGACGCAACCCGTGCAAGCACAGCTCCGGGTTCGGCGCCGCTGCGGCGAACGTGCCGACCCGTCGCCACCACCGACAGCGCGCGCGTAGTGGGGATACCGAGGGTATACATCGCCTCACTGACCAGATGTTCGCGCAGCATCGGCCCGACGACCGCATACCCGTCGCCGCCCCGAGAGAACGGCGTGGGCCCGGAGCCCTTCAGATGCAGGTCCACTCGCTGACCGTCGCTGCTCACGAGCTCACCGAGTAACAACGCCCGACCGTCCCCGAGAATTGGTGCGTATCCACCGAACTGATGACCCGCGTACGCCATCGCCACCGGTGTGGCCCCGACCGGCACCGTCGCCCCGGACAAGACGCCAACCCCGTCCACACTTCGCAGCGCTGTCACGTCCAATCTCAACGACGCAGCCAGCCGCTCGTTCACAACGAGCAATTGCGGGTCAGGCGCGGCAGCACCATGCCACGGCACGGTCAGAGCGCCCAGTTCGTCAGCGAAGGTGCTCTCCAGGCCGGCCACGATGGTGACCGGGTCTGCTGTGGATTCCTCAATTGCAGCCATCACACGAGAGTAGTCACCGTGAGACGACCTATCGATCAGCCCTGATCGATGTACGACTCCAGTTGATCGCGTTCACTCTTGAGCTCGTCGATGCGACTCTTCACCACGTCCCCGATACTCACGATGCCGAGCAGGCTGCCGTCCTCGATCACCGGCAGGTGGCGGATTCGACGCTCGGTCATGATCGCGGCAATGCTGTCCACGGCGTCTGCCGGAATGCACGTGTACATCAGGGCCGTCATGACCTCGGAGACCGGTGTGCCGAGAAGATCAGGTCCGCGCTCGTGCAGGCGTCGAACGACGTCTCGTTCGGAAATAATGCCGACAACCGCGCCATCGTCGATCACCACCATGGCGCCGATGTTGTGACGGGCGAGATCGCACAGCAACCCGTTC
Source organism: Rhodococcus sp. NPDC057135 (assembly GCF_042670865.1). NCBI lineage: Bacteria > Bacillati > Actinomycetota > Actinomycetes > Mycobacteriales > Nocardiaceae > Rhodococcus > Rhodococcus sp. NPDC057135. The sequence continues at coordinate 4,520 of NZ_JBHUUU010000018.1, forward strand.
ACCGTCGCGTGGGCGTCAATGGTGACGATGCTGTTGCCCTTGTTTCGCAATATGTCCGCGATCCGCATCACGGCACCCCGATTCGTCGAGACTCTCGGCACGTCCTGCAACGATCGTATCGGCTAGCGAAGCGGATAAACAGGACTGATCAGGCGATTCCCTGAGCTGCCTTCTCCGCCGCCTGCGCCTGGGCAACCTGGGAGGGCGTGAACCTGATGCACAGAGCAGCGATACCGGCGAACACAGCGCAGACTGCGCAGCCGACGAGCGCGAAGGTGTATCCCTCGCCGAGTGCGATCAATTGCGCCGGATTCATGTCCGCGGCCTTGCCCGAAGTGCCGCCGAGAGACAGCGTCTTCGACGTCGCCATCGCACCGATCACCGACAGTGCCAGCGGTCCACCGAGCGTCTGGGCAACCTGCGAGATTGCGGTCAGCGGGCCGATCTCGGTCTCGGGGACACCAGCGATCGCGCACAGCGGCAAGGGCACCATCGCGAGGCCGATACCGAATCCGATCCCGATCACAGGCACGAACAAGTTGGCCAAGTAGGTGGAATCGGAATCGAGAGTGGACCCGTACAGCAGTCCCACGATCATGATCACGACGCCGGTGAGGACCAGCCACCGCGGCTGAATCTTCACTGCGAGCTTGGATGCAACGGAGGCAGCGGCGCCCAATCCGAACGCGAACGGAATGAACGCGATGCCGGCGCGCAGCGGTGAATACTCCATGATGTCCTGCACGAAGAGCGCCACGAAGGCCGTCATGCTGAACATCGCGCCACCGACGAAGAAGATGGCGAGGAATGTCGCGACGCGGTTGCGATCTGCGAACAACGAGAACGGCAACAGCGGATTGTCTGCAGTTCGCTCGACGAAGAGAAATGCGGCGAGGGCGACAAGTCCAACAGCCAACGCACCGACAACGGCGATGCTCCCCCACCCCATTTCCGGACCTTCGGTGAGCGCAAACACGACGCCGGTACATCCGAGCGTCGCGAGGATCGCGCCGGGGACATCCAACGCGAGTCGCTTCTGGTTAGTCTCACGGAGGGCGCGGAACGCCATCGCAACGAGCGCGATGCCGATCGGGACGTTGATGAGGAAGATCAGACGCCACGAGACCTCGGTAAGCGCGCCGCCGATGATCAGACCGGCGATCGATCCGACGCCCGTCATGGCTGCGAAAATCGCGATTGCCTGATTTCGTGCCGGGCCCGCAGCGAAGGTCGTAGCCACAAGCGCGAAGGCTGTAGGTGACGCAACGGCTGCTCCGACGCCTTGAAGCGCTCGCGCTGCGATCAACATGCCCTCGTTCAGCGCCAGACCGCACAGAAGAGATGCCACCGTGAACAGCGAGACGCCCGCGATGAACATCTTCTTGCGCCCGTACGCGTCGCCGAGTCGACCACCGAGCAGCATGAGCCCGCCAAAGGCCAACGCGTAAGAGGTCAACACCCAGTTGCGACCGCTGTCGCTGAGACCCAGATCAGCCTGAAGTGGGGCCAGAGCGAGGTTTGCGACGGTGCCGTCGAGCACCACCATCATCTGCAAACCACTCAGGACGATGATGGCGAGCCCGATGACTCGAGTCGCTATCGGGGCATTCGCCGAGGCGGTTTCAGACGTTGGGGAATCAGACACAAGACTTCACGTTACCCAGCGTCGACAGAAAAGCCCGCGACCGGCCCGATCACGATGATCGCCGGAGGCTTGATCTCCTCGTCCTTGACGCGCTGAGCAACGGTCGCGAGATCGGCACGCACCTCACGCTGAGTACGAAGTGTGCCCTCTTGGATGACGATGACCGGAGTGGTTGCCGGGCGTCCACCGTCGACGAGCGCCTTGGCGAACTGATCGATGCGCTCGACCGCCATGAGCAGCACGATCGTGCCGCGCAGCTTGGCCAGCGCCGACCAGTCGACCAGCGAATCCGGATGATCCGGAGCCACGTGCCCACTCACGACGACGAACTCGTGGGTGACGCCGCGGTGGGTGACCGGGATGCCTGCGGCCGACGGGACGGAGATCGCGCTCGTGATTCCGGGCACTACGGTCACCGGAACGCCGGCGGCGGCGCACGCTTCGAGTTCTTCGTATCCCCGCCCGAAGACGTACGGGTCCCCACCCTTGAGTCGGACGACGAACTTGCCGGCCTTGGCGTTGTCGATCAGCGCGGCGTTGATGGCCTCCTGTGCCATGGCGCGGCCGTACGGGATCTTCGCGGCGTCGATCACCTCGACGTCCGGACCCAGTTCGGCGAGCAACTCGGGTGGAGCCAATCGGTCGGCGACGACGACGTCGGCACGAGCGAGCAACCGGCGTCCGCGCACGGTGATCAGATCGGGGTCACCGGGGCCACCACCGACGAGGGCTACGCCCGCAGCGGCAGGCTCGGCAGTATCGGCGAGTACGCCCGACTGAAGACCTTCGACGACGGCGGTGCGGACCGCTGCCGAACGACGGTGATCGCCGCCGGCCAGAATTCCGATGCTCATACCGTCGTACTCGGCGCTGGCGGGAGTTACCGCCGTGCCGTGCTTCGCGTTGTCGGCCCGCACGCAGAAGATGTGGCGACGCTCCGCTTCGGCGACGATCGCCGCATTGGTTTCCGGTTCGTCGGTCGACGCGATGGCGTACCACGCACCTTCGAGGTCACCATCGGCGTACGGACGCTCTTCGACCGTGATCTGCCCGGCCGTGGCCATGCCTTCGACCGCTGGAGTGAACGCGCGGCTGATGACGTGAACACGGGCACCGGATGCAACAAGCAGTCCGAGACGGCGCTGAGCCACCGTGCCACCGCCGAACACGACCACGCGTCGATCGGTCAGGTTGAGGCCGACCAGGTAGTTGGTCTCGTCTGCGGTGGACTCGCTCACTCGCACTCCGTTTCGTCGTCAGAATTGTTCAAGCTGGAGGGAACTTTACGGGCCGCGGCTACGGTCACTCCATCCCTGGCAGTCTTGGCCAGCACGAGCCGGCCGCCCCCGGACGCGAGGATCGCAGCCGCTTCCGCGACGCTCGCCGTCCCGATCGCGTTCTCGACGCGAGATGACGGCGACGGAACCTGAACGCGCGCAAGCACGTCCGGTGCAAAACCGACAATCGGGACGTTCAGTTCATCGGCCGCTGCCAGCAGAGCCGGGGACTCGGCTTTTGCCGTCGCAGTGGCGAGTACCACGATCTTCCATCGCCCTCGCAGTACGGCGTTCACCGCAGCGACGATGTCCTTCGCGGTGGCACTCGTCGTGAATCCAACGCCAAGACAGAGGTCATCCTCGGGCGGCATCGACGAACTTCGCGATCGATTCGGGCTGCCCCACCGGATGAGTATGCAGATACGACGCGTGGACACCGCCGCGAATGAATCCCTCGCGGACGCTGCCGCCGTCCCACGGCCGCCAACCCCATGCACTTGCACACCCGTCGGCGTCGGCCGAGACCAGCGAGGTCCGGTGGAACTCGTGGCCGGTGACGCGGGCGCCGGGGTCGAAGAGGCTCGATTCGCTGATCGCGACCGCTTCCCGATACCCGAGGGTCAGGCGTTTCCCGAACGTCGCATCCACCCCGACAACACCGGCCATGCTGTGACCGTCCAGGCTGCGAGCAAGGTAGAGCAGACCGGCACACTCCGCATGGATCGGCGCACCGCCGTCCGCCAGGTCACGAACCTGCTGCAGCAGAACGGTATTGGCCGCAAGATCGACCGCGTGCTCTTCCGGGAATCCGCCGGGAAGGACCAGAGCAGCAGTTCCCGCGGGAAGCTCGTCGTGCAACGGATCGAACACCTGGACGTCGGCGCCGGCAGCGGACAGCAGTTCTCGGTGCTCGGCGTAGCCGAAGGTGAAGGCGGGTCCACCAGCCATGGCGATCACAGGCCGAGAGTCGCCGTGTTCGCCGACTTCGGCAACCGGATTCCACGCACCTGAACTCACGTTCGATGCGGCCAGCTCGCGAACAGCGCCGAGATCGACGTGCGAGGCAATCAGGTCGGACATCGCGTCCACCGCAGCCACGGCGGCCGCGCCGTGCTCAGCCGCCGGGATCAAACCGAGATGACGGGAGGGGACTTCGAGTTCCGTCAACCGCGGTACAAATCCGAGCACCGCGACGCCGACCTTGGCGCACGCGTGCCGCAACACCTGTTCGTGGCGAGCACTGCCCACACGATTGAGGATGACGCCGCCGATCCGCACACCCGCGTCGTACGTCGCGAAGCCGTGCAGTACGGCGGCCAGACTCTGACTGTGTCCACGGGCGTCGATCACGAGAACCACCGGCGCACCGAGGATCGACGCGACCTGCGCCGTCGATCCCTCGGCCGACGGCTGCGAGTTGGCCTCGTCGATCTTGCCGTCGAACAAGCCCATGACACCTTCGACCACTGCGATGTCGCAGCCGCCTGTTCCGTGCCGGTAGAGCGGGCCGATGCGATCCGGGCCCACCAGGACGGTGTCGAGGTTGCGTCCAGGTCGACCCGCGGCGAGCCCGTGATAACCGGGATCGATGTAGTCCGGCCCCACTTTGAAAGGCGCGACGCTGCTGCCGGACCGCCGGAGCGCACCGATCAATCCCGTTGCCACCGTGGTCTTTCCGCTACCCGAGGCAGGGGCGGCAATCACCACGGCCGGTGTGGAAGGACTCACCATTCGATGCCCCGTTGGCCCTTTCGGCCGGCATCCATGGGGTGCTTGATCTTGGTCATCTCGGTCACGAGGTCCGCGGCGTCGATCAACGCCTGCGGGGCGTCGCGTCCCGTGATGACTACGTGCTGGTTGCCCGGACGATCGCGCAGTGTCTGCACGACCTCGTCGACGTCGACCCAGCCCCACTTGAGCGGATAGGTGAACTCGTCGAGGACATAGAATCGATGTTCCTCGCCTGCAAGCCTTCTCGCGATCTCCTGCCAACCCTCAGCGGCGGCAGCGGCATGGTCTTCTTCGCTACCGGCCTTGCGTGTCCACGACCAGCCTTCGCCCATCTTGTGCCACTGCACCGGCCCACCGACGCCGGTTTCGTCGTGCAAGTTTCCGAGGGCGCGGAATGCGGCTTCCTCACCGACCTTCCACTTGGCACTCTTCACGAATTGGAAGACGCCGATGTCGAAGCCCTGGTTCCAGGCGCGCAGCGCCATGCCGAAAGCGGCAGTGGACTTACCCTTTCCAGGGCCGGTGTGCACGGCGAGCACCGGTGCGTTACGACGCTGACGCGTGGTCAGACCGTCGTCGGGAACTGTCTCGGGAACACCCTTGGGCATCGTGAACTCCTGAGCTGGGATCTAGGCTGCGGCGCGGACGACACCCGCGACCTGCTGCGCTGACAATTCGGCTAGGCGGACGTATCCGCCACGTAGTTCTCGGGCCAACTCGGCCGCCAACCCCAGACGAACGAGGCCGGTCTCGCAGTCGACGACGATGGACGCGACTGATGCATCGGCAAGAAGATGCGCGGCGACGCGGGCGCGATGCAGCGCGTCCTTGCCACCGGTAGCCCGGCCGTCGGTGAGCGTGACGACGAGGGCGCGGCGCTGCGGGTCACGAAGGCGCTCACGCAGAACCACCTCGCGGGCACGCAGGAATCCTTCTGCGAGTGGGGATTTGCCGCCGGTACGCATGGACTGCAGACGGCGAACGGCGATGTCCACCGAAGACGTCGGCGGCAGGACGAGCTCCGCTTCGCGGCCGCGAACAGTGATGACGGCGACCTTGTCGCGGCGCTGGTAGGCATCGCGGAGCAGCGAGACGACCGCACCGGTGACCGCGGAGAGCCGATCGCGAGCTGCCATCGACCCCGAGGCGTCGACAACAAAGACGATCAGATTGCCTTCTCGCCCTTCACGAATCGCGCCGCGAAGATCATCAGGTGCCAGTCGCAACCGCCCCGCAGTACGACCGCGCGCAACTTGGGACTCGGCTGCGGCGAAGACCGTGCTCGTCAAATGCAACCCGTGACCCCGCTCCCGGGTGGATCGCACTACCCGTCCGCGGGACGACATGGATCGCGAGCGGCGTCCCGGAGCACCTTCGCCGACGCCAGGAACCTCGAGGAGCTTGGCCTTGAACTCACCGGCGGGCGGAGCCGAGGGTCGGTCTGTGGCGCGCACTCCCCCACCTGGTCCGTCAGGGTCTTCAGGGCCGTCATCATCTGGGCCCTCATCGCCTGGTCCATCATCGCCGGAGCCGCCATCTTCGGGGCCGCGACCGTCGGGATTCTCGGGAGGTTCGGGCTCCCCGTCGCGCGCGTCGTCCTCGACCTGCGACTGGGCATCCTGATCAGCCTGCTCGAGTGCATCGTCCAACTGCTGCTGATCCAAGCCGGGCTCGTCGAAAGGGTCACGGCGGCGGCGATGCGGCAGCGTCAGTTCTGCTGCTACTCGCACGTCCTCCGCAGTGACCTCGCTGTCGCCTCGCCACGCGGCATGGGCGGTCGCGGTGCGCGCGAGCACCAAGTCGGCGCGCATACCGTCGACGTCGAACGACGCACACAGTGAGGCGATACGTCGCAGCTCCCGATTGCTCAACTCGACGGAGTCCAGTTTCTTACGCGCCGTGAGGATTTCGGCCGCCAACTCTTGATCGGCTGATTCGTACCGAGCGACAAATGCCTCGGGGTCACGCTCGTAGTCCAGGCGGCGACGCACCACTTCCATGCGGACGTCGACGTCGCGGGAAGCTGCGACATCGACCGCCAGACCGAAACGGTCCAACAACTGCGGACGCAGTTCTCCCTCTTCGGGATTCATCGTGCCGACGAGTACGAACTTGGCCGGATGCGAATGGGAGATGCCGTCACGCTCGATGTGAACCCGTCCCATTGCTGCGGCGTCGAGAAGCACGTCGACCAGGTGGTCGTGAAGCAGATTCACCTCGTCGACGTACAGAACGCCCTGGTGAGCGGCCGCGAGAAGTCCAGGTTGGAAAGCGCGTTCCCCGTCACGGAGAACCTTCTCGAGATCGATGGACCCGATCACCCGGTCTTCGGTGGCGCCGACGGGCAGTTCCACCAAGCGGGCCGGTCGCGTCGTTCCGGCGTCGTCGACCGCCGGCAGCAGCGCAGTCAGCGCGCGCACGACCGTCGACTTGGCGGTTCCCTTCTCACCGCGAACCAGGACTCCACCGATCCCCGGATGCACGGCACACAGGATCAGCGCCAATCGCAATTGATCCTGGCCGACCACAGCACTGAACGGGAAGCCCGCCACTGGTCGATCTTCTTCACTTCGCACGTCGATATCCCTCCACCTCTCGGTTTCCTCGCCGAGAATTTGGCTGCACTCGAATGTCGCGGCAACCTGGCTGAGATCTCCCGGACGATCGGTAGAGGAGAGATCTTTCACAGTGGCGGGACCGCGCCTGAATCGAACAGGACTTCCCCGCGAGCATTCGGTATCGAAAAAACCCTAGTCGGCTCACTTTCCCATGAGCCGACCAGGGTCAAATCTCGAACAAACTAGCTGACAGCCACGAAGGGCTCTCCCCCACCACGACGCATCGGGGTGTGCGGGATGCCGTCTTCGATGAACTCTTCGCCGTCGGCCTTGAATCCGTGCTTGGCGTACATCTCGACCAGGTAGGTCTGCGCATTGATCCGGCACGGCGCTTCGCCGACCTCGGCCAGTGCGGCCTGCAGGAGGCGGGTCGTGTGGCCCTGACCGCGCGCCTGACGCGACGTGCAGAGACGTCCGATTCGGAAGCTCTTGTTGCCGTCGTCGTGCTCTTCGAGCAGACGGAGTGTGCACACCACCTGGCCGTCCTGCTCGAGCCAGAAGTGACGCGTCTCCGTCAGCAGGTCCCGCCCGTCCAACTCGGGATACGGGCAGGCCTGCTCGACGACAAAGACCTCCACTCGAAGCTTCAACAACTCGTAGAACGTCTTGTTGTCGAGATCGAGTGCCCATGAACGCTTCAAAGCTGCTGTTGCCGTCATGGGTTGGACTATCACACAGTCGCGGCGGTATCCGCGACCGGAGCCGATCCGGAAGCTCCGGCGGAATCGAGTTCGAGGACCTTCGAAGACCAATCCCACACCTGGTTGAACAGGCCCTCGTTGTCGGTGAGCTTGACGCCGATGGACGGAACCATCTCGCGAAGCTTGCCCTTCCAGCCCTGGAACTCGGTCGGGAAGCAGCGCTCGAGTACGTCCAGCATCGCCGGGACGGCCGTGGAAGCACCGGGCGAAGCACCGAGCAGACCGGCGATGGAACCGTCCTCAGCGGCGACCACAGCGGTACCGAATTCGAGGACGCCGCCCTTGCCCTTGGCCCGGCGGATCACCTGGACACGCTGGCCTGCGGTGATCAGTTCCCAGTCCTGCGCCTGCGCCTTGGGCGCGAATTCACGCAGATCCCAAATGCGACCGGCCTCGTTCTTGGCGAGTTCGCTGACCAGGTACTTGACCAGGCCGAGCTCGCTGACGCCGACGCCGAGCATCGAGAGGATGTTGTTGGGCTTGACCGAGCCGGGCAAGTCCGTGACGCGACCCTGCTTGAGGAACTTCGGCGACCAACCTGCGTAGGGACCGAACAGCAGACCCGGCTTGTTGCCGATGACACGGGTGTCGAGGTGCGGCACCGACATGGGCGGGGCGCCGACGGCGGCCTTGCCGTAAACCTTGGCGCTGTGCTGGTCGATGAGTTCGGGGTTGGTGCATCGCAAGAAGGCACCGCTGACCGGGAAGCCGCCGAAGCCCTTGGCTTCCTTGATACCCGACTTCTGCAGCAGGTGCAGGGCGCCACCACCAGCGCCGACGAACACGAAGCGCGAGCGAACGGTGCGCTTTTCACCGGTACGACGGTTGGTGACCTTGACGGTCCACGACTTGTCCGAGTTCTGGGTCAGGTTGGTGACCTCGTGACCGAAGTACATCTTGCCGCCGGTCTTGCCGATGTAGCCGATGAGCTGCTTGGTGAGCGCTCCGAAATCGACGTCGGTGCCGTCCTGGCTCCAGTTCAGCGCGAAGGGCTCGGAGAAGTCGCGTCCCTTGGCCATGAGCGGCAAACGCTTGCTGAACTCGGCCGGATCGTCGATGTACTCCATACCGCGGAACAGCGTGTGGCCGGCAAGCGCGTCGTAGCGAGCACGCAGGTACTTGGCGTTGGCCTCACCGTGAACGAAGCTCACGTGAGCGATGGGGTTGATGAATTCCTTGGGCTGAGTCAGGACGCCCTGCTCGACCGCGTGCGCCCAGAACTGGCGGGACACCTGGAACTGCTCGTTGACGTTGACGGCCTTCTTGATGTCGACCGTGCCGTCCGAGTTCTCCGGAGTGTAATTGAGCTCACACAGGGCGGAGTGACCGGTTCCCGCGTTGTTCCAGGGGTCGCTGCTCTCGGCTGCGACGGCATCGAGCCGCTCGAAGGTCGAGATCGACCAATCGGGCTGCAGCTGGCGCAGCAATGCGCCCAGCGTGGCACTCATGATGCCTGCGCCCACGAGCACTACATCCGTCTTCGTCTCTACCGCGTTCTGATTCGACACTGGAGAATCGACTTCCTTGTCATTAGCCGTGCGCGCATCCGCCTGCTGTGTTACGCCGAATAGGTTACCCGTGCGTACACGCGCGGTTCACCACCCCCAATTGTGCTCTACAACGCGCACTCGAAACGACGATTAGATTGTGATTTGTGACTACTTGGGTTCCAGACGTCCTCGGTGACGGATATCAGCAGCTGACGATCCCGCTCGGAACGGATCCGGACGGCGAAGGCGAGGTGGACGCGACACTGGTCCGCTACCAACCGCAGAAGGAGGCGGTGAAGACACGCCGTGCCGTTTTGTACGTGCACGGTTTCACCGATTACTTCTTCCAGAAGCACCTTGCCGAGCACTTCGCCGAGCAGGGCTACGCCTTCTTTGCACTCGACCTGCGTAAGTGCGGCCGGTCCCTCAAGCCGGGACACACAGCGCACTACGTCTCCGACCTCGCGCTCTACGACGCCGAACTGAACGAGGCGCTGCGCATCGTCGGCAGCGAGACCGACGGCAGCGAGGTGCTGCTGATGGCGCACTCCACTGGTGGTCTGATCGTTCCGCTGTGGCTGAACCGCTTGCAGCGCAAGCCCGGTGGCAGCGCCGGCGCCGGAATCTGCGGTCTCGTCCTCAACAGCCCGTGGTTCGACCTTCAGGGACCTTCGATGGTTCGCAACGTCGGTACCACCGCGATCGACGCCCTCGGTCGGGTCTCGGCAAAGACCGTGATCCCCGGCACCGGGCTACCGACTTACGGTTCCAGTCTTCACGTTTCGGCCAACGGAGTCTGGGATTACAACCTCGACTGGAAGCCGCTGGCCGGCTGCCCCGTCACCTTCGGCTGGATGCGGGCCGTCCGAGCGGGTCACGCAAAACTGCACCGCGGCCTCGACATCGGAGTGCCTGCGCTGATTCTGCGATCGAAGAAGTCGCAGTTCGCCAAGGCGTACAACCCGAGCGTCGATCTGGCGGATTCCGTGCTCGACGTCAAGCAGATCGCACGATGGGCCGGTTGCCTCGGCGATCGCACCAGCATCGTCCCGATCGACGGCGCCCGTCACGACGTGTTCCTGTCCACCGAGAAGCCCTTGGCCACAGCCTTTTCCGAACTCGACCTGTGGCTGGAGTGGCTCGACGGCCACCTCACGCAGGCGGTAGAAAGTTCGGCAAGCACCGCAAGCAACACACAGGAGATCGCGCAGTGACGCACTACGACCTTGCAATCATCGGCAGCGGATCCGGAAACTCGCTGCCCGACGAGCGGTTCGACGGCAAGAATATCGCAATCCTCGAAGAGGGCACGTTCGGCGGCACGTGCCTCAATGTCGGGTGCATCCCGACCAAGATGTTCGTCTACGCCGCCGAGGTGGCACGCACCATCACCACTGCCGAGAAGTACGGCGTCGACGCCACGCTCGACGGCGTCCGTTGGTCCGACATCGTCAAGCGCGTCTTCGGGCGCATCGATCCCATTTCCGCAGGTGGCGAGCGGTATCGCAGCGAAGACAGCCCCAACACCACCGTTTACCGCGGCCACGCCACGTTCACCGGCGAAAAGACGATCGACACCGGAACCGGCGAGACGATCACCGCCGATCAGGTGGTCATCGCGGCCGGGTCACGCCCGATCATCCCGGAAGAGATCGCGTCGAGTGGGGTGACGTACTACACCAACGAAGACATCATGCGACTGCCTGAACTTCCCGAGCACCTGGTCATCGTCGGCTCCGGATTCATCGCCACCGAATTCGCACACGTGTTCTCCGCGTTGGGTTCTCGCGTGTCGATCATCGGTCGCAGCCAGCGGCTGCTGCGGCACCTCGACGACGAGATCTCCGAGCGCTTCACCGAGTTGGCCGAACAGAAGTGGGACGTCCATCTGGGCTCCCCCCTCACGTCGGTACGCGGCGACGGCGACAACATCGCCGTCGAACTGGCAAACGGCACAGTCGTTTCCGGTGACGTTCTCCTCGTCGCGGTGGGTCGTCAGCCGAACGGTGACCTACTCGGTCTCGACAAGGCCGGCGTCGAGCTCGACGACAAGGGCTCGATCGTGGTCGACGAATACCAACGCACCACCGCAGAGGGCGTCTTCGCGCTCGGTGACGTCTCGTCGCCGTACCAACTCAAGCACGTCGCCAATCACGAAGCGCGAGTCGTTCAGCACAACCTGCTTCAGGATGCGTGGAAGGACACGTCCGGACTTCGCAGCACCGACCACCGCTTCGTACCCGCCGCAGTGTTCACCGACCCGCAGATCGCCGATGTCGGGATGACGGAGAAGCAGGCCCGCGACGCCGGACTCGACATCACCGTCAAGGTGCAGGCATACGGAGACGTCGCGTACGGGTGGGCGATGGAGGATCAGGAGGGTGTCTGCAAGGTGATCGCCGAGCGCGGCACCGGACGCATTCTCGGTGCCCACGTCATGGGTACGCAGGCTCCGACGGTGATCCAGCCGCTCATCCAGGCGATGAGCTTCGGTTTGTCGGCGCAGGACATGGCGCGCGGCCAGTACTGGATCCACCCGGCCCTGGCCGAAGTAGTCGAGAACGCGCTGCTCGGCCTCGACATCTGAGCCCCCGCACCCCGTACGGCATACGAAAAGGCGGGCACTCCGCGCAATGGGAGTGTCCGCCTTTTCGTAGGTCAGTGTTTCACCAGGGGCTGGTACGCAGCACGATCTCGGTTGCGAGTTCGGCCGGTGCCGACTTCACGATGTCGTCGACACCCGGAAGTTCCGTCACGCGGAAATCGGAGTACACGAAGCGACCGCTGGCGTCGGCAATGGTCCGACCTCCACTGCCCACGACGACCGTGGTCGGAACCTCGACCGGTGGAACGCCGGCAATATCGCTCGCCGAGGGATGTCCGCGGTCCACCGCGATCAGACTCGCGAAACGGCCGAACTGCCGTGCCGCCAACAGCCAGGCGAGATCAGCCCCCTCCCGGTGACCGACCAGGTTCACCCAGGCGATGTTCAACTCGTCCAGAAGTACCACTGCTGATGTCTCGTCGAGATTCTCGATCGATTCCACCGCGACGGTCCGCAGATCCGAATGATGCAGTCGCTCACACACATCGTCGTACAAGTCGACGGGGTCGCCCTTGCCGGGGAGCAGAAGTACCGCATGCTTGCTGACCGGCCCGTCGATCCGAACGGTGCACGAACCACTGCCCACCGCTACTCGAGTCAATTCCATGTCTGGAAACGGTACGCGATCCACACTGTGGAGGACCCTGGAGTCGACAGAAGTATGACCACTCATACATTCTCACCACCGCCTGCGAGTCCGATTTGTTCGCTCTGCACCACCTCCCCACTGAGCGAAAGTGGCTTTCGGCGCATCTGAGGCGACGGACGTACCGTTCGCTCGACGTGGGAGTGGTCCGAACAGTCCGAACTCGAGTGATGGCGCGGGGCTAGGTGCCGGACGGCTTCGGGAGCCGCGTCATTCCGTAGACGTGATCAGCGCGCACCGTGAGGATCTGTCGACGCTCCGCCACCATCGCTTCGCGGTACTCCTCCCAGTCTGGATGCTCCTGGCCGCTGATGTCCCGGTAGAGCTCGACCAGTGCGTCCGACACTTCGTCGTGAGGATCGGCCGCTGCGGGTGTCACCACGGCAAGTCCTTCGATCACGGCGTAGCTCCAGAAGTCGGGCGCGCTGACGTGGAGGGAAACCCGCGGATCACGCAAAGCATTACGGCTCTTGGCACGATCTGCGGTGATGGACACCGAAGCCGTCTTCGACTCGACGTCCCACCGGTAAATGATGTTGGACAACTGTGGGCGGCCGTCACGCTTGACGGTTGCCAGCACGCCTTGCTTTCCCTCGGCCACGAGTGCGAACAACGCGTCGTCGGTGCCTGTGTCATTGCTCATAATTGCACCAACGACGCCGTGCGGCCGGTTTGTTCCGGAGGCAGTCCAGTTCGAAGATTGCGGACCGCAATCGCGCGACTGCTCTTCCCCCAATCGACGGCGGCAGACGAAGATGATCGACATGGCAAATTCTCGCGACATACTCCGGCTGACTGTGTTCAGTTCGGATCCCGGCGGCGGCAATCCGGCCGGCGTAGTGCTCGACGCCCGTGGGCTCGGCGACTCCGAATTACAATCTGTTGCAGCCGAAATCGGGTATGCGGAGACGGCGTTCCTCATCGAACCGGCACTCGGAGACAACCCGCGCCACAGCCGGATCCGCTACTTCTCCCCCATCGCCGAAGTACCGTTCTGCGGTCATGCCACCATCGCGACTGCCGTAGCACTCACCGAGCGCGACGGCAGCGGAACCTTCGTTTTCGAAACACCGATCGGACCGGTATCCATCGACACGGCGACCGACGAAGACGGGCGATCCACCGCGACTTTCACCAGCGTCGAACCGTCGGTCACGCCGATCGATCATGCCGTGTTGACGGCACTGCTCGGGCTGATCGGCGTCGATTCGTCTGCACTGGACCAGCGGTATCCCTCCATGCTCTCGTACGCCGGCAACACGCACCCGATCGTTGTACTGCGCGATCAAGGGACGTTCGACGAGTTCACCTTCGATCCATCCGCAATGCGAACTCTGATGGACGCGCAGGGGTGGGGCGGCACGGTGACGATCCTGCATCCACTGGACGACTCCACTTTCGAAGCCCGCAATCTCTTTCCGGTGGGAGCCATCACCGAGGATCCGGCAACGGGCTCCGCTGCTGCATCGACCGGCGGTTACCTGCGCGAACTTGATCCCGCGCCCGCTCCTCGCCGGATCAGCATCTTGCAGGGACGACACGTCGGGCGTCCCAGTGTCCTCGAGGTCGACATCCCGGCAGGCGGCGGCATCGCAGTCACGGGCACCGCCGTGCCCATCGCCGATCCGCGGTAGCTGCCGGCGATGAGTTTCTCCGGGTCCGCAGGTCTACATCACAACACCGTCACAAGACCATGGCATCGAACCGGGAGAACATCATGTCTGCAATCGCGTCAACCGCACACAACCTCCACCTCACCAAGCCGCGTGCCGTACTCGGGGCCACCGTCATTGCCCTCGTCGCCAACCTGATCCTGTGGTTGATCGGCCTGGCATTGGGCGGATCGTTCGAGATGACAGATCAGGGAAAGGTGGCGAGCGTAGCTCCCGGCGGGGTCATCACACTGACGGTGGTGCCGCTGCTGGTCGGTTTGTCGCTCGCAATGTTGATCTCACTGAAGTGGGAGCCGATCATCCGCATCGCTCAGGTCGTGGGTGCAGTTTTTGCGCTCGGCACCATCGCTCTGACGATCGCCGCGGACTTCGACGCCGCCAGCACGGTCATGCTCGCTCTGATGCACGTGGTTGTCGCCGCGGGCGTCGTCGTCGCGCTGGAGGCTGTACGTCGGTCTCCGTCGAACTAGACCGCGGTTGGCGGCGCGGAATACGTCTCGACAATCTCGGCTGCCACGTCACGCAACCTGGTGTTCGTGGTCTGAGACTGTTTGCGCAGCATGTGAAATGCGGTGTCGGCGTCGATCCGATGGATGGCCATCAGCATGCCTTTGGCCTGTTCTATCGGCGCCCGGGTCTCGAGCGCGCGTTGCAAGGCATCAGCCACCGCCCTGGCAGATTTGAAGCGAGAGAAGTCGCCGATCGCACGTGAGACTGTTGTCGTGAGGATCTCCATGACGTCCGCGTCGACGCTGTCGAAGGCCGCTGGAGCGCGTCCGTACAGGTTGAACGAACCCAGTCGCTGATCCGGTGTGAAGAGCGGCGCCGCGAGAAATGACTTGATTCCTTCGTCTTTCGCCGCCGCCGCGAACCGTGGCCAGCGTTCCGCACTTCTCTCGGCGTCGACGACAACGGTTTCACCGGTTCGGGCCGCGTGCAGACACGGTCCGTCGCCGGCGTCGTACTGCTCGATGTCGACGCGCAGAGTCCGCGAATCTGTGTGAACGGCGGTGTAGGTCTGTCCCGCCAGATCGATCGTGACGCCGATGCTGTCGGCCCCGTCGATGGCGTCGTTCGCGATTTCGACGGCGCGCTGGAGCAGGATCACGAGTTCGTCCTCGTCGCCGATACTTCCCCCGAGCGCTGCCAGCAACTCTCGGACCGCGCTTGCAGTCAGTCGTGTTTCCGCAGCCTCGACGGCGACGTCAGCGCCGGCTGCCGTCGCGTCGTCCGGCATCACCGACGGGACCGAATCCTCGGTTCGCGGGTCGAAGCCTCTGGGGTCGAAAGCGGTATCCACGACGAAGCATTCTTCCAGTTTCGAGGGCAGGAAGGAGAGTGAGTTCGGCGACAAAACCCGGCAAACCGGCGAGCAGTCATCGCCATCGGTGGAGAGCGGCGCCGAGATTTCTTCTCGCCCGAGTGTGTTGGCCGCGAACCGCGTCCGGGCTCAGTTCCAGAACTGTCGCGATCTGCGGATACGTCATGCCCTCCACTTCCCGCAGGACCCAGGCGGCGCGCTGGTGTAGGGGTAGGCGATCGAGTTCGGATTCCAAGGCGTCGAGAAATGCTGTGCCGCATACTTCTTCGCTCGGATCGCGTAATCGGGGATCAGCTTCTTCGCGGAGTTCGTCCACGTCGGCGGCGCAGGAGCCGACTTTTCGATAGAAATCCGCGATCTTGCGAGAACAGATCGCGAACAACCACGTCTTGATGCTCGAGCGCCGCTGAAACCCCGGAAGTTGGCGCCACGCGGCCACGCACGTTTCCTGGACGATGTCGTCGACGTCACTCTCGCTCGCGAGCAGTCGACGGGCAAATCGATACAAGTGCGGGCCGTATCGGCGAACGATGACATCGAAGGCTGCGTGGTCGCCGAGCATTGCCGAGTCGACCAGCACCTCGTCACTGAAGTCGGCCAGCAAGCCGTCGAATTGATCTGCCACCGCGCACACTCCTACTAGGGAGCCGTCGCGGGAGTGAGGCCTGGCTATTCTACCGCGTCCACGCAGACGTCCACATCGAAGCCTGCGGGAGCGCTCTCAGCCGTCGAGTGCGGAGGCAATGACGGGGAGCCCACGCGGCACCCCGCCGTTGATCAGTTTCTCGAGCAGATCCTGGTCGAGATGCTGTTCCACCAGGTCGGCAAGCAGGTCGAGTTGTTGCTCGCGCACGGCGGCAACCGAGGTGTCGGGTGCAACAACAAAACCGGTAACCGCGATCTCCTGCAGCAGACTGCGCCGATAGTCGTCACTTTCGAGGAGTCCGTGCCAGTGGGTTCCTCGAACAGACCCTCGCACGCTACCTTCCGGTGTGCCTTCGGAACCCTCCAACAGTGGACGGTCGCCGTTGCGGACTACCCGGCCGTGATGAATCTCGTACCCGGACACCGAGATACCGTCTGCCGTACCGGCCACCTGCGCCAGCACCTTGTCGGGTGCGAACTCGATCTCGAGATCCAGCAGTCCGAGTCCCGCCGTGATACCCGACCCCGATTCGACGTCGTCGACGATGGACTTGCCCAGCATCTGATAGCCACCGCAGATTCCCAGCACTGCCTGCCCGCGAACTGCGCGAGCGATGATCTCGTCGGCCAGACCGGTACTGCGCAACCACTCGAGATCGCTGACAGTGGACTTGCTCCCCGGAATCACCACGAGGTCCGCGTCGCGAATACGCGCCGCGTCGGTGATCCACGAAACCGCAACGCCCGGTTCACATGCCAGCGCCTCGACATCCGTCGAATTGGAGATCCTCGGCAGCCTGATCGCGGCGACGCTCAACCACCGATCCCCCAGAGGCGGACGCGGTCGGCCGACGGGAGCATTCCCGGTCACCCCCAACGAGTCTTCGGCATCGAGCCAGAGGTCGTCGGCGAAGGGAATCACGCCGAGTGTCGGCCGACCGGTGAGGCTGTGCAGTTGTTCGAGGCCGGGTTCCAACAGGGCAACGTCGCCGCGGAATTTGTTGATCACGAACCCGGCGATCAACGACTGATCGCTCGGCGAGAGCACCGCTACGGTGCCGAAAAGATGGGCCAGAACGCCGCCGCGATCGATGTCACCGACGACGATGACCGGAATCCGTGCGGCCTCTGCCAACCCCATGTTGGCAAGATCCGTCGCGCGTAGGTTGATTTCGGCCGGTGAACCGGCGCCTTCACAGATCACGACGTCGAACTCGGATCGAAGCGATTCGAGATCCTCGGCCACGACTCCTCGAAGCCACTGGCGATGCTGCATGTAGTCGCGAGCACCCACCGTGGTCATCGCCTTGCCCCGAACGACAAGCTGCGACGTCCGGTCACTGCCCGGCTTGAGCAGCACCGGATTGAATCGAACACTCGGTTCGAGCCCGCACGCCCGTGCCTGAAGGGCCTGCGCACGGCCGATCTCTCCGCCGTCGAGCGTGACGACGGAATTGTTCGACATGTTCTGTGCTTTGAAGGGCGCCACTCGGACGCCTCGACGCGCCAACATGCGACACAATCCGGCCACCAGAACGCTCTTGCCGGCGTCGGACGTTGTGCCCGCTACCAGCAGAGCGCCATGCATCTCCGAACTCAAGGCAGGGTGAGAATCTCTGCACCGCTCTCGGTGACCACCAGGGTGTGCTCGAACTGTGCCGTCCACTTGCGATCCTTGGTGACGACGGTCCAGCCGTCCTCCCAGATCTCGTAGTCGATACCACCGAGGTTGATCATCGGTTCGATCGTGAAGACCATGCCCGGTTCGATGATGGTCTCGACCGCGGACTCGTCGTAGTGCAGGATCACGAGACCGTTGTGGAAGGTCTCACCGATTCCGTGCCCGGTGAAATCCCGGACGACGCCGTACCCGAAGCGGTGGGCGTACGACTCGATGACGCGTCCGATCACGTTGAGCGCGCGGCCGGGCTTGACGGCTTTGATGGCTCGCATCGTTGCCTCGTGTGTGCGCTCGACGAGCAAGCGGTTCTCCTCGGACACATCACCGGCAAGGAACGTCGCGTTGGTGTCCCCGTGTACCCCGTTGATGTACGCGGTGACGTCGATGTTGACGATGTCGCCATCCTGGATCACGGTCGAGTCCGGGATTCCGTGGCAGATCACCTCGTTGAGGGACGTGCAGCACGACTTGGGAAAGCTCTTGTAGCCCAACGTCGACGGGTAGGCGCCATGGTCGAGCATGAACTCGTGTGCGATGCGGTCGAGCTCGTCGGTCGTGGTACCGGGAGCCACCGCCTTGCCGGCTTCCTGCAGTGCGCCTGCGGCGATCTTGCTGGCGATGCGCATCGCCTCGATAGTCTCCGGCGTCTGAACCCAGGGCTCGTTGCCCTCTTTGGCGGTCGGCTTCCACGCGTACTCGGGCCGCTCGATCTTCGAGGGCACTGCGAGGACGGGAGAGACGGTTCCAGGGACCAATGGGGTGCGCACAGACATGCAGAACAGCCTAGACCTCGCGTCGCACGTCAGCCGGATGCA
Organism: Rhodococcus sp. NPDC057135; assembly: GCF_042670865.1. Classification (NCBI taxonomy): domain Bacteria; kingdom Bacillati; phylum Actinomycetota; class Actinomycetes; order Mycobacteriales; family Nocardiaceae; genus Rhodococcus; species Rhodococcus sp. NPDC057135. The sequence continues at coordinate 23,368 of NZ_JBHUUU010000018.1, forward strand.
CTCCAGTTCCGGAAAGCAGGATCGAGCAGGACCCTGGCGGGGGTCGACATCGTCTGTCCGAATTTCTCGAAGAGTTCGTCACGGGATTCGAAGGTGCCCAGATCACGGTCGACGAATTCGGAGAAATCCAAGCAATCACATGAAACCGACTTACCCCAACTGATCGGAGCACGTCCGATCGCGTCGAACAGAGTTTCCTCGCCGGCGTTCGTGAACGGTTCGACAGAAGAGACCGCAGAGACGTCTGGAAGGGCCGGGGGTGAAACGATCTCGGAAATGTCCCGCCAGCGTTCGTCGACCAGGAATTCCGGCCAGGCCAGCAGCACTGATTTCGGAATCACCGCATGTAGATGCCGAAATCGTGGATACCAGAACTCCCCACGGAGTACGAGACCGCGCACTCGGGTGGCGGTACCGTGGCGGCGAGCCAACGCTTCGACGACTGCAAGTCTCTGACTGCACGATCCGCGTCCTCGACTCAATGTCACCGACACAGGTTGCCGGTCGTCGAGCCCGTATACCGCCCGAATCCTTGCGCCGACGCTGCGATGCGCCGACACCAGGAACTCCTGCGCCGACTGGATTGCACCTCCCGCAATGTCGTCGTAGAGGCGGGCCACGTCGTCGTTGCCCCAGTCGAGAATCGGCGTCGCGGCTACATCGCCACCCGACGCGTCGTGGCGGATGTCACCGTCGCGAATCCCGCCGAGCAGCACGCACGTCATGGCTCGACCGTAGTGTGCGACCGGAATCCGTGCACGCCCGAAATCCGTCGAGCCTGACAGAATCCGACCCGTGAAGAAATGGCTGCTGTTGATCTCCGCGATCCTGACCGAGGTGTCTGCGACCCTGTCGTTGCGCGCGGCCCTCGATCACCCCGCCTGGTACGTCGTGGTCGTCGCGGGATATCTGGCGGCGTTCACCGCTTTGTCGTTCGTCCTGCGAGAGGGCATGGGACTCGGTGTCGCATACGGAATCTGGGGCGCAACCGGAGTCGTCCTCACCGCGGTGTTCGCAACTGCCCTTTTCGGGGATCCGCTGACGGCCACCATGGGCGTTGGGATTGCATTGGTCATCGGCGGAGTGCTGTGCGTCGAACTCGGCTCTCAAGCAGCTGCCGACAGCGGACCGGCGGACCCGGCATGACCTTTGTGTTTCTGATCGCTGCGATTATTTCCGAGGTCACCGCAACACTCTCACTGAGGATGGCGTCGCAGGACGGCAGCGACAAGCGTTGGTTTGCAGTTGTCACCGTGGGGTATCTCGCCGCTTTTGCCTTCCTCACACTCGCGCTCGACGCGGGCCTGACGATCGGCGTGGCGTACGGCATCTGGACCGCATGCGGGGTGGCGCTGACGGCAATCGCATCCCGCATTCTCTTTCGCGAACCGCTGACCAAACTGATGATCGTGGGGATCGGTCTCATCGCCGCAGGCGTGCTTCTCATCGAACTCGGAGCGGGTCACTGAGCCCAGCGGATTCCAGTGTAAGGTTTACCTAACTTTGCTCTGGAGGTAGTCCGCGGTGCTGATCCCTGCCCTTCGTGAAATCGACGACGGTCCACACCTGGACGACGGTCCCCACGTACGGGAAGCCGACCGCCACACTCCGATCGCGCGTGCCGTCCCGGCGCCATTTCAACTGACGACGTACATCGTCGAGACCGACCACATCACGCAGTGGCCACAGCACGCTCATGCCGAGCACGAACTGATCTGGTCCGACCGGGGCGTCGTCAACATGATCATCGACAATCAACTCTGGACCGTCACGCCCGGCGTCGGCCTGTGGATCCCTCGCGGAGTCCTCCACGAAGGTCAGGCCAATCCCCACGTCGCATTCCGTGCCACCCTCTTCACCCCCGAGTTGTGGACTCCCGCATGGAACGAACCGTGCATCGTGACACTGAGTGAGGCAGCCCGGGCACTGCTGATACACCTCGCCCATACCGGAATGCCTGCAGAACAACGCCTTCGGGCACAGCAGGTTTGTGTCGATCTCCTCACCCCGGCATCGGCACCTCACTTCGACGTACCGATCCCCCGAGATCCGCGGCTACGGATGCTCGTCGACAAAGTGCTGTCGGATCCCGCCGACGATCGATCACTCGATCAGTGGGCTCACGTTCTCAATCTCAGCCGACGTACGGTCACCCGGATTTTTGCCGCGGAACTCGCGTTGAGCTTTGCGCAGTGGCGCACGCTGGTTCGCATGAGCACAGCCCTCGGCATGCTCGGGACCGGAATGAGTGTGAACGCCGTCAGCCGCCGTGTCGGTTACGGGACGTCGAGTTCCTTCATCGCCGCTTTTCGCAAGACGGTCGGCTACACCCCCGGCAATGCGCTCGCCGCTGTCAACTGACTCGAGCCTGACCTGTTGTCGACATCGGCTGGCCCCTTCGCTACACGCACGCGCCCTACATTCACTTAGGTAAGCCTGCTCTCATGTGCGTACCGCGCTGAGTCGTGCAAGCACTTCCCCGATCAATCCCGAGGAGTTTCGCGTGTTCAGATCTGCCCGTCAGAGAATTCGTCCCCAACGGAAGAGGCGAATTGTCGTTGCGCTGATGGTGGCGGCCGCACTGCCTCTGACCGCCTGCACGCAGTCGTCATCGGACGCCCAGGAAAATAGTTCGTCGGCATCCGCTGTCGAGGACGGCGCATATCCCGTCACGATCGAGCACGCATTCGGCGGCACCACCATCGACAAGGAACCGACACGGATCCTCACCCTCGATTCCGCGGCGGCAGACACCGTCATCGCCCTCGGCGTCACCCCGATCGCGATGCAGAAGGACTCGTGGGCCGGCGACGCCGACGGGTTCCTGCCGTGGACGCGGGCAGAACTCGAAAAGTCAGGCCAGACGCTGCCCACCCCCGCGCCGTACTACTCCGACAGCGGTGAGCTTCTGTTCGAGCAGATTCTCAATGCCGCGCCCGATCTGATTCTTGCCCCGTACTCGGGGTTCTCCGAGCAGGATTACCAGCGGCTGAGCTCGATCGCTCCTACCCTTCCCTACGACACCAAGCCGTATCAGCCGAGCTCGTGGCAAAACCTCGCCACCGATGTAGGCAAGGCCCTCGGCCGTCCCGCTCAGACCGCAGCGCTGATCAAGTCGGTTGAGGAAACGGTTCAGGAGTCGAAGGCGAGCCACCCCGAATTCAACGGAGTCACCTTTGCCTTCGGGTCCTATATCCGCGAAGGAGAAACCGAAACTGCCATCTACGGTCCGGACGATCCACGCGTCAAGTTTGTCGAAAACCTCGGGCTCACAGTCGCCCCCGACGTGGTGAACGGCGCCAAGAACTTCGCCGGCGACTCGTTCTTGTTCGGCATCAGCATGGAGAAGCTCGACACGATCAACACCGACGTTTATCTCGGCTGGGCAAGCGATCAGTCGGAGGTCGACAGCACATTGGCCAACACTCTGTTCGCACGGTGGCCGGTCATCGCCAACGGAAAAGACTTGTGGATCACCGACAATCGCCTGACAGCCGCGACCATGTACGTCAGTGTTCTGAGCGTCCCGTGGGCAACCGACCAGCTCGTGCCTCAGTTGACCGAACTGGTCGCGAAGTAACAGCCCGCTCGGTCCGGTCAAGCAACTGAAGGCCACTCACTGCGCAACATTGAAAAAACCACAGTGTCGGTCCACTCGTTCTTGATCCACGCGTTCTGCCGAAAATGCGCCTCTCGCCGCATCCCGATTCGCCGCGCGAGTCGTGCCGAGGATTCGTTTCTCGCATCCATCTGCGCGACCACACGGCGTAATCGGGGTGTTGCGAACACCAGGTCGATCAGAGCGGTCACAGCTTCCGTCGCGAATCCTCGGCCGCCGAAGTCGGGCGAGAATGCCCACCCGACTTCTGCCGTGTGCGCGGTTTCGGCTGTGCAACCCGATTCCTCGACTAGCCAGGCACTCACACTTCCGACAACCATGCCGTCACTTTCAACAACAAGTGCTACCGCTCCGGCCGCAAGGTCACGACGACAGATCCTGCTCTGCACAGCCTCGCGAGCCTCCGCGAGATCCCAGGGATCGTTCAGCAAATACCGGCATACGTCGCTGCGCCCGTAGAAGGTGAGGAGATCCCGGTGATCGCCTGGACGGTAGGTACGAAGCACCAACCGATCCGTCCGAATCATTTCCGGTGCAGTCGTCGTCGCCCCACCTACGTCCGCCATATCCATGCCGACACGGTAGGTTCTTTCGAATTCGTAGGCGAATGAATATCGCAATGCCGTGCAGCGCTCAATGTTTGATTTGCCCTCCGACGGGCTATTTCACCACCGTAAATGGTCGGAATACGGAGTTATGCCAGGCAATTTCGCACTTGATACCAAGGGGCGCTCATGTCCGAAGATTCACTGGTAAAGCAGGGTGTGGCAAAAGGAAGCGCCCTGGGCGGAGCGGTTCTCCTCGTCACCGTCGGTGTGCTCGAAATTCTGCAAGGCATCTCGGCGATATCCGAGGACGACGTTATTGTCGTCGGCCCTGAATACGCGTACCAATTCGACCTCACCTCCTGGGGATGGATTCACCTCGCACTCGGCGTGCTCGTCACCGCTGTCGGAATCATGCTCTTCACCGGCGCGACGTGGGCACGGGTAGGCGCGATAATCTTCTGTTCGCTCTCGATCCTCGCGAATTTCCTGTGGTTACCCCACTCTCCGTGGTGGTCGATCACCATCATCGCGCTCGACGTGTTCGTCATCTGGGCTGTCGCGACATGGAATCCCGACGTGATCTGAGGCCACACCTTCGGTTCCACCCCTCGAGTTCAACGTTTTCATCTGTGCGGCAGCAGTTTCCCTCCGGAGAGGAACATGATGGCAAACGGCACGAGCGACGGCCCACTCCACGAGGACGAACGTGCCGAACTAGCCCGATTACGCGAAGAAGTAGCAACACTGCGCGAGCAGACTCCAACACTGCGCGAGCTGACTCCCAGCGCCCGCGAAACGACCGTCGAGAAAGTCTCCCGACCACCTCGACACGGGCTGCGGTGGACCGCGGTGACAATCCTGCTGGTGCTGGTGGCACTACTCGCAGTCTTGTCGGTAACCACCCGCTTCGTCCGAAGTCAGATCCTCGACACCGACCGCTACGTCAGCACGGTAGCGCCGCTGGGTGAGAATCCAGCCGTGCAAGCGGAGATCACGAATCAAGTCACGGACGAGATCTTCGATCGCGTCGACGTCGAAGGGCTCACCACCGAGGCACTCACCGCATTGACGGACGTTTCGAATCTCGCAGCCAACGCGCCCCGCGTGGACCAGGCATTGGTGGGTTTGGCACCGGTGATCGCCGGCCAGGCGAAGAGTTTCGTCCACGACACAGTGGGCTCGCTCGTACAGACGCAGCAGTTCGAAGACCTGTGGATTCAAGCCAACCGAGCGGCGCACAACTCTCTCGTCGCAGTCATGACCGGAAACTACGGCCCCGACTCCGTCGAGGTCGACCAGAGCGGAACCGTCAGCATTTCACTGAGCACGATCATCGACCGGGTGAAAACGGCCTTGACCGATCGCGGCTTCGCTTTCGCAGACAAAATCCCCTCCGTGGACAAGGAATTTGTACTCTTCCAGTCCCCCGAGCTGGTGAAGGCTCAGCGAGCCGTCTCGGCACTCGACAAGGTCTCAGCGGTGTTGCCGTGGTTGGGAATCGCTTGCGCGGCAGCCGCTGTCGCCGTTGCGCCAACCGGTCGCAGGCTCCGCGCACTGTCCCTGGTCGGCTTGTCGATTGCGTTGGGAATGCTGGTTCTCGCGATCGGAATTCTCATCGGACGCGCAATCTACCTCGACACTGTCCCCACCGATATCCTCTCGCCAGACGCCGCCACAGCGGTCATCGACACCGTTCTGGTGCCGCTGCGGACGAGTCTGCGCGCGGTTGCGGCCCTCGGCGTGGTGGTGGGACTCGGCGCCTACCTCGTCGGTGGGTCGTCGTCGGCGATCGCCGTTCGACGAGGCTACGGGCAGGCGTTGGACTTCGTCCGGCATTCTTCAAGCGGCCGTACGCCGAATCAGGTGGAGCGGTGGGCCAATCAGCTTCGTGTTCCGCTGCGCTGCGCCATCATCGGCATCGCCGCACTGTTGCTGCTTTTCTGGCGCTACCCCACCGGATTGGTCGTGGGTTGGATCGTCGTGATTGCCTTGGTCGCACTCGTCGCGCTGGAAGTGCTGGTTCGTCCTGCCCGCGCTGCCGCACAGGACATCAGGCCTGACAGTAGCGGCCCTGACATTAACGACGACGAGAAAACTACGCCAGCGCCTTTGCCTTGACGGCCTGGAATTCCTGTTCGTCGATCGCGCCGGAGTCGAGAAGCTCTCTGGCGTCGGCGATCTGCTGAGTCGGAGATTTGCCGGCGACGGTTCGGATGTAGTCACTTTGCGCGTGTATGTGCTGCTGGGCGGCCTCCATCGACCGCCGCGTCATTCCGTCATTCTTCACGACCACGTAGATCATCGCGGACAAGAATGGAATGACGAAGAGGAAAATCATCCATAAAGCTTTGGCCCAGCCCGAAGTCTCGTGATCACGGAACAAGTCGGTGATGATCGAGAACAGCACGCTCAAGTAGGCCACAAACGCAAAGCAAACGAAGATGAACCAGAAGAATTCCCAGAAGCCTTCCATGTCAACGCTCCCTGTACTCGGTTTCCACATCAGGAGTCGGGAGACTGACGTTCCGCGCCTGAAATCCGCATGCGGCCAGAACTCCCTGGTCCAAGGTCATTTCAGTATGCGCCGACGACGCCCGTTCCGGCTACAGCTCGAGTGAGTTGAGGCTCGCCGACCGCTCATCCAGTATCGGAATCACGATTCTCCGATTCGAGATCTCTTGTCTGGCCGCCTTTTCGACGAGGAGAGGCACGAAGTCACGGATCCGACAGCCGACAAAGCGCTCGTGAATTTTTCGCACTCTGGCTTCGATCTCCGTTGGCGAAACGGCGGGATAGCGGGAAATCAGGCGAGTGATCACCCGCTCGACGTGGAGCAACTCTTCGTCGCCAGTCATCCATTAATGGTCGTCCGTCCAGACGAGCGCGTCAAGGCTCGAAACAGGTTCGAAAACAACACGATTCGGGTCTCGATCACGGAGAGAATAGGTTGACCGAATACGGGGCATACACATACGAGCGGACGATCCCCGCACGCTCACGATGCGCTCACGATGGCAGGGAGTCGAAGTGGGAAAGAACGCTCGACTCGCCACGACGACACAGCGTCGATTCTTCACGACGACGATGCACCCGTCGCAGAAAAGCCGATGAAGAACAAGGTGTACCGCCGCAAACTCAAGCCGATGCACGGAGAACTCGTCGCATTGCAGGAGTGGGTCAAATCGTCTGGCGCCAAGGTCTGCATCGTATTCGAGGGCCGAGATACCGCAGGGAAGGGCGGTGTCATCAAAGCCATCACCGAGCGAGTGAGTCCGCGAGTATTCCGGGTCGTTGCGCTACCCGCCCCGACCGAGCGTGAGCATTCGCAGATGTACGTCCAGCGATACGTCCCGCATCTCCCGGCGGCCGGTGAGATCGTCATTTTCGACCGCAGTTGGTACAACCGTGCCGGTGTCGAACGGGTGATGGGCTTCTGCACCGAAGAACAGGCACATCAATTTCTCCAGCTCATTCCGACCGTCGAGCGTGCGATCGTGGAATCCGGCGTCATTCTGCTCAAGTACTGGCTCGAGGTCAGCGAAGAGCAGCAGCTTCTGCGTTTGCAAAGCCGAATCGACGACCCTCGAAAGATCTGGAAGCTGTCAGATCTGGATCTGAAGTCGTTCAGTCATTGGTACGACTACTCGCGTGCCCGCGACGAGATGTTTCGCTTCACCGACACCGGCTGGGCACCTTGGTATGTCGCGAACAACGACGACAAGAAACGCGGGCGACTCAACATCATCAGCCACATTCTGAGTCAGATCCCTTACGAACCGTTGCAATCGACTGACATCACGTTGCCGAAGCGGCAGAAGGCCCACGGCTACCAGACGCCCAAACAACCGCTGCACTGGATTCCGACCCGGTATTGACGATCGCCAAGGAAAGGACGTGTGGTCATGAGCCCCACGCCGTGGCATGCGCAGAGCGGCGAGTCAGTCGTGTCCGCACTGCAGTCGGACCAGGAGCGCGGGCTGCAAGCGGCTGAGGCCGACCAGCGCCGACGACGATACGGTTCGAACGAAATCACGTCGACGCCGCCTCCGTCGACGTGGTCGATCGCACTGTTACAACTGAAAGATCCGATGAACTTGATGCTGGTCGCCGTTGCTGCGGTCAGCATCGCCATCGGTGAAGTACCGACAGCAATCGTGGTGGCGGTGCTCGTCGCGCTCAACATCGTCCTCGGAACTCGACAGGAGTTGAAGGCACGGGCCAGCGTCGACGCGCTCGCCAAGATGCAGACACCCCAAGCGCGGGTCATTCGTGACGGGAATCTGATTGAGCTCGACGCAACCGAACTGGTGCCGGGTGACGTCGTCCAAGTCGAGGCGGGAGACATCATCGCCGCCGATGGACGGTTGCTCGCCTCTACCACCCTGGAGACGCAAGAAGCCGCATTGACCGGTGAAAGCGCACCGATCCCGAAGGACCCGAAAACGCTGAGCAATCAGGATATTCCTCTCGGAGACCGGAGCAATCTGGTGTTCCAGAACACCTCGGTCACCCGCGGCACGGCAACCATGGTGGTCACCGAGACCGGGATGCAGACGCAGATCGGCCAGATCGCGTCGATGTTGTCGGCGGTCGCCCCGGGAAAGTCACCGCTGCAACGAGAATTGGACTCTCTCACAAAGCTTCTCGGGATCATCGCGTGGACGGCGGTGATCGTCATCGTCGTCATCGGACTGATTCGCGGGCAGGATCTGACAACGCTTCTGCTGCTCGGTATCGCAATGGGGGTCTCTGCGATACCGACCGGCTTACCAACTTTCGTTCAGGCGATGCTGGCGTACGGTGCCCGTCAACTGGCAGACGCCAAGGCAGTCGTGAAGAACCTGACCGATGTCGAGACACTCGGCGCGACCAGTGCGATCAACTCGGACAAGACCGGCACGTTGACCATGAACCAGATGACCGTGCGATCGCTGTACGTCCACGGCCGGTGGTACACGGTCGACGGCGAAGGTTACGCCAAGACCGGAAGGATCACGCAGGTTGCCGGCGAGGCACCACCGGACTTCACACTCCTCGCCTACGGGTTGTGCCTCGACAGCGATGCAACGGTTTCCGATTCCGGGGAGGTTGTCGGCGACCCGACCGAGGCCGCTCTTGTGGTGCTCGCGGCGAAGATCGGCGCCGACGCCCCACTCACCAGACGGACTTATCCGCGGGTCGCAACGGTTCCGTTCGATTCCGCGTACAAGTTCATGGCGACGTACCACCATCTCGAAGTCGACGGCGAAAGTCAGTTCGTCGAACTGGTCAAAGGCGGCCCTGACGTCGTCCTCGCTCGGTGTGGTTCGGCTTTCCTCCCCGGCCGTCGACCGGTACCGATCGACGAAGTCCGTGACGAGCTGACGGCAGCAAATCAGTCCATGTCCGAGAAGGGCCTTCGGGTGCTGGCTTTCGCTGTCAGACGACTCGACGGGCGGGAAGAAGCCGTCGTGGCGGACCCCATGTCCTTTGTCGAGGACCTGACGTTTGTCGGCATGGCAGGCATCATCGACCCGCTGCGGCCGGAGGCAGTCGATTCGGTGCGCACCGCGCAACGCGCCGGCATCGAGGTCCGCATGATCACCGGCGACCATGCCGTCACCGCCGCCGCAATCGGTGCCGAACTCGGGCTCGGCCCGGGTTCCGTGAGCGGAAGCGATGTACAAGCGATGACCGACGACGAACTGTCGACCGCATTGCCGAACCTGCACGTGTTCGGCCGAGTCACCCCGCAGGACAAACTTCGATTGGTCGATGTCATGCAGCGCAGTGGCGCCGTCGTCGCAATGACCGGCGATGCCGTCAACGATGCCGCCGCGTTGAAGAAGGCAGACATCGGCGTCGCCATGGGCTCTGGCAGCGAAGTGACCAAACAGGCGGGCAAGATGGTGCTCACCGACGACAACTTCGGAACACTCATCACTGCGATCACTTTGGGCCGCAACATCTACGGGAAGATCGTCTCGTACATCCGCTATCAGATGTCGAAGCTCTTCTCGTTGGTTCTCCTCTTCCTCGCTGCCAGCATCTTCAACATCAACGAGGGTGTCGCGCTGACGCCGCTGATGGTGCTTTTCCAACACTTCTTCATCACTCTGTTCCCCGTTGCCGTGATCATGCTCGACCCACCGCCTCCGGATCTGATGAACAAGCCGCCACGTGATCCCAAGATGCCGATCGCACATCGAAGTGCAGTCGGACAGTGGCTCGCGTACGGCGTCCTGCAATTTGCCGTGACCCTCGCGGCGATGCTTCTCGCACCGGGTGAAATGAGCACTACCGAAGCGAATGTCCCCATGACCACCGCATTCGTCGTCTTGTCTCTCGGTTCCATATTTGCGGGGTTGACCATGCGGCGCGATCCCGAGTCGGGTCTCGTTCCGCCGGTTCTCGGTGCTGTCAAAATCTTGACGATTCCCACGGTCGTCACCGTGTTTGCCGTCGAGGCGGGTGTCCTCCAGGAACTCCTCATGACCACCTCACTGACCGGCGCCCAATGGCTCGTCTGCCTCGGATGGTCGCTCGTCATCCCGGTTGTCGTCGAGTTGGAGAAGGCGATCCGACGCCGCCGTCTCGCGCAGCGACCTGTCCCGATGACTGCGGCCGCTGCGGTTGCCCCCGAACGCGCGCGTGTACTCCGCTGAGGGAGGGACAATCACACGATGATGTGGGCGGAGAGTCTAGGTCGGCTACCGGGCATCGCGACTGCCCGCGGGTATCGCCGCGAATGGCTGCGAACAGACATCACTGCCGGACTCGTCTTGACGGCATTGCTGATCCCGGCAGGTATGGGCTACGCCGAAGCCGCCGGACTGCCCGCGTACGCCGGGCTGTACGCCACCATTGTGCCGCTGCTCGCGTACGCGCTGGTCGGACCATCGAAAATTCTTGTACTCGGACCTGATTCGTCGCTGGCACCGCTGATCGCCGCCGCGGTCATACCGCTCGCTGTGGTCGGCGATTCGGAGAACGCGCTTGCACTCGCCGGGGTTCTCGCCATTCTTGTCGGCCTCATCCTCGTGATCGGCGGATTTCTTCGTCTGGGCTTCGTGACCGAGCTCCTCTCGAAACCGATCCGCCTCGGTTACCTCAACGCCATCGCACTCGTTGTCGTGGTAGGGCAAATTCCCAAGCTGCTCGGATTCTCGGTCGACGCATCCGGCCTCCTCGATGAAATCGGTGAAATCGGGAAGGCCCTGATCGGTGGCGACGTCGACCCGCTCGCTGCGGCCATCGGTGTCGGCTCACTCGTAGTCATAGTCGCCTTCCGGCTCTGGGTACCTGTTGTGCCCGGCGTGCTGGTAGCCGTTGTCGCGGCAATGGTCTTGTCCGCCGCCGCCGGTCTCACCGATGACATCGGCATGGTGGGGGCACTGCCGGAAGGACTTCCCCTCCCCTCTGTCGGCGGAGTCACCTGGCAGGACGTCGGCCATCTGATCGGGCCTGCGGCCGGTATCGCATTGATTGCCTTTGCCGACACCGGCGTTCTCTCGCGCACCTTCGCCGCACGACACGGCGAGGACGTGAACGGCAGTACCGAAATGAAGGCTATCGGTGTCGCGAACGTGGCCGGCGGTCTCTTCGGCGGATTCCCTATCTCGGCGAGCGGGTCACGAACCCCGGTAGCCGAACAGAGCGGGGCGCATACGCAATTGGCCGGCGTCGTCGGGGCGCTCGCCGTACTGGTTTTTGTGCTCGTTGCTCCCGGACTCACGGCCTATCTACCCGATGCGACACTGGCCGCCGTCGTCATCGTCGCCGCGTGTGCGCTGATCGACGTACGCGGCATGGTTCGAATGTGGCGGATGAGCACTGTCGAATTCGGCCTCGCTGTCGCGGCATTCCTGGGAGTCGCGCTGGTCGGCGTGCTTCAAGGCATCCTGGTTGCGATCGGACTGTCCTTCGCGGCAGTCATCGCGCAGGTGTGGCAACCGCACAGAACCGAACTCGTCGAAACCGGTAACCTGGCCGGCTTCCACGACGTCGAACGCCATCCAGATGGGCATCGCATCCCCGGGTTGGTGTTGGTGAGGTTCGACGCTCCACTCTTCTTCGCGAACGGCGAGATCTTCGACGAGTACGTTCGCTCCGTCGTCGCCAAGGCGCCGGACCCGGTCGAGTGGGTGGTGATTGCCGCCGAACCGATCACCGGACTCGATACCACGGCTGTCGACGAACTCGTCGATCTGGATACATTCCTCGAAGGCAAAGGAATTCGATTGGCGTTCGCGGAGATGAAAGGTCCGATCAAGGATCGACTCATCCGATTCGGCGTCGGTGATCGGTTCGATTCGACGCATTTCTTCCCGACTCTCGAGGCTGCGGTGAGTGCATTCCGCGCCAGGAACAGCGACTGACTGCACGACGAAGTTGGGAGCATCGGCCGTTTTGGGTACCGTTCGGTATGGGATTCACGACGGACAACGTGCCGGCACGCCGTATCGCTCAGGTCGCCGGCGTGGGCGGCATTGCCGTCGGCGTTGTCGCGCTGATCGCGCTGTACTCCTCCAAACCGATCAACCCGTTGATCGCCGTGGCCTCTTTCGTCCCGATTCTGCTTGCAGTCACACTCGTCGCGTCTCTGATCTGCCTGGCCTTTCGGCGCTGGATCCTCCTGGCGATCTCGGTTGCGCTCATAGCGATCGGCGCTTCGGTGATCAGCCCGTTGTACGTCGCGAACGGTTCCGAAATCGACGGGCCGTCCCTGCGGGTGATGCAGGCGAATCTTCTGTTCGGGCAGGCAGACCCTGCCAGTTTGACTGCGACGGTGCGCGAGAAGGCAGTCGACGTCCTGACAGTTCAGGAACTGACCGAATCACTCGAAGGATCCCTGCGGGATCAGGGCCTCGAACAACTATTGCCGTACCGCTTCTCGATGCCGGACAACGCCGGCGGTGGTGGAGCAGGGATTTACAGCCGCTTCCCGCTGACGGATACGCGAGAGCTGAACGGCTTCGGACCTACGAATCTTGTTGCAACAGTAGGTTTCTCTACTCCGTTCACGCTTCTGGCGGTGCACCCCGGGCCGGCGTACGTCACCCCGCCCGACGTGTGGACTGCCGAGCTGAGCACTCTCCGGAACGCGCTCGACGCCGCTGCCGCCGAGGACAACGTCATCGTCAGTGGTGACTTCAATACGACCTTCATGCACAAACAATTCCGAGACCTCCTCGACGTCGGCTACTCCGACGCCGCAGACCAATTGGGCGTCGGCATCGTTCCCACCTACCCCGCCGACAAGCGATTCCCTGCGATAGTCGGCATCGACCACGTAGTTCTGCGCGGCGCACAGGCGAAGTCGCTCGAGCGAATCCAGATCGAAGGTTCCGATCACCACGGCTTGATCGTCGACGTGACCATCCCCGAATAGTCAGCGAGCATGCCGCCACGCACGGACACGGTGCACCTCACCCATGCTTGGGCATGCTTCGACCCGACACATCGATCGTCCGATGGAGGTGATGCGGCGTGCGCAGGACTATCGATCGGTCTACCACGGATACGCCCGGGAACTGTTCGGCGAGATAACCTTCCAATCGCTGCACGTCGTCGATCGAGCGAAGCCACACCGCCAGTGCGATGTCGTAGCTGCCGATAGTCGAAGCAACAAGCCTCGCTTCTCGCAGGTGAGCAAGGCGCTGGGCAATTGCCTCCTTGCGCGCGTCGAGACGTAAGAAGTACCAGGCATAGACCGGCCAGCCGGAGTAAGGCCGAGCAATCTCCGTGCGGACGACCAGTCGCCCCGTCGACAGCTCATGCGACAGGAGCGCCCCGGCGCGGGCCGCTGTTACCCCGAGCGCTGCGGCGAGGGCAGAGACGGTAATTCGTGGTTCGCGAGAAAGGATCTCGAACAGGTGCGACTGTTCTTCTTCGCTGGCTCGAACACCACGAATCTTCGCCGGCGGGGTCGACTCGAGCGCGGCAATTTCGTCCGCGTCGAGAGCACGTAGACGCCAGTTTCGGGCATCGGAGTTCGCCGAGGACACGATCTGTGTTCGCATCGCGGTGATCATCGGCAGCGATTGGGTTCGTTCCAAGACGTACCTCGACAATTGATCGAGGTCAGTACACGTAAGGGTGACGAACAGATCCCGATTGCCGGTTGTGAGATCAACTGTGAGTACTTCGGGATCGTGCGCGATCTGTTCGGCAACGCGCAGGGTCTGCGCCGGTGCGCATTCGATCTCGAGAAGTGCGGTCGCGGACACGATGGGACCCCCACGGTAAGCAGCGATCCAGGCAATCCCTTGCGAGTGAAGACGCTCCCAACGCCTGGTCAGTGTCACCGGATCGGAACCAATGGCACGCGAAAGCTCGGACCACGACGCTCGCGGCCTGATCTGCAATGCGTTCAACAGTCGAAGATCTTCGTCCTTGAGCATCTGATCCTGCACCGGGGACCTCACTTTCAGAAGAATGCTGCACCGAAACAGGATCGAAACGCGTTGATCCTAACTTCATGACATCAATAATCCACCAAATCCTGAACCTCGAGAACGCTCACGTCTTGCGTTCGTTCGCCCCTCGAGAAAGACACCGACATGACCGAAGCATTTCCCGTCTCGCATGACGATTCTCCGGTTCGCGACCCAGCCACGACGCAGAAGGTCATTTTCGGCATGAGATCGCCACGGCTGTGGATCGTGGTGATTCTGCTCCTCGCTCTTGCGGCAGGCGCCCAACTGATCGGCCCCGCAGTGATTCCCGTCGGCGCTGCCGCTATCACCATCTTGCCCATGGTGTGGGGACTGATCGCCGGTGGTGTCGTCTCGAGCCAGAAGTGGAAACCTCTCGGCCTCGACCTTCAGGCCGCATCGTCGGCAATCATGGGTCTTGCGGTTCTCTTGCTTTGCGCAAGACTGTCTTTCACCATCGGCCCGAACATCCAACTGTTGTTCGATGCCGGCCCCGCACTCCTGCTACAGGAATTGGGGCACTTGTTCGGCACGATTGCGCTCGCACTCCCACTGGCGGTACTCCTTCGGATGGGACCGGCCACCGTCGGAGCAACGTTCTCCATCGACCGTGAGGGCTCCTTCGCGATGGTCAGCGAACGCTACGGCCCCGATTCCGACCAGTACCGTGGGGTCCTGTCGATGTACGTTTTCGGCACGCTCTTCGGTGCCGTACTGATCAGCCTGATTGCATCGCTGGCTACCTCTTTCAACATCTTCGACCCCCTCGCGCTGGCGATGGGCGCTGGAGTCGGATCCGGCTCGATGATGGCCGCAGCTGCCGCGAGCGTCGTCTCGGCGCACCCCGAGATGGCCGACCAGGTACTCGCCGTGGCGGCCACATCCAACATCATCACCGGTCTCCTGGGCGTGTATGTCGGCATGTATGTCGCGCTCCCCCTTGCTGATCGAATCTACGGCGCACTCACCAAGACTTCGAAGGTGACCACCGAACAGAAAGCCCGGACTGCTCCCCGAGCAGTTGCGCCGAGCGTCACCGTGCCGTTGGCAACTGTCATTCCGATTCTGTTCGTCGGAGGAGTCATCGTCTCCTCGATCGCGGCGGGTGGGATGTCTCGCTCGATCATCGTCGGATACCTGATCCTCACCGGCTTGTTGCTCCTGGGCGTCGGCGTCGCCCGTCTGACACGCGGAAACATCGCGGCGATGATCGCAATCATCACCATCGGCGCGTTGGCGACCACGCCATGGTCCCCCATCGGTGATTTCGTCTCGAGCACCGTCGGTACTGTCGACTTTCTCTCGATCTGCACCCTCACCTTGACTGTCGCAGGTCTCAGCCTCGGCAAGGACCTCCCCTTGCTCAAGACGATCGGCTGGAAGATCGTCCCCGTCGGAATCGTCGCGATCCTCGCCTCGTACCTACTTTCAGTGGTCGTCGCGGAGTTCGCACTCGGCCTCTGGCACTAGAACTGCACCCGAAGACACCGCGATCCAAAGATGCTGACAACCAAAGACATTGAAAGGAAGACATATCCATGTCCATAGCCGACACCCTCACCCCCACGGACTCTGTTTCGAACACGATCGAGAAGTTGGCAACTCGCCTCATCGACGTCAGCCACACCATCCACGCCCACCCGGAGTTGGCTTTCGAAGAGCATCGCGCGAGCGCCCTTTTGGCCGACGCCGCGCAGGAAGCCGGCTTCGCGGTTACTCGCGCCGCCTACGGCCTCGAGACGGCATTCGAAGCGGTACGAGGCTCCGGACCGTTCCGCGTCGTCGTCTGCGCCGAGTACGACGCCCTCCCCGACATCGGTCATGCGTGCGGACACAATGTCATCGCCGCAGCCGGACTGGGCGCCGCCGTCGCGCTCGGTGAGGTCGCGGAGGACTACGGCCTGACTGTTGTCCTCCTCGGTACGCCGGCCGAAGAACATGGCGGTGGGAAAGTCTTGCTCCTCGAACGCGGCGCGTGGGAGGGCGCGGCAATGTCGATCATGGTCCACGGCGCTGCAGGTGAGGACGTCAGTTGCACTGTCACCGGAACGCAGGCAGTCGATCGGTTCGACGTGACCTACTCCGGACGGGCCGCACACGCGGCCGCCGCACCACACAAGGGCATCAACGCAGGTGACGCCGCCACGATCGCACTGGTTGCCATCGGACTCCTCCGTCAACAGCTCCCTTCCGACGTCAGACTCAACGCCTACGTCGAACACGGCGGAGAAGCCACCAACATCATCCCGGCCTCGACTCTGGTCCGAGCGGAAGTTCGGGCCGCAGATCTCGAGGTGCTGTTGGACGCCAAACGTCGAATGCTCGCCTGCTTCGAGGGCGGCGCGGTGGCCAGCGACTGCGCCTGGTCAACCGAACGCGCTGAACCTCGCTACGAGGAACTGGTTCAACATCCGGTGCTGGCAACTATCTGGGACGAGGAGATCGCGAACCTGGGCCGCACCGCGGCCGCCCGAACTCCCCTGACCGGCGGTTCGACCGACATGGGCAACGTCTCGAAGGCGGTTCCCTCGATCCACCCGATGATCGCGTTGCGCGGCGTCACCGGAGTTCCTCACACGATCGAGTTTGCCGCTGATGCCCGCTCCGCAGCGGGTGACGAAGCAGTTCTACACGGAGCAATTGCAATGGCGCGCACGGTGATCCGAGCCGCCACCGGAGACTCTCGCTCCGACCTACTGACGATTGCGGCCCAACGCGAGTCAGGAGCGACCACCGTCACGAGTGCCGAATGAGCACCAATGGCGTCTACGTTTCCGCTCTCGAATTCTTCTCCATCGGCATCGGACCGTCCAGTTCACACACAGTCGGTCCGATGCGAGCCGCCCACGCTTTTGTCGGCGAACTCGAATCTGCCGGATTGACCGATCCGGTCGACCGAATTCGCTGCAATCTGCACGGCTCTCTCGCGGCCACGGGTATTGGCCACTGCACTCCCGACGCGGTGATCGCGGGACTTCGTGGGTTGGATCCTGAAACGTGCGAGCCGGCCGACGTGCACGGCCCATTTGCCGAACTGTCGGACGGTGGATCGGTGATGCTCGCCGGTGGCTCACTCGGACACGTCGTTTTCACGCGTGACGACATGGTGTTCGAACCGCTCGTTCGCCGGCACGGGCACCCGAACTCGATGACACTGACGGCGTTCGAAGGTCGCGAAATCGTCTATACGAGTACGTATCTGTCGATCGGTGGCGGGTTCGTAGTACGCACGGGAGCGCAGACGCCAGAACCCACACACCCGATCGACTCCCACTATCGCACCGCGAAAGAGCTACTGGCGGAATGTGGCTCCGGAACTATCGCCGAACTGGCGTTGGGAGACGAAATCGCGATGCACGGCCAGAACCGAGCGCTCGCCGGTATCGACGCAATCTGGTCCGCGATGCGCGCCTGCATCGAGCGCGGCATGCATACCGTCGGTGTGCTGCCCGGAAAACTCGGAGTTCGCCGACGAGCACAATCAGCGAAGAGCCAACTGGAACAACGCAACTGCGCACCCTCCTCACGCGAGTGGCTGACCGTCTACGCCATGGCGGTCAACGAAGAGAATGCAGCAGGTGGCCGCGTTGTCACGGCCCCGACCAACGGTGCGGCAGGCATCGTGCCTGCGGTGCTCTACCACCACATACGCGCGACCGGCGCCGGCGTTCACGACGTTCGGACATTTCTCCTCACTGCGGCCGCAATCGGATCGATCATCAAGGCGAATGCCTCGATCTCCGGCGCGGAGGCCGGGTGTCAGGGTGAGGTCGGAGCCGCCTGTGCAATGGCGGCGGCCGGTCTGTGCGCCGTCATGGGGGGATCGCCACGACAAATCGAGAATGCAGCCGAGATTGCCATGGAACACCATCTGGGGCTGACCTGCGATCCGGTCGGTGGTCTGGTCCAGATCCCGTGCATCGAACGAAATGCCGTCGCTGCCTCGACTGCGGTCACCGCGGCTCAACTCGCATACCTGGGCGACGGAACGCACGTGGTGAGCCTCGATACCGTCATCGAAACCATGCGACAAACCGGAAACGACATGTCCGTGCGCTACAAGGAAACCAGTGAGGGCGGGCTCGCCGTCAACGTAGTCGAGTGCTAGCGAAGTCCCGCCTGATCGGAGGTATCTTCATCGCTGCATCCGACCGAGGGCGGAGGCCATCGCGAAAAAATCATCCCCACGTCCGACGAACTCCGGTGCACCGATTTCTACACTCGAGGACATGACTTTGTGGACGGTGACCGGATGATCGCTCATCACGCTGGAGGAATCCCCCTGCACAATTCTCCACTGCACAACACTGCGGGGCCGTCGCGCTCAGCGCAGTCCTCCGGTCGCAAGATCGCCGCGCTGATCGCGTTGGTCGCCGTTGTCTCCGCTGCCTTCGTTTTCGGCCCGGGCATGCTGACCAGTAGGCCGGGCGATGGGTATGCAAACCAGGGGAAACTCGTCGAGACGGTCCGTGCCGCGTTCGTCGACTACTGGAGTTCCGGTGTCCACGCCTTCTCTCCGAGCTTGGAGTCCGCTGTCGATTACTGGATGCGGTACCACGTGGCCAAGGCAGTGATCGCGGTAATCCTGCTGACGGTTCTGCTCGCACTCGGCCGCATGCTCAAGGCGGCGTTCGCGAACGCGGGCCCGCTGGCTCTGGGAAAGAAACTTGCATACGTTTCGGCCGGGGGCCTGGTCACGATCCTCGCACTGTTCTCCTCGGTGCTCGTGATGGCCAATGTCCAAGGTGTCGTTGCACCCTTCTCTTCGCTGATCTCGATGCTGCCCGTGGGCGAGGCGGACGGGGAACTCGCCGAAACTCTCGGGCAGGTCCGCCAACAGCTCGCTCAGACGACGGGCACCGGCAACCAGCCAAGCCCTGCCCTCGACGTGATGATCAACGACTTCGCGCAGTATCACGTGGCAATGGCGGTGATCGCACTGATCGCGGCAGTACTTTCACTGACCGTGGCTGTGGTCGTGTGGGTGCGCTTCGCCAGAACGGCGCGATCCGACAGACGAGCGAGGCTCGGGTTGGGGTCGTTAGGTCTTCTCATTGCACTGTTCACGCTGGGATTGATCGTTGTCGGCGTAGCAAATACGGGCACCGCGGCCGACCCGGCACCGGCCCTGGCGGCCTTCTTCGACGGCGGGCTCTGACCCAAGTCCAGGGTTCAGGCAGGGGTTCAGTAGTCCCCCGGTACCGGTTGAGGAGGTACCTGGGGACTGCGGCAGCCGTACCGGGGGTCGATGTGCACGCCTCGTCGGGCAGGCAGAGTTCGACTCATGAAAATCGGAGCAAGACGCATCATGCTTGTCGGCTTGTGCAGCGCCATGGTTGCCGGGGCTGTAATCAGCTGCAGCACGGACAAATCCACAGACAATCCGACAGCCACATCCGAGAAGGTCATGGACTCTGCCGTCACCGACCAGCTCGATTCGATCATTGACGCAGCGGTGAATTCGACCGGGATTCCCGGTGCGATGGTGGGCATTTGGGGACCCGACGGCAACTATGTCAAGGTTGCAGGAGTCTCGGATACGGCAACCAGAGCACCGATGGAAACCGACTTCTACCACCGGATCGGCAGCGTCACCAAAACGTTTACCGTGACCGCCCTGCTGCAATTGGTCGACGAGGGCAAGATCGGTCTCGATGATCCGATCTCCAAGTACGTCGATGGTGTCATGGAAGGTGATGCGATCAGCTTGCGCCAGCTGGCGGGGATGCGCAGCGGCCTTGTGGACTACACAACGTCCGAACAGTTTGTCATGGAATATCTTTCGGATCCTCGCCGAGCTTTCACACCTGAAGAGCTCGTGGGGTACGTCAAGGATCTCCCACTTCAGGTTCGACCAGGGACCACCGTCGACTACTCGAACACCAACACTATTCTGCTGGGAATGGTGATCGAAAAGGTCTCCGGCTCAAATCTGTCGGAAGTCATCGACACCAAGATCGCGACACCACTCGGGATGGAGCACACCAGCTTTCCCACCACCAACGCGTTCCCGAACCCACACGCACAGGGGTACACCAACCAAACGCTCGACGAATCCGTGACCGCGGCAACGGATTGGAATCCGTCGTGGGGCGGCGCCGCGGGTGCGATGATCTCGTCGTTGGGCGACATGCGCATCTGGGTTCCAGCCTTGGCCAAGGGCGATCTCCTCACCGACGACATTCAGAAGCAGCGCCTGCAAACCGTGAACTTGAGCGAAGGGGACGACAGTTCCGGGTACGGACTCGGATTGTTCAACAGCGGCGGCTGGATCGGTCACAACGGAAGCCTGCCCGGCTATAAGACCGTCTCGGTCTACTTGCCCGAGAAGGACACCACCCTGGTCGTCTTCATCAACACCGATATCGACGGCGAGACTGACCTGACCAGCGCTCTGATGGTGCCCATCACCAAGCTGATCAGCCCGGACCACGTTTACGGCTGATCACTCTGCCCCCACCCACAATCGAATAAAAGTGACATATCGGGTTCGATCTGTCGATAGGCTCGACCATCGACAGATCGAATCCGAAAGAGGCGCTCATGGGATCGTCGAACGACTGGCTACTCAACAGTGACAACCCGCTTGTGGGGATTGTCGGCGGCATCCTGCTGACGATCGCGATGCTTTCCGGTGGAACGGGCATGTAGCCCACCGCGTGATCCAACGAACATGTTCGTTACGAACATGTTCGTGTATGGTCAAGTCATGCCCACTCACCCAGCAAGTCCATCGAGCCGACGCAATCGCCCGGCCAAACCCGCACTGACACGCGGGGGCATCGTCAGTGCGGCGGTGGATATCTTGCGCTCGGAGGGGCTACAGAAGTTGACAATGCGTCGACTCGCCCTGGAACTCGACACCGGACCCGCGTCGCTGTACGTGTACGTGCGAAACACAGCCGAATTGCACGCCGCGCTTCTGGATGAGCTGCTCGGAGTCGTCGACCTCGCCGAAAATATCTCCGGCACTTGGCAAGCGCGCCTCGAACGGGTGTTGACGTCCTACACGGCCGTATTGTTCGATCATCCCGGCCTTGCCCAGTCGGCTCTTGTTTCGCGGCCAAGCGGAGTTCACTACGTACGCCTGCTCGAACGCCTGTTGGCATTGCTCGACGAGGGCACGGTTCCCTCGGCTCAAGCCGCCTGGGGCGTGGACCTCCTACTTCAGTACGCGACGTCCACTGCTGCCGAGCACTCGGCGCCGAACAACGTCTCGGACACGGACGCCCGGTGGAACGCCTTGACCGTCGCAATCGAGCACGCAGACCCACAGACGCACCCCCTCGTCGCAAGCCATTCCACAGCCCTACTTGCCGGTGAACCCACCGCACGCCTCTCCTGGGGATTCCGAACGCTCATCACGGGCATCGAGAACACCCCAATCACTACTTAGGAACCCACCATGAACCACTACCCCATCGCAATCATCGGCGCCGGCCTCGGTGGCCTCACGCTCGCCCGAGTCCTCCATCAGCACGGAATCAATTCGGCGGTATTCGATCTCGAATCCGGACCGACAGCCAGAACTCAAGGCGGGATGCTCGACATCCACGAGGACTCAGGCCAGATCGCACTTCGTGCCGCCGGTCTGTACGACGAGTTCCGCGCACTCGTTCATCAAGGCGGTGAACAGATGCGCGTTCTCGATCGAAATGCCGTCGTGCACCTGAGCGAGGAGGACAAGGGAGACGGCGACCGCCCCGAAGTCGACCGCGGGCAACTGCGCGACCTACTACTCGGCTCACTACCTAAAGACACCGTCCATTGGGGTGCCAAGGTACGCGGCGCCCATGCACTGCCGGACGGTCGACACGAAGTTCATCTCGCGGACGGCTCCCACTTCACCACCGATCTCCTGGTCGGCGCCGACGGCGCGTGGTCGAAAATCCGTCCACTGGTTTCACACGCCACTCCGGTTTACACCGGAATATCATTCGTGGAGTTCGACCTTCACGACGCCGACAACCAGCACGCGGAATCCGCCGAAACAGTCGGCGGCGGAATGATGTTCGCGCTCAGTGCCGACAAGGGCTTCCTTGCCCACCGTGAGACCGACAACAGTCTGCACATCTACGCTGCCCTCCGAGTTCCCGAGAGTTGGGCTTCGAGCGTCGATTTTTCCGACGACGACATTGCGAAGAAGATTCTGCTGGAACACTTCTCGGACTGGGACGAGTCATTCCGGTCGATCATCGTCGAAGCGGACAGCTCGTTGACCCCTCGTCCCATCCATGCCCTTCCCATCGGACACAGCTGGAGTCACACTCCCGGCGTCACACTGCTCGGGGACGCGGCCCACGTCATGTCGCCGTTTGCCGGGGAGGGCGCGAACCTGGCAATGCTCGACGGCGCCGAACTCGGTCAAGCGATCGCGTCGCACAGCGGCACGGAGGAAGGACTCGCTGCCTACGAAGAGCGACTCTTCCCGCGCAGCGCCGCATCGGCACAACAGTCGGCTGATGGCCTGGACATGTGCTTCGGCGAGAACGCACCCCAAGGACTCTTGGACATGTTCAGCGCACATGGGTGACCTGACCGCTTCCGGCTAGATCGTCATATCGTCACATCGTCACATCGTCATGAGCAAGCGACGACGACAGCGCACGGTGGGCTTCGACCTGATCAAGCAATTCGTTGGCCTTCTGCTCAGCCGCGGATACCGCGTCGGCTCCGGCAACCCAACGACGTGGAGGTAACGGCGAATCGACAAGCGTCACAAGCGCCGACGCAAGTTTTACCGGATCCCCGCCCTGGAAGCCGTTCATACTCTTCCACGCTTCCACGGTCTCGCCGGTCCGAGCGTCGTAGTCGGCGATCGACAGTTCCGGCCAGATCGACGACGCACCTTCGACGAGCAGTTCGGTGCGAAAGAATCCCGGCTCCACGACGGTCGTGCCGATACCGTACGGTTCGACGTCGAATCGCAAGGACTCCATCCAGCCTTCCAACGCAAATTTCGACGCAGCATAGGCTCCGCAAAATTCCTGACCGCGCAGGCCCGCAATAGAACTGACGGTCACGACGTGTCCACTCCGTTGCCGACGCATCACCGGCAACACCGCCCGTGTCACATTGATCGGCCCGAAGAAGTTGGTCTCCATCTGAGCGCGAAGTTGCGCCGGGCTGACAACTTCGAAGAACCCGGCGTAGAAGTTTCCGGCGTTGTTCACCAGCACGTCGATTCCACCGAATCGTGCAACTGCCGTGTCCACCGCAGCATATGCGGCTTGTTCGTCGGTGATGTCCAAGGCAATCACCAACAGGTCGTCATGCTCACCGATCGCTGCAGCAACGCGGTCCGCATCACGCCCCGTTGCCACCACCGCATGCCCGGCGGCAAGGGCCGCCTGCGCAATGTCGATTCCCATGCCCCGGCCTGCGCCGGTAACAAACCAGACCTTCTTGTCACTCATGCGTACTGTCCTCTCGTTTGACGAGTCCAGTACAGACCAGGTTTCACGAGGGCGGGAGTGCCTGCCGTTCCGGGTACCAGCAGAACCCCTCAACGCCCCGACTACTCGCGCAGAGTCGTCAAGAAGGCAATACGGTCGCCGCGGTAGAGCGAGCGCACCCGCTCGATCGGCACGCCCTCCGGGTCGACGGACGTCCGGTGCAGCAGAAGCATCGGCATCGAGGTGGTGGACTCGACGAGCGTCGCCTCCCGCGGTGAAGCGAGCACCGTCTCGATTCGTTCGGTAGCGGAGGCGAAGACCACGCCGATGGAGCGGATGGCAGCGTACAGCGATGTCGTCGCATCGAAGGCGTCGATCATCTCACCGAACCTGCTGTCCGGCAAGAACGTTGATTCGAGTCCGATCTTCTCGCCGTCGGCGAAGAGGACACGCTCGAGATGAACGACGGTGTCGCCCACCTCGATACCCAACTCAGTGGCGAGACCGTCGTCGGCCGACATTCGTTCGAAGGTCACGACTTCACGACTGGGCACTCGCCCAGCGCTCAGCGCGCCCTCGGTGTAGGAACGAAGCGAGAGGGGCTGCACCAATTTCGGACTCGCAACGACGGTGCCCCGCCCACGCCGCTCGATCCGTCCTTCGACGAGCAGATCGCGAAGCGCTTGACGGACCGTCTCACGAGCGACCGTGAACCGCGATGCCAGTTCCCGCTCCGACGGGACGGCGTCACCTTCCGCGAGCCCACTGAGAATGGTCTCGATCTCGGTGCGGACGCGGTAGTACTTCAGCTCCGGCTCGATCACGACGCTCGAGGTCCCCGGCCCGGTGGACGTCTGCTGATTCATGGCGCAAGCGTACAAGAATTCGGTCTATACCAATTGTTAACCTGGAGTTCGTCTCGATTCCCCCTATTGGTCTAGACCAAACGTCACTATCTCTACATGCGAATTTTGATTGTGGGCGGAGGAATCCTCGGAACGGCGCACGCCGACGAGGCAATCCGCCGGGGACATGAGGTTGTTCATCTCGAACGCGAGCCGGAAGCCCGCGGTGCCACGGTACGGAACTTCGGGCTCGTCTGGGTATCCGGGCGAGCTCCCAACGAACTCGAAGCGGCGCTGCGCTCGCGCGAGTTGTGGGCAGACCTTGCCGCCCGTGTCCCCGGCGTCGGCTACCGAGCGGCGGGTTCGATCACCCTCATGCGCACCGAGGAGGAGGTTGCGGTCGCGCAGGAAGCGTTCTCTCGGCCGGACGCTGACAACAGAGGGTTCGCACTCTTGGATCCCGACGCCGTTCGTGCCGTCAACCCCGCGCTCCGGGGCAAGTTTCTCGGCGGACTGCACTGCACCCTCGACGCCGCAGTCGAATCACGGCAAGCGCTCCCCGCCATCCGTTCTTACCTCGAATCCACCGGCCGTTACACCTTCCACGCCGGAACAGAAGCTCGTGAGATCACGACGAACAGCACCGGCGTACACATCCGCGACGACCACGGCCGCAACTTCGACGCCGATCTCGTGATCGTCTGCCCCGGAGCGATACTCGGCGGATTGGCTCGCGATCTCGCCGGAGATCTCCCCCTGCGCCGTGTGCGCCTACAGATGATGCAGACGGCCCCACTCGGCGAAAAGCTCACCACCGCAATCGCAGACGGCGACAGCTTCCGCTACTACCCCGGTTTCGCCGGATCTGCCCTCGATCACCTTCGCACCGTGCAGCCGCAGGAACCGACTGCCGAGGCGCACCGCATGCAGCTCCTGTGCGTGCAGCGCTTGCACGGCGGGCTGACCATCGGCGACACCCACGAGTACGAGGAGCCGTTCGACTTCGACGTCGACGAGGCGCCCTATCGCCATCTGTCCACAGTGGTGGAAACACTTCTGGGACGCGATCTTCCGCCCATCGTCAAGCGATGGGCGGGCGTCTACAGCCAGTGCCTCGACCCCTCACAACTGGTTCACCGCGCACCGGCCGCCGACAACGTCTGGGTGGTTGCCGGCCCCGGTGGCCGCGGTATGACGCTCGGCCCGGCACTGGCAGAGCAAACCGCCGACCAGCTCGGTCTCTGAATCCTTCTGACAAGAAAGACTTCTCATGTCTCCCATCACCCTTGCCGTTCTCGACATGGCCGGCACCACCGTCGCCGACGACGGACTGGTTCTTCGCGCCTTCGCTGCCGCCGCTGAAGCCGGCGGACTGCCCGCCGAAGGTCCGGAAGCCGATGCCGCTCGCCAGTACGTCCTCGACACGATGGGCCAGTCGAAGATCGTCGTGTTCCGCGCGATCTTCGGTGACGAAGACCGCGCCCAGGCCGCGAACGCCGCCTTCGAAACCACGTACGACTCCCTCATCGACCAGGGGCTCGCCGAGCCGATCCCCGGCGCGGAGAAAGCCATCACCACACTCCGCGAGGCCGGCATCAAAGTTGCCTTGACCACCGGGTTCAGCCGATCGACGCAGGATAAACTCCTCGTCGCGCTCGGCTGGGAAACCCTTGCCGATCTCACCCTCTCCCCCGCCGAAGCCGGTCGCGGTCGCCCCTTCCCTGACTTGATTCTGACTGCGCTGCTCCAACTTTCGATCGACGACGTCCACCAGATCGCCGTACTCGGCGACACGTCCAACGACGTGCTCAGCGGCATTCGTTCCGGCGCATCGATCGTTGCCGGAACTCTGACCGGCGCTCACGACGAGCAACAACTGCGCGACGCCGGTGCCACCCACATCGTCCCGTCCGTGACGGAGTTCGCCGAACTCCTCACCCACCCCTGATCTCACCTCCGAAGAAGGAATCGTCATGCGTCTACGCCCGAGCATCGCTGCGGCCGCTCTCGCCGTGTCCGTCCTTTCGTTCACCACAGCCTGCGGTGGAACCGGCACTGCCGCCGGATCAGATACCGAAACCGTCACCGTCTACAGCGCCGACGGCCTGTCCGGTTGGTACAAGGGCAGATTCGACGCCTTCACCGCGCAGACCGGCATCGCTGTCAACTTGGTGGAAGCCGGTTCCGGCGAGGTCGTCTCCCGCGTCGACAAGGAGCAGTCCAACCCACAGGCCGACGTCATCATCACCCTGCCGCCGTTCATTCAGAAGGCCGACGCGCAGGGTCTGCTCGAGCCCAGCGGAATCGACACCTCCGCCGTTCCGGCCGACGAGAAGGACGACGAAGGCAAGTACGTACCCGTCGTCGAGAACTACCTCTCGTTCATTGCCAATCCGACTGCATCACCCGCCCCACAATCTTGGGACGACCTACTCACAGATCAGTTCAAGGGCAAGTTGCAGTACTCCACGCCCGGCCAGGCCGGCGACGGCACCGCGGTGCTCTTGCTGCTCCAGCACCTGATGGGTAAGGAAGGAGCACTCGACTACCTCGGAAAGCTCCAGGCAAACAACGTCGGCCCCTCGTCCTCGACTGGAAAGCTCCAGCCCAAGGTCAGCAACGGAGAGCTGCTGGTCGCCAACGGTGACGTCCAGATGAACCTCGCTTCGATCGCGGACGACGGATCGAAGTTCGACATCTTCTTCCCCGCCGGAGCCGACGGCACTCGCACCACCATTGCACTGCCCTACGTGATGGGGCTCGCCAAGAGCGCTCCGAGCAGCGAGCAAGCCAAGAAGCTCATGGAATTCCTGCTCTCCGAAGAATCCCAGAAGACCGTCGCCACCGATGCACTCGGCGTATCGGTCCGCGAGGACGTCCGAAGCGCTACTGGTGAATCCACCGACAAGAACACGCCTTCCGGAGTTCTGCAGGGCGTCAACGTGTGGACCCCGAACTGGAACGACGTCCTCAGCTCGCTCGACGCCGACATCGCCGCCTACCAGAAAGCCACCGGGAGCTGATCATGGCAAGAACCAGACTGGGGCGGACGCTCCCCGAGACCGTCGGTGTCCACGGAGCGATCGAACATTCGGCTCCGGCCATCACCTTCGATCGCGTCAACGTCGCCTACGGCCGCGGAAAGACCGCAACCCACGCCCTCGTCGATTTCAATCTACGAGTCGCGCCGGGTGAAACTGTGGCACTGCTGGGGCCCAGTGGATCCGGCAAGTCGACCGCTCTGAAGGCCCTCGCGGGATTTGTCCGCCCCACGTCCGGTTCGGTCAAGCTCGGCACCCGAGACATCACCAATCTCCCTCCCTCACAACGAGGAATCGGCGTCGTCGTTCAGTCGTACGCGCTCTTCCCACACATGAGGGTCTCCGAGAACGTGGCCTTCGGACTCCGAGCCCACCGTGTGCCGCGGTCGGAGATCGGCCCACGCGTGGCCGAAGCCCTCGACATGGTCGGGATGTCGGCGTACGGAAAGCGTCTGCCGCGTGAGCTTTCCGGCGGTCAACAGCAGCGGATCGCCATCGCTCGTGCGTTGGCGATTCGTCCCGGAGTACTCCTCCTCGACGAACCGCTGGCCGCCCTGGATGCTCAACTTCGCGAGAGCATGCTCGGCGAACTGGCGAGACTGCGCGCCGCACTACCTGACACAGCCATGCTCTACGTGACGCACGATCAGAGTGAAGCCCTGGCGCTCGCGGACCGAATCGCAGTGATGCGCAATGCCAGACTCGCGGACATCGACACCGCGGAGGCCTTGTGGAAGCGTCCGCCGTCCAGCTTCACGGCGGCCTTTCTCGGCGGCGCCAACCTGTTGCCCTGCACGGTCACTCGCGTCATCGGTACCTCCGCGTTGGTCTCGATCGGTGGCGCTCCGTTCACTGCTCACGCCCCTCAACCCGAGATCGGGCGCATCGAGTGGGAGTCCGACATGGATGCCTACCTGTGTGTTCGTCCGCACGCGGTAGTGGTGACCGGCGTCGGTGCGCGAGGATCGTTCCCGGCACGCATCGTCTCGAGCGTCTGGCGTGGTTCGACGACGCGTCTGACACTGGCTGTCCGTGGCCTCGAAAACGTCCGCGTCGACGCGGATGTTGCAGGACACGACGAACGACCGGTCGACACCGAGGTCGGCGTCGTCTTGCCCACGGACGGCAGCGTTCTGGTTCCGGCGGACCGCCGGCCATGACCACAACCTTGGAACGCCCCGAAACCGCTGTGCCCCAACACAAAGACCCGATTCCGTGGCGCCGGATCGGGTGGGCGCTACCGCCACTGCTTCTGGTGCTCGTGTTCGCGGTGTATCCCACCGCGCGGGTCCTCACGGAATCGCTGAGCACCGCTGACGGCACCGGCCTGTCCACGTGGTCTTCGGTGCTCGGATCGGAACTGTTCCGAACCGCGCTCTGGCGGACCATCCACATCGCCGTGGCGTCGACCCTGGGTTGCCTGGTCCTCGGCACTTTCCTCGCCTTGGTGCTTGCCTTCGTTCCATTCGCCGGATCCAAGGTGGTGGGGCGATTGATCGACACGGTGCTCGCGCTGCCGTCTTTCCTGATCACGTTGGCGTTCACGTTCCTGTACGGCACGGCCGGCGCCGTCAACGCCTTGATCGTCCGCATCACTGGCGACGCGAATGGGCCCCTGAATTTCCTCAACACTCCCTTCGGTGTGATCGCGGCCGAAATCACCTTCTTCACGCCCTTTGTCGTGCGTCCACTTCTTGCGGCATTCACCCAGATCCCGCGTGAACAACTCGACGTCGCAGCCAGCCTCGGAGCGTCACCCGTCCGCGTTCTGCGACAGGTGGTGATGCCGGAAGCGTGGCCAGCACTCCTGGCCGGTGGATCGCTCGTACTTCTGTTGACACTCAACGAATTCGGCATCGTGCTCTTCACCGGAGCCAAAGACGTCGTAACTCTGCCGGTCCTCATCTACACCCGTGGCATCGTCACCTTCGACTTGCCAGGCGCGGCAGTGATCGCGACGGTCCAGGTCGCACTCTCACTCGGCTTGTACTGCCTCTACCGATTCACCTTCAACAGATTGACGGGAGGCAGCCATGCTGCTGTGGACACGAAGCTCTAGGGCTCTCGTTCTCGGATTCTTCGCCCTCGTCGTCGCGGTCGTTTTCGTCGCACCCATCGCCACCGTCGTCGCGGCTGCGCTGGCCGGATCGTGGACGGGGCCACTCCCGTCGAATCTCGGCGGCAAGAACTTCTCCACGGCGCTGTCCGACGAGAACTTCGCCAGCCTGACCGTCAGCTTGCAGACTGCGTTCATCTCGGGAGTACTGGCACTGATCGTCGGAACGTGGGCCGCACTGGCCTCTCGTGAGGCACCGATGTGGCTGCGCCGCATCACCGACGCCGTGTTCC
Organism: Rhodococcus sp. NPDC057135; assembly: GCF_042670865.1. NCBI lineage: Bacteria > Bacillati > Actinomycetota > Actinomycetes > Mycobacteriales > Nocardiaceae > Rhodococcus > Rhodococcus sp. NPDC057135. The sequence goes on from NZ_JBHUUU010000018.1 coordinate 53,580, forward strand.
ACCTGCCGATTGCAGTTCCCTCGGTTGCCGTCGGCTTGGGTCTGCTGATCACCTTCAACGAGCGCCCGCTGCTGCTCGGCGGTACCAAGTGGATCGTGATTCTCGCTCACACCGTTCTGGTGCTCGCCTTTGCATTCAGCGCGGTTTCTGCGGCACTGGAACGACTTGATCCCGCCTACCGCCAGGCTGCGGAATCGCTCGGGGCAGGCCCCGTACGGGTACTGACGCGAGTGACGCTTCCGCTACTACTCCCAGCATTGGGTGCGGCCGCGGGACTTTCCATCGCGCTCTCGATGGGCGAACTGGGCGCGACCGTCATGGTCTATCCGGCAACATGGAAGACTTTGCCGGTCAGCATCTTCGGACTCACCGACCGCGGCCAGGTATTTCTTGCCGCAGCAAATACGACTCTGCTGCTTGCAGTCACCCTGGTCGCCCTCATGGTGGTCGGCAGAATCCGTCGGCGCTGACCTTGCTGTGCGCCTTTATTAACCGCCCGCGGTTAATAAAGGCGCACAGCAAGGGGTTTAGCCCTTCCGCAAGATGTACCGCTGAACCTTGCCGCTCGGGGTCTTGGGCAGGTTCGGAACAAAGTGCACGGTGCGCGGGTACGCGTGCGCCGCGAACTTCTTCTTCACCAACGTCTGCAGTTCCTTCTCGAGTTCGTCGTCGCCGTCGACGCCTTCGCGGAGAACGACAAACGCCTCGAGGACCTCACCGCGCAACTCGTCGGGCATGCCCACGACGGCGGCTTCGATGACGTGCTCGTGCATGACAAGCACGCTCTCGACGTCGAAGGGTCCGATCCGGTAGCCGGCCATGATGATGACGTCGTCGTCTCGCGAGGAGAAGAAGAAGAATCCGTCCTCGTCCGTCATTCCGGCATCACCGGTGATGTACCAGCGGCCGTCTTCGCTGAATCGCTGCTTCGTCTTCTCCGGAGCATCGACGTATCCGGTGAACCACATCAACGGGCTGTTGTGGGTATCGATCGCAACACGGCCCTGAGTGCGAGCCGGTGCGATGTCATCCGAATTGTCTTCCAGCACAGCAGCAGACCAACCCGGCAACGGACGACCCATCGATCCGGGGCGCACGTCCTCGCGGAGCCCGTCGGCCCACGCGTTGACGATGAACATGCCGTGCTCGGTCTGGCCGTAGTGATCACGGACCTCGACGCCCAACGAGTTCTTCGACCACGCAACCACATCCGGGGTCAAAGGCTCACCGGCCGAGGACGCGCGGCGCAGCGAAAGGCCTTCCGGAACCGGCGCCTTGTCGGCACGCAGACTGCGGTACACGGTCGGAGCGGCCGCAAAATTGGTGACACCGAACTTCTCGATGATCTGCCACGTCAGGGGCGCGGAGAATCCGGCGTGCAGCAGAATGCTTCGCGTTCCGGCGGCGAGCGGGCCGAGCAACGCGTAGTACAACCCGTACGCCCAGCCCGGGTCCGCGGCGTTCCAGAACACGTCGTCCTCGCGGACGTCGAGGCCGAACTCCTGGTAGGCGTGGAACGACGCGAGCGCACGCACCGGTACCGGCACGCCCTTGGGTGTTCCTGTGGTGCCGCTGGTGAACAACTGCACCATCGGCGCATTTCCGCCGACGGCCTGAGCAGCGCCCTTCGGGTCTTCTGCATCCTGAGCTGCGAGGAGGGCGTCGAAGTCCAATTCGTCCCCGGCTGCGCCGCCGGCGACGATGACCTGCCACGCCGCGTCGGCGGGGATGTCCTCACCCGGCGCGAGCTTGTCGAGCTGATTGACGTCGGAAATGACGACCTTCGCACCGCTGGCCGTCAAGCGGAATGCGATGGCGGGCGAGGCGAATGCCGTGAACAACGGCACGTGGACCGCGCCGCGGCGCCAGATTCCGAGGAGCGCGACCACGAGATCCGCAGACTTACCCATGAGAGTCGCCACGTTGTCTCCCGGCTCGACTCCGAGGTCCGCCAGAGCTGCTGCGAAACGCGCCGACTGCTCACGTAGATGACCGTAAGTGAGGTCCACCGAGCTAAGGTCTGCCTCGACGACGGTGAATGCAACGCCATCCGCGGGATGCCGATCGCAGAGCAATTCTGCGGCGCTGGCATGCGGGGTGTCGTACTGGTCCAGCAGCTCGCGCACCCGTGCGGTGGGATCGGTGCTCATCAACTTGCTCCTTATCGATCGTCGTATGGTTGGCCCGACCGGTTACGTTGGCGGCTCGTCATACGTACTGTTCACCCCCTATGATCTAGCTCACAAGAGAACTTCACTACCCCCAGAAAGGGGTACCTGCGTGAATCGACATGCTTCGTCACTTCTGCGTCCCCGCGACGGGGACGCAATGCGAGGTGAACTCCGAACCATTGCAGCTCAGGGTGTTGTTCCTGTGCTGTTCGGAGGCGAGGTCCAGGACGGAACCCTGCACCTGAGCGAATTCGTCGGCACCCGCACCAACAACCTCAAGGGCCTGGCAATCCCTCCACGATCCGGCATGGGCGGGCGCGTCGTTGCGCAGGGTTCACCGATCACCGTCAACGATTACGGAAATTCGCAGTCCATCACTCATCACTTCGACCGACCTGTTCTCAGCGAGGGCCTGCATTCGATCATCGCCGTTCCCGTCATGGTTTCCGGCAAATCGCGCGCCGTTCTGTACGCCGCTATCCGTGATTCGGCTCCGTTGGGTGACCGCACGGCAGACGTCATGGTCAGCGCATCCCGGCGCCTCGGCATGGAGTTCGCCATCCGCGACGAGGTCGACCGTCGCCTGCAACTACTTCAGGCCGCCGCAGCAACCACAGCCGACGGTATGTCTTCGGAAGAAATCCGCGGAGTCCATGCCGAACTACGCAGTGTCGCCCAGACTGTCACCGATACCGACTTACAGACGAAACTCCGCGGGCTCTCCCAGCGTCTGGCCAACCTGCTGCGGCCCACTGCAGGCACCGAAACCGACGTCATGCTCACCCCACGCGAAGTGGACGTCCTCTCTCAAGTCGCACTCGGCTGCACCAACATCGAAGCCGGCCAACGACTTTCCCTTCGCCCGGAAACGGTGAAAAGCTACCTGCGGAGCGCGATGGGAAAGCTCGACGCAAGCTCACGCCACGAAGCTGTGGTCACCGCCCGCAGGTTGGGACTGCTCCCCTGACGGGTCAGTAACCTTCCGGCAGGGCGGTGAGCATGTCACGGGTCACGGCGACTGCGTTGTCCGAACTTCCGCCCCGCACAACCAGAGTGGCGAAGGCCAGGTTGCCGCGATAGCCGACGAACCATGCGTGCGATCCCCCGTCGACCTCGGCTTCACCGGTCTTGCCGTACACCTCACCCTGATCTTCGACGCGTTCGGCGGTACCACTGGTGACGACGAGTCGCATCATTCCGCGCAGACCGTCGACCATGGCCGGTGTGATCGCCGGGCGCTCACCGTCGATGGTGGTCTCACGTCCCGAAATCAGTTGCGGCACCGGTGTCGAACCGTTCGCAACCGTCGCCGCCGCCATCGCCATTCCGAACGGACTGACCACGACCTTGCCCTGACCGAATCCGTCCTCGGTCCGCTGCACCAGATCCGACGCCGGCGGCACCGAACCCGAATCGATCGGCAACCCCACCACGTTGTAGTCCTGACCGATGCCGAACTGCGCTGCGGCAGTGGTCAACGTGTCGGCTTGCATCTCGCTGGCCAGCTTCGCGAAGGACGTGTTGCACGAACGAGCGAAGGCCGTTGCCATCGGCACCGTGCCGAGTGAGAACTCGTTGTAGTTGGGGACGCTGCGCTCGCCGATCTCGATTCGGCCAGGGCATGGCACCATCGTGTCGGGAGTCGCCTGACCCGTCGAAATTGCCGCGCCTGCCGTGATGATCTTGAACGTCGAACCGGGCGGGTACTGACCCATCGTCGCGACCGGTCCGTCGCGGTCTGCTGCCTTGTTCTGCGCAACGGCCAAAATGGCACCGCTCGACGGTTCGATGACCACCATCATCGCCTGATCCTTGTTCACGTTCACCGCGCGTTGCGCAGCGATCTGGATGTTGCGGTCCAGACTGATACTGAACGACGGAACCGGTTGCGGCGCAGTCTCGGTCAACACGTCGGTGTCGACGCCGTTCTGGTTGACCGTGACGACACTCCAGCCGGCCTTGCCGTCGACCTCGTCGATGATCGTCTTCTTGATCTGCCCGAGCAGGTCAGGTGCGAACTCCGGGTCGGTCGAGACCAGATCCGATTCGTCCGACACCGAAACCCCGGATATGGCTCCCAATTGCGCGGAAACCTGGTCGTAGTCGTCACTGCGCAACCGGGTCACCAGATAGTCGCCCTTGACGGCCGTCGACGATTCCGCGATCGACTGACCCGTCAGCGACGAATCGAATCGCCCGAGAACGCTTGCGAGACTGTTCGCGGAGCCGATGATGTCGTTGCTCTTCGAGCGATCGAACTTCACGCGGTAGACGATTCCCGGCACGAGGACGTCCGTGCCCGAATGCTCGTTGACCCTCGCCCTCGGCGCAGCGGTTGCCCGCAACGACATCGTCTGTTTGTCACCGAGACGGGGATGAACGTCCGTCGAACTCCACCGGACAGACCAGTCGCCGTCCTTGCGCCCCATCTGCAGCTCGCCGTCGTAGGTCCAGACGCGGTCCTTCGGGAGATGCCACTCGTAGGTGTAGCCGACCGTGGCGGTGTCTCCGTTCATCTTCACCGACGTGGTCTCAGCGGTCATCGACTCGGCCTGAAGCGCATCCCAGGTATCGCTCAACACGGGTCCGGCAGAATCAGGCCGGTCCGTAAATTTTGCTGCCTCGTCGATGTCTCTGTCACCGAACGCACTCAGGAACTGCTGCGCGACGGGCTCGGGGCCGGCGGGTTTCGGAGTACACGAACTGATCCCCACCGCCAAGAAAATCACGGTGCAGGAGGCCAACAGTTGGGCCGAGCGACTACGAGAGAAATGCCGAGTGTTCATCGAGCCCCATACTAGGGCGGCAACCGACGCGGTCAGGGTAGGCGCGACCATTGCACCCACCGTGTGCGGTCAGTCGAGCAGTACCGTCGAGAAAGTTGCGACCTGTCGGAACCCCACCCGCGAATAGGTCGACCGCGCAATCGTATTGAAGCTGTTGACGTACAGGCTCGCAATGCGACCGGTCGCCATGATCGACTCCGCCACAGCCGCCGTTCCGGTCACGCCGAAGCCCTGTCCGCGAAACTCGGGATTGACCCAGACGCCCTGAATCTGGCCACAGCGCGCGGACATCGAACCGACCTCCGCCTTGAAAACGACCTGGCCGTCCTCGATGTGCGCCCACGCTCGCCCGGCGGCGATCAGGCTTGCGACACGATGCCGATAGCCGCGCCCACCGTCGTTGGCACGTGGATCGACGCCCACCTCTTCGATGAACATCGCGATCGCGGCAGGCAGGTAGATGTCGAGTTCGTCGGAGCGGACCTGCCGGACCAGAGGATCCGACGGGCATGCCAGCGGCTCGGATACCGCGAGCAACGGTTGTTCGGGGCGAACCTCCCGCGCACTTCCCCAATCGAGTTCGAGCATTTCCCAGAGCGGCAACGCCAATTCGGCGCGGCCGACCACCGACGAGCACATGCGTGGAATCCGACAGGCACGGTCGGCGAATGCTCGAATGTCATCCGGATCGCCCCGAAGCGGAACCAGATTTGCCCCGGCAAAGCACAAGGACGACAACGGCCCGCCACGACTCCACAGCTCGCCGTGAATCATTCGTGGGTCGACGCCGCATTCTTCGACGCGCGCGGCAATCATGCAGGCCGCGACCGGATCGGCGTCGAGTACCGCTCGGACGTCATCGAGATCTCGACTTCCGACCTGCTTGGCTCCGAGGAGTTTGAGCATCCGTCAACCCCCTCGACTCGACTGCGCGTCCACGAATATCACTACCCGATCATGATGCACTCAGATTGCCACGAACCTGACACCGACGGGGAAGATTCATCCGGCAATCACTCAACTCACGGTGACAACCGGCGCACCCTCCGAAGCGTCGCCCTCCATGCTTTCGGCAATTTTCATCGCCTCTTCGATCAACGTCTCGACGATCTGCGCCTCGGGCACCGTCTTGATGACCTTGCCCTTGACGAAGATCTGGCCCTTGCCGTTGCCGGACGCCACACCGAGGTCAGCCTCACGCGCTTCACCCGGTCCGTTCACGACGCAGCCCATGACTGCCACGCGTAGCGGAATCTCCATGCCCTCGAGACCCGCGGAGACCTCGTCGGCGAGTGTGTAGACGTCAACCTGTGCGCGGCCACACGAGGGGCATGAGACGATCTCGAGCTTGCGCGGACGCAGGTTCAGCGACTGCAGAATCTGGTTACCGACCTTGATTTCCTCGGCCGGCGGGGCTGAGAGCGACACACGGATGGTGTCGCCGATGCCCTCCGCGAGCAGCGCACCGAAGGCGACCGCGGACTTGATCGTGCCCTGAAACGCCGGACCCGCCTCGGTGACACCGAGGTGCAGTGGGTAGTCGCACTTGGCGGCGAGTTGGCGGTAAGCCTCGACCATGATCACCGGATCGTTGTGCTTGACGGAGATCTTGATGTCACCGAAGCCGTGCTCTTCGAACAACCCGGCTTCCCACAGCGCAGACTCGACCAACGCTTCGGGCGTCGCCTTGCCGTACTTCTCCATCAAGCGAGGATCGAGCGATCCGGCGTTGACGCCGATGCGGATCGGAATGCCGGCATCGCCCGCGGCCTTCGCCACCTCTTTGACGCGGCCGTCGAATTCCTTGATGTTGCCCGGATTGACGCGCACCGCAGCGCATCCCGCCTCGATTGCCGCGAAGATGTAGCGCGGCTGGAAGTGGATGTCGGCGATAACCGGAATCTGGCTCTTCTTCGCGATGGTCGCCAAAGCGTCCGCATCTTCCTGGCGCGGGCAGGCGACACGGACGATGTCACATCCGGAAGCGGTCAGTTCGGCGATCTGCTGGAGCGTTGCGTTGACGTCGTGCGTCTTCGTGGTGCACATGGACTGCACCGAGATGGGGAAATCGCTGCCCACACCTACCGTGCCGACCTGCAGCTGCCGAGTCTTGCGGCGAGGAGCAAGAATCGCTGCGGGTGCCGAGGGCATTCCCAGTCCGATAGGGATGGTCACGTCTGTGCCTTCTTTCATAGCTTCTCTGCAAGTTTAGCCGGGCGATCGCCGCACTACCGCGCGGCAACCGTCGCCCTGCTCACACGGTCAGAAGATCTTGATCGGATTGACGATGTCAGCTGTGAGTGTCAGCAACATGAACGCGCCACCGATCACGATGAATACGTAAGTAATCGGAAGGAGTCTCGTGTAGTCGACCGGACCGCCCGGGATCAGGCCGCGGCGGGCGCGGAACCAATCGCGAATCTTCTCGTAGAAGACCACCGCGATGTGTCCGCCGTCGAGCGGCAGCAGCGGCAGGATGTTGAAAACACCGAGGAAGAAGTTGATCGACGCGAGCAGTCCGACGAACATCGGCCACTCGGCTCGATCAGCAGCCTCGCCGCCGATCACGCTGGCGCCGACCACACTGATCGGTGTGTCCAGCGCCCGCTCGCCGCCCGTGACCGACTCCCACAGAGCCCCCACCTTCGACGGAATGTCAGCCAACGCCTTCACCGAGTCGACCATGATCTGGCCGGTGTAGTCGAAGGCTGCCGGAACAGCCGTGAGCGCGTTGTACTCGACCAACGCCGAGCCGGGTCCACCGATTCCGACAGCAGATACTTCTTGCTTCACGGGAACACCACTGGCGGAGTTCACGTATCGCTGGACGCGTTCGGGAACGACCGTGATCGACAATGCCTCTCCCTCGCGATCAACCGACAACGTGATGGGGCCGTCCACACCTCGAATAGCTGCTGCCACCTCGGGGAAGGTACTCGTCGACGTTCCATCGACTGCGGTGATTCGATCTCCCGATTTCAGGCCCGCATCGCCCGCAGGGCCGCCACCCGAGCACTCTGTCAGCTCGAAGTTGCCGTCCTGACCCAGCTGATCGGGGGCTACACACGTGACTTCTTGAACCACTGGTTGAGCAGGCTCAGTTCGGCCCCAGCCGAGGAGCAATGCGTAGATCAGGAGGAACCCGAGAATGAAGTTCATCGCGATACCGCCGGACATGACGACGACGCGCTTCCACGCCGCCTTCTTGTACATCGCGTACGGCTCTTCTTCAGGCGTCATCTCGTCGAGAGCCGTCATGCCTGCGATGTCGCAGAATCCGCCCAGCGGGAGCGCCTTGAGTCCGTACTCGGTCTCACCTCGACGGAACGAGAAGATCTTCGGTCCGAAGCCGATGTAGTAGCGGCGAACCTTCATCCCCAAAGCCTTGGCCGTCCACATGTGACCGGCTTCGTGCAGGGCGATGGACACTCCGATGCCGAGGGCAAACAGCACTACGCCCAGTGCAAAAACCATGAAAGTTCTAGCCCTCCTGCTTCACGAGCTGACGCGCTCGTGTGCGTGCCCAGCCGTCTGCGGCCAGAACGTCGTCCACGGTAACCGGTTCCGCGGACCATTGACCTGCATCGTCGAGAACAGCAGCCACCGTACGGACGATCGCCGGGAACGAAATGACGCCGTCGAGGAAAGCCTGAGCCGCCACTTCGTTGGCCGCGTTGTAGATCGCAGTGAAGCAACCGCCGGATTTGCCCGCGCTTCGCGCCAGATCGACGGCGGGGAACACCGACGAATCGAGCGGCTCGAATTCCCAGGTGGAGGCGGTCGTGAAGTCGCATGCCGACGCCGCACCTTCGATACGGTCCGGCCAGCCGAGCGCGAGGGCGATCGGAAGCTTCATGTCCGGTGGGCTTGCCTGCGCCAGCGTCGAACCGTCGAAGAACGTCACCATGGAGTGCACGATCGACTGCGGATGCACGGTGACGTCGATGCGGTCGTAGTCGATCCCGAACAGCAGATTCGTCTCGATCAGCTCCAGGCCCTTGTTGACCAAGGTTGCCGAGTTGAGGGTGTTCATGGGTCCCATCGACCAGGTGGGATGCGCTTTTGCCTGAGCCGGATTCACATTTTCGAGATCCTCGGCGCTCCAGCCGCGGAACGGCCCACCCGAAGCGGTGAGGACCAGCCGAGCCACCTCGTCGCCCGTTCCACCACGTAGACATTGGGCCAACGCCGAATGCTCCGAGTCGACCGGCACGATCTGGCCGGGTGCGGCGGCTTTGGTCACCAGCGCTCCGCCTGCGACAAGGGATTCCTTGTTCGCGAGTGCCAGACGTGCACCCGAGTGCAAAGCCGCCAGGGTCGGTTCGAGTCCCAACGAACCGACGAGCGCATTGAGGACGACATCGGCGCCGCTGTCGCGAACCAGTTCCGTCACCGCGCTCGGTCCCGAGCGAGCCGTCACCGATTCCAGAGCAGCGGCGGCCGCAGGATCGGCGACGGCGACGTCGGTGACGCCGGTTGCGCGGATCTGCTCGGCCAACAATTCGACGTTGTTGCCGCCCGCTGCCAGTCCGACTACTTCGAAACGATCGGGGTTGGCAGCGATGACCTCCAGCGCTTGGGTACCGATCGAACCGGTACTGCCGAGGAGGAGGACGCGGGCACGTGTGGTTTCCTGCACTCGCCCATTGTTCCTGATAACACCTGAGAACAACCTTATCGACGCCCAACTACGTACGACAGGCAGTCGTATGTCACCATATTGGGCAGTAGTGCAACCGAATGAGCAGGAGGATCGACCGTGGCCGATACCCAGTTGGACGTCAAGTCCAGCGCCCCCGTCGTGGTCTCGCACGTCGATGAGGCCGAGGTTCCCTCTGCCGCATGGGGGTGGAGTGGTGAAGGACTCAAGTTTTTCCGTTTCCTCGGATGGTTCTTCGCAATATTCCTGCTTCTGATGATGATCGGTAACCATCACGGCAAGGTCGAGGATCTGTGGCTCATCGGCACCGCCGGATTGATGATCTTCATTCTGGTCCGCGACATCGTCATCCGTCGCCGCCCGCGCTAGAGACCTGACAAAGAGAAGGCCTCCACGAACGAAAGTTCGTGGAGGCCTTCTCTTTACGTGTTTCAGGCCAAGAACATTTCAGTTCTCGGCGGCCAACTGGCCACAGGCTGCGGCAATTTCCTGGCCGCGCGTATCGCGCACCGTGCACGAGACGCCTTGGGCGATGACCCGACGCACGAACTCACGCTCGACGTCCTTCGGGCTCGCGTCCCACTCACTGCCCGGAGTCGGGTTGAGCGGAATCAGGTTGACGTGCACCAACCCGCCGAGCGCCTTCTTCAGCTTCTTGCCCAGCATGTCCGCACGCCACGGCTGATCGTTGACGTTCTTGATCATCGCGTACTCGATGGAGACACGGCGGCCGGTCTTGTCTGCGTAGTATCGCGCGGCTTGGAGCACCTCCGACACGGACCAACGGTTGTTGACCGGCACAAGGGTGTCGCGCAGTTCGTCGTCCGGCGTGTGCAGCGATACCGCCAGCGTGACGCTCAGTCCTTCGTCGGCGAGCTTGCGAATCGCGGGAGCGAGGCCGACGGTCGAGACCGTGACCGACCGCTGCGACAGGCCGAGTCCGTCCGGTGCGGGCGAGGTGATGCGTCGAACCGCCGCCACCACACGCTTGTAGTTCGCCAACGGCTCGCCCATGCCCATGAACACCACATTCGACAAGCGGCCGGGGCCACCGGCTATTTCACCGTCGCGCATGGCTGCTGCCGCCTCGCGAACCTGATCCACGATCTCGGCAGTCGAAAGGTTGCGGTCGAGGCCGCCCTGACCCGTCGCACAGAACGGGCAGGCCATTCCGCAGCCTGCCTGACTCGAGATGCAGAGTGTCGCCCGATCGGGATAGCGCATCAGGACGCTCTCGAGCAGCGTTCCGTCATGTGCCTTCCACAGGGTTTTGCGTGTGTCGCCTGAATCGCACGCGAGATGCTTGATCGGCGTCAACAAAGTCGGGAAGAGCGACTCCCCCACCTTTTCGCGCACCGATGCGGGGAGGTCGGTCATCTTTTCCGGATCTGCTTCGAGCCGAGCGTAGTACTGACGCGCCAGCTGATCGGCCCGGAAAGCGGGGAGGCCGAGCTCTTTCACCGCTTCTTTGCGCTCGGCGGAATCGAGATCGGCGAGGTGCCGTGGAGGCATTCCGCGCTTGGGTGCAGTGAAAACGAGGGGAAGAGAGGCAGCCATAGTTACACCATTGTCCCATTGTTTTGGGGTGCTACCCCACTGCCACCCGATTGTGGCCGGATTACCCGTGCAACTTCGCGCAGGTTGCGTGATGATCATGTCATGTCAACCACACCAGAGGATCCGTCGAACTCCCCCGTGTACGGCCCTGCCGACGGTTTCGGTCCCGACCCGGAACTTCCGAAGGTGGGCGAGGACAAGGCAGTCGAAAAACACGATCCCGAACCGAGCCCGACGCCTGAACCGACGCCGACCGGAACCGCGGTTACCGACCGAACCAGAGCTGCGACGACGTGGGTTGGCCTGGTCATCGGCGCAATCGTGCTGATCATGCTGCTGGTGTTCATATTGCAGAACCTCGAGAGCGTCTCCGTCAAGATCCTGGCCTGGCAAATCGACTTTCCGCTCGGAATCACGATCCTGCTCTCCGCGATCGCGGGCGCGTTGATCATGGCCTTGGCAGGCGGGGTTCGCATCATTCAGATCCGGCGCGCAGCGAAGCGGCAGATGTGACTGAAATCTAGTTACGCAATTGGGTCTACCCGCGGGTAAGCAGGCATCATTGTTGTCGTGGAAATCACCCGAAAGGCCCCGATGTGACTACTCACATGGAGAGACCTGTGACCTCGCGTATTGCCCCGCAACAGGCAAGATCATGGCTCCTCGTCCCCGCATCCAAACCGGACACTTTTGATGCCGCTCTTGCGAGCGCCGCCGACGCCGTCATTCTCGATCTCGAGGATGCCGTCACCGCACCCAACAAACCGGCCGCCCGCCGCGATGTCGCCGCATTCCTGAGCGAACACAATCACGCCTGGGTTCGGATCAACGATGCCACGACACCGTTCTGGGAAGAGGATCTGGCCGCACTCGCGGGCCTCCCCGGACTCGAGGGTGTCATGCTCGCGAAGACCGAGAGCGGCCAGCAGGCCGACGCCACTGCCGAGCGACTTCCCGAGGGCACCAAGATTCTTGCTCTCGTCGAATCCGCGGTAGGGCTCGAAGCTGCGCCCGAGATCGCACGCACCGACGGAATCTTCCGTCTTGCATTCGGCAGCGGAGACTTTCGTCGCGACACCGGGATGGACGACTCGCCCACCTCGATGTCGTACCCGCGTTCGCGGCTCACCATCGCAAGCCGCGCGGCTCGTATCGCTCCGCCGATCGACGGTCCCACGCTCGGCCCCGATCTGGATCTGCTCGCCCGAGACTGTGCGATCACGTTGTCACTCGGCATGGCAGGCAAGCTCTGCATGACCACCGCGCAGACTGCCCCCGTCAACGCGGGCCTGAGTCCGTCCGTGGCCGACGCGATTTGGGCTCAGAACGTCATCGACGATCTCGGTGAAGACGGCTCACGCGTACGCGACGGCAGTGACCTGCCCAAACTCGCCAAGGCAAAGAAGATTCACAAGCTCGCCACCCTGTTCCACATCCCCACCGATCACTAATTTTTTTGCTACTGAATCGGTGCAGAAAACGTCAGGCGCTCACGTCGGAGCGCCTGACGTTCGTCTTTTGAGCCCGCCTTCACGCCAGTTCGAGTGACCGTGGTTTGAATCGAACATGGATCCGGTATCGCACCGCAAAGGCCAATCCCGTCACTTGCGAGAACGCACGTTCGGCGGTCTTCTCGGTGAACTCGATCCCGAGTACTCGCCGCAAGTCGTCTCGATTCTCGAACTCCCACCGGGCGTCGACACGGGTGAGCGAGAATCCCTGAGCCTCGAAAAAGGCTTCGACGGCCGCGGGATCGTATTTGGGCAGATCCGCCCTCATCCACTCTCCGTACGGGCCGGCGCTCACGTCCAGGTCCACGATCAGCAGGGCTCCCCCAGGCCTCAGGATGCGCATGGCCTCACGAATTCCCGGGCCGCAACCTTTGCCGAAGAAGTACGCCGTTCGGGCATGAACGAGATCGACGGAAGCATCAACGAGACCAGTGGACTCTGCGGAACCCTGGACCACGTCGATCGGCGCCGAATCACGGGTTCGTTCTCGCGCGGCCTTCACCAGCGGCGCGTGCGGCTCCACCCCGACAACACGGCGCGCGGTGCGAGCGAACTCCGGTAGGTGAAACCCCGCGCCGCAGCCGACGTCGACGACGTCGAGTCCAGACCAGTCGACCTGGGCTCGCATCGCGGCCCAGATGGAACCGTCGACGTCCTGTGCGCGGTTCTCGACCTCGTAGACGTCCGGCCAGTGCCAGATGTTCGGACTGGGGATGGGCTTGGAACGGCCCGAGAAGAAATCACGCACGAGAAATCAGACGAGTGCGTACAGAATCAGCCAGGTGACAAATGCCGACGGCAGGAGCGAATCGAGGCGATCCATGATTCCGCCGTGGCCGGGAAGCAAAGTTCCCATGTCCTTGATGCCGAGTTCACGCTTGATCTGCGATTCGATCAGGTCACCGACCGTCGCGACGACCACCAGCACCACACCGAGCAGGACGCCGATCATCGAGTTCGCGTCGAGGATCAGGGTCACCGAAAGCAGGCTGCCGATAACGCAGAAAATGAGGGAACCGACGAATCCCTCCCAGGACTTCTTCGGGCTCACCGCCGGGACCATCGGGTGCTTTCCGAACAGGACTCCCGCGGCATAACCGCCGACGTCGGAACACACGACACCGATCATCAGGACAAAAACACGACCCGGGCCGTCGTCTTCGAGCACCATCAACGCACCGAAGGACGCCAACAGCGGGATCCACGCCAGAACGAACACCGTGATGGAGGTGTCTCTCAGGAAGTTCTTCGGAGTCGCCTTGAGCCCGTGGTCGAACAACCGCCACACCATGCACACCAGGACAGTCGCGGTGAATCCGCTGAGCACTCCGACCGGTCCCCACGGCCAGCCGAGCCAGATCGTGGCTTGCCCTCCGACGAGCAGCGGAATTCGCGGCACCTCGATGTCGGCTTCACGAAGCCGCGTGGTGACCTCCCACGTCGCGATGAACATCGCGATCGCGACTACAGCGATCCACCCCGGAGGCAGAAAGATCAAAGTGCCGATGACCAGGGCGCCGAGACCGGCTCCGACGCCGATGGCGGCAGGTAGGTTCCTGCCTGCCTTCGACTTCGGCGGTTGCGCGCCCTCAGCGCCGCCCGTAGGCCCGTCCGTGACGGGACCACCGGCGGTTCCCTCTTGTGCGTGCACCCAGACTCCCTGATCTACTCCCGACGACAAACACTGCAAACGAGGAGGCTATACCTCCATCAACTCTGCTTCCTTGTGCTTGACGAGTTCCTCGACCGTGTGCACGTACTTCGCCGTGGTCTTGTCGAGTTCTTTCTCCGCGCGACCGACCTCGTCCTCGCCGGCTTCGCCGTCCTTCTGGATCCGGCCGAGTTCGTCCATCGCCTTGCGGCGGATGTTGCGCAGCGTGACCTTCGAGTCCTCGCCCTTGGACTTGGCCTGCTTCACCAGTTCACGACGACGCTCCTCCGTGAGCTGCGGAACCGAGATGCGGATGATGCTGCCGTCGTTGGACGGGTTGACGCCGAGATCCGAGTTGCGGATCGCCGTCTCGATCGCGTTGAGCTGCGAAGCCTCGTAGGGCTTGACGATGACCATGCGGGCCTCGGGGACGTTGATGCTCGCGAGCTGCGTGATCGGCGTGATCGAACCGTAGTAGTCGATCACGATGCGCGAGAACATACCGGGGTTGGCGCGTCCGGTACGAACCGAGCCGAGATCGTCCTTGGCTACCGTGACAGCCTTTTCCATCTTCTCTTCTGCCTCGAAGAGCGCTTCATCGATCACGGCTGTTCCTCCATGTTGTTCTGCATCATTTTTCGGGGTTCACTCACGACTTGATCAGGGTGCCGATCTTCTCACCGGACACCGCGCGAGCGATGTTTCCTTCGGTGAGGAGGTTGAACACCATCATCGGCATCGAGTTGTCCATGCACAGGCTGAACGCCGTGGCGTCCGCGACCTTGAGTTCACGCTCGATGACCTCGCGGTGCGTGATCTGTTCGTACATCGTCGCGTCCGGGTCGATACGCGGGTCGGCCGAGTAGACGCCGTCGACAGCCTTGGCCATCAGCACTACCTCGGCACCGATCTCCAGCGCGCGCTGCGCAGCAGTGGTGTCGGTGGAGAAGTACGGCATACCCATCCCGGCACCGAAGATGACCACGCGCCCCTTCTCGAGGTGCCTACGTGCACGAAGGGGAAGGTACGGCTCGGCGACCTGTCCCATGGTGATGGCCGTCTGCACACGAGAATCGACGCCGGCCTTCTCCAGGAAATCCTGCAGAGCGAGGCAGTTCATGACGGTGCCGAGCATGCCCATGTAGTCGGAGCGCGCGCGATCGAGGCCACGCTGCTGCAGTTCCGCTCCGCGGAAGAAGTTTCCGCCGCCGATGACCACTGCAACCTGTACGCCTGATCGAACGACCTCTGCGATCTGCTCAGCCACCTTGGTGACCACATCGGGATCGAGACCGACTTTGCCGCCTCCGAACATTTCGCCGCCGAGTTTGAGCAGGACCCGCTTGAATCCTGGACGTTCGTTGGCAGGTTCGGACATTGTTCTCCTCAGTTCGATACAAGACCCTGTGGGTCCTTCGTTCTTCTTCTGCCACCGAATCGGAGACGGTGACACAGAAAGCCCTCGGGACTAGTCCCAAGGCACTCCCATCCTGCCTCATCGGAGGCCCCAGGTACACGTAGACCCCGCCGGTAGAGCAAATGCTCTTCTGGCGGGGTCCATGTGTACGGGCTCCGATTAAGCGGAGGCGCCGACCTCGAAACGCACGAAGCGCTTGATGGTCACGCCGGCCTCGTCGAGGATCGCCTTGACGGTCTTCTTGGAGTCCTGAACCGAAGACTGCTCGGTCAGCACGACGTCCTTGAAGTAGCCGTTGACGCGGCCTTCGATGATCTTCGGCAGAGCCTGTTCGGGCTTGCCCTCCGCGCGAGCGGTCTCTTCGGCGATGTGGCGCTCGGAAGCGACGATCTCCGCGGGGACCTCGTCACGCGTGACGTACTTGGCCTTGAGTGCAGCGACCTGCATTGCAGCTGCGCGAGCAGCCTCGGCTGCGGCATCGCCTTCACCCGTGTACTCGACGAGCACGCCGACGGCCGGCGGCAGGTCGGCACTGCGCTTGTGCAGGTACACGGCAACGGGGCCGTCGAAGGAAGCGACGCGGCTCAGCTCGAGCTTCTCGCCGATCTTCGCGGACTGCTCCTGGATGACGGTGTCGATGGTCTTGCCGTCGAGCTCGAGCGCCTTGAGTGCGTCGAGGTCGGCGGGCTTGCCAGCAGCAGCGACGGTCACGATGGCGTCGGCCAGCTTGATGAACTCGTCGTTCTTGGCGACGAAGTCGGTCTCGCAGTTGATCTCGATCATGACGCCGTCCTTGGCGACGACGAGACCCTCAGCGGTGGTGCGCTCTGCGCGCTTTCCGACATCCTTCGCGCCCTTGATGCGCAGCTGCTCGACGGCCTTGTCGAAATCGCCGTCTGCATCTGCGAGTGCGTTCTTACATGCCATCATTCCGGAGCCGGTGAGCTCACGGAGCCGCTTGACGTCAGCGGCGGTGTAGTTCGCCATGATTAGCGAGCCTCCTCATGTGTCTGTTTCGGACCTAGGACTAACGGTGAGCACGGCCTAACGGTGAAGCACGGCCTGACGGTGGTGCTCGGGCCTAACGGTGAAACGGCCCTGACCAAAAGAACTCTTGGTCAGGGCCGGTTTCAACGAATCAGGCCTCGGTGGCCGGTGCCTCTGCGGCGGGGGCTGCCTCAGCCTCTGCAGCCGGAGCTGCCTCAGCCTCAGCAGCCGGAGCTGCCTCAGCCTCTGCGGCCGGAGCTGCCTGCGAGAGCAGTTCCTGCTCCCACTCGGCGAGGGGCTCGCCTGCGCCGGCTTCGGGCTTCGCGTCCTTGTCGGCGCTCAGTCCTGCACGTGCCTGCACTCCCTCGGCAACCGCGGAAGCGACAACCTTGGTCAGCAGTGCTGCGGAGCGGATGGCGTCGTCGTTGCCCGGGATCGGGTAGTCGACGAGGTCGGGGTCGCAGTTGGTGTCCAGGATCGCGATGACCGGGATGTTCAGCTTGCGAGCCTCGGCAACTGCCAGGTGCTCCTTGTTGGTGTCGACGATCCACACCGCGGAAGGAACCTTGGCCATGTCGCGGATACCACCGAGGGTGCGATCCAGCTTGGTCATCTCACGCGTGAGCATGAGGATTTCCTTCTTGGTGCGACCTTCGAATCCACCGGTCTGCTCCATTGCCTCGAGCTCCTTGAGGCGAAGCAGACGCTTGTGGACGGTGGTGAAGTTGGTGAGCATGCCGCCGAGCCAACGCTGGTTGACGTAGGGCATTCCGACGCGAGTCGCTTCGGAAGCGATGGACTCCTGCGCCTGCTTCTTGGTGCCGACGAAGAGAACGGTGCCGCCATGGGCAACGGTCTCCTTGACGAACTCGTACGCCTTGTCGATGTACGTCAGCGTCTGCTGGAGGTCGATGATGTAGATGCCGTTGCGGTCGGTCAAGATGAATCGCTTCATCTTCGGGTTCCAGCGACGGGTCTGATGTCCGAAGTGGGTTCCACTATCGAGCATCTGCTTCATGGTTACGACAGCCATGGCTGTGTACCTCAAACTTTCAATCCGGTTGATGCAGGCGATCGGGTGATCCCTGCCCTGGCACCCGCACGGCCGTCGGACCTGTTTCGTGAGAACCAGGACCAGCCGAGGCCGGAAAACGTGCGCGGGCGCGCGAAGTCGGACTGTGCGAGCACAGACCGCTCGACAAGTGTACGTCCTCGTCCCCCGATGCCATAACCACCCCGGAAGCAACAGACCGAACCGGCGGTTGTGGATCGGCGGCCATCCTGTGGATTACCCGTCTGATCTGCATTGAAGCGAGCGTCACTCCACGGAAGATCAAGCAATGACGATGTTGAGCGGAGCCCGACGAGGAGTGGTCGTCGCTGTGATTTTCTGCTGTGTCGCCGTAAGCACGGCGTCGGCAGAGGCTCGTTTCGACTGGCCGCTCACTCCGCGGCCGCATGTGGAACGCGCTTTCGACAAACCGGCCCAGAACTGGCTGCCTGGTCATCGCGGCGTCGATCTGGGCGGCAGTCCCGGCCAATCAGTCCTCGCGGCCGGCGACGGCATTGTGGCGTTCGCGGGAGTCGTCGCAGGAAAGCCGACGGTGTCGATTGATCACGACGGCGGCCTACGTACTACCTACGAACCCGTCGCGGCCGACGTTCGAGCAGGTGAACGCATCGCAACCGGGGCGGTGATCGGAACCCTCGAACCCGGGCACGACGGGTGCGTCGTCGCCGCGTGTTTGCACTGGGGCCTGCGCAGAGGGCGCGAGTATCTCGATCCACTCGGACTGGTTCGGTCGCAACCGCTCAGACTCAAGCCACTGACCGGGGGTTGAGACCGATGGGGTTGAGTCAGTGCCACTCGGAGACGGCGTGCCGACCCACGGCGTCCGCGAAATCGTCGGCAACCATCGCTGCCAATTCCATGAATGCTCGCCTGGTGGCCGGTCGCATCAACTCGAGATCCATGACCGAGCCCTCCGCGAGATGCTCGTCGAAAGGAATGACCTCGACGGCGCGGCATCGACGCATGAAGTAGTCCACCAACGCATCCATGTCGATCACGCTCGACCCTGGTCGGGCGGCGCTGATCACGACGACGGTCCGTTCGACCAGATGACCGTATCCATGCAACTGAAGCCAATCGAGCGTTGCCGCTGCGCTTCGCGCTCCGTCGATTGCCGGAGAACTGACGAGAACCAACGAATTGGCAAGATCGAGAACGCCGTTCATCGCGGAGTGCATGATCCCGGTACCGCAATCGGTGAGGATGATGTTGTAGTAGACCTGCAAGATGTCGATGACCTGGCGATAGTCGTCCTCGCTGAACGCCTCCGAAATCGCCGGATCCTGCTCACTGGCCAGGACCTCGAGACGACTCGGCGACTGAGATGTGTGCGCGCGTACGTCCGAATAGCTCTTTATGTCCGGCCTCGCGGCGATCAGATCGCGCACTGTCGAATTTGTCTGCAGCGGAACACGTTGCGCCAAGGTTCCGAAGTCGGGATTGGCGTCGACCGCCACGACGCAGTCGCCACGCAGCGAAGCAAACGTCGCACCGAGTCCGACCGTGACGGTCGTCTTGCCGACCCCGCCCTTGAGCGAGAGCAACGCTATTCGATAGTCGTTGCGTATCGGCTGCTCGATTCGGGCGGCCAGTGCACGGTTGCGCTGTTCGTTGGTCGAATCCCCCAGATTGACCACACCGCCGGTCGCACGATGCAATCCTCTACGCCAGCCGCCCCGCGGTGTCCGTTTAGGGCGTTTCAGTAAAGCTTCGGCAACCAGGTCCTGGTTGGTCACCTGCTGCTGGCTCGACGGCGGCGGCGGCGCGGCCCAGGCCTCTTGCGGTCGTGCCGCCGGCTCCGGCGTCGACGCCGGCATGGGAGCAGGTTGCGGCGCTTCGGACAGCCAGGCCGGTTGGCCACTGTTCGGCGGGTGCTTCACATCTTGGCGGTTCACGAATCCCCCGGATATCGCATGTAATCGAGTGTCTCGACACGACGATCGAACTTTGCCGATTGTTCACTCTTCTGACCTGCGACGCTACCAAATACCCGCCGAGAACTCGCGTCGCTTCACAATCTAGGCGCGCGGATGGGCCTGATCGTGGACGGATCGAAGCCGTTCGACCGATACATGCGTGTACAGCTGAGTAGTCGCCAGACTCGCGTGCCCGAGAAGTTCTTGCACCACACGGAGGTCTGCTCCGCCTTCGAGCAAATGTGTCGCAGCGGAGTGCCGGAGCCCGTGCGGACCCATGTCGGGTGCCCCTGGAATTGCAGCCATGGTTTCGTGGACCACCGAACGCGCCTGACGCTGATCGAGCCGGCCACCTCGAACTCCGAGGAGCAATGCCCGCCCAGACCGATCCGAAGTCAGTGCGGGTCTTCCGTGCTCCAGCCACCCGTTCAGTGCCGATTCTGCGGGCAGGCCGTAGGGCACCGATCGCTCCTTGTTTCCCTTGCCGAGCACACGCAGCAGGCGTCGATCGGCGTCGACCGACTCGACGTCCAGTCCACACAACTCGCCGACGCGAATTCCGGTGGAGTACAACAACTCCACGACGAGCCGGTCCCGCAGGGCGAGCGGCTCTTGTTGCTGCGCACCGCTTTCCGCCGCATCCATTGCATCGATCGCCTGACTCTGACGCAGCACCGTCGGCAGCGTGCGGCGGGCAGGTGGAGCTGCCAGACGTGTACCGGGGTCGACGGGAATGCGTCCTGTCTGCGCGAGCCACGCCGTGAAACCGCGTGCCGACGACGCCCGTCGAGCTACCGTCGTCCGGGCCGTTCCCACGGCATTCTGGGCAGCCAACCACGAGCGCATGACTCCAAGGTCGAGGTCATCGAGATCTGCAGTCGCCGAACCTGCAGCGAGATGGGTCAGCAATGCCCGCGCGTCACCGACGTAGGCGCGGATCGTGTGTTCCGACCGCCCTCGGCTCAGTCGAAGGTGCTCGGCGTAGGCATCGAGGTGAACACTCAAGCTCGCCGGCAATGCGTCAGTCATGAACACACGCTCGCCCGCCGCGATTGAAACTGCAAGCTGCCTCGCCGATAGGGTTGATCGGTGAATCGAGCAATTCCTCTGAAGATGTTGTGTGTACTGGCACTGATTTCCGCAATCGCTCCACTGTCCATCGACATGTACCTGCCCGGCCTACCTTTGATGGCGGATGCACTCGACACTACTGCGGCCAGCGTTCAGCTGACACTGACTACCTTCATGGCCGGCCTCGGAATCGGCCAGCTGATCATCGGTCCGATCTCCGACGGACTGGGGAGGCGGCGAATACTGCTTGCCGCGACGATCATCACAGCGCTGAGCGGTGCGGCATGCGCGGTGGCGCCGAGCATAGAGTTTCTCATCGGCGCTCGGCTCGTCCAGGGATTGAGTGGAGGCGCTGCCATCGTCTTGGCCCGTGCTTGTATTGCCGACCGGGCGCGTGGCGACGACGCAGCGAAGCTCTTCAGCATCATGATGATCATCGGCGGCATCGCTCCCGTGGTCGCGCCACTGATCGGCGGCGCACTTCTCGGCCCCGTCGGGTGGCGCGGAATCTTCTGGGTCCTGGCGGTCGCGGGCGCCGTGATGGTGGCTGGTGTCATTTTGCTTGTTCCCGAGACACTCCCACCCGAGCGACGCCACGGCGGTGGATTGAAGTCACTGCTCTCGAATCTGAGATACGTCGTCCGAAATCAGCATTACCTCGGATATGCGCTCGCATTCGTCTTCGGATTCGGCGCCCTGTTCGCGTACATCTCCGCGTCGCCGTTCGTCGTTCAGAATGTCCTCGGGCTGAGTCCGTCGCAATTCTCGATCGTGTTCGCAGTCAACGCCACCGGAATGGTCGCAGCAGCGATGATCACCACTCGCCTGCTCGGTCGCGTCGGAGCTCGCACCCTACTGCGTTTCGGCGTGTGCCTGCTACTCGCCGGCGGCGCCGTATTGTTCTGCACCAGCGTGGTTTTCAGTTCCACGAATACCTGGTTGATCTTGGTTCCGCTGTTCGTGGCAGTTTCGAGCATCGGGTTCATCATGGGCAATGCGACCGCTCTCGCCCAAGGAGAGGTCACGAACGCGGCCGGCACCGGTTCAGCCCTGATGGGAGCCGGCCAGTTCGGCTTGGCGGCGTTGGTTTCGCCGTTGGTGGGAATTGCGGGAGAAGACACGGCAGTTCCGATGGCAATTGCAATTCCCACCTTCGGAGTTCTCGCGGCCGTTGCGCTCGTGTTGCTGACTCGCGGTAAGGCTGCAGCGAGTTAGCTTTCGACCGCGGCGAGTTCGGACTTCCAAACGCGGAAGCCTTCTTCGGTGCGACCACGACGCCAGTATCCGGAAATAGAAGCGGCCGATGCCGGGACGTTTCGTTCCTTGCGAATGTACGGCCGGAGGTTATGCATGACGGCTTGTGCTTCACCGTGAATGAATACATGCGGTTCGCCCGGTAGCCACTCGAGCGCCTTGACCGCGGCGACGACTGGCGCGTTGTCACCCGCCAACTCTTCACCCACCGCGTCGGACGACGCTCCGCGATGCAGCCAGGTCACCGCGATACCTTCTGGGGCATCGAGTGCGATTTCGTCTTCTGGTCCACCGACCTCGACGACGGCGTAGCCGACCGCATCCGGCGCCAATCTCGCTATCGACGCGGTAATAGCAGGTATTGCGGTCTCGTCTCCGACGAAGAGATACCAATCAGCGGATGGCGACGGCGAAAACGCGCCACCGGGTCCACGCAGGGTAATCTCCGCGCCCGGCTGAACTGACGCAGCCCACGGGCCTGCAACTCCCATGTCACCGTGGACGACAAAATCGATTGCAATCTCTTTGGCATCAAGATCGTACGAACGAATCGTGTAGGTACGCAGTACCGGCTGATCAGGCGTGCCGAATTCGATCTTTACATAGGAATCGCTGTATTCGCTGGGAGTGAACGACTCGAAGCCCGATCCCCCGAGAAACACTCGCACCATATGGGGAGTCAATTGTTCGGTCCGCAGAACCGTCAATGCAGTTGTCGGCTTGGCCACAGAAAGATCCTTCCGAAAGTTAGTGTTACCTAACTAAGGTACACGACAATTGCAGTGCACGGGCAAAATGCCTCCGCGGTGAATCCGTCCAGCGCGCGGACAGATCAAGGTAAACAACGAAATAAACCGACCACTCTGCCCAGTAAATGTGATGGCAGCCAAATTATCGGCTCACGAACCAGCGAATGATCAGGCAGGACTTCACTATCGGAGAAATTGGCAAAGCAACAGTAAAATACGCCTCTGGCTCCTGACGAGGTTCGCCAGGAGCCAGAGGAGGTATTTAATTCGACCTAGTGTGCAGCATCGAAAGCGTCGATGATTTCCGCTTTGATACGCCCACGCGGAGCAACTTCGTAACCGTTCTTACCCGCCCAGTCGCGAATGGCCTGGAGCGTCTCCTTGGAGCGTCCGGAACCCGACGTGGCCTGCGGCGATGCAGCCTGAGCCTTCTTACCGCGTTTTCCGCTCACCTTCGCAGCTGCCTCGACGAACGGCTTCACCGCAGCGTCGAACTTCTCCGCATTGGTGGCGCGCAGATCGATCACGTAATCCGTTCCCTGGTAAGAGAACTCAATTCGATCACCGAATCCATCGTCAATCGGCTTACCGTCAAGGTCGTCGATGAGTTGCCGAATCAGCTTCTCAGCCATTGCACTCCTCTTTCAATGATCGATTCAATTCTCCTTCACAATACACAGATAGAGCGTTGATGAACAAAAGAAGTCCGAAAACCTCTGCCATTTCCGAACAGACTCAATGGTCCGAATTAGCAGCGGGTTAACGACATACCAATCAATACCCGCCTTCACTGGGATCCAGACTAATCAGACGTCTAAGCACATTGGCCTGAGACTTTCCTGAGGCCCGTTGAAATTCACGGCCACGTCTGCATAACAGGGTCGAGAATACCGCTGCACACAGCCGAGCAAGTTCATCGAAAAACAGGCCTGACGTGCGATTACCAGCATCGCGAGGGTATTCACGTTTCGCTGTCGCAGGAACGGTTAGTGAGCATTGCCACGCCCCACTGGACGTGCACAATGAGGTTCACGCGCTACCTCGTCCGAAACCATCCACTCGAATCAGAACTCGCAAACCCCTCGAGTTCGAGCAGTGGAAGAGTTGCACGAACCTGAGCCATGAGCAATCCCGATTCCTCGGACAACTCACGAGTACTACGGGAACCTGTTCCCGGCAAAGCTTCGTATACCAATCGAGAATTGCCTCGCAATGCGTCGATGTCACGCGTCGCGGCGACATCCTCCGCGCAATCACCCACACCGAACGGACCCGACGCTTCGACTACGTCCACGGCGTTGGAGACGAGTTGGGCTTCACCTTCGCGAATCATTCGGTGGCATCCGGTCGATGACGCCGAGGTCACCGGTCCGGGCACCGCCATGACGGGACGGCCTAGCTTTCGAGCCCAATTGGCGGTATTGCGTGCCCCACTGCGCCATCCGGCCTCGATCACCACTACTCCGTCCGACAATGCAGCAACCAGTCGATTCCTCGCCAGGAACCGAAACTTTGCAGGTGTTGTACCCGGTGGATACTCACTTATCACTGCACCCGAATTCGCTATCTGCTTGAGTAGTCGCGCATGCCCCGACGGATACGCCCGATCCACGCCACAGGCCAAGACGGCCATTGTGGTTCCCCCTACGCCCAATGCAGCCCGGTGCGCTGCCCCGTCGATACCGAAGGCCGCTCCCGAGGTCACGGTCCATCCGTCGACAGCCAGATCACCGGCAATCTCTGCTGTCACGTGTTCGCCGTACGCAGTAGATGCCCGCGTGCCGACAATTGCGACGGCTCTCTCCGTAAGATCTACCAGATCCCCAGACCCCAACACCCACAACACAAATGGCGCGATCTCGCCGCCGGCGGCATCGAGTCCGTCGAAGGAGAGCATTCGCCACGCCGGCCAACCGGCGCAGTTCGGTGTTACAAGTCTGCCTCCCATCGCCGCCATCAGGTCGAGGTCTCGCTGGGCTGTGTCGATGTGAGCGCGCGCTCGCGTCTTCTCCTCGATCGCGGGTGGCAGATCGCCGGTGCGGACCGCCCTCGCAGTTTCTTCGATCCCGAGCTCGTCGATCAACATGGACATGTACGCGCTGGGCCCTTGCACGACGCGGGACAGATATGCCCAGGCAAGTAGTCGTGGATCGTGTGCAGTCATTGGAATCCCCTGTCGCGGAAGTCGAGTGCGGTGACAACTTGGTCTGGTCCGGGCATCGCCTCACCTGCCAGATCGGCGACACTCCAGGCAACCCGCAACGCTCGGTCCGCCCCTCGAGCTGTGATCACCCCTTTACGTAGTGCCCGTTCCACTGGCGCCAACGCGGCACGCGAGAGTCTGAACTTCTGCCTAAGCGCCGGTCCTGGCACTTCCGCGTTGGTTCGCCACCCGTACTCGCTCCACCGTTGGGCTGCAGTGTCTCGAGCTGCCGCCACACGCGCACGAACATCGCTGGTGCTTTCACCCACTTCGTCGAGCAGCGCTCCGGTTGCAACGGCCTGCATCCGGACCCTGATGTCGACTCGGTCCAACAACGGGCCGGACAATTTCCCCAGGTATCGGCGACGTGCCGCGGGTGCACAGACGCAATCCGCGTCACGGGGCGGCGCGCACGGACACGGATTCGCGGCCAGGATGAGCTGGAATCGCGCTGGGTAACGTGCCACTCCGTCCCGTCTGGCGATTCGCACTTCCCCGTCTTCGAGTGGCGTGCGTAGCGCTTCGAGCACTTTCACCCCGATCTCCGCACATTCGTCGAGGAACAGCACGCCGCGATGAGCCCGGCTGACCGCACCCGGACGAGCCATCCCACTACCACCACCCACCAACGAGCTGACCGACGAACTGTGATGCGGCGCAATGAAAGGCGGCATGTCAATCAACGGCCGATCCTCCGGCAACACACCCGCCACCGAATGAATCGCCGTCACCTCCAACGACTCCCCCTCCGTCAACGGCGGAAGAATCCCCGGAAGCCTCTGCGCCAACATCGTTTTCCCGATCCCCGGCGGACCCGTCAACATCAAATGATGCGCACCCGCCGCAGCAACTTCGATCGCCCACCGAGCATCCGTCTGCCCGACAACCTCACTCAAATCCCGCACCGCCACCGCATCAGCACGCTCGAAAACATCAGGAACAGCCAGTGCCAACTCACCACGCAACCACCCGATCACCGCAGACAGATCATCGGCACCCAGCACCTCGATCCCCTTCACCAGGCCCGCCTCAGCCAACGCCCGACGCGGAACCACCACAGTCCCCCACCCCGCCCGCTTCGCCGCAAGCACCGCAGGCAACACACCACGCACCGTCCGCAAACGACCGTCGAGCGCCAACTCCCCCAAAAAGACGGTCTCCCGCAACAACTTCCGCGGCAATTTCTTCGCCGCATCGAGCACCGACAACGACAAAGCCAAATCGTAAACACTGCCCACCTTCGGCAACGTCGCCGGCGACAACGCCAAAATCACCTTGCTGTCCGGCCACTCCTCACCGGAATTGGTCACCGCCGCCCGAATCCGATCACGCGACTCGTGCAACGCCGTATCGGGAAGCCCCACCAAATGCACCGCCGGCAACCCGCGCCCGATATCCGCCTCGATCTCCACGATCTGCCCGTCCACACCACTGACCGCAACAGAATGCGCCCGCCCCAACGCCATCAGAACGCATCCACAAAATGCTCGACCGAAGGCTCACCGTCGCGACCGATCAACACCGCCACCACATCGAAACGCACCCTCGACCACGACCGCCCCGAATCAGCCAGCCACTGCATCGCCAACACCCGAATCCGACGCTGCTTCGCGAACGTCACCGACTCCGCCGGT
The DNA here is from genome assembly GCF_042670865.1 of Rhodococcus sp. NPDC057135. Taxonomy (NCBI): domain Bacteria; kingdom Bacillati; phylum Actinomycetota; class Actinomycetes; order Mycobacteriales; family Nocardiaceae; genus Rhodococcus; species Rhodococcus sp. NPDC057135. The sequence continues at coordinate 80,219 of NZ_JBHUUU010000018.1, forward strand.
CTCCCGTACCCGGCACCAGAGCGAGTCTTCACCTCCACGAACACAATCCGATCACCGGACGTCGCAATCACATCCAACTCGCCGTACCGACAACGCCAATTGCGCTCGACAATCTCCAAACCCGCATCGATCAGGAACTCGACAGCCACATCCTCGCCCCGAGCCCCCAACGCCATATTCCTCGCCATCACAGCCCCCGCCACTCACACGACCGCGCGCCCGCCCCATACGAAACGCGTCCCAACACCACCCTCAACCCACCGTCACCAAACCAAGCCACCCAAAACCAACCTGTTGACAACCCAGAACCTGTGGAATTCGGCAGCGCGATACACCAACGACGGCGCACACTCCGACAATTTTCTGAAATCCCCACAAATTGGACGAAAGTCCAGTAGAACTAGTTACAGTTTTACTCAAACCGTCACGCACCCCGCTGAATGGAGTTCTATATGGCCCGCCGCTCACTACGCCACGCAGTAGCCACCACCACTTCCCTCGTTCTCATCGCCGCCGGCGTCACTGTTGGACTTGGAGCCTCGGTGGCACAAGCAGCGCCGGCCTGCGCGCTCAACCAGTCGGTGACCGACAGTTGGGCCGGTTCCCTCGGGACGCCGTACACCGTCAGCAAGGAGGTTGTCGGCGACGGCAAGGTCGCCCCGGGACAGACGGTCACCTACCTGACAAAGGTTTCCGGTTCGGGAGCACTCGTCAATCAGATCCGCGATTTCCACCCGGCAGGATTCCAGCTGGTCAAGGCTCGCCTGAACGTCAAATGGCTTATCGGCGATCAGCAGTGGGACGACGTCACCAAAACTGCGGTTGTCGGCAACAACTCCGTAGTCGCAAAGGGCGGCGGATGGACCACGGCGGGCGGCGGCGTCATCGCTTTGGAAACCACCTACAAAGTTCCCGATAACGCAGTTGTAGGCACGCAGCTCGACAGCGGTGCCGGCACCAACATTGTGCTGGCGGCGGGCGACTGGAACATCAATCCGATGGGCGTGTGTGTCACCATCCGGCAGCCGAACCCCGTCGAGGCGGGCGCCGGAAGCCTCGAGGACATGGGCTTCGGCTCACTCAACTCCGGATCGGGCCAGGTATTCGGTTCCCTCACCGACCCGCAGGGGTCGATGACCAACGTCATCAGCGGTGTCCTGGGCAATGTGCTCGGCAACATGAGCTGACTCAGTTCGGATTAGGAGATGGGCCGAGCCACCAGCGCATGCTGGCAGCTCGGCCCATCTCCTCGTTCTGGAGGCATGTTCCGCAATTGAAAACCAACAATCACTTTCAGTGTTGCGACACTGAAAGGAGAAGCGCACGACATCCAGCTGTGGTCTAAATTCGCCCGACGAGGAAAACCTGGAACTTCCAGCTTTGTACTAAACTCCATAAATTCGAACTACCTAGTTGTCGAATTCCCTACCAGCAAACACCCCGTCCCACGCAGACAGCAGGGAAGGTCTCAGGAAGCAAAGTGAGCCAATATAGGCGTAAGCAAAGGCATTCTACGCGAAGCACCCAGGCGGTCAACGTCGCCGGGACTCTCCTCCGCCCGCCAGATCCATTCACGATTCGTTCGAAGTAAGCAGACAGGCTCTTGGCGAACATTTTCTAACTCTGAAAAGACAGTCAACTCTTCGAATTTACCCCTGACCGAAACCATAAGAACTCCGTAAAGCTTTCACTTGTATAGTTTGTCCGACGGATTGCAGTTGCAATCTACTCACCCGCAAACTGAGCGGCTTCCACAGCAGAAAGTTGGTTCTCAAGTGACGCAGCCACCCAACTCTCCATTTGACCAACCGAACTACGAGCCCCGACCACCGGAATACTGGCTCGCTCAGCACCAAGCACCGTCGCCAGAATCGGATCAACCTTACGAACCCCATCCCGAACACAAGACAGAGTGGCGATTCGCAGGTGTACCGCCAGTTGGATTCGTACAGGCCGACTCTCCCCTCCCTTCCAACTACCTGCCAAATATCGTGGCAGCTCTGCTTGCATGTTTCGGGATAGTCGTCGGAAGCCTCGGTCCATGGGTGACATTTCTCAACTTCTCAAAGTCCGGTGTCGACGGAGACGGCGTCCTAACACTCGTTCTCGGCGCGGTGGCAGCAATCGCACTGTTCACTATTCTGTCTAGAGGAGGAAAGGCAAAGTTTGGAGACCGGTGGGTCGCGCCAGCGGTAGGCGCAATCACGGTCGTGATCGGAATAATCGACGCCATGAACGTGTCAGACGCAGAAGCAACAATTCTTCGCACCACCGTTTCTCCATCGATCGGGTGGGGGCTTTGGGTTGTCCTCCTGTCTGGCGCAGCATTGTGTGTTACATCTTCCACGGTTGCGCAGATTGCCGGAAAACGCTCACGCTAGGATATTTCTGAATTTTGTCTAATCGCCATCGAAATGCTGCTCGTAAGCGATTGACCGATGTTCTAGACGCAGCCTTGAATGATGAATCCGATGCCCACGCCCAGCCTCCACGAAGCCAGCCTGGGCGTACGGGAGATTGCCACCCTCAGCTTTTAGCCTGTCGACGCGAGCAAGATCTATCAACTATCGTCTCCGCGTGTGCGGCGTCGGTTTCCAATTCAGCGAATCATTGCATCAGCTTTCACGCCGTACCTGGCGGGTGTCGTACCAAAAGTTTCGCGGAATGCGGCGATGAACCCACTACTGGTTCGGTAACCCACCTGCGGGGCAACGTCGTTGACGCCCTCACCCCGCGCGAGCATCTCGAGTGACGCATACATGCGTGCACGAGTTCTCCACTGTCCGAAAGTAATCCCGGTATCGGCGACAAAGGCGCGCATCAAGGTTTTGGAACTGACCCCGAGTTCGCCCGCCCAGTCCCCTAGTGTTCGTGAGTCTGCCAGATCGGCAAGGATGCGGGCAGAAACCGAACTCGCCGCAGCATTGCGAGGAACCGCGAGGACGTCGTGCCGTTCGGGCGCGGCAGCAAGAATGTCGTAGAGCAACTCCTGACTCATCAACCGCCGAGCATCGTCGATGGTCCGGTCGGCGAGATGGCGCAGCAATTGAGCGGACAGAGCATCGACTTCGAGAACAAGTGGCTGAGTCCACCGCGGCCCGGCAGGGCGTAGATCCGGACGCGCATAGGCCGCAATCATGCACCCCTCCGTCAGAAGTGTCATGTCGTGGAGAACGGTGCCCGGCAACCAGACCAAGTGCTCGCTGTGCAGGTGCCACACATTGCCTCCGGCAGCGATCTGCATCGTCCCTTCACTCATCCAGGCGATCTGATGCTCGGGGTGTCGATGAGCTCCGTACGCAGTCACTCCGTCGGCGACGTTGGTGTAGACCTGAAAATCTTTGAATGTCCGTCCGCGACTATCGGGCAGCGCTAGCAAGGACTTTGGACGAGTCGAGTACTCGATAGTGGACATTTTGCGTCTTTCTGGGCGTATCCGAGTCCATCCTGAAGGATGGACCGACGATCCTGCAAAGGTTAGCCTCACTTTATTGCTGACGCGACCAGTTCAGCACTTCACGCGGAACTCAGATCACTTCGCCCACCACTTCGAAGGAGCATGCACGTGCCCTCACGTAGCACCCGAATCCTCGCCGCCTTATTCACGACGGCCGCGATCATCGGGTTCTCGACCGCCTGTGGAACCTCGCAAGGCGTCGACACCGCATCAGCGACCCAGAGCAACGACGCATTCCCCGTGACGATCGAGCACGCACAGGGTTCGACGACCATCGATGCCGAACCGCAGCGCGTCGTCACACTCGGGTACACCGATCACGAACCACTGCTTGCCCTGGGGGTTGAACCCGTCGGAATGGCCGAATGGTGGGGCTCCGGCCTGGATGAAAGCTGGCCGTGGACGAAGGACTACTGGAAGGGAATGACTCCGACATACATCAACAGCGGCGGAGACTTCAACTTCGAGCAAATCGCCTCCCTCGCACCAGATCTGATACTCGCGCTATACGCCGACATCGACACGGAAACCTACAACAAGCTGACCTCGATCGCGCCGACTGTCGCACAGAGCAAGGACTACGACGCGTACACAACGCCGTGGACCGACATGACGCTCACCGCCGGGCGCGCTCTCGGCAAAGAACCACAAGCTCAACAACTGATCGCGGATACCGAAAACGCGTTTGCCGCCGCTCGCGCCGCGCACCCGGAGTTCGCCGGGCAAACCGCAACGATCGTCAACCTCGACACTCCCGAGGGATACGTATTCTCGTCGCACGACCCACGTGGCATCTTCCTCTCGTCACTCGGGTTCACCCTCCCGCCGACGGTCGACGCATTTGTCGGCGAACAGTTCGGCGACTGGCTTCCGAACGAGCGTTACGACATCCTCGAGTCAGTCGACCGCTTGATCGTGATGGCCGACCCGGAGGGAGAGAAGGCCCTCGCCGGCAACACCCTCTTCCAGCGTCTACCCGCCGTGAAGTACGGAAGCGCGGTAGTCGTGCGATACACCGCAGATCCACCGGTTGGTGCGGCGATGTCCGGCAACACGGTCCTGAGCATTCCGTATGCCATCGACCAACTGACCGCCACGTTGTCGAAGTAAGCAAACAGGACAGGTATCGAAAATATGTTCGAATAGTGCTAGCCTCGAAGTCAGGAAGCACCCACGAACATCGAGGACCACCATGGACGAGGTACCGGGCAACGCGTTAGATCTGGCTCGACTGGTCGACGAGCTGACGGTTCTCGACCAGCGACGCGTCGACATCGGCGAGAGCTTGGTTCATCTCGAGTACCTCTACTCCAGAATGGGCGAACGGCAACAAGCAGATGCTGCCCGAAAAGCCTTCCAGGAGAGGTACGTCGGACGAATCTACGAACTCGCAGACGGCCTGCGCACCTGAAAAGAGGTTGCACACAACCACTGACGGAGCGCATGGTCATTCCTGCACGACACACCGGACCGATCGGTTCGGCTGTGAACTATGTGGGAGAAATCTGATGGAGAAGATCACCAAGAGGCTGTGGAACTGGGCATCGATTCTCGACGAGAATACTCGCGAGCAAGCGCTGCGCACGTCCCAGATGCCTTTTGTCCGTCCACATCTGGCATTGATGCCGGATGCGCACCTCGGTGCGGGTGCGACGGTGGGTTCGGTCATTCCGACGGAAGGCGCGATCATGCCCGCCGCCGTCGGAGTCGATATCGGTTGCGGAATGATCGCAGTCAAAACCCAGTTCAACGCACGCGACCTCCAAGCCCGCGACCTGAGCATTCTTCGCCACAGCATCGAACGCTCCGTTCCACTCTCGGCGGGTGTCTACAACAAGACGCTGAGCGACACGGCGCAAATCCGCATCGCAGAACTCGAGACCATGGCGGGCGATCGTCTGCCCTTCTACGACAAGTTCAAGAACAACTGGAGGTTTCAGCTCGGAACGCTGGGTTCTGGTAACCACTTCATCGAGGTGACGCTCGACGAAAGCGACGGCGTCTGGCTGTTCCTGCACTCGGGTAGCCGCGGTATCGGAAACAAGATCGCACAGCATCACATCAAGATCGCCAAGGAATTGTGCGAGCGGTGGTACATCAACCTTCCCGATCCGGATCTTGCCTACCTGATCGAGAAGACACCCGAATTCGACTCGTACATCACCGATCTGAACTGGGCTCAGCACTTCGCTCTACTCAACCGTGAAGAGATGATGGACCGCGTCGTGAAGGACTTCGCGCACTTCATGGGTGACGGCACGATCATCGACGAGATCGAGCGGATCAACTGCCACCACAACTTCACGCAGAAGGAATTCCACATGGGCCGGGGTGTGTGGCTGAGCCGCAAGGGTGCGATCAAGGCCGACGAGGGCACTCCCGGGCTCATCCCCGGTTCGATGGGGACCGCGAGTTACGTCGTCGTCGGCAAGGGAAACGTGCCGTCGTTCAAGTCCAGCCCCCACGGCGCGGGTCGGGTGTACGGGCGTAACCAGGCACGCAAGACGTTCACCATCGAAGATCTCGACAAGGCAATGGTCGGAATCGAATACAAGCGCTCCGCTGCGTTCCTCGACGAGATCCCGGGTGCGTACAAGGACATCGACATCGTCATGGACGACGCGAAGGACTTGGTCGAGATTCGACACACGCTGCGTCAGATCGTGAATGTCAAGGGCAACTAACCCGCGCAACTCCGCGAAATACGAAGTGCCCCGCCGATATCGGCGGGGCGCTTCGTTGTCGAGCAGTCTGGCAAGCGCAGGTCAGTCAGGAAGGCGCAGATCCGGCTTGTCCAGCTCTTCGATGTTGACGTCCTTGAACGTCACGACGCGTACGTACTTCACGAATCGCGCCGGGCGGTACATGTCCCACACCCACGCGTCGGACATCCGCAGTTCGAAGTAGATCTCCCCGTCTGAATTGTGGGGCAGCAACTCGACCGTGTTGGCCAGGTAGAAACGTCGTTCGGTCTCCACGACGTAGGAGAACTGTCCGACGATGTCCCGGTATTCGCGGTAGAGCGACAGCTCCATCTCGGTTTCGTACTTCTCGAGATCCTCGGCACTCATCGGTTTAGCCAGTCCTCCCAGTTCGTCTGAACGTCCATCATCCCGTACGGCCTGCACGTTGTTCCAACCGGACTCCCGCAGCCACCACGTTGGCGTAGGTCATGCGGTGCTCTGGGCACGGCCCCAGCTCGTCGAGAGCGTCCATGTGCAGGGGCGTGCTGTATCCCTTGTGAATTGCGAAGCCGTATCCGGGATGAGTGTTGTCCATCTCGGTCATCACGCGATCTCGGGTCACCTTCGCGAGAACGCTCGCCGCAGCGATACATGCAGCGGCGCCGTCACCGCCGATGACCGGCAGCGAGGGAGCCGTCAAACCCGGAACCCGGAACCCGTCGGTGAGGACGTACCCCGGTTCGAGGTCGAGGCCCGCAACCGCTCGCCGCATCCCCTCGATGTTCGCGATGTGAATACCGATCTGGTCGACTTCCGCTGCGGGAACAGCGATGACACTCCACGCCAATGCCAAGCGCTTGATGGCTGGGAAAAGCTCCTCGCGAGCACGTTCGGTCAGCTTCTTCGAATCGTCCAGACGCGCCAGTGCCGCTTGCGGTTTCGGTGCCAGGACACACGCTGCGATGACGAGCGGACCAGCGCAGGCTCCGCGACCGGCTTCGTCGACGCCGGCGACCGGACCGAGTCCGGTTCGCGCCAACGCAGACTCCATCGTCCGCAGACCTGCCGATCTGCGAATGACAACGCGAGGGGGCCAACTACTCACTGTCTCTGCCTATTCGGAACTAAGCGAATCCATGTGTGCGGTCCGACAACTCAATTGCCCTGGATATCAGGCGCATCGATGCCGCCCATTCGCGACGGGGGAAGGACGATGAATCGTGCTTGACCGATGATGTTGTCGACCGGGACGGTTCCCTGGAACTCGTCGTCGACGTGGTAGCGCGAATCGGCGGAATTACTCCGGTTGTCACCCATGACCCATACGTGTCCCTCGGGCACGGTGATCGGTCCGAAGCAGCGCCCTGACTTCAGTTCGGTGTCACACGTTTGTGTTCCCGGAGTGAACGGGAAGTCCATCTTGATGTACGGCTCGTCGAGTGGTTTGCCGTCGACCAGCACTCGGCCCTGATCGTCACAGCATTCGACGGTCTGGCCGCCGGTTGCGATCACTCGCTTGACCAAATCGTTCTCGTCGGGCGGGACGAGGCCGACCCACGAACCGACCTCTTGAATGCCGCGGACGACAACGTTGTCGGACCGATTGGACACATACTTCGTGTTCCACGAATCGGGTCCCTTGAAGACGACGACGTCGCCGGGTTCCGGATCGCCGAAGCGGTATCCGATTTTCTCCACCACGATGCGGTCACCGGTACATCCCGCACAGCCGTGCAGTGTCGGTTCCATCGACTCGGATGGGATGAGAAAAACTCTGAAGACAAATGCCTGAAGAACGATGCTGAGTACCAGCGCAACGCCGATCAGAACAGGGAGTTCTCGCAGGAACGATCGCTGTTTCTTCTGCGGCCGATGTGAGGTCGGTTCCTCGGAACCGCTTGATCCCTCGTGATTCTCGGGTCCGGACGACAATGCCTGCTCCTTCGAAGAATCTGCCACAGAAACCAGATTAGCCCGACACCGCGCGTACGCGGTGCCGGGCTCATCGGAAAGATCAGCGCTTTTCCTTGATCTTCGCCTTCTTGCCACGAAGCTCACGGAGGTAGTACAGCTTGGCGCGACGGACGTCACCGCGGGTCAGAACCTCGATGGAGGCCAGCGTGGGGCTGTGAACCGGGAAGGTGCGCTCGACGCCGACGCCGAAGGAGACCTTACGGACGGTGAAGGTCTCGCGAACGCCGCCGCCCTGGCGACGAATAACGACGCCCTTGAAGACCTGCACGCGCTCCTTGGAGCCTTCGATAACCTTGACGTTCACGTTGAGCGTGTCGCCGGGACGGAACTCGGGGATGTCGTCGCGGAGCGACTTTTTGTCCAGGAAGTCCAGGGTGTTCATATGTCATCCTTGTATTTCGCAGGAGCAGAGGAACCGAGCGGCACGCGTTCCGGTCTCCCGAAACGGCGCTCGTCTGGTTCGTGCCCAGATCAAGTGCTGCTGCCTGGTCCAGGCAACCCGTCCATTGTGCCAGACGCGGACACCAGTGGGGAAATCGGTGGTGGCGGAGCCGCGTGGATGGTGTGGTCCAATTCCTGCTCGGCCGCCGTCATGGCATGTTCGACGCTCGGCGATCCGGCAATGAGATCCTGAACGTAGATCTTGGCGCGGATGACGGGCCGACGCCATTTCCGTTCACGCTCGAGAGCGCGGTTCATCCGTTTCGGCTTGCGCGTGTATCGCCAACGTGCCCACGGCGCACCCGGCCGGCTCAGGCGAACTGCACCGATTACCAGCAACGGAAAGACGAACAGACCAACGAGCCCCGTCCAGATCTTCCCCTTGAGAATGACGATGGCAGCCAGGGCGAAGTTGATCAACGCGACAAAAACGAAGACCAACTTGATCCACGGATCTCGTTCCTCACGGAATCCGGCGACGTCGAGCAGTTCGAGCGGGCGGAAACCCAACAGCACCAGCCCGGTCACGGCTATCGCGACGAAGACCGCGTCCACCGAGGTCCGACCTTGCTCGGACCAGTACACGTCCTTCAGGTAGAAGATCAGTGCAAACTCGTCGAGCACCAACGCCGCACCCATACCGAAGATCGCCGCCAGTACGGCACCGGTGGTCTGCGAACCGTCGACGTAGACCGCAATCAGCGCACCACCGGAGATCATCATGGCGATCACACCGAATACGACGTGATGCACGTGCTGACCGCCTGGCGCGATGTTGCCCGGCCACCATTTCACCTTCGCGCGGATCATCCGGACGCTCAGGCGGATGAAAAGGAAGGCAGACAGGAACCCGAGAAGGAAGAACAGCAGCGGCAATCGGCCGTGGGCGATGATCTCTCGCTCGAGCCACTCCCGCATCACTGTCCTCCCTTCACCGAATTCATGATCCGACCCTGATCGGATTCATACCGCCAACCGACTCGATTGTGACGATACGGACTTCGAAAACCCGGCGTACGGCTTTACTTGCCGAATCCGGCCTTGCGCAGCGCGTCGGCCATCGATCCTGCGACGGGCGCGCGATTGTCCGGGCGCGACTCGCGTCCACCCTGTCGCCCTCCGCCACCTCGCTGCTGGCCCTGACCCTGACCCTGACCCTGACGCGGAGGCTGGCCCTGTCGCTGGGGTTGCCCACCTCGCGGGCCTTCGGACTTGCGGGGTGCGCCCACCTCGTCGTCGAGTCGGAGCGTCAACCCGATGCGTTGACGCGCCTCGTCCACTTCGAGAACCTTCACCTTGACGACGTCACCCGATTTGACGACCTCTCGTGGGTCCTTGACGAAGTTGTGTGACATCGCCGAGACGTGAACCAGACCGTCCTGATGAACTCCGATGTCGACGAAGGCGCCGAAAGCCGCGACGTTGGTGACCACACCTTCGAGCGTCATACCGGGCTTGAGGTGCGCGACCTTCTCGATGCCTGCGGCAAAAGTCGCGGTCTTGAACTCGGGTCGCGGATCTCGACCAGGCTTCTCCAACTCGGAGATGATGTCAGTGACGGTCGGCAGACCGAATCGCTCGTCGACGTAGTCGGACGCCTTGACCGATCGAAGTGCCTGCGAGTTTCCGATGACGGTGCGCACGTCGCCGCCGGCACTCGCGACGATCTTTCGAACCACCGGGTACGCCTCCGGGTGGACGCTCGACGCGTCGAGAGGGTCGTCGCCGTCGGCGATCCGGAGGAAGCCGGCACACTGCTCGAATGCCTTGGGTCCCAATCGTGAGACGTCCTTGAGTCCCTTGCGGGATTTGAACGGACCGTTCTGGTCCCGATGCGCGACGATGCTCTCCGCGAGCGAGCCTGCAATTCCGGACACCCGAGCGAGCAGCGGCACGGACGCAGTGTTGACGTCGACGCCGACCGAGTTGACGGCATCTTCGACGACGGCGTCGAGGGAACGTGAGAGCAGCGATTCTGTGATGTCGTGCTGATACTGACCGACGCCGATGGACTTGGGGTCGATCTTCACCAACTCCGCCAACGGATCCTGCAGGCGACGCGCAATGGACACCGCACCGCGAATCGAGACGTCGAGGTCGGGAAGTTCCTGCGACGCATAGGCCGAAGCCGAGTACACCGATGCGCCTGCCTCGGACACGACGATCTTGGTCAGGTTGGGCGCACCGGTCTTCTTGATCAGTTCGGTAGCGAGCGTGTCGGTCTCGCGTGAGGCCGTGCCGTTGCCGATGGCGATCAGTTCGACGCCGTACTTGGCGACAAGCCCGGCAAGCGTCGCAAGAGCAGCGTCCCACTTGTTCTGCGGCTGGTGCGGGTAAATCGTCTCGTAGGCAACAACTTTGCCAGTTCCGTCGACGACGGCAACTTTGGTTCCGGTGCGAAATCCGGGGTCGAGTCCCATGGTGGGTCGGGCGCCTGCGGGAGCCGCGAGGAGTAGATCCTTGAGGTTGGTGGCGAAGACGTCGACGGCATCCTTTTCGGCCGACTGTCGCAGACGCATCCGAGTGTCGATACCGAGTGTGACCGCGAACTTCGTCTTCCACGCCCACCTCACGGTGTCGAGGAGCCACCCGTCTGCGGCACGGCCACGGTCGGCAATCTCGAACCGCGACGCGATGCGGCCTTCGTAGACCGTGCGCTCCCCCGGCGCGAGTTCTTCGGTGTCGGCAGCCATGTTCACCGACAGCACTTCTTCCTTCTCTCCGCGCAGGACGGCGAGGATGCGATGCGAAGGCAATTTGGAGAACGGTTCGGAGAACTCGAAGTAGTCAGCAAACTTCGAGCCATCGGATTCCTTGCCCTTGCGGACTGAGGAGACGACCTGGCCGCGACTCCACATCAGCTCACGCAATTCGCCGACCAGATCGGCGTCCTCGGCGAAGCGCTCCACGAGGATCGACCGGGCTCCGTCGAGTTGCTCGTCCGAATACTGCGCGGGATCGGTGGTGGGGTCGCCGATGAGGGCATCCGCGACGGGTTCGTGGCCGGCCTCACGGGCGATCTGCGCCTTGGTACGACGCTTCGGCTTGAAGGGAAGGTAAATGTCCTCCAGCCGCGCTTTTGTCTCGGCCAGCATGATCTGACCACGCAATTGATCGTCCAATTTGCCCTGAGAGTCGATCTCCGTGAGCACGGCGTCACGACGGTCGTCGAGCTCGCGGAGATACCGCAGCCGCTCGTCCAGGAGTCGCAACTGAGCGTCGTCGAGCGTGCCGGTGACTTCCTTGCGGTACCGGGCGATGAAGGGCACCGTGGCTCCGCCGTCGAGAAGGTCGACTGCTGCTGCAACCTGGCCTTCGCGGACGTCGAGTTCCTCGGCAATGCGCTGGTTCACGGTCTTGAGAATCACGAGATCCGACCCTACCGCTATCCTGAGACAAGAAGATCGGCAACAGTGCCGTGTCAGGGCTACCGGGGGAAACAGATGAGTACGCGGTACGTCCGGATTGCCGCAATGGCGGCCGCAGTTACTTTTGCGGCGTCGTGCAGCGGCGGACAGAACACGGATGATTCGATGCAGACCCCCGCCTTCCCCGACACCAATGTTCCGGTCGCGGAGACTCTCGACGGTCGACTGGCGCAAGCTCAGGTGGCGGCGCTCGGGCGCGGCGCGGACGTCTCCATCGCCATCCTCGACCGCTCCTCGGACAAGTACCTCGATGTGTCAGGCGACCAGCAGATCGAAACCGCCTCGGTGGCAAAGCTATTCATCGCGGAGGATCTCCTTCATCAGGACGCGCGAGGCGAGCGACCGATCACGGACGACGATCGCACCCTCATGGCGGCGATGCTCGAATCCTCCGACGACACTGCAGCCAACCTCCTGTGGGACGAGGTCGGCGGTCAAGAAGTGATCACCCGCGTCGCCGAGCGTTACGCACTGACTGCGACGACGCCGCCGTGGGACGGAATGTGGTGGAACACCGAGACCACGACCCGTGACCTGGTCACCTTCTACAACGCCGTCCTCGACGACTCCGACCAACTCGGACCCGAACGGGTCGACCAGTTCGTCGAGTACCTGCGGCAATCCACTCCCGAAGGAACTGACGGCTACGACCAGCGGTTCGGACTGCCCGAGGCCCTGTTCGGCGAGCCGGTCATCGGAGTCAAGCAAGGCTGGATGTGCTGTGTCGAGGACAAGTGGATACACCTGTCGACCGGCATCGTCGGTGACGACAACCGATACATCATCGCGATCGGTTCTCGAGAAGACGTCCAGTACACGGACGAGGACAGCTTCTATCCCGACACTTCGTTCACCGATGCTGTCGACGACGAAAGTGCACTGCACGCACGCGACACCGTCACCGGCGTCACACAAATCCTCTTCCCGAGCGGAAGCATCGACGACTGGGCGGCAGCATCCACGACCACGGATTCGGTGATGCCCGAAGCATCCGGACCCTGATTCGGTCCAAGAGGTCCTGTTCGAACTCAGTCTTGCTTGTACTCGAGCACCGAACTGATGACCCGCTCCTGCTGTTCGGACGTGAGCATCGGCCACAGGGGCAGTCGAAGGATCGACGCCGAGAACTCGGCACTACGCACGCACGGCTCCGGTGTTCGTCCGTAGCGCACACCAGCCGCACTCGTATCCAGCGGAACGTAGTGGAACGGCGCCACGATTCCGTCGGCGGCAAGATGCCGAATCAAGCCGTCACGGCTCTCTTCGGTCGGCATTTTGAGATAGAACAGGTGCGCGGTGTGCTCGCGATCATCGGGCACCGCCATGGGCACGACATCATTCGCGGACGCCCACTCGCCCAGACTCACGCTGTAGGCATCCCAGACGCGATGCCTGGCCGCCTGAATCGCGTCGAACTCCGAGAGTTGTGCGTCGAGGACGGCGGCATTGAGTTCACTGGGCAGATAGCTCGAGCCGATGTCCTGCCACGAATATTTGTCGACCTGGCCACGCAGGAAACGCGCACGGTCGGTCCCCTTCTCACGGATGATTTCGGCGCGGGTCATCAGCTGATCGTCGGAGAGCAACAGCGCGCCACCCTCGCCGCAATGAACGTTCTTGGTGTCGTGAAAACTCTGCGTTCCGATTGTTCCGATGGTGCCGAGCGCGCGCCCACGCCACTTTCCGCCGAGCCCGTGTGCGTTGTCTTCGATCAACGCGACGCCGTGGAGTTCCGCGAGGTCGAGCAGAGGTTCCATGTCGGCGGCGACTCCGCCGTAATGCATGACAAGTACTGCTTTGGTGCGTTCGGTGATCGCCGCCGCGACGCACGCCGGGTCGATGTTGCCGGTACTCGGATCGATGTCGACGAAAACAACAGTGGCCCCGCGCAACGCGACGGCGGTCGCCGCCGAACTGAACGCGAAGCTCGGAACGATCACCTCGTCGCCCGGGCCCAATTCGAGCAGCAGGGCACCCAATTCGAGTGCGTGCGTGCACGAGGTGGTCAGCAGGGCGTGCGTGGATCCGGTGATCGTTTTGATGGCTGCGGTCGCGGACTTGGTGAAACGCCCGTCACCGTGAATGTGGTCGGACTCCAGAACCGTTGCCAGATTCGACAATTCGTTCGAGGCCCGATAGGGGCGCGAGAAGATGATTCGATCAGTGCTCACGAGTACGCCGATCGATCGAGGTTCCCGGCCGCGGTGAATCGACAGTCAGATACAGCGGCTTTCCGACGAGGACGTGCAGTGCCACACCGAGGTATTCGGCGATCAGCCCGAGCGAGAACAGGATCGCACCTGAACAGACCAGCAGCGCCATGATGATCGACGCCCATCCTTCGGGGTCGTTGTTGTCGCCGGTCATGGCCTGGATGAAGATCACCGCGGCCATGATCACACCGGCTGACGCCAGGGTGACTCCGAGCAGACTGACCAGCCGCAGACCGCGGGTTCCGCTACACAACACCATCTTCCAGAACAACGAGAACAAACGGCGATAGTTGTATCCCGATTCCTCGCGGCCTTCGGCTCGAAGTGTCACCGGGGCCGTGGCCGTGTTACCGACAACCCACGTCAGCGCGACATCCAGATACACGCCGTTGGCGGCGACGCCGGCCAACTGTCGACCGATGTCACCGCGGATCAGGCGGTAACTTTCGAATCTCGTCGAATCAGGGAATGCGAACACCGTCGCCAAGACGATCTTTGCGCCGCGCGAGGTCAGGTTCCGCAAAAATCCGTGAGGGCGGGTGTTCGTGGGTTTGGAATACACGAGATCGGATCGCTCCGTCAGCGCGGTGTCGAGGAAAGCCCCGATGTGCACCGGGTCGTGCTGGCCGTCCTCGTCCATCGTCACGATCCACTGGCCGGTTGCAGCGGCCATGCCGGCGATGGTCGCCGCGTCCTGGCCGTAGTTGCGGCTGAGCCACACGACACGCACCTGCTCGAAACGGCGCTCCAATTCGAGTAACACGACGTCGGAGCGGTCCGGGCCGTTGTCGTGGACCAGCACGATCTCGTCGACCGAGAACTGCGCACCACCGGGCGTCGTACTCGGTGCGCCCAGGGCGTCCAACTCCTCGACGAGTGCTGTGATCGTCTTTTCGCCCTGATAAACGGGCACTACGACGGA
Source organism: Rhodococcus sp. NPDC057135 (assembly GCF_042670865.1). Lineage (NCBI taxonomy): Bacteria > Bacillati > Actinomycetota > Actinomycetes > Mycobacteriales > Nocardiaceae > Rhodococcus > Rhodococcus sp. NPDC057135. The sequence goes on from NZ_JBHUUU010000018.1 coordinate 95,338, forward strand.
AATCGAGTGCACTCGCTTCCACTCCCTTCAGGGGGCTCGACTGGCGCCGAGAGACAGGCACGATCGGGCCCACACCGTCGCGAACTTTAACACGCAAAGATGTCTTGACTTCGGATGCCGGCGGCGCGTGACGCGCTCGCGTCTCCGTACGCCCGACCTGCCCTGTTAAGGTCTGGAACTCGTGGTGGAAACTCGCACTCTCGCCCGGGCCGATGTGTACAAGTGGGGCGCCGTCACGGCGGTCGGTGTCATCGCCGGTTACCTGGCCGTGGTGCTCGCGAATGCTCGTCACTTCTACACGGACGACACCGAGTCCCAGTACGCACCGCTGTGGGTCATGCTCGGCCGCAGTCTGCGAGAAGGACACCTCCCGGTACTCGTCCCCGAGAACTGGATGGCGGGCAACTACGCGATCGAGGAAGCGGGCCTTCTCAATCCACCGCAACTCCTGATCGACCTGATCGCACCGTCCTTCGACAACTTGGCGTTGTACGCGACGATCGTGAAGTTGATCTTCGCGATCATTCTTGCGCTGGGCGTCTATCGGATCTGTCTCGAGTACGGCTCGAAGCCCACGTGGGCTGCGGTCGCCGGCGTCTCCATTCCGTTCACCGGTTTCCTGCTGTTCTTCGACTCGGCCAGCTGGATGACTGCCTTCACCGGCACTGCATGGATGGTTCAGGCGTGGGCGTCGGCAATCCGCTACGCCCGAGGTAAGAGCGGTCCGATCCCGACCTTCGTGTTCTTGTATCTCGCGATGTCGGTCCAATATGTTTTCCCCGCAGTCGAATCCGGCTTGATGATCGGCGCGGTCGCAATCGGCGAAGTTGTCTATCAGCGGCGTTGGCTACCGTCGCTGCGGCTTCTGGCGGTGTCCGCATGTGCGGCTCTGGCCGGGCTCGCGACGTATCTGCCGAGCCTGCTCACCGCCGACGTCACCTGGCGCGGTGCATCCGAGGTCAAGAACGACGCATTCCTCGCCGTTCCGTGGTCGGAATCGCTGAACGCGAGCCTGCCGAGCACCATGCCTGCGTTCACCTCCTGGTGGGGATACATCCAGACCATGCCCATGGTCTACATCGCCTGGTTCCTCATTCCGGCGCTGGCGTTCATCGACTGGGGCAAGGCACGCGCCGCGGCACGCGAATTGACCGCCGTCGGGATCTTCACCGTCGCCGTCCTCATGTGGACTGCCGGGCCGAGCACGATCGGCCCGCTGCGGTGGCCCGCACGCGTGCTTCCGATGGTGGCCATCGGCCTTCTGCTTCTGGTGTGCATCCTGCTCGGGCGTTACGCCACGACCGACAAGTTGCGCGGGCGCTGCGTTGCAGCGGGAATCCTCGTGGGCCTGCTGCTGATTCGGTCCGCCTCGGCAGCCCCGGGGCTCGCGAAATGGCATGTGATCTCAGCCGTCGCCGTCGTTGCCCTCGGCGCCGCGATGGTGTGGCTCGGCCGTACCAAGGGCACTGCGTTCGCATGCCTCGTAGCGATCGTCGCGGTCTCCCCCATCGCTTACGCCCAGGTTCGAGCAGCACAACCGACCCCGATGAGCTGGAACCTGCCCGAATCCCGCTCGGAGATGAAGGAAGCCTTCCCCGACTTCGAAGGCACGACACTACAACTGGGCGACCGCGCGCTCATCGGCCCCGGCGAGCGAACACTCGACGGAGCGTACGGTTCCCTGGCCTTCGGCAACTACCCCAAAGACCTCGAACTGACCTACACCAGCGGCTACACCCCCAACGGGCACTTCTACTTCGGTGACCTGCTCTGCATGCGCTGGGACATGAGCGTCTGCCCCGACGCCTTCCGACGCGCATTCACCGTCGAACCCACCACTGGCCGCACCATCGTCGATCTGATGAACGTGGACCGCGTCGTACTGCAAAACGCCCTCTATCCCGATGCACGCAAGAACCCGGCTCCCGACGGATGGAAATGGGTCGACTACCCCGGACACGAGAACTACATCGCGGTACTCGAACGCGTCGACGGCCCCGTCTCGACACGCAACGGACGCATCGCCGACGCCCAAGGCGTCGAGGCTACGTCGATCGCGGAATCGAACATGTCGAGCACCCTTCGTGTCAGTTCGGAGACCGGCGGCAAGGTTGTGTTCGCACGGCTCGGCTGGCCCGGATATCGGGCGAGCATCGACGGTCAGCCTGTCCCGATCGACGTCGTCGCGAAGTCCTTTGTCACCGTTGACGTTCCTGCCGGTACGAAAGATGCGGAACTTGTCCTGACCTGGCGTCCCCCGGGATGGAAGGTCGGCGGCGCTTCGATGGTCGCCGGAGTCCTCGGACTCGGGGTGCTCGAATGGATGTATCTGCGCACGCGACGCAAGGACCGGATCAGCGACGTGCACACCGAGTCTTCATGACCGAAGACGTCGCATCAACCGAGAACCCCGGCCCACTGCTGCGGGTGGTCAAGCATCAACCCATTGCGTTTGCCATTGTCGGAGTTGCCAATACGGCGATCGGCTACGTGCTCTTCGTGATGTGGTCGTTGATCCTCGACAACAAGAATCTGTATCAGGTGGCCGTGATCGGCGCGTACTCCATCAGCGTCCTCATCGCTTTTGTTCTGCATCGGACTCTCGTTTTCCGCGTTCGCGGACATGTTGCCCGCGACCTGGGCGCGTTCATCGTCGTCAATTCCGGTGGCCTCGTGCTGAATCTGATTCTCGGAACACTCGCAGTGTCGATTCTGCACGCCCCGCCGCTCCCCGCTCAGGCTGTTGTCATGCTGATCGTTGCCGGTGTGAGTTTCTTTGGTCATCGATACTTCTCATTCCGTCGCAAACCAACCGAACGGCACTGACCTTCTACGACTCGCGGGGTAACGCGCGATCCACTGCCGCCTCGACGATCGTTCGAATGTCTTCCTCTCCGAACAGGTTCGGCAATGTGAGTCGATCCAGGGCGAGCCAGTTCAACGACATGTAGAGCAGGCGAACGGTCATCGCATCACCGGGCACGCCCGACGCCAGATGATTGGCTACGTTCAGATCGAAATCTTCTCGGATGCGGACGGTCAGTACCGCACGCAGGTCCGGTCGACGCGTCGCCTCCAATCGCAACTCCATGAGCGCAAGGAAACCTGTCCCGAACGAGGTGACCCGCTCGACCACTTCGAGCATGAGCGTCACCAGACGCTCACGATCGGTGCCGTTGACGGGATCGATCAGTCCCTCGAGGTCGTCCGGAATCAGTCGCTCGTAGATCCGGCCACCGGCTTGTGTCAGTAGGTCGTCGCGATTGGAAAAGTAGTTCGACGCAGTCCCGTTCGGCACGGCTGCCTGACTGTCGACGGCTCGAAAGGTCAAGCCTCGAGCGCCCTCTCGCGCCAACACCTCGATTGCCGCGTCGATCAGGGCAAGCCGACGTTCCGGGTTCTTTCGCACTTGACATCACTCCAGACACGACCCTAGGTTAAACCACTACAAACAGAGTACTACGAACGGAGCATTTCATGCGAAAGCTTGTGTACTACGTGGGAGCATCGCTCGACGGCTACATCGCGGGCCCCGGCGGCGAATTCGACTTCTACCCGGCATCCGAACAGATCACGGCCTGGATATGCGATCGGTATCCCGACACCGTGCCAACGCACGTGCGGCCTTCCCTCGGAGTGGAGGGCGTACCCAACAAGGTCTTCGACACCGTCATCATGGGTCGCGGTTCCTACGAGCCCGGACTGTCCGCCGGGGTGAGCAGCCCCTTCGCACATCTGCGCCAGTTCGTCGTCTCCACGACGCTCCCCGACACCGAGGATCCTGCGATCACCCTCGTCCGCGCTGATCCCCTGGCGCTGGCCAAATCCCTCAAAGAGGAGGAAGGACAAGACATCTGGCTCTGCGGCGGCGGAACTCTCGCCGGCGAACTGCTACCGGAGATCGACGAATTGGTCGTCAAGAGGTATCCGGTTGTCGCAGGCGCTGGTATACCGATGATCAGAGGCAACTTCGAGCCGACGCTGTTCACACCGACTGCAACCGAATCGCTGAGTGACGGCGCGAGCATCACCTGGTTGAAGCGAAATACCTAAGGGAGCAGGTCCGGTCGACGCTCGGCCGTGCGCTGCAGCGACTGCTCACGGCGCCAAGCCTTGATCTTTGCGTGATCACCGGACAGCAGAACAGGAGGAACCTCGAGGTCGCGCCACACGGCCGGACGCGTGTAACTGGGTCCTTCGAGGAGTCCGTCGGAAAACGAATCTTCTTGGTGTGAAAGCTGATTGCCGAGAACACCGGGCATCAGTCGAACAACAGCCTCGACCATCACCAGCACGGCAGCTTCACCGCCGATCAGTACGTAGTCGCCGATGCTGACTTCTTCGACGCGAACCCGCTTGGCTGCGTCGTCGAAAACTCGTTGATCGATTCCTTCGTATCGGCCGCAGGCGAAGACAAGATGCTTTGCGGTAGACCAGCGGTGCGCGGTCGCCTGAGTGAACGGGACGCCGGCAGGAGTGGGCACCACCAGAATCGTCTCGGCGTCATCCGGGCCGTCAGTATCTGCTCGTCCGATCACGTCGTCCAGGGCCGGGCCCCAGACGGTCGGTTTCATGACCATGCCGGGTCCGCCGCCGTACGGAGAATCGTCGACGGCTTTGTGCACGTCATGGGTCCACGACCGCAGATCGTGGACGTCGACCGAGATCAAGCCACGTTCGATTGCCTTGCCCAGCAAGGCAGCACGAAGCGGTTCGAGATACTCGGGAAAGATGGTGACTACATCGAGACGCATGACAAGCGATCAGTCGCTGTCGGCGTTCGAATTGTCGCTGTTCGACTTGTCACCGAAGTCCGGATCGAGCAGTCCCTCGGGGGGCTCGATCACCACGACGCCGTCGGCGATCGACACCGAGGTGACGATGGCTGCGACAAACGGGATCAGCAATTCACCGGACGTCTCACCGGCGCGGCGAATCGAAAGCAATTCGCCTGCGGCGGAATGCAATACCTCGATGACCGAACCGATCTCGGTGCCGTCGGTGAGGACGACCTTCAGTCCTTCGAGTTCGTGATCGTAGAACTCGTCCGGATCATCCGAAGGCTCGAGTTCGGAACTGTCGATCACAAACAGTGTGCCGCGCAACGCATCTGCGTCGCCACGGTCACTGACGCCTTCGAGGCGCAGCAGAAGCCGCCCGGAATGATCCCGGGCGGCTTCCACTGTGTACGACTTCAGTGTGGACTCGCGCGGCTTACGCCCACGCAGCACGGAACCTACGGCAAAACGATCTTCGGGCTCGTCTGTACGAACCTCGACAACCAATTCACCTTTGATGCCATGCGACTTCGCGACACGACCGACTACGAGTTCCACCTGTTTACTGCCGTCTACTGATCGGTGTCGACGACATCAACACGGATACCGCGGCCACCGATGCCGGAGACCAAGGTCCGCAGAGCGGTCGCCGTGCGACCACCCCGACCGATGACCTTGCCGAGATCGTCAGGGTGCACGTGCACCTCGACGGTCCGTCCCCGACGTCCGGTGATCAGCTCGACACGAACATCGTCGGGATTGGCGACGATGCCACGCACGAGATGCTCTACCGCATCAGCGACGACGGCACTCACTTGTCAGCAGCCTCGGCGTCTGCAGCGGGAGCCTCGGCGTCAGCCGCGGTGTCTTCTGCCTTGGCCTCGTCAGCCTTTGCAGCCTTCTTCTTCTTGGGGGTGATTGCTTCAGCAACCGGCTCGTTCTCGGCCTGCGCGAGTGCAGCCTGGAAGAGCTCGAGCTTGGTGGGCTTGGCTTCCTTGACACGCAGGGTGCCTTCGGTGCCCGGCAGGCCCTTGAACTTCTGCCAGTCACCGGTGATCTTGAGGAGTGCCTCGACGGGCTCGGTGGGCTGTGCGCCCACGGACAGCCAGTACTGAGCGCGCTCGGAATCGATGTCGATCAGCGAGGGCTCTTCCTTGGGGTGGTACTTGCCGATGGTCTCGATCGCACGGCCGTCACGACGGGTGCGCGAGTCGGCGATGACAACGCGGTACTGAGCGTTGCGGATCTTGCCGAGGCGGGTGAGCTTGATTTTGACAGCCACAGCTGCAGTTCTCCTTCAGCGCGCACAACAGTGCTGCGCATGTCACGTGCAATTCAGCGACCCACACGATTTGTGAGCCCGGTTTTGCCTCTATCCTGTGACCGTCGCAGCGGTACGTAACCGGTTGCGACGAACAATGGTCCATTGTGCCAGATGGGTGGGCTCGTTCGGAAACCACCCTGTGCGCGTTCGGGGAGTGCAGGGACTCCCTAACCACTCACGGGGGTGCCGCGCAGGATCACACGCGTCGGCTTCGCGAGCACAGCGGGGTTTCCGCGCGGATCTTCGGCGAACACCACCAGGTCGGCGGGCGCTCCTTCTTCGATGCCCTGAGCGCCCAACCAACTCCGTGCGTCCCAGCAGGCTGCGCCCAGCGCCTGGTGCGCCGTCAGACCGGCAACCTGGAGTTCGGCCACCTCGTCGGCGATCCGCCCATGCCTGATCGAACCGCCGGCATCCGTTCCGGCATAGATCGGAATCCCCGCGTCGTGAGCGGCACCGATGGTCTGGTGTCGACGAGCGTGCAGATCCCGCATGTGCGCTGCGTAGGTCGGATACCGCGTGGCAGAGTCCGCGATCTCGGGGAAAGTAGCGATGTTGATCAGCGTCGGAACCAGGGCTGTGCCGTGAGCGACCATCGATTCGATGGTCGCGTCCGTCAGTCCGGTCCCGTGCTCGATGCAGTCGATACCGGCGTTGATCAGTCCGGGTAGAGCGTCTTCGGCAAAAACGTGAGCGGTGACCCGTGCGCCTTCGGCATGAGCGGCGGCGATGGCCTCGACCAGAATCTCGTCACTCCACAACGGGGCGAGGTCGCCGATGGAACGATCGATCCAGTCCCCGACGAGCTTGACCCAACCGTCACCGGCGCGTGCCTGACGCACGACTTCGGCCGGCAACTGAGATTCGTCGTCCAGATCGACCGGCAGGCCCGGGATGTATCGCTTGGGTGCCGCGATGTGCTGACCTGCGCGAATGATCCGCGGCAAATCGAGGCGCTCGTCGATGAACCTGGTGTCGACCGGTGATCCTGCGTCGCGAAGCAACAGCACGCCCGCGTCACGTTCGGTCTGAGCCTGCCCCAGCAAGCCGTCGACGGTTTCGCCGCCGCCACCGCCGCAACGGATACCGACGTGACAGTGCGCATCCACGAGACCCGGTGTGATCCAACCCGATTCGACGATCGTCTCCGCACCGGACACCGGCTCGAAAGAAATCACCCCGTCGACGATCCACAATTCGATCGGCCGGGCATCGGGCAGACCGATACCCCGAAGATGAAGCGCAGTCACCGACTACTTCTTGGGCAGCTTGAGCTGGGAGAGATCGATGCCTTCCAGTCCGGGCGGCAACTGATCGAGACCCTTGGGCATGTTCGACAAGTCGGGCATTCCGGCCGGCATGCCGCCGGGCATACCCGGGAACCCGCCCATGCCGGGGAATCCTCCGCGCATCTTGGGCTGCGTCGGACCCTTGCCGCCCTTCTTGCCCTTCTTGCCCTTCTTGCTGCGCACCTGCTTGCGGGCGCCGGGCATGCCCATACGGCCGGCCATGGCAGCCATCATCTTGCGGGCTTCGAAGAAGCGATCCACCAACTGGTTGACGTCGGAAACCTTGACGCCCGAACCGTTCGCGATGCGCAGTCGGCGTGAGGCGTTGATGATCTTCGGATCGTCACGCTCGGCCGGCGTCATACCGCGGATGATTGCCTGAATGCGATCGAGTTGCTTCTCGTCGACGTTGGCAAGCGCGTCCTTCATGCCGCCTGCACCCGGCAGCATGCCGAGCAGGTTGCCGATCGGGCCCATCTTGCGGACGGCCATCATCTGATCGAGGAAGTCTTCGAGGGTGAGCTGTCCGGAACCGATCTTGGCTGCGGTGGCTTCGGCCTGATCGGCGTCGAAAACCTGCTCGGCCTGCTCGATGAGGCTCAGGACGTCGCCCATGCCGAGGATCCGGCTGGCCATGCGATCGGGGTGGAAGACGTCGAAGTCTTCGAGCTTCTCGCCGGTGGAGGCGAAGAGGATCGGCTGACCGGTGACCTCGCGGACGCTCAGTGCGGCGCCACCGCGGGCGTCGCCGTCGAGCTTGGTGAGGACGACGCCGGTGATGCCGACTCCCTCACGGAAAGCGTCGGCGGTACTGACCGCGTCCTGACCGATCATGGCGTCGAGAACGAAGATGGTCTCGTCTGGGTTGACGGCGTCACGGATACCGGCGGCCTGCGCCATCAGCTCCGAGTCGATGCCGAGACGACCGGCGGTATCGACGATCACGACGTCGTAATGCTTGTTGCGTGCTTCCTCGACGCCGGCGCGGGCGACTTCGACGGGGTCGGCAGCGGACACACCGAGGGCGTTCTCACCGCCGCCGATGGAGGTGCCGGGATGCGGCGCGAAGACTGCAGCGCCCGCACGCTCACCGACGATCTGAAGCTGAGTGACGGCGCCGGGACGCTGAAGGTCACAGGCGACGAGGAGTGGCGTATGCCCCTGATCCTTGAGCCACTTGGCCAACTTTCCGGCCAGCGTGGTCTTACCGGAACCCTGCAGACCGGCCAACATGATGACCGTCGGCGGAGTCTTGGCGAACTGGAGTCGACGGGTTTCGCCGCCGAGAACCTCGACCAGCTCTTCGTTGACGATCTTGACGACCTGCTGAGCCGGGTTGAGTGCACCCGAGACCTCGGCGCCCTTGGCTCGTTCCTTGACCTTGGCGATGAAGCTGCGCACTACGGGAAGCGCGACGTCGGCCTCGAGCAGGGCAAGGCGGATCTCGCGGGCCGTAGCGTCGATGTCGGCGCCGGACAGACGACCCTTGCCACGCAGATCCTTGAGAGATCCGGTCAATCTGTCGGAAAGGGATTCGAACACCGAGTGCGCTCCTGAAGGTCGTGCGAGTTAGCCGTGGATATTCTCGGGCACCAGCCTAGCCGCTACGCCCGCACCGATCCCAGCCGATGCGGGCGTAACCGCCGAAACCAGGTCCGTCAATCCTCTTTCTTCTTGGGTTGAGGCACCGGAACCACCGCGAGCACCGCCTCTTCCACACGCTCTCTGGCCGCGCGGGTGTCTGCCTCACCGAAGTCGAGGCAGAACGCGTCGACCACCGAAGAACCCAACGTCGCGACCTTTGCCCACCGGATATCGGCACCACTGTGTTCGAGTGCTGCGGCCAGTCGGCAGAGCAGGCCGACGCGGTCCTCGGTGCGCAATTCGAGGATCGCGTGACCGTCGCCGGGCGCGTCGAACCAGATGACCCGCGGCGGCGCCTGCGAATAGAGCACCGGAACCGCCGAATCCTTGTTGGTCTGGATCGGGTCGTCCCACTGCTCCGCCCGCGCCTCTTCGTCCTTTGCATCGAGAAGTTCGAGCAGATTCAGCTCACCGGCGGACGCTCGGATCAGTTCCTGTCGGAGCAACACCGCTTGCGGCGGTGTACCGAACCTCGGCGTCACGACAAACGAGTTGACCGCCGAACCCGCATGCGACCCCAGCGAAGCAGAATGCACCCGCAAAGACTGCAGCGCCAGAACCCCGGCAGCCCGAGACAACAACCCGGGTGCGTCAGGCGCGATGACGGTCACGACGTAGGTGTGCGGATTCTCGGCCGGAACGAGCGAGACGTGAACCCCGCCGTCCTCGGCGATGGCCAACTGCTCGGGTGCGAGTGGATCTGGTTGCGGGAGCTCCTCCCCCGCCATCAGCAATCGGCAACGACGCACGAGCTCGCCGATCAACGACGACTTCCAGTCGCCCCAGACACCAGGCCCGGTGGCCAGAGAATCCGCTTCCGCCAACGAATGCAGGAGATCGAGAAGGGTCCCGTCTCCCTCGAGTGCGTCGACCACTCGCTGCACAGTTGCCGGATCGTCGAGGTCGCGACGGGTCGCGGTTTCCGGCAACAGCAGGTGATAGCGCACCATCGCCGTCAACGTCGCGACATCGGAAGGCCAGAGCCCCAATCGATTTCCGATCGCGGTGGCCAGTTCGGCACCGACGACGCTGTGATCTCCCCCTCGACCCTTGCCGATGTCGTGGATCAACGCACCGAGCATGAGCAGATCCGGCCGGGCGACCCGCGTGGTGAATCCGCTTGCATAGGCGGCAGTTTCGACCAGGTGGCGATCGACCGTCCACGTGTGGACGGCGTCGCGCGGCGGAAGATCGCGAATGGTTCCCCACTCCGGCAGGAGTCGACCCCAGAGCCCGGTCCGGTCCATCGCCTCGATCACCGGAACCGCACGCGAGCCCGAACCGAGCACGACAAGAAGATCGTTGACCGCGTTCTTCGGCCACGGTTCACGTAGTTCGGGGGCATTGTCGGCCAGGCGATTGAGCGTCGACGCAGAGATAGGCATGCCGTTGGTGGCTGCTGCTGCCGCCACCCGCATCACCAGACCGGGGTCCTTCTTCGGCCTGGCGTCGCGCGCCAGGACAACCTCACCCGCGTGCTCGACGACGCCCTCGTCCAAGGGCCGCCGCACCGGCGCACGACGCAGCCGAGACAAACCGCGCCTGGGCAAGGAGTTTCCGGCGGTACGGATACCGACGTCCACCGAATAGCTGATGGTGCGCGCCGATTCGCTGAGGAGGCGCGCAAGATCGAATCGGTCCCCGATCCGCAGCGCCGCACCGATCTCGTCGGCGTCCTGTGCTCGCAGTTGATCGCGAGCGCGACCGGCAACGCGATGAAGTTCGGTACGCACGTCGAGCAACCGCCTGTGCGCAAGTGCCAGACCACCGCCGGGCGAGTTGGGTCCGAGTCCTGGCATCCCGTCGGTCAACTGCGCAATGGACAGGGCGTTGAGCAACTGCACGTCACGCAACCCGCCGCGGCCGCTCTTGAGGTCCGGTTCGGCGCGATGGGCGATCTCGCCGCTGCGCTCCCACCTCGTACGAGTCTGGGTGATCAACTCGTCGAACCGGCTGCGGATATCCATACGCCACTGTCGACGAACACCACTGATCAACAAGTTGCTCAGTTCCACGTCGCCGGCAATGTGGCGCGCTTCGAGCATTCCGAGCGCCGCGGTCATGTCGGTGGCCGCAACCTGGAGCGCCTGCGGAAGCGTCCGCACGCTGTGGTCGAGTTTGATGTGCGCGTCCCACAGCGGGTACCACAGGCTGTCCGCAACGTGGGAGACGACTGCCGGGTCCATGTCGTCGTGCAGCAAAATCAGATCGAGGTCGGAATACGGCAACAGTTCGCGTCGGCCCAGACCACCCACGGCGACGATGGCAAACCCACAATCCGGTTTGATGCCCAGTTCGGTCCCCTTGGTGGTCAACCAGAATTCGTGCAGATCGACCAGTGCATGTCGCAGTGACGGGGCGTCGAGCCTCCTGTTCTTGACGCCTCCGGTGAGTAGGGCCTTGCGTGCGCGGGCCAGGTCCGCAGCTTCGTCGGATCCCCCTGACGAGACCGGCCCTGGCCCCGTCGCTTTCGCGACGGAACCAGGGCCGAAGTTCTCGGACCCTTTCGGGTCAGAGTGCATCGCCACCGCGTTCCCCGGTACGAACCCGGATGACCGACTCGACGGGCGAGACCCACACCTTGCCGTCACCGATCTTGCCGGTGCGAGCGGCCTCGACGATCACCTCGACCACCTTGTCCACGGCCGCGTCGTCTACGACGACCTCGACCCGCACCTTGGGTACGAAGTCCACGGAGTACTCCGCGCCTCGGTACACCTCGGTGTGGCCCTTCTGTCGGCCGTAGCCCTGAACTTCGCTGACTGTCATACCCAGCACTCCGGCCTGCTCGAGTCCGGTCTTGACGTCCTCGAGCGTGAACGGCTTGACGATTGCTGTGATCAGCTTCATGTGCTCATCCCTTTCCCAACTCTGAAGTGCCTGAATTCACTTTAATCACGTGCTGATCACGCGAGGTCGTATGCGGTCTCTGCGTGTTCGGTCTCGTCGATGCCGCGTGCCTCGTCCTCGGCCGAGATTCGCCAGCCCAGGGGCTTGAGTGCGAAGCCGATAATCGTCGTCAGAACGCCGGTGAAGACGAGTGCTGCGAGTGCGATCACGATCTGAACCACCAGTTGCTTGTAGTCGCCGCCGTAGAAGAGGCCGGTTGCGGTGCCGAAGAATCCGATACCGATCGTGCCCCACAAGCCGGAGACGAGGTGAACACCGACGACGTCGAGCGAGTCGTCGAAGCCGAAGCGGAACTTCAGGCCGACTGCGAGAGCGGACAGGATGCCGGCGACAGCGCCCAGGAAGATGGAACCGACGGGGTTGAGCGCACCGGCAGCCGGCGTGATGGCAACCAGACCGGCAACCGCACCGGAGGCTGCGCCGAGGCTGGTGGCGTGACCGTCACGAATACGCTCGGTAGCGAGCCAGGCCAGGACTGCAGCACACGTCGCGGTGGTCGTGTTGACCCAAGCGAGACCGGCGTTACCGTCGGCGGCGAATGCCGAGCCGGCGTTGAAGCCGAACCAACCGAACCAGAGCAGTGCGGCGCCGAGCATCACGAACGGCAGGTTGTGCGGACGGAAGGCGGTCTTGCCGAAGCCGAGACGCTTGCCGACGATGAGGGCGAGAACCAGACCGGCCATACCGGCGTTGATGTGAACGACTGTGCCACCGGCGAAGTCGATCGGAGCGACGTTGGCAACGGTGACGCCGTCATCGTTGACCGTGGTACCGAAGAGCTTTGCCGCGATGCCGTCCTCGGAGCCCGAGAGGAGTCCGCCGCCCCACACCATGTGTGCGAGGGGGAAGTAGACGACGGTGACCCAGATACCCGAGAACAGGAGCCAGGTGCCGAACTTGACTCGCTCGGCCAGGGCGCCACTGATGAGGGCGGTGGTGATGATCGCGAATGTCACCTGGAACGCGATGTCGATGACGTTGGGGTAGCCCCACGCGCCGGCGATGAAGTTGCCGTCAGCATCGGTGATGCTGTTCTTGAGGCCGAAGAACTCGAACGGGTTGGCAAAAATGCCCCCGATGTTCTCGGTGCCGTAGGACATCGACCATCCCCAAAGAACGTAGATGACGCCGATGACGGCCATGGCCCCGAAGGACATCATCATCATGTTCAGGACGGACTTGGACCGAGACATCCCGCCGTAGAAGAAAGCGAGGCCGGGTGTCATCAGCAAGACCAGAGATGCAGCCATCAGCATCCATGCGGCGTTACCGGAGTTCGCCAACAAATCGTCGGTACTCACTTACTACCTCCTAGTCGCACGTGCCGGGCAGCACGTCGTTAGGAGAAGAGTGCTGGGCTGGTGTTTCGTCCATGGCGCTGTCGCGTTTCGCAGACGTGAACCAATTGCCCAACTTTGTTGCAAACAGGTTTCGCCAGGGGGTTCTACGAACCCTGTGCGCCTTTTTGGTAGTTCGCACTACCAAAAAGGCGCACGGGGGCGTCAGCCCAGGAGAGCGTCTACGAACGCACCCGGCTCGAACGGCGCCAGATCGTCGGCGCCTTCACCGAGACCGACCAACTTCACCGGCACACCCAGTTCATGCTGAACCTGGAAGACGATTCCGCCCTTCGCGGTTCCGTCCAGCTTGGTCAACACGACGCCGGTGATGTCCACGACCTCCGCGAACACTCGTGCCTGCGCGAGTCCGTTCTGGCCGACCGTCGCGTCGAGAACCAGCAGAACGTCGTCGACCGACGCCTTCTTCTCGATGACCCGCTTGACCTTGCCGAGTTCGTCCATCAGGCCGGTCTTGGTGTGCAGGCGGCCGGCGGTGTCGATGAGGACCACGTCGACGCCGTCCGCGATGCCGCGAGAAACCGCGTCGAACGCGATCGCAGCGGGATCGCCGCCCTCCTTACCACGCACAACTTCGGCGCCGACACGTTCGGCCCACGTCTGGAGCTGATCGGCAGCGGCGGCGCGGAACGTGTCCGCGGCACCGAGCACGACGCGACGACCGTCGGCGACGAGCACGCGAGCCAGCTTGCCGGTGGTGGTGGTCTTGCCGGTCCCGTTGACACCGACGACGAGCAGAACAGCCGGGTGATCGTCGTGCGGCAGTGCGCGAATGGAACGGTCCAGTTCGGGACGCAGTTCGGCGATCAGCACCTCGCGAAGTAGTGCGCGGGCGTCAGCTTCGGTGCGGACACTGCGGGCCGCCATCTGCTCACGAAGCTTGGTGACGACTTTCTCGGTGGTCGCGGAGCCGAGGTCCGCGATCAGAAGGGTGTCCTCGACTTCTTCCCAAGAATCCTCGTCCAGATCGCCGCCACCGAGCAGACCGAGCAAGCTCTTGCCGACCGCTGACTGCGAGCGGGAGAGGCGTCCGCGCAGTCGGTCCAGCCGACCCTCGGTCGGGTCGATCTCGTCCAGCACGCGCGGTGCAGGCACGACAGGCTCGGGTACAACTACAGGTTCGGGAACGACAACAGGTTCGACAACCGGTTCTTCGACGACCGGCTTTTCGATTACCGGCTCTTCTACTACCGGCTCTTCTACTACCGGCTCTTCGGCAACCGGTTCCTCGACGACGGCCGGCTTCTCAGCGACAGGTTCCTCGACAGCCGGTTCCGCAACAGCCGGCTTCTCGACAACCGGTTTTTCGACGACAGGTTCTTCAACTATCGGCTTTTCGACAACGGGCGGCTTCTCCGCGACCGGAGGTGTCGGAACCACCGGAGGCGGCGCCGTCGCCGTGGACCCCTGACTGAAGTTGAACCCGCCGCCGGCCTTGTAGCCGCCTGACTTGTCCTTCTCGGGGGCGCCGAGCTCCGGCTTCGTCTCGGGCGCCTTCAGCGACACCTGCCCCTTGCGGTAGCGCAGGAATCCGGCAACGAGAACGACGAGTAGTACGGCTGCTACAGCCGCGATGATGATCCAAGCCTGGGTAGTCACCGGCCCATTGTTTCAGGCTCCGAGCCGGAAAGTGAGCAGGGCTTACGTAGAGGCCATGTCTTGACCGCGAAGTCGCTGCGAAATCACTGTGGTGATTCCGTCGCCGCGCATGCTGACTCCGTACAACGCGTCGGCGATTTCCATGGTCGGTTTCTGGTGGGTGATCACGATCAACTGCGACTTCTCCCGCAATTGTTCGAAGAGTCCGATCAGCCGCCGCAGGTTGGTGTCGTCCAACGCCGCCTCGACCTCGTCCATGACGTAGAACGGGGAAGGGCGAGCCCGGAAGATCGCGACCAGCATGGCCACCGCGGTCAACGACTTCTCGCCGCCCGACAGCAACGACAACCGCTTGACCTTCTTGCCGGGCGGACGCGCCTCGACTTCGATGCCGGTAGTGAGCATGTCCGAGGGGTCGGTGAGGACCAGTCGCCCTTCTCCCCCAGGGAACAATTTCTCGAACACTCCCACGAACTCACGCTCGACGTCGGCGTACGCCTCGGTGAATACCTGCAGAATTCGCGCATCTACGTCTGCGACCACAGCAAGAAGGTCCTTGCGAGCGGTCTTGACGTCTTCGAGCTGAGTGGAGAGGAAGGTGTACCGCTCTTCGAGTGCTGCAAATTCCTCGAGCGCGAGCGGATTGAACTTGCCGAGGGTGGCGAGGTCTTTCTCTGCACGCTTGGCTCGGCGTTCCTGAGTGGCTCGGTCGTACGGAAGCGGAGCGGGCGCGGTGACCTGCTCCCCACGCTCCTTCGCGTGTTCGTACTCCTCGATTTCGAGTGCCGTCGGGGGCAGTTCGACTTCAGGTCCGTACTCGGCGATCAGGTCGTCGAGGCCGATACCGTACTGGTCGAGGATCGACTCCTCGAGTTGTTCGATGCGCAACGCCGCCTGAGCCTTGGCAACCTCGTCGCGATGGACGGCGTCGGTGAGCGAAGCGAGTTGTCCGGTCAGTGCTCGGACTATCTCGCGGACCTGATCCAGTTTGGCTGTGCACTCGGAGCGGGCCCGAGCCAACTCGTCGCGGTGAGCAAGAGCCGCAGCGACGACGGTCTCGAGTTCGGCCGCCACTCGTTGTCCCGATTCGGCGACGGCAGCTGCAACCTCCGCCGCGTGCGCTCTGGCGCGCAGAGCCCGTTCGGCGCGAATTCGCGCTTCTCGTTCGGCGGCCGCGGCGCGGCGAAGCGAATCAGCCTTTCCGCGAACGGATTCCGCACGTTCTTCGGCGGTGCGCACCGCAAGGCGAGCATCCATTTCGACGATGCGTACTTCCGCCAGCGCTGCTGCGGCCATTTCACGGTCGGCTGCGGTCGCTTCTGCGCCGTGTCCCGGCGCACTGCCGTCGGTTTCGGCAACGCGCAGTCGTTCCTCCAGATCCGCGAGCTTGGTCAGCGACTCACCGCGTCCCTCCTCGGCACGCACTCGCTGGGCGGTCAGCCGATCGGATTCCGCGTGGGCGACTCGTGCCGCCTGCCCCAATCTGCCCAGCTGCTCGTAGATGGCGGACATGGCTGCGTCCGACTCGTTGAGCGCGGCCAGTGTCTGCTCCGCGGTCTCGCGTCGAGCGGCCTGTTCGGCCAGGGCGCCGGACAGCGCAGCGTCGAGTTCCTCGGATCGGCTCTCCGTTGCCGCCAATTCCGCTGCGGACGCGTCGATCGCCGCCTGCACCTCCAGCGTGCTCGGTTGCCGATCCGAGCCGCCGATCATCCACCCCGGACCGTGCAGATCGCCGGAACGCGTCACTGCACGAATCCCCTTGTGGTCAGCAACAACTCGAATCGCATCATCGAGTGTCTCGACCAGGACTACGCCGTCGAGGATGGCGGTCAATCCGGCACGCAACTCGTCAGGACAGTCGATGACGTCGACCGCATGACGACTACCCGGCGCGATCTCGGCCTCGCGCTTGATCGCCGGTTCACCGCTCACGATCAGTGATGCACGCCCACCGTCCTGATCGGCCAGTGATGCAACCGCCGAGCGAGCCGAGTCCAGCGACTGCGCCACGACGGCGTCCGCTGCCGGTCCCATCGCGGCGGCGATCGCGGCTTCGTAACCTGGTTCGACGTGGATCAATCCGGCCAGCGAGGTTATGCCGTCGTCGCGCCGGTGTTCGAGCAGCCAACCGCCACCGTCCTTGCGCTGCAAGCCCATCGACAGTGCCTCGACGCGTGCACGGAGCGAAGCGATACGTTGCCCGCTCGTCTTTTCTTCCTCGCGAAGTTCCTCGACGCGCGCGTCGATCATCTCGAGAGCTTCGATGGCGCGTTCGTGATTGGTGTCGAGGCCGACTTCACCGGCATCGAGATCCCCGATGCTCTCCTGCACCGTGTCGAACTCGGCCTGTGCGGCATCCCCACGCAGGCGAGCCTCGTCGATCGCTTCGGTCAGCCGAGACACTTCCGCGTCGACGGATTCGACGCGGGTGCGCAGAGTGTCGACCTGACCGGAGAGTCGAGCGAGACCTTCGCGCCGATCCGCGACGGCGC
Organism: Rhodococcus sp. NPDC057135; assembly: GCF_042670865.1. Classification (NCBI taxonomy): domain Bacteria; kingdom Bacillati; phylum Actinomycetota; class Actinomycetes; order Mycobacteriales; family Nocardiaceae; genus Rhodococcus; species Rhodococcus sp. NPDC057135. Next base: position 112,732 of record NZ_JBHUUU010000018.1, read on the forward strand.
GGACTTCCGCCATGTGCGCCCGTTCCGCCTCTGCTGCAGCATCTTCCGTGGCTGCCAGCTGCTCACGAGCTGCTTCCGATGCCGCTCGCGCGATCTCGACGCCTTCGAGGAGTTCAGCTTCCTCGGCCGCAAGACGTTCGGCGCGCGCCTCCATCTCGTCCGGGTCCTGGCCTCGATTGCCGACGGGTTCGGAGTCGAGATGTCGGGCGCGTTCACGGGCGATGCGCACGGTGGCGTTGACTCGTTCGGCAAGCGCGGAGAGCTGGAACCAACTCTGCGCGGCAGCTTCCGATCCCGGAGTCAGCCGAGCGAGGGCTTGCTCTTGTCGCCCGAGTTCGAGATTGGCCTCGTCCAGCGCAGCCGCTACCTGATTGTGCTGTTCGCGAGCCGCTTTCTCGTCCTGCGCCTGGTCGTTCAGTTGCGTTCGACGGGTCACCAGGTCGTCAGCGGCCAGTCGCATCTTGGCATCACGGAGGTCGGCCTGGACCGTCTGCGCTCGCCGGGCGACCTCGGCTTGGCGTCCCAGCGGTTTGAGTTGCCGACGCAGTTCCGAGGTGAGGTCACTGAGCCGAGCGAGATTGGCCTGCATGGAATCGAGCTTGCGCACCGCTTTTTCCTTGCGGCGGCGATGTTTGAGGACTCCGGCGGCTTCTTCGATGAAGGCGCGTCGGTCTTCGGGCCGGGATTCGAGGATCGCGGCGAGCCGTCCCTGCCCGACGATGACGTGCATCTCGCGGCCGATACCGGAGTCGCTGAGCAGTTCTTGGACGTCCATCAGACGGCAGGACGAGCCGTTGATCTCGTACTCCCCCGCGCCGTCGCGGAACATCCGGCGCGTGATCGACACCTCGGAGTACTCGATCGGGAGCGCGCCGTCGGCGTTGTCGATGGTCAGGGTCACCTCGGCGCGGCCCAGCGGCGCCCGACCGGAGGTCCCGGCAAAGATGACGTCTTCCATCTTGCCGCCGCGCAGGGCCTTGGCGCCCTGCTCGCCCATCACCCAGGTCAACGCATCGACGACGTTGGATTTGCCCGAGCCGTTGGGGCCGACGACGCAGGTGATCCCCGGCTCGAACCGAAGAGTCGTTGCCGACGCAAAGGATTTGAATCCCTTGAGTGTCAGACTCTTGAGGTGCATGGGGGGAAACTTTACCGCCAAACCGGTCAGCGTTCGACGAACCCTGTCAGGTCGCCCTTGGCGGGGTCCCAGCTGTCGACCACAAGATCCACCGTGCCCGGGGTAGTCCCCGAGCGCAGTAACTCCAACAATCGCTCGAGCTGCGTGCGTTCGCCTTCCGCCACGACGAGCACTCGACCGTCACGCTGATTGGACGCATATCCGATCAACCCGAGTTCGAGAGCGCGGGCCCTGGTCCACCACCGAAACCCGACGCCTTGAACGTATCCGTGAACCCACGCCGTCAACCGCACAGGCGCTGTCTCAGCCACGACGCTCAGCCCGCCACACGTTCGAGACGGTGAACCTCACCCAGGAAACCGGTGGTGTAGAGCGAGTTGGGATCCCAGCCCGGACCGGCGCCGAACTTGACCGCGGATGTGAACGGCAGACCCGAGGCGATCTCACACGAAGATCCCGAATCCGGATCGACGCGAACAACTTTGCCGCCGGCATTGAAAGCGACGTACAGCGCGCCGTCCGGTCCGACAGTCAGATCGTCCGCCATGTTTGCCGGACCGAATCCGGGGAGCGTGATCGTCCGCACTGCTCCGCCCAGATCGTGTGCGTCGAGGACGTGGACGGCGGTCACCATGTCGAAGGTCGTGCTCACGTAGATCGTCGAACCTGAGCGCGCGAGACCGTCGACGGTGCCGAGATCCTCACGAACGATCGAACTGGTTCCGTCACCGTTGACGACTGTCAGGCCCGGCCGGGTCAGCGTGCGAGCGGTGAGGAAGCGGTTACCGTCCAGCGGCACAAGCCCGTTCGGCATCACCAGACCGTCGGCAATCGTTGTCACCGATCCGTCTGCGACGTCGACCTTGCGAAGGCTGCCGTCTGCGATTCCGAACAGTCCCGAGACAGTCGAGTTGCCCGTGGTGAAGTACACGGATCCGTCACGCGCGACCAACCCGCCAGGTCCGGTGACGTCACCGACCAAAGTTGTCCGGGTTCCGTCCGGAGTCACTTTCAGCAGTGCACCCGGCCCGATCAGAGCCGACTGCGACAACACCATCGATCCGTTGCCGTCGAATTCGAGATTCTCGAGCATGCCGGCGCCAGTCGTCACGACGCTCGACGACCACGACCCGCAACCACCGGCCGAGCCGTCGACCGGGACCGAGGCGTGCGCCGGAGCACTCACCGCCACAACGGAACCCAGTGCGATCGCAGCGACAATGCTGCCCGCGCGAGACATCAGGCTTCCGTGTCGAACGACAGAGTTACCTTGGTTCCGGCCTTGAGCGTGCGCCCGACGGTGCATACCTTGTCCACGGAGCGCTCGACGAGAGTGATGAGGCGCTGTTGTGCTTCGGCATCCAACTCGCTGAGATCGAGTTCGAGGACCTCGTCGAGCTGCGGGTAGACCTCGTTCTCTCGATCGGCGGCGCCGGACACGCGGACCGTCGCGTCGTAGTTGTCACCGAGGCGGCGAGAAATCGGGAAGTCGGAGCTCATGCCGGTGCATGCGGCCAGCGCGATTTTGAGCAGTTCGCCGGGCGTGAAGACTCCTGGCACCGATTCGGAGCCGATGAGAACCTCTGCGCCGCGCGAACTCTTGCCGGTGTAGAGGCGGGTTCCGGTCCGTTCGACCCAAAGCTCCGTGTGAGCGGGGGCGGTTGCAGCGTTGTCGGGAGTCTGTTCAGCCATGACGCAATCTTGCCACTCCGCCGAACCGGAGGGGCGGGAGACCTAGGCGATTCGCCTTGCCCTCGGGGTCGGCTGACACCTCGGGCAACTGAACGACGATCGATTCATGAACTTCTCACGCTTGATCGGCGCGCCGCATCGCGGGCACGGAAGATTTTCCTGCCCGTAGGCCGACAGTGACCGGTCGAAGTAACCGGACTCGCCGTTGACGTTCACGTACAGAGCGTCGAAGGACGTACCGCCCTGATCGAGCGCTTCACCCATCACTGAGTGTGCCGCGGTCAACAGCTCTCGAAGTTTGGGCCTGGTAAGCGTTTCGGCGATTCGGTTGCCGTGAATCTTTGCGCGCCACAACGATTCGTCGGCGTAGATGTTTCCGATCCCGGAGACCACGGTCTGATCGAGAATCGCACGCTTGATCTCGGTGTGCTTGCCCCGCAGGACTTTCACGACGGATTCGAGATCGAATGCACCGTCCATGGGATCACGAGCGATGTGCGCCACCGACTCGGGCAGCATCGTTCCGTCGACCTCGACGAGAGGTGAAATCGACCAGCCACCGAAGGTTCGCTGATCGACGAATCGAAGATCGGCCCCGGAATCGAGGGCCAACCGAATGCGTAGGTGCTTTTCCCAGTCGACTGTCGGGGGTTGGACCAACATCTGTCCGCTCATCCCGAGATGAACCACCAGCCCGACACCGGCAGGCTCGAGAACCAGCCACAGATACTTGCCGCGACGCTCTGCCGAAGCGATGGTCTGCCCGGTGAGTTGGCCGATCAAGTCCTCGGAACCGAGAACGTGGCGCCTGATCGCGCGGGGATGGAGGACCTCGACGGCCTCGATCGCCGCACCTACAGCGTGAGACTGCAGGCCGCGGCGAACGACTTCGACTTCGGGAAGCTCAGGCAAGAGTGTACTCAGCCGGCAAGATCAGGCGCGTCGTCGGCAGCGACTGCGGTAGCAGCGGCATTCTCCGACATCGTCTTCCATGCCGAACTTGCTGCCTTCTGCTCGGCTTCCTTCTTGGAACGACCGACACCGACACCCAAGGGTTTGCCACTGATGAGAACGGTGGCCGTGAATTCCTTGTCGTGATCGGGTCCGGTAGCGGTGATCTCGTAAACGGGAACTCCGGCACCGTGTTCTGCGGTCAGTTCCTGCAGACTCGTCTTCCAATCCAGACCCGCGCCCAGAAGCGGTGCGCGAGTGAGTAGGTCGTCGAACAGATCGAGGACAACGCGTCGCGCAGTCTCGATGCCGTGCTGCAGGTGAATGGCGCCGAGAATCGACTCCATGCCGTCGGCGAGAATGGACGGCTTGTCACGGCCGCCCGTCATTTCCTCGCCCTTACCCAACAGCAGGTGTGCTCCGAGTCCACCTTCACCCAGAGTCCTGGCGACCTCGGCGAGTGCATGCATGTTCACCACGCTGGCACGGATCTTCGCCAGATCACCTTCGGATTTGTCCGGGTGGGACAGGTAGAGATTTTCGGTCACCGTGACGCCGAGAACGGAATCCCCCAGGAACTCGAGGCGCTCGTTCGTGGGCAGTCCGCCGTTCTCGTACGCGTACGAGCGGTGCGTGAGAGCCAGGGTCAGAAGACCGGGCTCTATATCTACGCCGACAGCGGCGAGGAGCTTGTCGTGATTGCCCTCGCCGCCGGCGGCTGAAACTGTATTTTCGCTCGTCATAGTCTTTCTCCGGGGAGAACTAGACAGCAGCGGTTACCTGGCGGCCCTTGTAAGTACCGCATGACGGGCATGCGATGTGGGGAAGGGTCTGCTCGCCACAGCCACGGTTGGGGCAGGTAACGAGGGTGGGCACAGTGGTCTTCCACTGGCTACGACGCGACCGCGTGTTGGATCGCGACATTTTGCGCTTGGGGACAGCCACTTCTACTTCTCCTCGGCTTCGGTGATCACAAGATTTTCGCTGGTGTTTGATTCCACGCCAAATTTGGCCGCGAGACCAGCCCAGCGAGGATCAAGTATGTCATGCCCATGCCCAGATTCCGCAATCGCCAGGCGAATGCCACATTCTGAGCACAATCCCAGGCAATCGTCACTGCACAGAGGCTGGAGCGGAAGCGCCAGCCCGACTGCATCGACGATGACCGGTTCGAGGTCGATTTCGTCGTCTTCGACCGCGTAGACCTCTCCCTCTTCCGTCGTCTCCTCGGTGGTGCTGTCCGGGTAAGCGAACAACTCCGTGAGATAGATGTCCACGGTGTCGGTGAACGGTTCGAGGCACCGCGAGCACTCACCCTTGGTGGGTGCGTGCACGTTTCCGGTGACAAGAACACCTTCGGACACTGCTTCGAGACGAAGATCGAGATCTATGTCCGCGCCCGCTTCGATCGCGATCAGATCGAGACCGATACGGTTCGGGGACTGAATTGTTCTCTCGACGGTACGCATCGACCCTGGACGACGGCCGAGCTTGACCGTGTCCAGCAAAAATCCCGCATCACTTGACTGATGCGACGAACTACGACGATGCGTTGACAAAGAGAACTCACCTAACTGTTGAAACTGGTATGGGCAACCACTCCACAATACGGCAGCTACAAGGCAAATCCCAATTCCGTCCACGAAAAAGTGGGCCGCCCCATATCGGACGACCCACCCTCGACTGTCTGATCCGCTCTAGCGGCGCCGCTCCGAACGACGATCGTCGTCTTGGTAATCGGGAACTCCCGAACCCGTTCGAAGCTGCTGACGACCACGCCCGACCGATCGAACGGTTCCCGTGAGGAACTCCTCGAACTCGGCCAACTTGGTGTCGACGTACAGGTCGCACTCCGAACGCATCCGATCGGACTCGGCGTGAGCGGCGTCGATCACCCGCGCAGATTCCGCGTGGGCTGACTGGACAACCTCGGTCTGGGAGACCAGACGAGCCTGCTCTGCCGTTCCCTCGGCCACCGAATGGTCGTACGAAGCCTGGCCCGACTCGATCATCCGATCGGCCTCGGTACGAGCCCGTCCGGTCACTGCGTCGTACTCACGACGGCCGTCAGTGACAGTGCGTTCCGCTTCTGCTTCTGCGTCCTCGACCAACTGATCGGCGTGTGCACGTGCTTCGGCAACCATGCGATCGGCCTGAGCCTTGGCGTCGGACAGAATGCGGTCGGCGTCGTCGCGTGCGTTCTCCACAGTCGACGTCGCCTCGGCGTTGGCGCTGCTGACGGTCTTCTCCGCGTTAGCTCGCGCGTCACCGACCAATTTGTCCCGATGATCGAGGACGTCCTGAGCGTCGTCCAACTCGCTCGGAATTGCGTCCCGGACGTCGTCGAGAAGCTCGAGTACGTCGCCGCGAGGCACAACACACCCTGCGGTCATGGGAACACCGCGCGCCTCTTCGACAATTGCGACCAGTTCGTCCAGTGCCTCGAATACGCGGTACACAAGCAACCCCAATCTCTACCGGCCGAATTCGGCCCACATCGTCACCGGTCCACTCGGACCTGTGCCCGTTCCTGTCCAAGTTTGCCGGAAGAACGGCCAACGGGGTGTCGTCGTGGTCGGTGTGTCGGGGATCAGCTGTTTTCTGCTGCTCGTTCGGCGATACGCGCGAGTAGCCGAGAATGCACCTTGGCCGGGAGCATGTCGGAGACGTCGCCACCGAAGGTCGCGACTTCCTTCACGAGAGAACTCGACAGGTAGCTGTAGGTCGGATTCGTGGCGACGAAGAGCGTGTCGACGCCTGTGAGCTTCTGATTCATCTGAGCCATCTGCAGCTCGTAATCGAAGTCGTTCGCGCCGCGCAGACCCTTGACGATCGCGCTGAGGCCTTCTTGTTTCGCAAAGTCGACCAACAGTCCGTGCCACGACGTGACCCGAACGTTGGGCAGGTGACTCGTCGCGTCTTCGAGCATCTCGATCCGCTCGTCGATCGTGAACATGCCACGCTTGCTCTTGTTGATCAGCACGGTGACCACGACCTCGTCGAATTGCGCAGCAACTCTTCCGATTACGTCGAGGTGACCATTGGTCACAGGGTCGAAGGATCCGGGGCAGACGGCGCCAGTCATGAGTCCAGACCGTAGCAGGTGGCCAGCTCGATGCGAGCTTCACCGTAGTTCTTCGCCTTGATCGGCTCGTATCCCTGCGGCCACACGGTCTCCGGCGAACGCGACGAGCGCTCGAGTACCACGATCGTGCCCTCCCCCACCCATTTGTTGACCTGCAGATCAATGAGCATGGACACGACGGCCTCGTCGGTCACCGCATACGGCGGGTCGGCGATGACTATGTCGTATTCGCGCGCGCTCGGCCCCGACACCACAGCCGCGACCGGAGCGGCGCGAACCGTCGCCCCCGGCAACGCGACAGTGCTGATGTTCGCCTTGATGACGGCAGCGGCTTTGGCATCGGATTCCACGAGAACGACGTGCTCGGCTCCACGTGAAAGCGCTTCGAGGCCGAGGGCACCCGAACCCGCGAAGAGGTCGAGAACCGCGCACCCTTCGAGATCGATGCGCGCTTCGAGTGCACTGAACAACGCCTCGCGAACCCGATCCGACGTCGGACGGGTGCCGCTCGGCGGGACTCGCAGGCGTCGACCGCCCGCGAGTCCCGAGATGATGCGAGTCACTCTGCGGCGCTCTCCCCCGTCGAGACGACTACCAGCAGGTCTCCGCCCTCGACCTGCTGAACAGCGCTGATCGCGATCCGCGAAACGACGCCGGCACGCGGCGAGGTGATCGCCGCTTCCATCTTCATCGCTTCGATCGTGGCCACGGTGTCGCCGGCCTCGATCTTCTGGCCTTCCTTGACCGCGAGCGTCACGACGCCCGCGAACGGTGCCGCCACGTGGCCCGGGTTGTTCTTGTCGGCCTTCTCCGCCACCGGCACGTCACTGGCAATGGAGCGATCGCGGATCGAGACCGGACGCAGCTGGCCGTTCAGGATGCACATGACAGTGCGGTAGCCGCGCTCGTCGGGCTCGGAAATCGCTTCGAGACCGATGATCAGTTCCACGCCGGGAGCCAATTCGACGCGATGCTCGTCGCCGCGCCGCAGACCGTAGAAGAACTGGTTCGCCGACAACCGCGACGTGTCGCCGTACTTCTCGCGGTGCTCGAGGAATTCCTTTGTCGGGCCGGGGAAGAGCAGACGGTTCAGCGTCGCCTGACGGTCCTTCGAAGAGCCCTCCAGCAGTACCTCGTCCTCGGCGGAGAGCGTCGCTTCGGGCTTGGCCTGGCCACGGCCTTCGAGCGCCTTGCTGCGGAACGGTTCCGGCCAGCCACCGGGAGGTGTACCGAGTTCGCCGCGCAGGAAGCCGACCACGGAGTCGGGAATGTCGAACTTCGCCGGATCTGCGGCGAACTCCTCCGAAGGCACACCGGCACCGACAAGATGGAGCGCGAGGTCGCCGACAACCTTCGACGACGGCGTCACCTTGACCAGATGTCCGAGCATGCGGTCTGCGTCGGCGTACTTGGCTTCGACCTCTTCGAACCGGTCGCCGAGGCCGAGAGCAACGGCCTGAGTACGGAGGTTGGAGAGCTGGCCTCCCGGGATCTCGTGCGTGTACACGCGTCCCGTCGGGGCCGGTAGACCGGATTCGAAGGGCGCGTACACCTTTCGCAGCGCCTCCCAGTACGGCTCGAGGTCGCACACGTTCTGCAAGTTCAGTCCGGTGTCGAACTCGGAGTGCGCGGCAGCAGCGACGATGGCCGAGAGCGCAGGCTGGCTGGTGGTTCCGGCCAATGCCGCCGAAGCACCGTCGACTGCGTCGGCGCCTGCCTGCCACGCGGCGAAGTACGTGGCCAACTGTCCACCGGGGGTGTCGTGCGTGTGGACGTGAACCGGCAGATCGAAGTTGCTGCGTAGCGCCGTCACGAGCTTGGTGGCCGCCGGAGCGCGCAACAGGCCGGCCATGTCCTTGATCGCGAGCACGTGAGCGCCGGCATCGACGATCTCTTCTGCCAACTTCAGGTAGTAGTCGAGCGTGTACAGCGTTTCGTTCGGATCCGACAGATCGCCGGTGTAGCTCAGCGCCACCTCGGCGAGAGCCGTTCCCGTCTCACGCACCGCGTCGATGGCAGGGCGCATCTGGTCGACGTTGTTGAGCGCGTCGAAGATTCGGAAGATGTCGATGCCGGTGTCGGTGGCTTCCTGGACGAATGCGCGCGTGACCTTCTCCGGATAGGGCGTGTAGCCCACCGTGTTTCGTCCGCGAAGGAGCATCTGGAGGCAGATGTTCGGGATCGCTTCACGGAGCGCGGCGAGCCGGTACCACGGATCCTCGTGCAGGAAGCGAAGTCCCACATCGTACGTCGCGCCGCCCCAGGCTTCGATCGAAAGCAATTCCGGGGTCAACCGAGCAACGTGCCCGGCAACTCCGAGCAGTCCGCTGGTTCGAACTCGCGTGGCCAACAAGGACTGATGCGCGTCGCGGAAAGTGGTGTCGGTGACGCCGACGGCCTTCTGCTCACGCAGTGCCTTCGCGAAACCTTCGGGACCGAGTTCGAGCAGACGCTGGCGGCTGCCGGCGGGCGGCGGCGTCGAAAGATCGATCTTGGGCAGTTTGTCCTGCGGGTACACCGAAGAGGGACGCTCGCCGTGCGGCTTGTTGACCGTCACATCGGCGAGGTAGGTCAGGATCTTGGTGCCGCGGTCGGCGGAGGACCGCAGGGTCAGCAGCTGCGGACGTTCCTCGATGAAGGAGGTCGTCACTCGTCCGGCCCGGAAGTCCGGGTCGTCGAGAACCGCCTGCAGGAACGGAATGTTGGTCGAGACGCCACGAATACGGAACTCGGTGACCGCGCGGCGAGCCCTCGCGACAGCGGCTTCGAGGTCGCGACCGCGGCAGGTGAGCTTGACCAGCATCGAGTCGAAGTACGCTCCGACCTCGGCACCGAGCGTCGCGCCGCCGTCAAGGCGGATACCGGCACCGCCCGGGGTGCGGTACGCGGTGATCCGGCCCGTGTCCGGGCGGAATCCGTTGGCCGGATCCTCGGTCGTGATGCGGCACTGCAGCGCCGCTCCGCGCAGCTTGATCGTGTCCTGTGACAGACCCAGATCTGCAAGCGTCGAACCGGACGCGATCTTGAGCTGCGACTGGACCAAGTCCACGTCCGTCACTTCTTCGGTGACGGTGTGCTCCACCTGAATTCGCGGGTTCATCTCGATGAAGACGTGGTTGCCGCGCTTGTCGAGGAGGAACTCGACAGTGCCGGCGCACGTGTACCCGATCTCCTTCGCGAAAGCGACGGCGTCGGCACAGATCTTGGCGCGCAACTCTTCCGAGAGGTTGGGGGCCGGAGCGAGCTCGATCACCTTCTGGTGGCGACGCTGCAACGAGCAGTCACGCTCGAAGAGGTGGATGACGTTGCCCTGCTCGTCGGCGAGGATCTGCACTTCGATGTGCCGGGGGTCGATGACGGCCTGCTCGAGGAACACCGTCGAATCGCCGAAGGCCGACTCCGCTTCGCGCGCTGCGGCTTCGATCGATTCCTTGAGCTGTGAGCGTTCCGCAACGCGGCGCATTCCGCGTCCGCCGCCGCCGGCGACAGCCTTGACGAAGAGCGGGAAGGTCATGTCCTCGGCTGCTGCGAGCAGCTCGTCGATGTCCGCTGACGGCTCCGAAGACGCGAGCACCGGGAGACCGGCGGCTTTGGCCGCGGCGATGGCGCGTGCCTTGTTACCGGTCAACTCGAGGATCTCCGCGGAGGGACCCACGAACTTGATGCCTGCCTCGGCGCACGCCGCCGACAGATCCGGGTTCTCGGAGAGGAAACCGTAACCGGGGTAGATGGCGTCGGCTCCGGCGCTCTTTGCGGCGGCGACGATCTCCTCGACCGAGAGATACGCGCGAACGGGGTGACCCTTCTCCCCGATCTGGTAGCTCTCGTCTGCCTTGAGACGGTGGATCGAGTTCCGATCCTCGTACGGGAACACCGCGACGGTTCCGGCACCTAGTTCGTAGGCGGCACGGAAGGCACGGATCGCAATTTCGCCGCGGTTCGCGACGAGCACTTTGGAGAACATTCGAGAAAACTACCCCGATTTCATCTTGCGTCTACATGCGGAGTCTCATATTTCGGACTGAATCGAGAAACCAACCCGGCGGTCCTCGTGCTATTCGATTTCAGCTTGTCGTCATACCCGTCACGACTTCTCGAGGTACTCGATCCGGTCGGAGTCCAGCGCGGCGGTCACCATGGAAGCCAGGGCGGGATGACCGTCGAGCGATGGATCGTCGTCGACGATTCCCTGGGCGAACTCCCGGGCGGATTCGAGGATGTCTCCGTGTGCCATGAGAGAAAGCAGCCGCAGGTTCGAGGTCGTGCCCGACTGCGCAGCTCCGAGGATGTCGCCTTCGCGCCTGGTCGCGAGGTCGAGCTGAGCCAGTTCGAACCCGTCGTTGGTCGCGGCCACCGCGGAGAGTCGCTCGTATGCGGGCCCGCCGGGATTGCTTCCGGTGACGAGAATGCAGAGTCCCTGGTGCTTTCCACGGCCGACACGACCACGCAGCTGATGGAGCTGACTGACACCGAACCGTTCGGCGTCGACGATCACCATCACCGTCGCGTTCGGGACGTCCACACCGACTTCGACGACCGTCGTGCAGACAAGGACGTCGATGTCACCGACGTTGAACGCGCTCATGACGACGTCTTTTTCGTCGGAAGGCAGTCGACCGTGCAGCAATCCGACTCGCAGATCGGCCAGCGGGCCGCTCGACAGCTCCTCGAAGACGTCGACCGCCGACTTGGTCTCCGGCTGCTTCTCGTCGGTGAACTGGTCTTCGCCTGCGCCCTGCTCACCGTCGCCGATCCGCGAGCACACGACATACGCCTGACGGCCGTCGGCAACGTCCTCCCGAATTCGTTCCCACGCGCGATCCACCCACTGCGGCTTCTGCTTTGCAGGCACGACGTTGCTCTTGATCGGAGTACGCCCACGCGGTAGCTCCCGCAGGGTCGATACCTCGAGATCGCCGAGCACCGTCATGGCGATGGTTCGCGGAATCGGCGTTGCCGTCATCACCAGCAGATGCGGACTCAGGCCTTCACGTGCCCGCGATCGCAACTGATCACGTTGCTCGACGCCGAAGCGGTGCTGCTCGTCGACCACGACCATCCCGAGATTGAAGAACTCGACGTTGTCCTGGATGAGCGCATGGGTACCGATGACAATCCCGGCGTCGCCGGTCACGGCTTCGAGCAGCGCTGCGCGTTTCGCGGCCACCGGTAGCGAACCGGTCAGAAGGGCGATACGGGTGGAGTGTTCGGCTGAACCGAGCTCACCACCTGCGGCCAGCGGACCCATCATCTTGCGCAGTGATCGCGCGTGCTGATTGGCGAGGACTTCGGTGGGTGCGAGCAGCGCGCACTGATAGCCCGCGTCGACGACCTGCAACATCGCGCGCAAGGCCACGATCGTCTTGCCGGACCCGACCTCGCCCTGAAGAAGCCTGCTCATCGGGTGTGGGCGGGCAAGATCGCTGGAGATCTCCGCCGCGACTGCTTGCTGTCCCTCCGTCAGCGTGAACGGGAGCATCTCCTCGAATTGATCAGCGACCCCGCCGGCAACCGCAGTGCAGGCCGGAGCTACACGCTCGGAGTTGTCGTGACGCCGCATCGCGAGGACCAACTGCAGAGACAGAGCCTCGTCGAAGCGCAGACGATCCTGTGCACGTTCGATGTCTTCCTTGGTATCGGGAAGGTGCACGGTTCGCAGAGCTTCGTCCAAGCCGATGAACCCGTGCTCGGCCCGAGTCTCGTCAGGCAGCGGCTCCTCGATCGGATCGAGTTGGTCGAGTACCTGCCGCACGCACCGCATGATTGTCCAACTCTCGACCTCGCGGGTCGCCGGGTACAGCGGGATCAATGCCCGGTCGAAGACGGAGAGATCGAGTTCTGCGCCGGGGTCCTGATTTGCGCGAGCCAGACCGGCAAGGTCGCCGGCCCCCTTGATGGATGCCAGGGGAACTACTGAATCCTCTTCGCCGACACGAGGTTCCGGGAGGATCAGGTAGCTCGGATGAGTGAGAGACCACTTCCCGCGGAAGTACTTGACCGTCCCGGAGAACATCGCCCGCACGCCGGGCTTGATGACGTGACGCACCTTCTGCGGATTGAAGAACGTGACGTCGACGGTCTGCGAATCGGTCGCGAGCGAGACCCTCAGCATCTGTCCTGGACGGTTCTTCATCTTCACGACGGCTGCCGACGCCACCCGCGCGATGATGGTGATGTGCTCGCCCTCGGGCGGCTCTTTCTCGGCAAGCTCCTTGCCTGCCGACGCGTACCGGTGTGGGTAGTGACGCAGCAAGTCCTCGACGATCCGGATCTCGAATGCCTCGTCGAGCGCGTCCGCGGTCTTCTTTCCCAGCAGCCGATCGAGTGGGTCGCCGAGCGTCGCCATCAGTTCCTCCAGCACAGTGTCGCGGTAAGCACAGGTGTTCGTATATCAGCAGTCACCGACAGACTCGGTCCGATCACTCCACGCCCAACTGGAACAGGTCACCGGGCTGATCACCCTGATACACGAGTACGTCCACACCCGGGTGGTGCGCGATCACGTGGGCCTCCAACTGTGCTGCCAGGTCGTCCGGTGCGTCGGCCCCCATGAGAAGGGTCACGAGTTCACCGCCGGATCCGAGCGCAAGATCGACCAATCGCGCACTCGACTCGGCGACATCGGGACCGATGAGCACCACCTCGTGACCCATCAACCCGATGGCGTCCCCCGGATCACACGTCCCGACGTAGGTCAGCGAGCGCTCGACGGCAATACGCAAAGATCCCCAGCGCGTCGCCGCTGCAGCCTCGGACATCGTGAAGCCGTCGTCGGCAACGTTGCGCTGGGCGTCGTGAACGGCGAGGGCGGCCAAGCCCTGCACCATCGACGACGTCGACAGCAGCAGGACCTGGTGAAGCGGATCGCGTGCAGCGGCACTGACTGCGACCAGTTCCTGAGCGGTCAAAGCTCCGTTCGGCAACACCAGGACTTCGCTTCGCTCCATCTGACGAATGCGGCCGAGCAGCTGCGCGCGTGTGACCGGCGCATCGTCGCAACGAAGAACGGTCGCGCCCTCACTCTCGAACAACGCCGACGCGCTTTCACCGGCGACGACGGCCAGAACGCCGCGTGCGCCGGCGCCCGGGAATCGCCTCTCCGCCCGTGCCACCAGCTGGTCGCGTTCGTCGACGAGAAAACTGCTGATGCGAATGCCGTGGACCTTTCCGGCCTCGAGGCCTGCTTCCACCGCCGCGCCGGCATCGCAGCAATGTACGTGCACGGACCAGCCGCCGAAGCCGTCGCTGACGATGACCGTCGAATCCCCGAGGACGGAGAGTCGCGTGCGCAGCGCCGCCATCCGATCGTCGTCGGAGTCGTCGACGAGGTACATGACCTCGAAATCCTGCTCCGAGTGATCACCACATTCGATCGGGCTCTTGTGAGCCCAATCGTGATCGAATGCACTGACATCGACCAGGGAGGTCGAGCGCAGGTCCGGTGTTCCCAGATCCTCGCGGACCTGAGACTTCCCGGTGACCACCTCGACAAAGGCGTCGAGGATCAGAACGAGACCGAATCCCCCGGCATCGACCACCCCGGCGGACGCCAGAACGTCCAGTTGCTCCGGCGTCTTGTTCAGTGCGACCGCAGCGGCGTCGGCAGCAGCGGCAACTACGGAAGCAAGGTCCTCGCCGCTCGGCGTCCTCGTATCGACGCACTCTTGCGCTGCTTCTCCCGATGCACGCAGAACTGTGACGATGGTGCCTTCAACCAGATCGGAGACAGCCCGTGAGGCCAGCGTCGTCGCCGTAGTCAGTGAGTTCGCGAAGCTGCGGCCGTCGATGTGCTCGCCTTGAACGCTCTCGGCGATACCCCGGATCACCTGGGAGAGGATCACTCCGGAATTGCCTCGGGCGCCGGAGACGGCGCCCCGAGCCAGAGCGTTGGCGACGCGGCCCGCACTGCGGACGTCGTCCTCGATCGTCTCGGCGGAATCGAGCGCGGCCCGCATCGTGAACAACAGATTGGTGCCGGTATCCGAATCAGGGATGGGAAAGACGTTGAGGCTGTTGATCTCCCCACGACGTTTCTGGAGGCTGTCGACGGCCCGGCGAGCCCAGCGCCGCAGCAGGTGTCCGTCCGCGACGGATTCTGCTTCTTCGGCGACGCCTTGTACTTCCCCCACTGACGGTTCCCCTCGACGATGGAAAGACTGACGATGAAAAAGAGATCGGTGATCGGTGCAGTCGAGGGTAGTCCGACGCTTCTGCGCAACCGTCATTACCGGGCGGTTTGGCCATTCGGGCCGGAAGCGGTTACTCTTACACGGTTGCCTCGAACGGGCTACACGAAATATTGCTGCACTTTGTTTGTTGCTGATTGACTGTTTTCACGTTCGGCTGCACAGTGAGCGGTCAAGGATCGGTTCGAAGTCGAGTATATTCGGATTGTAATTCTGGCTGCCCTACCGTGTAGGGTAACCACTTCAATATTCATTTCTAACAAGGAGTTCGCGACTATGGCTGCCGTCTGCGACGTATGCGCCAAGGGGCCCGGCTTCGGTAAGTCGGTCTCGCACTCGCACCGGCGTACCAATCGTCGCTGGAACCCGAACATTCAGTCTGTTCGTACCGAGGTTGCCCCGGGTAACACCCGTAAGGTCAACGTGTGCACCTCCTGCCTGAAGGCAGGCAAGGTCGCTCGGGGCTGATTGCCCGAGCACAAACTATTGCAGGCTCTGCCCCCGTCACTTCGGTGACGGGGGCAGAGCTGTATCTATGTGGCTGTATCTATATGTCCCCGTGTTTCGTATGGCTGTCAGACACCCGTAATGTGCGTTGAGTGACTTCTATCGATGACCTGAGCAAGGTGACCCTCGACGAGGGCGTACTCCGCATCACCATTTCCACCGCCGCCAACGGCACCTCCCTCGACGACGAAGGACTGGTTCAGGGCGCGCAGGCGCTCGAGACAGTCGGAAACGACATCGGGAGCATCCTGCTGGTCGGCGAAGGCGCAAACTTCTGTGCCGGAGGCAACGTCCGTGCGTTCGCCGCAGCCCCCGACCGCGGCGAGTACGTGGCCGAAGTTGCCCGCGTCTTCCACGTGTTCGTTCGCGCGCTCGACGCCGCGACCGCCCCAGTGGTGGCCGGGGTCCACGGATGGGCTGCCGGCGCCGGAATGAGCCTGGTCTGCCTCGCCGACGTCGCAATCGGCGGCACCGGCACCAAGCTTCGTCCCGCCTACCCCTCCATCGGTTTCACCCCGGATGGCGGAATGTCATGGACGCTCCCCCGCATCGTCGGCGTGGCACGCGCTCGCGAAATTCTTCTCAACGATTCGGTGATCGGTGGCGACGAAGCCGTCCGGCTGGGGATCCTCACCCGACTCGTCGGCGACGACGAGGTTCAGGAAGAGGCAGCGCGCCTCGCCCGCGCCTTGGCCAACGGACCGAGCACGTCGTACTCGGGAATCAAAGCGCTGCTGCGTTCGTCGCGGACGAACTCGCTTGCCGAGCAACTCGACGCCGAAGCCGCGTCCATCGCCCTCGCAGCGAACAGCCCCGTCGGCCGCGAGGGTGTCGACGCGTTCGTCGACAAGCGTCGCCCCGATTTCACGTCCGCAAAGCAGGCGTAATCGAATTGCCGTGCCGAACGTCGCGTCACGACATTCGGCACGGCAGTTCGTTCAGACGCAGTTCGTTCAGCCCAGATTCCAGTCGACCGGATCAGCTCCGAGTCCGGTCAAGAGCTCGTTCGCACGACTGAACGGACGCGAACCGAAGAAACCGCGCGAAGCCGAAAGTGGTGACGGATGCGCGGATTCGATGATCGGTGTGTCGCCGAGCATCGGCGCGAGAGTAGCCGCGTCGCGACCCCACAAGATCGCGACCATCGGTGACGATCGCGCGACCAGAGCGCGAATGGCCTGCTCGGTCACCGGTTCCCAGCCCTTCTTACGATGCGAAGCGGCTTGACCCGGCTGCACGGTGAGAACGCGATTGAGAAGCAGCACACCTTGTTTCGACCACGGAGTCAGATCGCCGTTCGACGGTATCGGCAATCCGAGATCCTGGTGATATTCCTTGTAGATGTTGCCGAGGCTTCGCGGAACCGGCCGCACGTCCGGGGCGACCGAAAAGCTCAACCCGACAGCATGACCGGGCGTCGGGTAGGGGTCTTGACCGACGATGAGCACTCGAACGTCTTCGAACGGATTCGTGAACGCACGCAAGACGTTCTCCCCCGCCGGCAGATACTCTCGCCCCGCAGCGATCTCTTCACGCAAGAACGTGCCCATCGCGGAGATCTGCTCCGACACCGGTTCGAGTGCCCGCGCCCACCCTGGATCGACGATCTCTGCAAGCGGCGCCATCAGTCGAGCCTGCGCAACGCGTCGCGGTAGTACGCCGCATTGGCTGCGTACATCTTGACGTTGCCGTCGAGGTGACCGAGCGGAACCTCGTATCCCGCACGGACCTTGGCGGGCACACCGAGCGCCATGCTGCGCGGCGGAACCTGCATCTTGTTAGCCACCACGGCACCAGCGGCGACGATCGACCCCGTACCGATCACCGTTCCGTTGAGGACCACGGACCCCGATGCGATCAAGCAGTTGTCTTCGATGGTCGAACCTTCGATGTGTGCGTTGTGGCCCACGACGCAGCCCGAACCGATGACGGTCGCATCGATTGCAGTGCAGTGGATGACGGTTCCGTCCTGGATATTCGATCCGAGACCGACCGAAATGGTTCCGTAGTCACCACGCAACACCGCTTGCGGCCAGATCGAGGTGCCCGCCGCGAGAGTCACGGCGCCGATCACCACCGCGTCCGGGTGGACGTATGCGTCCGGATGTATGTCCGGAACTCTGTCTCCAAGTGCATATACAGCCATGAAAGCAACCTATACCGCAGTGGTGCCGGTGGTCGAAAAGCTGTGCCAACCCCCACCGCTCTCGCGAAGAGAACCGTCGACGGAGACACCGGAACCTGCGACGACCTCACCGATCACAGTCCATCCCGACGGAATCTCGACCTCCGGTCCGAAAGTTGCTGCAAATCCGTGATCTTCACCACCGGACAAGATCCAGTGCAGCGGATCGACATCGAGCGCCTCGGCCGCCGACGAGACGTCTGCTGAGGTGGGAACCGCGGCCGACACGATGTCGCACCGTACGTGTGATGCCTCTGCGAGATGTCGAAGGTCCGCGATCAATCCGTCGGAGACGTCCGTCATCGAGTGTGCTGATTCTGCGGCGTCCCATGCCGATTGATACGGCGGATTCGGAACACGATGAGAGGCAAGTAAATCTGGAAAACTGCCGGTTTCGTCCAGCAGTTCGGTTTCGTCGAGCAGTAGTGCCAATCCCGCTGCCGAGCAACCGAACAGCCCGGCGACAGCGATCTTGTCACCGACCTTTGCACCCGAACGGAGAACTGCCTGACGGCCACCGAGATCGCCGAGCACAGTCACCGACACGACGATCACCGGTGACTGGACCAGGTCACCGCCGACCACACCGGCCCCCAGATCTGTTGCCGCGTCCCAGATCCCGGCCGAGATTCCGTCGATCACGTCGACGGGAGTCGAGGGCGGGCACCCCAGCGACACCGTGAATGCCGTCGGCCTGGCTCCCATCGAAACCACATCAGCGGCGTTCTGGGCCACCGCCTTGCGGCCGATGTCCCGTGGCGAAGACCAGTCCACTCGGAAATGCCGACCTTCGACCAACATGTCGGACGAGACAACCACGCGGCCGTCACCGGACGTCACGATCGCGGCATCGTCACCCGGCCCCAATTCGGTGGTGACCGGTTGGATTCGGCCGACCAGAGATCGCGCGATCACGTCGAACTCCCCCACCTGCTCGACAGTGGGCTGTGATTCGAACTCCGATGATGCAGTGGACTCCGATGATGCGGTGAACTCCGATGATGCGATGAGTGTCTCCAATGCCGACGCAATTCGCTCGTAAGCGGCCTGCGGTACCTTCTAGCTGTGGTCGTGAACGCTTCTGCAAGCTCACGCGTGTGTCGGCAATCCTACCGATTCACCGACGTGTCCTCAGAAGTGACAAGACCGCTCATCGACTGGACCAGGACCCGAGCGAAGAACAGAGCATGGCAGACAACACTTCCACCGCAGACAACGCCGACATCGACCCCGACGGCGAGGACGATCCGACCGAGCGCCGCAGCCCGGCGCTGATCGCCACTGCCATCGCACTGCCGGTAGCCCTGATCGTCGGAGTGGTGATCGCAGCCGTTGTCGCGGGCAATAATCCTGAACTCTCGCCGGTAGCGCTGGGACCCGTACCGGCGCCGGCAGCCGAGTCGGAGGCCTGCGTTTCTCTCCTCGGCGCGCTTCCCGACAAGATCGACGACTTCACGAAAGCCGAGTTGGTGGAACCTGCCCCGGCCGGAGCAGCCGCGTGGCAGCGCAGCGAAGGTGAGCCGATCGTCTTGCGCTGCGGGCTCGATCGTCCGACCGAGTTCGACCAGGCGGCCGCGCTCCAGGTCGTGAACGGCGTCCAGTGGTTCCAGGTCTCGGGAACCGACATCGGTCTGGCGGCCAGCACCTGGTTTGCCGTCGACCGTGGTGAGTACATCGGCATCACGGTTCCCGACGGGACCGGCCCGACGCCGATTCAGGAGATTTCCGACACCATCACGGCGACTCTGGAGCAGAAGCCTCTCGACCCGGCGCCGGTCGCGGTTCCCTGATCAGCGAAGCCCGGTGCCGCGAGCGACAGCTGTGTCGATCAGCGTCGAAATCAAAGTGCGGTAATCGATTCCGGTAGCGTTCCACATCTTCGGGTACATCGAGATGGAGGTGAACCCCGGCATCGTGTTGATCTCGTTGATCACCGGGCCGTTCTCGGTCACGAAGAAATCGACCCGCGAGAGTCCCTGGCAATCGAGTGCCTTGAACGCACGGACGGCCAGCTCTCGAATCTGGTCGCTCACCGACTCGTCGAGTAACGCGGGGATGTCGAATTCGCAGACGTCGTCGAGGTACTTGGTGTCGAAGTCGTAGAACGCGTCCGAATCGGCGTCGGAATCCGGCATCCGGATCTCGGCGACCACGCTCGCTTTGACGTCACCGTTCGGGAATTCGAGGACGCCGCATTCCACCTCACGGCCGATGATCGCGCCTTCGACGATCACCTTGGGATCGTGCAGGCGTGCATGAGCGATTGCCCCGTCCAGCCCCTCCCAATCGCTCACCCGCGTGATCCCGATGGACGAACCACCTCGAGCGGGCTTCACGAACACCGGAAGGCCCAACTCCGCCTTCTGCTCTTCGGTCAGCGTTGCGATTCCCGGTCGAAGCACGACCTGCACTCCGACGGGAAGTCCTTCAGCGGCAAGAAGCTTCTTCGTGAACTCCTTGTCCATGCCTGCTGCGCTGGCCAGGACTCCGGGTCCGACGTACGGAACCCCGGCAAGTTCGAGCAGACCTTGAATGGTGCCGTCTTCGCCGTAAGCGCCGTGTAGGACCGGGAACACGACGTCGACCGATGCGAGCACAGCCCCGGCGTCCGAGCCGTCGAAGGAGATGACCTCGCCCCCGCGGGTGGGGTCCGCGCTGAGGACCACCGAGGTTCCGTCCTTGTCGACCGACGGCAGCGCTCGCCCACTGATCGCCAGGGAGCTGGGGTCGCTCGAACCGAGCACCCAGGAACCGTCGACGGTGATGCCGATCGGTACGACGTCGTACCGATCGGGGTCGAGGTTGCTCAGGACGCTTCCGGCGGAAACACAGGACACTGAATGCTCATTGCTCCGGCCACCGAAGATAACGGCCACGCGGGTACGGCTGCTGTTCACGCGTCAAACCGTACCGCCGAATCGACTTCGGCACGCGATCGGGCCGGACCGGAAATCATCGACGTGGTCCGTCTACACGTCGAGTGCGCGCTCGATATCGGCCAGGAGATCGGTGGTGTCCTCGATGCCACAAGCGATTCGGACAAAACCCGCACTGACCGGATCGCCCCAGCGCGCTCGGCGATCCGCCGTCGTGTGGATCCCGCCGAAGCTGGTGGCAGCCGTGACGAGAGCACTCGCGTCGACGAACGAGTGGAACGCCTGAGCTGAATCCAACTCGACGCTCACCAATCCGCCGAATCGATTCATCTGACCGGATGCCGTTGCGAAGGACGGGTCACCGCGAAGGCCGGGGTAACGAACGGACCGGACTGCTTTGTGACCTACCAACATCTCGGCCAGCGCAAGCGCGTTGTCGCACTGACGCCCGAATCGCAGTCCTGCCGTGCCGAGACTCCGGTGCGCGAGCCACGTCTCGAAGGGTCCGAGCACCGTTCCCGAGAGGAGTCGCTCGCGCTCGATTCGCTGACCGACCGCCGCATCGGAGGTAGCGACGTAACCCATCAGGAGGTCACTGTGCCCGCTGAGGGCCTTGGTGCCGCTGGCCACCACGATGTCGGCACCCAATTCGAGCGGGCGCTGGCCCAGCGGTGTTGCAGTCGTGTTGTCGACGATCAGGAGTGCACCCGAACGGTGGCACACGTCGGCGAGCACGCGAAGGTCGACCACGTCCAGCACCGGGTTGGACGGCGTCTCGGCGACGACGACTACGCGGCCCGGCGACGCCTCGATCAGATCCGCGAAGCTCGCGTCACCCATCTGCAGGGTCGAGACCTCCCGAACGGTGATCCCCAACGGCGCCAACCGTTCGTTCGCGTACAACCGCACCTGGTAGTACCCGTCCGAGGGCACGACGACGGTATCCCCGGTGACGAGCACGCTGCGCAAGGTCGCGGTGATCGCGGACATTCCCGAACCCATGACGAGTGCGTGGTCCGCTCCCTCGAGCGCCGCGAGCGCAGATTCGAGTCCGCGCCAACCCGGGTTCGATGCCCGAGCGTAGGTATCGGATTCGGAACCTTCGTCGGCCGAAAGTTGGTACGGCGCAGCGAATATCGGGCCGAGTTGCATCGGCTGACCTGCCGCGTGTTCCCGCGCTACCGCGCTGACGCTGCGCGTCGAATCCCCGTAACCCTCGAAGTGACTCACACCGATTTCGCTCATTCCGGCTTGGTCCGGCGTCCGAGCAACTGACCGATTGCATCGCTGACGGCCATACCTTCGTGGCACACCCGATGGACGGCGTCGGTCAACGGCATCTCGACGTCGTATCCGGCAGCGAGTGCGCGCACCGACGTGCACGACTTCACGCCCTCGGCGACCTGCCCGTTTGTCGCCTTCTGCGCCGACTCCATCGACCCGCCCCGTCCGAGCCGCTCGCCGAACGTCCGGTTTCGCGACAGCTCGGAGGTGCAGGTCGCAACCAGGTCCCCGACTCCCGCCAGACCGGCAAGTGTCGATGCCTTGGCACCGAGCGCAACGCCGAGACGAATCGTCTCGGCGAGCCCACGGGTGATGATGCTGGCAACGGTGTTGTCGCCGAACCCACTACCGGCGGCCATGCCGCAGGCCAGTGCGATCACGTTCTTGCACGCACCACCGATCTCACAACCGATGACGTCGGAATTGGTGTACGGCCTGAAATAGCCGGTAGCGCAAGCATCCTGGAGAGCGAGGGCACGCGAGGAATCCGAGCAGGCGATCACCGTCGCCGCGGGCTGCCCGCTGGCGATCTCGTGTGCAAGATTCGGACCCGAGAGCACTGCGACGCGCCCGGGTTCCACGCCGGTCACCGACACGATGACCTGGCTCATGCGCATGAGCGTCCCGGTCTCGATCCCCTTGGCCAGACTCAGCAGAGTCGCATCGGGTCCGATCGAGCCCTTCCACTGCTCCAGGTTTCCCCGTAGCGACTGCGAGGGAACCGCCAGCACGATGAAGTCCGCGCCTGCCATCGCCTCCTCGTGGTGGTGGGTCGCGCGAATCGACGAAGGCAAAGCAATGCCTGGCAGATAGTCGCTGTTCTCGTGCGTGGTGTCGATGCGCTTGGCGACCTCTTCACGCCTGGCCCACATCGTCACGTCGGTTCCGGCCTCGGCCATCACCTTCGCCAACGCCGTTCCCCACGAACCTGCGCCCAGTACAGCTGCCTTACTCACACGCTCACCCCGTCTACCCGGCGAAGCGGGTCGCCGCCAGAAAAATCGTCTGCACAGAGTATCGCCTGTAGCTCGCTGCGGTGGGCAGCCGCGGACACCAAGCGCGATGACTGGCAAGATCGAGGAATGGACAGCGCGGAACCCCCGTACCCACACGTCGTGGAGACGCCGCATGCGCACGCGGAGATCGAACGCCCCATGCATGCGATAGTTGCCGTCAAGTCCTTGAGATCGGCCAAGTCTCGCCTCGCGGACGAACTCGACTCGGACGCGCGTGCGGACCTCGTGTTGGCAATGCTTCACGACACCCTGTCCACTGTTGCCGCCGTCTCGGCTATCGACAGCGTCACAGTGGTCACCCCCGACCCGACGGTCGCCGCTCTGGCGTATTCCGCCGGCGTCACCGTCTATGCCGATCCAGCTCCCGACGCCGCACGAACCAACGGCGCCACACCACGCACGGAGGAAACCCTCAACGCCGCGTTGAGCGCAGCGGCCGCCGATATCCGGGCCAAGCGCGGAGTGGTCGACCTCGTTGTGCTGCAAGCCGACTTGCCCGCTATGCAACCGAGTGAGTTGTCGGAGGCTGTGGTCGCGGCCCGAAGCGGCGGGCGTTCCGTCGTCGTCGATCACCACGGCACCGGCACCTCGGCACTCTTTGCGTGTGGCGAGAGCTCACTCGACCCTCTATTCGGCCCGGAATCCGCACGCGGACATACCAATTCAGGTGCACGACGACTGACCGGCCAGTGGCCGGGACTGCGGACCGACGTCGACACTCATGCCGACCTCGACACTGTGCGAGCACTGGGAGTAGGCCCAGCCACACTGGCTTCGTTGACCAGACTCAAGGCCGCGCCGTCGAACAGTCGATGAATTTTCTTTCATCGATTGTCGGACCGCGCGATTGTGGGGGATGATCGACGAGTGAGCAATGGCGAAGCACTCGAAAACCGTATTTCCGAAGACCAGTCGGACGGAGACCACAGCTCCGACCGACACGAGAACGGCGTGGCCGCCTCGACTCGATCTCAGGCCGTCGCGACTGCCACCAACATCCCGGGCGCTCCCCCTGCAGCTACCAAGGCAGAGCTACCCGAACTGCTCGTCGGACTCCCCGAGGATCGTTACCTCAACCGCGAACTCAGCTGGCTCGATTTCAATGCGCGCGTTCTCGCATTGGCCGCCGACGAGTCACTGCCGTTGCTCGAACGCGCAAAGTTCCTCGCCATCTTCGCTTCCAATCTCGACGAATTTTTCATGGTCCGGGTCGCCGGACTCAAGCGCCGCGACGAGACGGGCCTGTCGGTCAGGTCTGCTGACGGACTCTCCCCACGCGAACAATTGGCGCTCATCGCGCGCCGCACCCAGGAACTCGCCGACAAGCACGCACACGTGTTTCTCGACTCGGTCCGCCCCGCGCTGGCGGCAGAAGGCATTTCGATCGTTCGGTGGGCCGATCTCAGCGCCGACGATCACGGCCGACTATCGGCGCATTTCCACGAGCAGGTCTTCCCGGTACTGACGCCGCTGGCGGTCGATCACGCCCACCCGTTCCCCTACATCAGCGGACTGAGCCTCAATCTCGCCGTCACCGTGAAGGACTCCGTCACCCGCGGCGAACACTTCGCTCGCGTCAAGGTCCCGGACAACGTCGGCCGGTTCGTGCGAGTCAAGAGCACGACGTCTTCGTCGACCATCGACTCGTTCCTCCCGATGGAAGAACTGATTTCGGCTCATCTGGACGTACTGTTCCCCGGAATGGAAATCGTCGAACATCACGCTTTCCGAATCACGCGCAACGCCGATTTCGAGGTCGAAGAGGATCGCGACGAGGATCTGTTGCAGGCCCTCGAACGTGAATTGGCGCGTCGCCGTTTCGGTTCGCCCGTCCGACTCGAAGTCGCGGACGACATGACCGAGCACATGCTCGAACTGCTTCTGCGTGAACTCGACGTCGACCCGGCCGACGTGATCGAGGTGTCCGGTCTCCTCGACTTGTCCTGCCTCTGGCAGGTTTACGCCGTCGACCGCCCGGCACTCAAGGACGCTCCGTTCGTCCCGGCGACGCATCCGGCGTTCGGCGAGCGCGAGACGCCGAAGAGTGTGTTCTCGACCCTGCGCGACGGCGACGTGCTCGTCCACCATCCTTACGACTCGTTCTCCACCAGCGTTCAGCGCTTCATCGAACAAGCCGCCGCCGACCCGCAGGTGCTCGCGATCAAGCAGACCCTGTACCGCACTTCCGGCGACTCCCCCATCGTCAACGCACTGATCGACGCCGCCGAGGCCGGCAAGCAAGTTGTTGCCCTCGTGGAGATCAAGGCGCGCTTCGACGAGCAGGCCAACATCAAGTGGGCACGCAAACTCGAGCAGGCCGGCGTTCACGTCGTCTACGGTCTCGTCGGTCTCAAGACTCACTGCAAGACGTGCCTCGTCGTCAGGCGTGAGGGGTCGACCATTCGCCGTTACTGCCACATCGGCACCGGCAACTACAACCCGAAGACCGCGCGCATGTACGAGGACGTCGGATTGCTCACCGCAGCACCGGAGATCGGCGCGGACCTCACCGACCTCTTCAACTCGCTGACCGGATACTCCCGTAAGACGAGTTACCGCAACCTTCTCGTCGCGCCGTACGGGGTTCGCCGCGGGATCATCGAGCGGATCGACAACGAGATCGCTCACAAGCTCGCGGGCCGCGATGCCGGTATCCGATTGAAAGCCAACGCATTGGTGGACGAGCAGGTCATCGACGCGTTGTACCGCGCTTCCAAGGCCGGTATCCCCGTAGAGATCGTGGTCCGCGGAATATGCGCGCTCAAGCCGGGCGTTCCGGGCCTCAGCGAAAACATCGAAGTACGTTCCATTCTCGGCCGGTTCCTCGAACACTCGCGAATGTTCCATTTCCGCTCTGCCGACGAATTCTGGATCGGCAGCGCAGACATGATGCACCGCAACCTCGATCGCCGCGTCGAGGTCATGGTGCAGGTCAAGGATCCGAAACTGTCGAAGCAACTCGGTGACATCTTCGATTCCGCGCTCGATCCCCGAACTCGCTGCTGGGTACTGCATCCGGACGGCAGTTGGGTAGCTGCCCCCGAACGCGGCGAGGACGTACGTGAGCATCAGCAGTCGTTGATGCGCAGCCGCACCTCCAGCGGGTCTTGACGGGCTCGGATCACACAATGAGCGACAAGCCGGTCAAAGCCAACATCTTTGCCGCAGGCGCGGTTCTGTGGCGGAAGGCTCCTGAGGATCCTTCCGCCATCGAGATCGCCGTCGTACATCGACCGAAGTACGACGACTGGTCATTCCCCAAAGGGAAACTCGACCCCGGCGAGACCTTCCTGACCGCGGCGGTTCGCGAGGTGCGCGAAGAGACCTCGATCACCGGACGTTTCGGCAGGCACCTCGGTGGCGTGACATACCCGATCCCGGGGCATCGCAAACTCAAGCGGGTCGAATACTGGTCGGCAGAAGCAGTCGACGGAGATTTCGGACCGAATAACGAAGTGGATGTTCTTTATTGGCTTCCGGTCGCCGAGGTCGCCGATCATCTTTCGTACCCGATGGATCGAATGATTCTTCGCCGCTTCGTTTCCATTCGGCCGGACACCAAAACGGTATTACTCGTCCGCCACGCAAAAGCCGGAAGCCGGAAGCGATACAAGGGCGACGACAATCTGCGTCCACTCGACGCCAAGGGCAAAGAGCAATCGGCCGCGTTGGTCGAGCAGCTGAAAATCTTCGGCGCCGATTCCGTTTTCGCGGCCGACCGTACTCGCTGCATCGACACGGTGATGCCGTTGGCAGAGGCATTGGGTGTCGAGATTTCTACGGAACCTCTTCTGACCGAAGAAGGTTATGCGGCCGATCCCGATGCCGCTCGGGCCCGTGCGTTGCAGATCGCCGCGCTGGAGGGCACACCCGTGATCTGCAGCCAAGGAGGCGTCATTCCCGATCTGATGCGCTGGTGGGCCGATACGGCCGGCGTAACACTGCCCTCTGCACGCAACCGTAAGGCGAGCACCTGGGTGCTCTCGTTCCTCGACGGCCGTCTTGTCGCGGCCGATCACCTCGACAGCCCGCTCCCCAAAGTCGCCAACTCCTGAGGGATTTGGGCAATCGGAGCCTGGGACCGATTCGGTAGTTTTGCAAAGCATTGAAACACAGGAGAATTCAGACTTCTCCGAGACAGCAAAAAGAGGTGCAGCCTCGGATTGAATCCGCGGCTGCAC
>NZ_JBHUUU010000019.1:0-139780 GCF_042670865.1 Rhodococcus sp. NPDC057135
CCGCGCCAACCGATTCACCCGCACACCGAACTCGGCATACGTCAACACCACATCACCGAACACCACAGCAACACGACCCGACGACACCTCAACCGCAGCCGCCACCAAACCCGCCAACGTCACATCATCAACACAACGATCCGTAACATTCACACCCCCCAACACCAACCCACGCTCAACCACAGACTCCACGGCAAACAGTTCCACTCGCCGATCCGGTTCTGCGACAGCGGTAGTCAAGACCGACTCGAACGCGAACATGAGACGTGAGGCAGTGGATTCCTCGAACAGATCCGTGGCGTACGTCAGCGCAACGACGAGCCCGGAAGGTCGACCGTCGTTGTCGAACTGTTCGGCCGCAACAAAATCGAGGTCGAACTGAGTGCTCACCACCGCAGGTTCGATGCTCTCGATATGCAGCCCGTTGAGAGTCAACTGTGAATCGAGATGGTTCTGTAGTGCGAGGCCGACCTGAAAGAGCGGTGAATACGACTGCGAACGAAGCGGATCGAGTACCTCCACCAAGCGCTCGAACGGAACGTCACTGTGGGCAAAAGCCTGCAGATCGGCGTCGCGGACTCGGGAGAGCAAGTCGGTGAACTGCTCACCTGGGTCGACAGTGGTGCGCAACACGACGGTCCCCACGAACATGCCGACCAGATCGTCGAGCACGCGTTCTCCGCGGCCGGCCGTCGGCGTCCCGACGGCAAAGTCGAGATCGCCGGTGAACCGCGACAGTACAACAGCCAGAGCCGCATGCAACACCATGAACGGCGTAGCGCGGTGCCGCCGGGCCAGTTCGGAAATCGCCTGTTGCAGTGCAGGTTCGAGACGAGCGCTCAGAACCGCTCCACGATCGGAAGCCACCGCAGGGCGGGGGCGATCCAACGGGAGTTCGAGGACGGACGGCAATCCGTCGAGTGTGTCCGACCAGAACGTGAGCTGTCGCGAGATCAGCGAGGTCGACGATTCTTCCGAACCCAACGTCTCGAGCTGCCACAACGCGTAATCCGCATACTGCACCTCCAGCGGCGCCCACGACGGCACCTCACCCCTGGACCGCGCCTCGTACGCCACCATCACATCACGCGTCAACGGCCCCATCGAGAAACCGTCACCCGCAATGTGATGCACCGTCATCGCCAGAACGAACTCGAACTCCGCCAACTGCACCAGCGAGGCTCGAACCGGAATCTCGGACGTGAGGTCGAACGACACACCGAGTACACCGGCCAGCACGTCGTGGAGCGAATCCTTCTCCACCGCAATGATGTCGAGAATGTCGAGAGCGTCAGGTGCCTCGACAACCTCCTGGTATCCCGTCCCGTCATGCTCCGGGTACACGGTTCTCAAGACCTCGTGACGAGCGACCACGTCGGCGATACTTGCGCGCAACGCCTCGACATCCAACGGACCGGCGAATCGAAGAACCACCGGGATGTTGTACGCCGACGAATCGGGATCGAAGCGGTTGAGGAACCACATACGAGTCTGCGCCGGAGAGAGCGGAATCCTTGTCGGCCTCGGCTGTGAGCGCAGCGCGGGTCGGCGCGAAAGCTCGGCGGTTTCCACCACGGCTGCCAACTCTGCGACGGTGGGCGACTCGAAGACCACACGCACCGGCAAGTCGGTGCCTGCGACGGCGTTGATCCGCCCGAGCAACCGAGTTGCACTGAGCGAATTGCCGCCGCGTTCGAAGAAGTCGTCGTCGACACCCACTTCGTCGGTCTTTCCGTCACCGAGGACCTCGGCAAAAGCGACGGCAACCGACAATTCGGCCGGTGTGGTCGGTGCGCGGAAACGACGTGCCTCGAAAACAGGCTCCGGGAGCGCATGTCGATCTACCTTGCCCGTACTCCCCAGCGGCAGGGCGTCGAGTGTCATCAGGACTGTCGGCACCATGTAGCCGGGCAGGGCGGCGCGCAGTCTGGTCAGGATGGTCGACTTCTCGACGGCCGAGCCCGCAGCCGCAGTGACGTAACCGATCAGGTGTTGTTCGCCGGTGTCAGATGTCGTGACTGTGACTACCGCATCCTGAATCGAGGGGTCGGCACGAAGCGCTGTTTCGACCTCACCGAGTTCGATGCGGAAGCCTCGGACCTTGACCTGGAAGTCTGCACGCTCGAGGTATTCGAGACTGCCCGCGGCATTCCACCGAACCAGATCGCCGGTTCGATAGAGGCGCTCACCCGATCCGTTCGGATCGGCGACGAAACGGGTCGCGTTCTGCCCCGGATCCCCGATGTACCCGCGGGCCAGCTGAACTCCCGCGAGATAGAGCTCACCTGCAACACCGACCGGAACCGGGTGAAGGCGGTCGTCGAGTACATGCAGTCGTGTGTTCCACGCCGGAGTTCCGATCGGAACGGTCGCCACGTCGACATCGCTCGTTCGGTGTGCCGTGACACTGACCGCAGCCTCCGTGGGGCCGTACAGGTTGTAGACCTGCGCCGAACTCTGATCTCGCACATGCTTGGCGGTCTGTACGGGCAGGGTCTCACCGATGCACAGAATCCGGGTGAGAGAACTCGGCAGCCGACGCTCGGATGCACTGAGCAGTGACAACATCGAGGGAACGGCATGCAGCGTCGTCACCTGCTCGCGCTCCATCAGCAACGTGAGGTAATCACCGTCCAGCTGTGCTCCTGGCTCGGCGAGAATCAGGCAGGCACCGGTTTGCAACGCCCACCAGTACTCCCAGACGGACAGATCGAAGGTGGCTGCGGTTTTGACGAGCACACGGTCATCGGCACCGAGAGGGAACTGATCCTGCTTCCACAAGAGTTGATTGGTGATCGCTCGATGGGAGATCGCTACGCCCTTGGGCTTTCCGGTGGATCCGGAGGTGTAAATCGCATACGCGATGTTGTCCGGGCTCAGGCCCGCGAGGCGTTCTGAGTCCCGAATCGGCGATCCGTCGATACCGTCCAGCCCGAGAGTATCGATGTTCACGACGTGGTACTGCCCGCCCAGCGAATCATGAGAAGTGTTCAGAACAACTGCGGGCGCTGCGGATTCGAGGACGTGAGCCGTGCGTTCTCCCGGCTGATCCGGGTCGAGCGGAACGTAGGCCCCGCCTGCCTTCACCACCGCGTACATGGCAACGACCAGTTCGACGGAGCGCCGAAGATTGAGCGCGACAGTCACTTCCGGACCGACACCGATTCCGATCAGATACCGCGCCAGGCGGTTGCATTCGGCATCGAACTCGGCATAGGTCAGACGACGGTCACCGAGAACCAGTGCTTCGGCGCTCGGTGTTCTGCGTACCTGGGCGTCGAACAGATCCGCGAGGGTCGTCTCCGGAACGACGGCGTCGGTGTTGTTCCACGTGTCGACGGTGGCCGCGACCTCTTCGTCGCCGAGCAGAGCGATATCGCCCACCGGGACGTCCGGGTCATGACCGATCGAATCGAGAACGCGCAGCAGCCGGTTGGCGAATGTCGCCACCGTGGATTGGTCGAACAGATCTGTTGCATAGGTGAACGACGCCGACATCGAACCCGAGTCCCCAGGGGTGACGGTCAGGTGGAGGTCGAACTTCGCCGTCTCGACTGGGGCGCCAACTGCCGCGATCTGCAGTCCGGGTAGCGCAAACATTGTCGGCGTGAGGTTCTGGAAGGACAGTGCCACCTGGAACAACGGATGGCGGGCTGTCGATCTGACCGGATCGATGATCTCGACGAGCCGCTCGAACGGCAGGTCCGCGTGTGCGAAGGCGGCGAGATCCTGATCGCGGGTGTGGCTGAGCAGTTCCGTGAACGGCGCAGCCGTGTTCACCTGGGTTCGAAGCGCCAAGGTGTTCACGAACATCCCCACGAGTGCGTCGAGCGACTCGTGTCCTCGTCCCGCGATGGGCGAACCGATGGTGATGTCGGCGCTGTCTCCCAGCCTTGCGAGAAGTACGGCGAATGCGGCGTGGACGACCATGAACAGGCTCGAGCCTGATCCGACGGCAAGATCACGCAGTCGATCGGCGGTGTCCGAGCCGATCGTGAAGTGAATCTCCTTGCCGCGATAGCTCTGACGGGGCGGACGCTGCCGGTCCGTCGGCAGATTCAGCAGGTCCGGAATTCCGGCGAGCGTGGACGTCCAGAACTGAATTTGCGCCTGAGCATCACCCGAGGGTTCGGATTCGGTCCCGAGCAGATCGTGTTGCCAGAGAGCGTAATCCGCGTACTGCACGGGCAGCGGCGCCCACTGCGGCGCGTCACCCCGAGAACGCGAGACGTAGGCACCCATGACGTCGGTGGCCAGTGGTCCGAGTGACGATCCGTCGGATGCGATGTGATGCATCACGACGGCGAGAACATGCTCGGTCTCCGAGATTCGATACAGAGCCGTCCGCAGTGGTACGGCAGTCGTCACGTCGAATCCGGTGCCGGCCAGAGCGAAAAGCCGTTCCAACGCTTCGGCTTCGGTGACGTCCTCCGGTATCAGATCGAGATCCACCGAAGACGTTGACAGGATCTCCTGACGGGGTCCGTCCGCGGTATCGGGATAGTAGGTGCGCAGGGACTCGTGGCGTTCGGCGACGTCGAGAAGCGCGAGCGCCAACGCCGGCGCGTCCAGGGTTCCGCTCAGGCGAAGCGCGAGCGGTAGGTTGTCCGTGGCTGCCGCGGTGTCGAATCGATTGAGGAACCACATCCGAGTCTGCGCCGGCGAGAGCGGAATACGTTCGGGTCGCGGTCGCGCTTCCAATCGAGGCTGATCATCGCGTTCTGCCGAGGCCGCCAGCAGAGCGAGTTCTGCGACTGTGGGTGCCTCGAACAGCGAACGAACACCGAGTTTGATCCCGAACGAGGTGTTGACGCGGGCAATCGCCCGAGTGGCACTGAGCGAATTTCCACCCAGCTCGAAGAAACTGTCTTCTGCTCCGACGGCGTCGGTTCCGAGAACGTCGGCAAAAGCGCTGGCGACACGAATCTCTGCATGTGTGGTCGGCGCCCGGAATGTCGCCGAGGCGATGAACTCCGGAGCGGGAAGTGCTGCGCGATCGAGCTTCCCGGCCGGAGTCAGGGGTAGCGATTCCAGCAGGATGACAGCGGTCGGCACCGTGGCACGGGGCAGGATCGCGGCGACGGCGTCGAGGATGGACTCTGCCGACACCGCGTCCGCGACGGTCACGTAACCGACGAGTTGATCGCCGAGAGAGTCGTGACGATGAACGGCGGCAGCGGCGGCACTCACTCCACGGACGGAGGCGAGCGCTGATTCGATCTCCCCCAGTTCGATGCGGAGTCCGCGAAGCTGAACCTGGGCGTCGGATCGTCCGATGTACGCCAGTTCGCCCTGGTCGGTCCAGGTGACCACGTCGCCGGTCCGGTACATCCGCGCGCCCGGTACACCGAACGGGTTCGCAACGAAGCGTTCTGCGGTCAGCCCCTCGCGTCGGTGGTACCCGCGTGCCAAGCCGGGACCCGACAGATACAGCTCGCCCCTGACCCCGACGGGTACGGGTCCGAGGGCGGAATCGAGGACCAGAACGTGGGCACCTTCGAGCGGAGTACCAATCGTGACGGGCGAGAGTGAACGGTCACGGTGTTGCACACCGTCACCCACCGGAGCCGTGGTACCGAGAAGCGCCCCGGTCTTGGTGATGACGATGGTGCTCTCGGTCGGCCCGTAGCTGTTGAAGAGTCGTGTCTTGCTGTGAAAGCGACCCAGCAGCTGTGGTGGGAAGACGTCGCCACCGAGCACGACGGTTTCGAGGTCGGAGAGCGTGCCTGCCTCGACGGTGGTCATAGCCGCCGGCGCTGTCACCACGTGGGTGACGCGGTGACGGCGGATGACGTCGGTGAGTTCGTCGCCGGCGATGACCGATGGCGGTGTGATCACCATCGTCGCACCGGCGGTGAACGCGAGGATCATCTCGAACATGGAGGCGTCGAAGCTCGACGACGAGAGTCGCAGCACCCGTGAGTGTCGAGATGCCGCCAGATCGGTGCGGGTCCGAGCGGAGAACACAGACAGTCCGCGGTGGGTGACAGCGACACCCTTCGGCAGACCGGTCGAGCCTGACGTGTAGATCAGGTAGGCAACATGATCCGCATGTAACGTGCGGATCCGATCGGCATCGGTGACCTGCGCCGCGGAGTAGCGATCAAGATGGAGATCGTCGATCTCGATCGTGTCGATACCACTCGGAAGTGTTGGTGCTGTCTCCGAGTCGGTGACGATGACCAGCGCGGCTGAGTCTCGAAGCATGTGAGCAATGCGCTCGTCGGGGTACGTCGGATCCACCGGAACGTACGTTGCGCCGCTCTTGGCAACGGCCCACAGCGCGAGAATGGACTCAGCCGACCGCGCAAGAGAGACAGCTACGGCCATTTCGGGGCCGGCGCCGCGCTCGATGAGGATCCGCGCCAGCTGGGAGGACCGCGAATCCAGTTCGCTGTACGTCGTCTCACCGCACGACTCGGAGACGATTGCCACATCTGCGGATTCCGAGTGTGTGGTCAACAGATCCGCGAGAGTGAGGATCGGCGTGGCTGCCGGACCGGATACGGAGGTGAGCCTGGTGTATTCGTCCTCGTCCAGTAGGTCGATATCCGCGATTGCCGTCTCGGGGGCCGCGACAATCTGCGCGAGAATCCGTCGGAACCGCTGTGCAAATCCGTCCACGGACGCGCCGGTGAAGAGATCTGTGGCGTACGTCCAGGTGAGATTCATCGAATCAGCGTGCTCGACCATCGTGATCTGGATGTCGAACTTTGCCGGAACGACTGCGGTGTCCACAGCTTCGATCTCGAGACCGGGCAGTGCGAACGCAGCGGTTCCCTCCTGCTCCTGAGAAAGCGCCACCTGAAAGATCGGCGCGTGGGCCTGGGATCGAGCGGGCTGCAGTATGTCGATCAGCCGCTCGAAAGGTAGGTCCGCATTTTCGAATGCAGCGAGGTCGGTGGCTCGCACCTGCGCCAACAGATCCAGGAACGACAACGCCGGCGTAAGACGGCTACGCAGGGCCACCGTGCCAACGAACATTCCGACCACG
Source organism: Rhodococcus sp. NPDC057135 (assembly GCF_042670865.1). Classification (NCBI taxonomy): domain Bacteria; kingdom Bacillati; phylum Actinomycetota; class Actinomycetes; order Mycobacteriales; family Nocardiaceae; genus Rhodococcus; species Rhodococcus sp. NPDC057135. The sequence goes on from NZ_JBHUUU010000019.1 coordinate 6,995, forward strand.
TCGTCGAGCGCCGGTTCGCCGCGTCCGGAAATCGGTGTCCCGATCACCACGTCATCGGTCGCACCGAGGTTGGACAGAAGCACCGCGAGGGCGGCATGGAGCACCATGAAGGTTGTGGCGCCGTGTGTGCGGCCCACCTGCTGGAGCGCACTGACCATCTCGGGCGTCAACACCAATTCGGTGCTCGCTCCGCGCAGCGACGCAAGCGCTGGGCGCGGGAAATCTGTGGGCAGTTCGAGAAGCTCCGGCGCTCCGGCCAACTGGTCACGCCAGTACTCGGCCTGCGCGGAAGCAACACTGGTCCGGTCACTTTCCGAACCGAGGACCTGGTGCTGCCAGAGGCTGTAGTCGGGATACTGAACAACCAACGGGGCCAGTGACGGCTCGGTTCCCGAACGCCGTGCCGAGTAGGCGAGAACAAGATCCCGGGCGAGCGGCGCCACTGAGGCACCGTCCGCGGCGATGTGGTGAACCACGGCGACCAGGATGTGCTCGTCAGCCGAGAGTTCGAACAGGTTTACCCGCAACGGAATTGCTCGGGTGACGTCGAAGCCCTCACGCACAGCGTCGACAATCCGCTCGGCAACCTGTTCGGGAGAAACCACCGTGTGATGGAAGGGTACGTCTACGGCTCCGAGAATGGACTGGTAAGGCCCAGCGGTATCTTCGGGAAAGATGGTTCGCAGGGACTCGTGACGAAGAACGATGTCCGACAATGCTTCTCGGAGAGCACGGGAATCGAGCCGCCCTCGCAGACGAAGGACGAGCGGGATGTTGTACGCAGGTGACTCTGGATCGTATCGATTGAGAATCCACATACGCGATTGCGCCGGCGAGAGCGGGATACGCTCTGGTCGAGGCCCGGCCGTCAGAGCGGGCCGGGTACCACTCTGCGCACCGTCGACTGCCGCGGCAAGGGCAGCGACCGTCCTGGCGTCGAAGAGGACCCGAACCGGGAGGGAAACTGAAAGTTCGGTGCCGATCCGTCCCATCACTCGGGTAGCACTGAGAGAGTTTCCACCGATGTCGAAGAAGTCGTCCACCACGCTCACCTGGTCGACGGCCAGAACGTCACCGAAGATCCGGCTGATCACCTTCTCCGTCTTCGTGATCGGTGCGACGAACGCGTTCCGGCGCGCCGTCGGCGCCGGCAGTGCGCGGTAGTCGACTTTGCCGGCCGGCGTCAGCGGGATTTCCTCGAGAACGATCACTGCGGCGGGAACCATGTGTGCAGGAAGTCGGCCGGAGACGAAGGTGCGTACCTCCTCCGGATCCAGATGCTCACCGACCACGTACGAGTTCAGCCCGACGGTGTCGTCTGCAGTCGTCACCGCAGTTCGCACTCCCGCGTGGGCGGCGAGCACCGCGTCGATCTCTCCGAGTTCGATGCGGAATCCACGAATCTTGACCTGTGAATCGCTGCGGCCGAGATACTCGAGTTCCGTTCCACGTCGTCGCACCAGGTCGCCGGTGCGATACATTCGCAGCCCCGAACGTGCGGGATCGGCAACGAACCGAGCAGCCGTCAGGTCGCCGCGATGGTGGTAGCCGCGGGCAAGTCCACGACCGCTCAGATACAGCTCACCTGTCACACCGTCCGGAACGGGACGAAGGCGAGAGTCGAGAACATGTGCGACGGTACCGAGAACGGGAGTACCGATGGTGATCCGATCAGTCGCCGACATGGGCCCAGCGAGGGTTGCCATGACGGTGGACTCGGTGGGACCGTACGCGTTGAACATCTTTCGCGTCGGCGCCCACAGCGCGACCAACGCGGCGTCGCAGGCTTCGCCGCCGACGATCACGACACCGAGATCGGGAACATCTGACGGCTCGACCGTGGCCAGAGCTGCCGGGGTCACAAACGCGTGGGTGATCTTCGATGCCCGCATGAGATCTGCAAGCTCACTGCCACCGTAGATGCCAGTGGGGACAACAAGCATTGCGGCACCAGCACCGACAGCCATGGCCAATTCGAGGACCGAAGCGTCGAAGCTGGGCGAAGCGAAATGCATCGTGCGACTGTGGTTGTCGAGTTGGTATCGCTGAATCTGTTCGTCGACCAACGCCGCCAGCCCCGCATGCGAGACGGCGACGCCTTTGGGGGTGCCGGTCGATCCCGACGTGTAGATGACGTACGCAGTGTGATCCATCCGAATCGGTGACGTGCGATCGGAATCGAGAATTCCAGCGTCGCTGACGTCGGCGCGATCCAACGACTCAGCCGTTTCTTCCGTCAGCGTCAGGGCCGCGCCCGAATCGGTGAGCATGTGATCGATCCGCTCGGCCGGATAGCTCGGGTCGACGGGTACAAAAGCGGCTCCGGTCTTGGCGACGGCCCAGGTCGCGAGAACGGACGTCGCTGATCGCGGAATGGCGATCGCCACTACAGATTCGGGGCCGATTCCTTGCGCGAGGAGTGCCCGCGCCCACCGATTGGTTCGCCGGTCGACGTCGTCGTACGAGAGTTCGAAGTCGCCGTACAGCATGGCCGAACCGCCGTTCGACTTGGTAACCCCGGCGGCAAGAATCTCGGGCAGCGTCAGTTCCGTCAGCGCGACCGTAGAGGCAGCTCCCTGACGTCCGATCTCTGGCATCGTCCGCAGATCGAGGTCGCCGACCACTGATTCAGGTTCGACAACAACCGTGTCGAGAATGGCGGCAAACCGAGCCGCGAGCTCGCGCACAGTCCGCTCTTCGAAGATGTCGACGGCATAGGTCCACGTCGCGGTCGCCGATCCGTCCGGGCCTGGCGACGAAACATCCAGTTGAAGATCGAATTTCGAGATCGGCATGTCCAGCTCAACCTGCGAGACGACAAGGCCCGGAAGCTGCACGGATGGAGTCGGAAGATCGCCGGTCGCGAGTACCACCTGGAAGAATGGGTGGTGCGCCGTCGAGCGAGATGGGTCGAGTACCTCCACCAGACGCTCGAAGGGAATGTCGGCGTGGGCAAATGCCGAGAGGTCTGCGTTGCGGGTCGCCTCGAGCAAAACACGGAAAGTTGCAGCCGGATCCACCTGTGTCCGAAGAACCACGGTCCCGACGAACATGCCGACGAGGTTGTCGATGGCCTGATCCCCACGTCCACTGACCGGGGTGCCGATCGCGATGTCGGTCTCCCCCGCCATCCGAGACAGCAACACCGACAGGGCAGTGTGCAACACCATGAACGGTGTTGACCGCGCGCGACGAGCCAGAGATTCGACAGAACTGTACGTCTGCGCGGAAATGACCGACGACACCGTCGCACCTCGATAGGACGCGACCGTGGGGTGCGGCCGATCCGTCGGGAAATCGAGGCGGGTCGACATGTTCGCCAATGCACCGCGCCAGTAGTCGATCTGGCGCGACGCCTCCGATTCCGGATCGTCCTCGGCGCCGAGAGAATCGATCTTCCAGAGCGTGTAGTCCGCGTAGTGGACGCTCAACGGCGACCATTGTGGTGCAATGCCCGCGAGCCTTGATGCGTACGCCGCCATCACGTCCGCGGCCAGTGGCTGCATCGACCATCCGTCGCCACCGATGTGGTGGACGACAAGAACAAGAATGTGCTCCGACGCAGCAGTCCGCAGGAGCGCGACCCGCAGGGGGACTTCAGCGGTGACGTCGAACCCGGCGCCGACCAATTCCCCGATCGTCGCAACAGGGTCGCTGACATCAACCGGTTCGAGCACCACCGGCACATGCTCGAGAATGTGCTGGTACGGCCCGCTCGAAGAATCCGGGTAGAGAGTGCGCAGCACCTCGTGCCGGTCGACGACGTCACTGATCGCCTGGCGCAGAACATCGATGTTCACGTCGCCGGACAACGAGAGCGCTGCCGCGATGTTGTAAGCACCGGAATCCGGATCGAATCGGTTGAGGAACCACATTCTCTGCTGAGCCGGGGAGAGCGGAATCCGTTCCGGTCGCGGGCGCGGGCCGAGACCGGGCAATCCGGGTCGGTCGCCGTCTGCGACCAATTCAGCCAGCGCACCGACCGTCGGAGCATCGAACAGTTCTCGAACACCCAGCGAGGATCCCAGCGTCGAATTGATTCTCGCCACGACCCGCGTAGCCATGAGCGAGTTGCCACCGAGCGCAAAGTAATCGGCGGTGACGCCGATGTTGTCCACTCCGAGCAGCTCGGAAAAGATTGCGGCAATCGTCTTTTCGGATTCGGTGGACGGAGCAACGTAGTCGCCCACCGCCACATCCGGTTCCGGCAGTGCTCGCCTGTCGAGTTTTCCGTTGGGGCCGAGTGGCATCGAATCCAGGAACACGAAGACGGAAGGAACCATGTAGGCGGGCAGCTTCGCCTGCGAATGACCGGCGAGACGCGCTGTGTCGGTTGCCGAATCAGCCGTGACGTAGGCGACGAGGCGTTCCTCACGTACGACGGTGACGGCGGAGAGAACTCCCGAGAGTTCCAACAGGACAGCGTCGATTTCGCCGAGCTCCAAGCGCTGTCCGCGAAGCTTCACCTGAAAGTCGGTACGGCCCAGATACTCGATCTCGCCGATGGGATTCCACTTGACCAGGTCGCCGGTCCGGTACAAGCGCCCGGAACCGAAAGGGTTGGCCACAAAGCGATCTGCTGTCAGATCAGGACGGTCGACATAGCCACGAGCGAGCTGCACTCCCGCGAGATACAGCTCCCCCGGAACGCCGATCGGACTGGGCGCCAGGCGGCGATCCAGCACGTAGGTCCGCGTGTTCCAGACCGGAGCGCCGATCGGCACCGGGCCTGCCACGGCGGAATCCGTCTCGTGGAACGTCACGTCCACGGCAGCTTCGGTGGGACCGTAAAGATTGTGCAGACGTGCACCGATTCGCTCGTGGAAACGAACGACCGTCGCACGCGAAAGTGCCTCGCCGCTGGCGAACACCTGACGAACGGAGTGAAGCTGCTCGAGGTCTCCGTCGACGAGGAAGACGTCGAGCATCGACGGGACGAAGTGCAAGGTGGTGACACCTTCGCGAGCGATCAGCTCGGACAGGTACCGAGCATCGCGGTGTCCGTCGGGTTCGGCCACGACCAGTCTCGAACCGGTGACGAACGGCCAGAACAACTCCCACACCGAGACGTCGAAGGTGGCCGGTGTCTTGTGCAGCACGACATCGCGCGGCGCGAGCGGGTATTGATGTTGCATCCACAGCAGACGATTGACTATCGCACGGTGCGATACTGCAACGCCCTTGGGCTTCCCGGTGGAGCCGGACGTGAAGATCACGTAGGCGATGTGATCCGGAGATACGCTGCCGAGGTGCTCGACGTCTTGGATCTGCCCGGTGGAGTACCGCGAGAGATCGATCTCGTCGAGGAGCACCGGCTTGATCCCCGCAGGCAGAGAAGCCGCATCCTCTCTCGTCGAAAGGACTACCGACGGTGCTCCGATGTCGAGCACGTGCCGGATCCGCTCGCCGGGATGCTTCGGATCGATCGGAAGATAGGCTCCGCCGGCTGCGATGACGGCGTGGACCGCGACCACGTAGTGTGCACTCCGTTGCAGGGCGATCGCGACCAGAGACTCGGGTCCGACCCCACAGTCGACGAGGTGACGAGCGAGGGCGTTGACCTGCGAACGGAATTCGCGGTGGATGACTGTCGTGTCTCCGAACGTCAGTGCACCATCAGACATCTCGACGACGCCCGCGTCGGCGAAGAGTAGATCGAGCAGCGTAGCGTCAACCAGGGTGTGGGACGTGTCGTTCCACTCGTCGAGTACGAGCCGACGCTCGGCATCGTCGAGATAGTCGATGTCGCGGATGCGGATACTCTCGTCGGTCATCGCAGCGAGAATCAATGCGAGGCGCCGGCCCAGACGCTTAGTGGAGTCGCGGTCCATCGCATCGGGTGCGTACTCGATGGTGAGACGAAGGCTCGGTTCGAGGACGGTGACCAGCGCGAGCGGGTAGTGAGTCGCGTCTGCGACCTCGATGCCCGTGACACGCATACCTGCGATATCAGTCGCGGATTCGAGCGCCGAACGGTCCACTGGGTACGACTCGAACACCGTCAACGTGTCGAACATAGCGCCGGCACCCACCGCCGACTGCACCTCGGCAAGGCCGACGTGATGGCTGTCGAGCAACCGAACCTGCTCGGACTGAACTTGTTCGAGCAGTTCGGATACCGAATCATCCAGGTTCGCTCGAACTCGAACCGGAACAGTGTTGATGAACAACCCGAGAATGTCCTCGACCCCGGTCAGCGACGCGGGTCGACCGGACACGGTGGCGCCGAACACGACGTCGTCGCGCCCGAGCATTCCGCCCAGCAGCAGGCCCCATGCAGTCTGGACGACGGTGTTGACCGTGACCCCGGTGCGCCTTGCCAACGCGACGATCGCCTCGGTCGACGAGGCTGCCAACGGAACGTCGACGTCCACGGGAACTGCGTGCACGGAGGACTCTGCGCGCTGTGGTGCAATCACCGTCGGTTCGTTTGCCCCCGACAGCGCGCCGATCCACCGTTCCAGTGCCTCGCCGTTGTCCTGTTCGGCAAGCCAGTCCAGATAGGTGCGGTACGAGCGAGCGGGAACCGACAGCGATGTGTCGGCGGCGTAGAGCGAAAGCAGGTCGCGCACCAACAACGGCATGGACCAACCGTCGAAGAGAATGTGGTGATTGGTGACGATCAGGTGCGCGGAGTCCACACTCGCGCGAACCAGAACTGCACGAAGCAGCGGGGGCGCGCTCAGATCGAACGGCGTTGTGCGCTCGAGTCCCGCGACCGCGTGCGGATCACTGCCGAGCACCTCCCGCCATGGAGTCGTCACGGAATCGAGAACGAGCTGTGCTGCAACGCCGTTCGAGTCGTACACGAAGGCGGTCCGAAGTGCGGCGTGTCGCTCGAACAATCTCGCGAGCGACCGGTGAAGTCGTTCGCTGTCGACGATCCCGCCCAGGGAAAGAACGATTTGCCCGGTGTAGACATCGACGGTATCGGCGGTGAGGCTGGCGTGAAACTGGAATCCCGCTTGCAGCGGTGACAGCGACCAGATGTCCTCCAGGTAGCCGAACTGCTTCTCCCACAGTTCTATTTCGTCCTGTGACGCTGAGACCAGGGGAACGTCGGACGGTGTGAGACCGGCATGATCTCCGACGGAGGCGACAATCTTCTCCAGTTCGACGCGCCACGCCCGCGCAAGCTCCTCGACTGCACCGGGTTCGAAGATGCCTTCGGGGAAGGCAAATGTCGCCGAGAGGAACTCTCCTTGTGGTCCGTCCATGACGGCGGCATTGATGTCGATGGCGTGGCTGACCGCGAGATCGCTTCCACTGCCGTTGTTGAGATCGATTCCGGCATCGGGAATCCAGCCGGCTGCCCTCAGTTCGTCACTGAACTCGGCGGTGGACATCTTGCCCAGATAGTTGAAACCGATCTGCGGCTCCGGACCGGTCAGCAACCCTGCGCGTCGGAGCAGCCCGTAACCGATCCCGGATCCCGGTGTGGCTCGCAGCTGTTCCTTGACGGATTTCACGACCGCAACTGCATCTTCTCCGAGTCCGGTGAGATCCATGCGGACCGGGTACGCCGCCGTGAACCAGCCGACGGTCCGGGACAGGTCCGAGCCGGGCAGCACGTCTTCGTCTCGTCCGTGGCCTTCGAGCGAAACGAGCACTCGCTGCGATCCGCTCCACGTGCGAAATGCCAGGGCCAGTGCGCTGAGTAATCCGTCGTTGACACCGGCCCGATAGTGCGACGGTACCGAGCGCAACAGGTGATCCGTCGTGTCATGGTCGATGTCGACCCGCACGCGGCGGAGGGACGATCCCCGGTCCCGGTCCGAATCGAGAGTTCGTGAACCGATGGGTGACACATCGGTGGCGACGATCTCGCGCCAATATTCGAGCTCCGCCGACGGTGTCACGTCGGTGAGTCCGTGCGACCAGCGGCGCAGCGAAGTCCCAACCGGCATCAATTCCGGAGTGGCACCGTGAATGATCTGTAGCCACACAGCGGCGAAGTCGGGAAGCAGAATCCGCCAGGAGACACCGTCGACGACAAGATGGTGGATGACGATGACCAATCGGCCCGAATCGTGCGCCGAATCGAGCCAGACGATCTGCGCAGTGACGCCGCGGAACGGATCGAGCCGCGAGGCGGCGTCTGAGGCCGCCGAGGTGAGGGCTTCCTCGAACTCCGAGGTACCGGGTTGCGCTTCGGTGACCGTTCGCCGAACCCACGTGTCGACGACACAACTGGGGGCGATGTCGAATCCGGAGTTGTCGGGCAGCAAGCGCGCGCGAAGAGCGTCATGTCGATCGACAACCACTTGAAGAGTCGCGGCGAGGCGCGAGAGATCAAGTCCGGCAGGAATACTGACCGACACTGCCTGATAGAAGGCATCGATGCTGCCCGCCATGCTCAATATCTTGGTTGCGATCGGGGTAAGGGGGACAAACCCCACTCCCCCACCCGGCAGTTCCTCGAGTACAACGGATTCATCTGCCGGGAGCGCAATTTCGGCCAATCGAGCCACCGTCTTGCGTTCGAACACATCGCGCGGCGTGAAGACGACTCCGGCAGCTTTTGCGCGTGAGACGAGTGAGATCGCGACGATGCTGTCTCCGCCCAGCGCGAAGAACGAATCGTCGACACCGACTCGCTCGACGCCGAGGACAGACGCAGCGGCATCGGCGATGATGCGCTCAACCGGGCCGCTCGGCGCCCGGTAGTGCTGAGCCTCCGAACGAAGGTCAGGCTCCGGTAGTGCTCGGCGATCGACCTTTCCAGCCGGGGTCAGTGGTACTTCGGCAAGCGGTACCAGCTGGGAGGGAACCATGTGAGCGGGCAGGAATCGAGAGGCGTGCGCGGTCAGAGCCTCTTCGTCGAGGCTGTAACCCGGCTTGATCTTCACGTACGAGTACACGGTGACGCGGGCCAGCGTCACGACGAAATCGACGGATTCATGTTGTGCAAGTACTGCGTCGATCTCACCGAGTTCGATCCGAAGTCCGTTGACCTGCACCTGAAAATCAGAGCGGCCGACATACTCGAGGGTGAGCTCCCTGCTCCAGCGCACTACGTCACCGGTACGGTACAACCGAGTTCCACCACCGAGCGGATCGGCGACAAAACTCGCAGCGGTCAGAGCCGAACGTGCGTGGTAGCCCTGAGCCAATCCGGGGCCACCGAGATACAGTTCACCGGCCACCCCAACGGGCACGGGTCGCAACCAGCGGTCCAGAACCATCAGATGTGCGCCCTGAATGGGTGAACCGATCGTGATTGCATCATCAGACGACAGCGGAGGCGTCGTGGTGATGACGATGGTCGACTCGGTAGGGCCGTAGCTGTTGTAGAACCGGCAGATCGGGCCGAAGCGCCGAACCAGATCCGGCGGGCACACGTCGCCACCGACAACCACCGCTTCGAGATCCGGCAGACCTGTGGCGTCCACGGTGCTCAAAATTGCCGGTGCACTGATGATGTGGGTGACGCGCTCGCTGCGCAGCAGTTCGGTCAGTTCGTCGCCGCCGTAGACATAGGCCGGAGCGATGACCATCGTCGCCCCGGCACTGAACGCCTGGACCATCTCGAAGACGGACGCGTCGAAACTCGCCGAGGAGAATCGCAGAACGCGCGAATGCACGCCGACCCCGAGTTCGGGACGACCCCAGGCAGTGAAATCGACCAACGCATTGTGCGTGACGGCAACACCTTTCGGCGTACCGGTGGAACCGGACGTGTAGATCAGATACGCGGTGTGATCACTTCGCAGAGGCGCCGTGCGGGCGGCATCGTCGACAACGGACTCGTCACCGACATAGCTGAAACCGTCGATCGAGATCCAGTCCAGATCACCGGTCAGCGCCTGACGGACAGTCGAATCAGTGAGTCCCACAACGGCATTACTGTCGCTCACCATGTGAGCGATTCGTTCGATCGGGTACGTCGGATCAACCGGAACACAAGCGGCGCCGGTCTTGGCAACGGACCACCACGCTATGACGGCATCGATCGATCGGGGTAGCGCGATCGCCACGCCGGCACTGGGGCCGACTCCGCGTCGGACGAGTATTCGAGCAAGGACATTGGAACGTCGATCGAGTTCGCGGTAGGTGAGTTGCTCAGTACCGCAGCGCAGTGCGATCCCCTCCGGCGACGCCGTGACACCGCGGGCGAGAATCGAGGGCAGTGTCATCGGCTTCAACGCTGCCGATCCGCGTGCCGGGACGAGCGACATCCGCTCTGCTTCGCTCAGGATCTCGAGATCGAGAACGCGAGTGCCTGGCAGCGTTTGGTTGTACCGAGTCAGCAGGTCGACGTATCGGCGAACATGCACGCCCAGGTCATCGGCGTCGTACAGATGGGGATTGGCTTCGAAATCGATTCGCGGTGCCTCGCCCGAAGCACTCGGATAGATGTTGACCGACAGGTCTTCCACCGGACCCGTCGACAGCACGTGGAATCGACCGGTCACCGACCCAAGAACCACTTCGGGGTGAAAGTTCATGATGTTGATCGCGGGACCGAAGAATCCACGCTCGGCGCCGACGCCTCGATCACGTCTCATGTCTTCGGTGCGATATCGCTGATGCCTGAGCGCACCGGTCAGTTCCAGCTGGACTGCCGCGCTCAGTTCGGCAACCGTGGTCGTCGCAGTCACCGAGACTCGCAGCGGAACGACATTGGAGATCATTCCACCCGAACCACGAAGAACCTTGTTCGTTCGCGCGGTCACCGGCAAACTCAGGACGACGTCTTCGGTGCCGGTCACCCGGGCGAAGTAGAGCGCGAAGGCAGCCACCGCTGCCGCGGAAGAGAATCCGTCCGCGCTCACCACCGCACTCGCGCCGTCAAGTGGTCGGCCGACCACGACCGCACCCGCCGTGGCGTCCATTCGCCTGCCGGCCAGGCTCCCCACTTCCGGAAGCTCTGCCGTCTTGGCTGCCCAGTAATCTCGATCCCTGACGAATCGCGGCGAGCGCTGATACTCGGCCTCGGTCGCGTACACGGCACCCAGATCATGCGCCGAGGATTCTCGGACCTCGAGGCCGGCGACATCGGCTGAGTACAACTCGGCGATGCGCGTCATGAAGTTCATGGCACCGTAGCCGTCGAGGACCAGGTGGTGGATTCGGCAGTACCAGAAGTGGCGGTTTACGCCCACGCGCAGGACGGCAGACTTCACCAATCGGTCGGTCAGAAGATCAAAGGGGCGGGTGTACTCGTTCCGCATCCACTCGTGTGCAGCAGTTTCCGGCTCGAGCTCACCGCGCAGATCGACGACCTCGACGCTCTGGCTGAGCTCGGGATCGATCTGCTGAAAAGGTTCACCGTCCACCTCGAGCAGTTTCAGCATTCCGGAGCCGAACTCGTGCGCTGCTGTGACGCAGGCCTTTTCGAGCACCGTCGCGTCGAGGGACCCGTCGACGACGACGTACTGCGCGATCGTGATCGGCACATCACTGCTCAGTAGCTGGGCAAACCAGATTCCGCGTTGCGCGCTGGTCAGCGGAAAGGGCTCGAAACGTCGATCAGCATGCACAGCGTCGTTCTCTCATCTGCCGAAAAAAGTACCGACGGCCTGCGTCGATTGCTGTGGTCTTGCGGCGCGAAATGACCGAACCGGCTGCCACTCGACACAGTCCGCCGATTGATCAAAGATAGGGTTGCATAACCTACTCAGTCCGTCAAATGGCAGCGCGAGGTTCCCGAGAAATTCCGCAAAGGATTCCGCGAGGTTTGTTTTTGCTGTTCAGGCCTGCGATCCGCGCGCCGCCTCGAGATTCGGCGAATCATGCCCCGGATAGGCGTGAACAAGGGCAGTCGTGAGCTTGGGCACCGCGTGAGTGAGCGAATGCTCGGCGCTATGCGCGATTGCATGGGCTTCTGCAAGGGTTGCCCGGGGATCGATGTCGAGTTCTGCATCGGCATGCAATCGGTGTCCGATCCACCGCATCTTCAAATCACGTACGCCGAGAACCCCGGGCTCGCGCTGTAGCGCATGTTCGGCATCGTCCAACAACTCCGGTTCGACACCGTCCATCAGTCGCCGGAAGATGTCTCGTGCCGCGGTCCGCAGCACGGCCACGATCGCCACTGTGATGACAAGACCGATGATCGGATCTGCCAACGGGAACCCCAGAGCGACTCCCCCAGCTCCCAGAAGGACTGCGAGCGAGGTGAATCCATCTGTCCGGGCGTGCAGTCCATCAGCGACCAATGCAGCTGAGCCGATCTGCCTTCCGACTCGGATTCGATACAACGCCACGAGTTCATTGCCGATGAAACCGATCAACCCTGCCGCCGCTACCCAACCGAGATGCTCGATCTCTACCGGATTGATCAATCGCCGTACCGCCTCCACACCGGCAATCACCGCCGACAGCGCGATCATCGCAAGCACGAACAATCCGGCCAGGTCCTCTGCACGCCCGAAACCGTAGGTATAGCGCCTGGTCGCAGCTCGCCGACCGAGTGCAAACGCAATCCAGAGTGGAACTGCCGTGAGCGCATCGGAGAAGTTGTGAATGGTGTCCGCCAGCAGGGCCACCGAACCCGAAATTGCCACGATTGCAACCTGAGCCACCGCGGTGACACCGAGAGCGACAAGACTGATCTTGACCGCCCGGATGCCGATCTCACTCGATTCCAGTGCATCGTCGACGCTGTCCGCGGCGTCATGACTGTGCGGAGAGAACACTTCCCTGACTGCCGATCGAAATCCCTTCGGCCCGTAACCGTGACCATGACCATGACCGTGACCGTGACCGTGGGATGTTCTGGGCTCGTGCGTCATGACGCACCTTCTTCTCGATCGGTCCGCTCGGCCTTCGCGGAGCGCTCCGGGTGCATCTCCCGAAGCTCACCCTCACTACGATGATGGCCCGGCAACCCAGGTCCGGCATGCTCGGCATTGAACACCGCATCCGTAACCAGTTGGCGCACATGGTCGTTCTCGAGACGATAGAAGACCGTCGTACCGTCGCGGCGTGTTCGTACCAACCTCGCCATGCGCAGCTTTGCCAGGTGCTGCGACACCGAAGGCGCCGGCTTGCCGACGCGCTCTGCCAGTTCGTTCACCGAGCACTCTCGGTCGATCAATGCCCACAACACCTGCACACGGGTTGCGTCGGCCAGCATGCGGAACACCTCCACAACGAGGTCGACTTGATCATCGGGAAGTTTTCGGCGACAAACACCACTATCTGCGTTCATACGTAGATAGTAGATCATCAGAGGCTCGAAGATGACCTCTCCTCAATTCACCAGTTGTGCAAAGCTTGGCGGCAAAGCACTTCTCCACTCGCAGACAGGGAGACAACAGAGATGAGTCCTGACGACTGGAACGCCGGCATCATTGCGGAATTCCGCGCGAACGAAGGCAAAGTTGGCGGACCTTTCGAAGGTGCGCCAATGGTGTTGGTCCATCACACGGGACGCAAGTCGGGACGCGAGTTCGTGAGCCCGATGATGTATCTGGCAGACGAGCAGGATCCGAACACCGTTTACGTCTTCGCGTCGAAGGCCGGCGCCCCGACCAACCCCGACTGGTACTACAACCTTGTTGCCGCTGACCAGGCCGAGGTCGAGGTCGGCACCGAAACGTACCCGGTCTCCGTCAGCGAAGTAACCGGCGAGAAGCGCGACCGAATCTACGACGAACAGGCCGGCCGATATCCCGGATTTGCCGAATACGCGGAAAAGACAGCCGGAATCCGCACCATCCCGGTTGTGGCACTGACTCGCGTGTAAATCCTGCGATGCGCCGCCCTGCCGTTTCCATCACGAAACGGCAGGGGTCGTTCGACACGGAATCACGACACTGACGACGCTTTGACCTCAGCCTTCGCATGCCGTCCGAGCAGCACGTATCCCACCCAGGATCCGACAACCACCGTCGCCGCGAGCGCTTGCACAAGGCCTTCGATACTCACTGGATAGAACACACCGGTGATGTAGTGCGAGATGAATCCGGTGGACGGCAATTCCGCGATTCCGGCCATCCGGCGGGCCCAATTCTCGAGATTGGTCAGCGGGCAGTCATATCCGACCGCTATCGAGCCGGCTCCCCAGACAACCGCAACAAGATGGAATGCAATGGTACGACGCCACTTCCACGCCACGAATCCACCCAGCACCACATAGAGAACAAACCCGAAGTGGACGAACACCGTCACTACTTCGATGAGCCGATACACCATCGTCGTCTCCGCTCGTGGCGCGGAAGTCCCGCAACAACCAGACTATTCCGATGTTAGTCCCCGTAGCGGCGATCTACCCGGTGTATGCAGCCGTCGTGCGGGCAGCGGCGGCGCGGGCGGCATCCGGGTCGTCGCCCGATGCGATTGCGGCAGCGGCCCATGATTCGCTGCTTCCCGCGATGAATGCCTTGGCCTCGTCACTCGCCGACCATTCGGGTGTCTCGAGCGGCGTCGCAATCCCGAGTTCCACGTGTCGAGCCAACCCGAGCAATGCCATGTCCCAGCCGACGCCGACGGCGCCAGGACCGTACTCGGCCCACCGATCCGGCTCGACGTCCGCGGCGTGTTCGAAATCGAACAGTGTTGCACTGCCGTCTTTTTCGGTGAGGTTCACCGTCACATAGCTCACGTCACCGCCGTATTCCCAGGTGATGCGGAGGGTTCGCAGAGCATCACACACCAGAATTTCGCCGCCGGCGTTGCCGTCGAGTTGGTAGCGCCCGCCGATCCGAGCCTCCCCCGACACCGGCATGAACCACAGCGGGATGCGGTCGAACTCGGTCACCGCCGCCCACACCGTGCCGATGGGTGCCGCGAGCGTCCGCGACATGCGGAGGGTGCGTGTTTTCCCTTCGTCACCGCCGAACGGACTCAGTTCTCGCGCCACCAACTGCAACGAATCAACTGCTTTGTCGACCATGAGGCTCCTCGGTTCGAGCGAAACTTCAGCTCAGTCGCTGCTGTAGATGTACTGATACTTCTTCTCCAGCGGCGCTCTTCCCGATCGCCTTGCAGAGTGCCACGCGCAGCGGAAGCCAGTGAGGTCCGTCGCCGGAGGGCATCAGCGTCGCCTCGAAGGGATGCTCACCATCGAGGGTCCCGACCACTTTGACAGCGCGTCTGGTTCCCAGAAGTTCCGCCGAGCCGGGCACGGTCAAGAACGTTGCGAACGCCCCGTCTTTCTCGATGGGTGAGGTGAACGAGTAGTCGAGCGGTTGTGGAGTCTTGTCAGTGGCCATCTCGCGTCACTACTGAGCGGCGAGCAGGACGTCGGTGTCGAAACACGTGTGAGTGCCGGTGTGGCATGCGGCGCCCTCCTGATCGACGATCAGCAAGACGGAATCGCCGTCACAATCAAGGCGCACCTCGTGTACGTACTGGGTGTGCCCGGAGGTCTCTCCCTTGACCCAGTACTGCTGCCGCGAGCGCGAATAGTACGTCCCCTTACGGGTTTCCAGTGTTCGCGCGAGCGCTTCGTCGTCCATCCACGCGACCATCAGCACATCACCGGTCGACTTCTCCTGCGCAACCGCGCTGAACAGTCCGGCGTCGTTTCGCTTCAGCTTCGCCGCGATTGCGGGATCAAGGCTCATATGACGTTTATACCTTCCACCTGTGACTTCCGTGGAATTCCCCTGCACGGCCGCCCTAGAATGGAAGTTCCTTCGCCGTCACCGTGGAAGAAGATCCGACATGAACCATCAGCATCATGACGGTCCGCACCCGGAGTACACCTGCCATCTCGCGAACCCGAATACCGATCGCGTCCGAACCCGCCACATCGTTCTCGGCATCGGCCCAGGTACTACCAGCAAGAATGTACTCAGCTACGCACTGACGCTTGCCGCCAAGGAGGATTCAGCCCTCCACGTCGTTCACTGCATCACGTCCGAGGACCTGCCTGTCGAAACCGACTCACCACAATTCGAAACACGCCTGCACGACGAGATGGTGGCGCAACGCGAGCAGACAACCTCGACACTCGCCTCACACACCGACACCTGGACGTACGACTGCACCTACGGAGATCCAGCCGGTGTCATCCTCGCGACAGCGGACAAGTACGACGCCTTCACGATCGTGATCGGCTCACCGCGAAAAGGCGCTGCCTCCGCGGTGAGCCAACTGATTCACAGTTCGGTCTCTTCCCGGCTGAACCGGCAGAACCGCTATCCCGTGATATCGGTTCCCGCCGGCGTCAGATCAGCCAGATAGCCGAACGTCGGCACGTGTCCGCCTAGACGATCGAATAGTCGTCGAGCGGAAAGCGTTTCGCTTCGATGAAAGCGTTGCGTGTCGATGTGGGCCGCAGGATCGCAGCCTCACCGTGCTGATTGAAGTAATAGCTTCGCGCGGTCTGGCAACTGCCGCCGTAGAAGACGGAGTCCGCCAAGTTCTCGGTCATCCGGTCGAGGAACTCGGCGTTGGCAGTTTCGGTGACCTCGAATGTTTCCGCGCCGCGCCGTTTCACCTCGCCGAACAGTCGATCCATGTGCTGCATCTGGGATTCGATCGTCGTGAAGTAGGACAAACCGCTGTACGAGTACGGACTGGCGAGCGTGAGGAAATTGGGGAAGTAAGGAACCGCGACGCCTTCGTAAGCCTGGAAACGGTTGTCACGCCACCACTTACCGAGGTTTCTGCCCTCGCGCCCGATAACCTCGATGGCCGGAAAGTTCACGTCCCAGAGGTTGAAGCCTGTTGCCAGCAGCAAGGTGTCGATCTCGGTCTTGCGGCCGTCGGCCGTGACGATTCCGTCGGCAGCAATGTGGTCGATCGACGTCGTTTCGAGATGCACGTTGTCTTTGGTGAACGTACGGAAGTAGCTGTTGGAGAACGTGGGCCGCTTGCACCCGAAGTCGTAGTCCGGTGTGAGTTGCTTGCGCAGGGTCGCATCTCGGACCTGGGACCGCAGGAATGCGCGCGATGCGGCCGACGCACCCTTGTTCAACAGTTTGACCTGCTTGTAATGCAGGACTGCGCTGACCATGATCATTTCGAGAATCGACGAACTGACGGCGCGGGCGATTCGCTGCGTGAGCGGAATGCGCGAGAACAGCTTCTGCACTGCATTCGGGATGGGGACGTCGATCTTGGGTACCACCCAGATCGGCGTGCGCTGGTAGACGGTCAACTCTGCGGCCTGACGTGCCACCTCGGGAATCAACTGCACAGCGGTAGCACCGGTTCCGATGATTGCGGTCTTGGTGCCGGACAGATCGTAGGAATCGTCCCAGGCAGTGGTGTGAATGATCTTGCCGGCGAAGTCGTCGATACCGGAGATGTCCGGCCGATGCGGTTGCGACAGGAAACCCGTCGCAGTCAGGAGGTACTTGGTAGTGATGTCCGGCGCCCCCTCGACGGATACGACCCAGTGCGAGGAATCCTCGTCCCAGCGGGCTCCGTCGACCACGGCACCGAACGTCATGTGCTTGCGCAGGTCGTATTTGTCTGCGACGTGATCGGCGTACTTCTTGAGTTCGGCGCCCGGCGCAAAGAGCCTGGACCAGTTCGGATTGGGCTCGAACGAATACGAGTACGTGACCGACGCGATGTCGACAGCCAACCCGGGATAGCGGTTGACGTGCCACGTTCCACCCAAATCGTCCTCGCGCTCGAGGATCGCCAGCTTGTTCAGGCCCAGCCGCTTGAGTTGAATGGCCGCACCCATTCCGCCGAAGCCCGCCCCCACCACTACTGCGTCGTACTGCACTGCCATCGGAGAATCCCTCTCATGAACTACGCACTCATGAACTGCACATCAGAAAATGACATGCCATTCCGTTATGGAGAACGGTATCATTCCTGACGTGACGAAGGCCATGACCAGAGCGGAACGAAAAAAGGCGGAATTACGCCGCGAGATCATCGACGCATCGTTCGAGTGCTTCGCCGAGCGCGGCTATCACGCAACCGGAATTGCCGACATCGCAACAACTCTCGGAATCGGCCACGGGACCTTCTACCGGTACTTCGAGAACAAGCGCGACATCATCGACCACGTCATCGACGACCTGATCGCCAAGATCATCAGCGCACTGGCCACCGAGAATTCACCTGACGCAGCAAGCACTCTGGACGAGTACCGCGCTCAAGTGGGACGGATCGCCGAAGCGCTCCCCCGCATCTTCTTCGACGACCCACGCATCCCGCGGGTTCTGCTTTTCGAGACGACGGGCGTCGACGCCGATCTCACCGGCCGGATGCTCGATCTACTCGATCAGTCGGCATCGTTGACAGCGGCGTATCTGCATCACGGCGTCGAATGTGGCTATCTACGCGCCGACCTCGACGTCGACAACACTGCACAGGCCGTCAACGGCATGATGCTGGCAAGTGCGATTCAAGGATTGCGAGCCGATTCGTCCGTCGACTGCACGGCATTGAACCAGGCCATCAGCCGCCTCATGTTCGACGGAATCCGCGCCGAGAACGCCTAGCGAACGACGATTCCCTCGGCACGCATCGCATCCTTGACCTGCGGGATGCTCAGATCGCCGAAGTGGAAGACGCTTGCTGCGAGAACTGCGTCCGCGCCCGCTTCGACAGCCGGGGCGAAGTGCTCGACCAGGCCGGCGCCGCCGCTGGCGATCACCGGTACGTGAACCGCTGCACGGACAGCGCGGATCATCAGCAGGTCGAACCCGGCCTTGGTGCCGTCCGCATCCATCGAGTTCAGCAGGATCTCCCCCACCCCCAATTCCGCGCCACGCTCGGCCCACTCCACCGCGTCGATCCCGGTGCCGCGTTTGCCTCCGTGCGTGGTGACCTCCCAGCCCGACGGAGTATCCGGCTGCCCCTGGGGAACGGTGCGGGCATCGACCGAGAGGACGATGCACTGCGAGCCGAAACGCTCACTCAGTTCCTTGAGCAGTTCCGGGCGCGCGATCGCCGCGGTATTGACGCTGACCTTGTCGGCACCGGCACGCAGCAGACGATCGACGTCCGCGACCGTGCGCACTCCGCCGCCGACGGTGAGGGGAATGAAAACCTGCTCGGCAGTACGACTTACGACGTCGAGCATCGTGCCGCGATCCGACGTGGATGCGGTCACGTCCAGGAACGTCAGTTCGTCGGCACCCTGAGCGTCGTACGCTGCCGCGAGTTCCACGGGATCTCCGGCGTCGCGAAGATTCTCGAAATTGACACCCTTGACCACTCGTCCGGCGTCGACGTCGAGGCACGGAATCACACGAACTGCGAGGGTCATGACTGTGGTCCTCCTGAGGACGAAGCGCGCGGATCACCGAGCGCGTTGAGGATATCGAGAATCTCACCGTGGATGCCCGGAGCGGCGGCGAGCACCGACTCCGATTCTACGGTCCACGGATTGCCGGCCAGATCGGTGACCACCCCGCCTGCACCGCGAACGAGCGCGACCCCGGCCGCGTTGTCCCACGCGTTGCGGCCGTAGACGATCGCACCGCCCAGGATGCCGGCCGCGGTGAAGGCCAGATCGACTCCGGTGGAGCCGTGTATCCGGATCCGCGAGGATACCTTGCTGATCTCGGCGAGCAGGTCGAGTCGGAAGCTACCGGGAATCCGGCCACGGCTGTTGACGTTGAGTGCGCCCAAGCCGACGATCGACGACGCCAGATCGGTCGGCTCCAGTGGCGGTACGGCGATTCCGTTGACCAACAACGGACCGCCTGCGCGAGTGGCGTACGTGTGACCGATCAACGGAAGCCAGGTCAATCCGAGCACCGGGACACCGTCGTCGAGCAGCGCCAACAGCGTTCCGGCAGTAGGTAATCCGGCCGAGTAGTTGAAAGTGCCGTCGACGGGATCGAGAACCCAGACAAGTCCCGAACCGACGTCGGGGCCACCGAATTCCTCGCCGTGCACCTCGATGCCGGTCTGCTCGAACAACTCCGCGCTCAACCGCTTCTCCAGCGCGAGATCGACCTCGGTGGCAAAATCGCCCCAACCCTTGCGGACCGCGCTCGGGGCACCGACACCGGAGACGAACTGATCGTGGACGCCGTCGAGAAGCCGACCCGCAATCGCGAGAAGTTCGTCGAGGTCACGCGTCGGAGTCATCTGGAAAATCTATCCGGAAACTGCTGCCAGTGCTTCGGGGAGAGTGAAGCGACCCGCGTAGAGCGCCTTGCCGACGATCGCGCCCTCCACACCCTGATCTACCAGGCTGGAAATAGCGAGGAGATCCTCGATGGTCGACACACCGCCGGAGGCGACGACGTGCGCGTCGGTGACCGCGCAGACCTGGCTGAGAAGTTCGAGATTGGGCCCGGTGAGAGTGCCGTCCTTGGAGACGTCGGTGACGACGTAACGGGTGCAGCCGTCACGGTCCAAACGCGCGAGGGTCTCCCACAGATCCCCACCGTCGGTGACCCAGCCGCGACCACGGGTGCGGTACTGGCCGTCGACGAGACGAACATCGAGGCCGACGGCGATCTTGTCGCCGTACTTGGCCAAGGCACGTGCACACCACTCGGGATCTTCGATTGCGGCGGTACCGAGATTCACGCGAGCACAGCCGGTGGCCAGCGCAGCTTCCAGGGAGGCGTCGTCGCGGATTCCTCCGGAGAGTTCCACCTTGACCGTCAGGTCGCCGATGACGCCGGCCAGCAGTTCGCTGTTGGATCCACGCCCGAAAGCAGCGTCGAGGTCGACGAGGTGCACCCATTCGGCACCGTCGTTCTGCCAGGCAAGAGCGGCGTCGCGGGGCGACCCGTAACCGGTCTCACTTCCCGCCTCTCCTTGCACGAGGCGAACAGCTTCACCGTTGACGACATCTACAGCAGGCAAAAGGACCAGGCTCACGTGCGGTAACCCTAGTAGGTCAGGACCTCGAACCGTCCTCCGGGTCACCGAACGCTTTTCGGGTCATCCGCTTGGATACGACGCCCATTGCCGCAATCGCGGCGACGACCCCCACGAGACCGATCACGAGGCCGACGCCCGGCGATGGTTTGAGCACAACGATGACGACCGTGGCGACCGCCAGCGCAGCCACCGCGGCGCCGAGCGAGAACAACGCCAGACGAGCGAGGGAGAAATCGTCGCCGCGGTTCGATCCGGATCCCCCGGTCACAAACTCTGCACCCAATTGCTCAGCAACTCGGCGCCTGCATCGCCGGACTTCTCGGGGTGGAACTGCGTCGCGGACAACGCACCGTTCTCGACGGCAGCGAGGAACTTTCCGCCGTGATCGGCCCACGTCAGCTTCGGGGGCGCAATGTGCTCGGACGGCGCGAGTTCCCAACTCTGCACGCCGTACGAGTGGACGAAGTAAAAGCGGGTATCGGCGTCGATACCCTTGAACAGGGTGCTGGACTCCGGAGCCTCCACGGTGTTCCAGCCCATGTGCGGCAGGACCTCTGCTTGCAGCCTCTCGACGGTGCCGGGCCATTCGCCGCAACCCTCCGCCTCGACACCGAATTCGACCCCCCGGTCGAACAGAATCTGCATGCCGACGCAGATGCCCAGCACCGGTCGGCCACCGGCCAGGCGTCTGCCGATGATTCGGTCACCCTGGACTGCACGCAGACCTTCCATGCAGGCCGCGAACGCGCCGACGCCGGGCACCACCAGACCGTCCGCCGCCAGTGCCACCTTCATGTCGTTGGTCACCTCCACCTGCGCCCCGGTGCGCGCCAAGGCGCGAGTGGCCGAATGCA
Source organism: Rhodococcus sp. NPDC057135 (assembly GCF_042670865.1). Taxonomy (NCBI): domain Bacteria; kingdom Bacillati; phylum Actinomycetota; class Actinomycetes; order Mycobacteriales; family Nocardiaceae; genus Rhodococcus; species Rhodococcus sp. NPDC057135. The sequence continues at coordinate 28,558 of NZ_JBHUUU010000019.1, forward strand.
GGTTGCCGGAGCCGTAATCGAGTACAGCAATCGTGGAAGCGCTCATGCCCCAACTCTATCGGGCAACCCTGGCGCCGATCACTTTGCCGCCTGCGGCCAGTGCCGGGAGGAGAGCAACAACTACCGCGGACACCGCGAACACCCACGCATAGCCGGCTGCAGTAGCCACGAATCCCAGCGCCAGCGCTCCGATTCCGGTGCCGGCGTCATAGCCGATGTTCCAGATCGCGCTCGCGGATCCGAGTTGCCTCGGGCCGGCAGCCTGAAACGCCATGACCAATGATTCGTTCTGCACCGCACCGAAACCGAGCCCGAAAAGGACCGCCGCGCAGAACAAGACCGGCGTCGAACCGCCGTCCACGTTGATCGCGAACAGCACCAATCCGATGGTCGATGAGGCCAGTGCCGGTGCGAGTGTCCGACCACTGCCGAGACGGTCGGCGATCAGCCCCGCCGAGTATCGGCCGACCAACATGGACCCACTGGCCGTCGCCAACACCACACCTGCAACGGCCGCGCGCTCCGAAATTGCGATCGGCAGTAGCGACGACAATCCGCCGAACGATGCGGACACGCACGCCAAAGCAAGCACCGGAACCAGGACTGCGAACACGCTCAACCGAGCGGATTCCCCGGTGGGCTGGGCGAAGATCTTCGGTAACCGGGCAATGGCCACCAGTGCGAGTGCCGGGATCAGCGCACCGAGAACGAACACCGGTGTCGCCGACCACCGCTCCATGAGCGCAAGCCCCAGCGGCAGCCCAGCCATCTGCGACGCTGCGATCGCGATCCCCTGAGCGCCAGTGGCACGGCCGAGAATTCGCTTGGGCGCCAACTCCGCCACCAGTGCACTCCCGGCCACCGTCAGCATGCCGAAACCGATGCCACGCACAGCCGAAACGGCCAGGACAGGACCGGCGTCTGCCGAGATCAACAGCACCAACGACGGCGGACCGAGGAGCAGACACCCGACCGCAAGTACGCGTCGGTAGCCCTGCGTCCGCAACAACCGAGGCACGAGCAGTTGCGTCAAGACCGTGGCCGCCATGAAGACACCGGTCACCGATCCGGCAAGCGCATCCGATCCACCGGACTGCGCAACCAGCAACGGCACCACCGGCAACAGCAACGACCAGCCGCCGAAAGCCGCTGCCGCCATGATCAGGACACCGACCATGCCCGGAGTACGAAGCAACCCCGGCGATGGAGCAGGTTTTCGCGTCACAGACGCAGTAACTTTTCGCGTCACAGACGCAGTGCGCCCGCTACCGCCGCCAGAACCGCCATCGCGAGGAGGATTCCCGACGCCAACTTGTTGACCTTGAACATCGAGTAGGCGCCGCCCACAGCAATTCCCGCACCGATGAACAGCAGATAGGTGAAGAGGACGCTCACAGTGTGCCCTTCGTCGACGGCACGCCGCTCACGCGCGGATCCGGCTCGACCGCCTCACGCAGAGCGCGCGCAACGGCCTTGTACTCGGCCTCGGTGATGTGGTGCTGATCGCGACCGTACAGAACCCGAACGTGCAGTGCGATACGCGCATTCAAGGCGATCGACTCGAACACGTGGCGATTGATCACCGCGTGATACGGCACGCCCGGGTACCCGCCGATGACGGAATGCACCATGTAGTCGGGCTCGCCGGTGTGCACGCAGTACGGGCGACCGGAGACGTCGACCGACGCGTGCGCCAGCGTTTCGTCCATCGGGATGAAGGCGTCACCGAAACGACGGATGCCCTTCTTGTCGCCGAGAGCCTGGCCGAGCGCCTGGCCGAAAACGATCGCGGTGTCCTCGACGGTGTGGTGAGCGTCGATCTCGACGTCACCCTTCGCCTTGACGTCGAGATCGAAGCTGGCGTGCGTACCCAACGCGTTGAGCATGTGGTCGAAGAACGGAACGCCGGTGGAGACGTCGACGATGCCGGTCCCGTCCAGATTCAGTTCGACGACGATGCTTGATTCCCGAGTTGTCCGTTCGATCCGCGCGATGCGATCGCTCATGCCGTCTCTCCTGAATTCGTGTCGACCAGCTGGGTGCCTGCGATCTCGTCGCTGGCCTTGATGAACGCGTCGTTCTCGGCCTCGAGCCCCACGGTGGCCCGCAGATACCCGGGGATGCCGATGTCGCGGATGAGAACTCCGCGGTCGAGGTATTCCTTCCATGCCTGCGCACTGTCGGTGAACTGACCGAACAAGATGAAGTTCGCGTCGCTGGGAATCACCCTGAAACCGGTGTCCGCCAGTGCCTTCGACACCCGATCACGCTCGGCGGACAATGCGTGGACACTGCCGAGGGTCTCGTCGGCATGACGCAGGGCGGCACGTGCCGCCGCTTGCGTGACCACCGAGAGGTGATACGGCAAGCGCACCAGCAACAGTGCGTCGATGAACGCGGGCGAGGCGGCGAGGTAGCCGAGTCGGCCACCGGCAAACGCGAAAGCCTTGCTCATGGTGCGGGTGACAACCAGCTTGGCCGGGAACTCGTCGATCAGCGTCATCGCGCTCGGCGCAGCAGAGAACTCCGCGTACGCCTCGTCGACGATCACGATGCCCGGCGCCACGTCGAGGATGCGTCGCAGTTCCGCGATGCCGACGCTGTGTCCGGTGGGGTTGTTGGGGCTGGTCACGAACACGACATCGGGCCGACGTTCACCGATTACGGTGACGGCAGCATCCACGTCGAGTGCGAAATCGTCCCGACGGAAGACCTCGACCCACTCGGTATCGGTCCCGTCGGCGATGATCGGGTGCATGGAGTACGAGGGCACAAATCCCATCGCGCTACGTCCCGGACCTGCAAACGCCTGCAACAACTGCTGCAGAATCTCGTTCGATCCGTTTGCCGCCCAGAGGTTGTCGACGGTGACCGGCACTCCCGTCTGCTTCGACAGGTACGCAGCGAGATCCGTCCGCAGAGCCACGGCATCGCGGTCGGGGTAGCGGTGCAGTTCTTTCGCGGCCTCGCGCACGGACTCGGCGACGTCGTCGATGAGCGCCTGCGTCGGCGGATGCGGGTTCTCGTTGGTGTTCAGCTGAACCGGAACCGTCAACTGCGGTGCGCCGTACGCCGACTTGCCACGCAGGTTCTCACGAATCGGAAGTGCGTCGACCGAAATCGATCCTCCAGGAGCACTATTCATCGCAGAGCTACTCATCGCAAAGCCTCGAATCGCAGGCGCACAGCTTCACCGTGCGCGGGCAGGTCTTCGGCATTGGCAAGCGTGATGACGTGTCCGGCAACATCTTTCAGAGCCGACTCGGAGTAGTCGATCACGTGGATCCCGCGAAGGAACGTCTGCACACTCAGACCGGAAGAGTGACGCGCACACCCAGCAGTCGGCAGAACGTGGTTGGAGCCGGCGCAGTAGTCGCCGAGGCTGACCGGCGCCCATGGGCCGACGAACACGGCACCAGCACTGGTGACCTGAGCGGCGACACCGGTTGCGTCCTCGGTCTGGATCTCGAGGTGCTCGGCCGCATAGGCGTTGACGACGCGCAGACCGGCGGAAACATCGGAGACCAGCACGGTGCCCGACTGACTGCCGGTCAGTGCGGTAGTGACGCGCTCGCGGTGCTTGGTGATCTCGAGCTGCGCGGCCAGAGCCTTGTCGACGGCGTCGGCCAATTCGACGCTGGTGGTGACGAGGACGCTGGCGGCCATGACGTCGTGCTCGGCTTGGCTGATGAGATCGGCGGCAACGTGAACCGGATCAGCCGTGTGGTCGGCGAGGATCGCGATCTCGGTGGGTCCGGCCTCGGCGTCGATGCCGACCAGGCCACGGCACAGACGCTTGGCGGCGGTGACGTAGATGTTGCCGGGACCGGTGATCAGGTCTACCGGCACCAACTCGGAGCCATCGGTATCGGTTCCGCCGTAGGTCAACAGGGCGACGCCCTGGCCGCCGCCGACAGCCCACACCTCGTCGACACCGAGCATGGCTGCGGCGGCAAGGATCGTGGGGTGCGGCAACCCACCGAAATCAGCTTGAGGGGGCGAGGCGACTACGAGCGATCCGACGCCGGCAGTCTGAGCCGGTACGACGTTCATGACAACGCTCGACGGGTACACGGCATTGCCGCCGGGGACGTACAGCCCGACGCGCTCGACCGGAACCCACCGCTCGGTGACCGTGCCGCCGGGGACCACCTCAGTGACGGTGTCCTTACGACGCTGATCGGCGTGCACCTTGCGGGTGCGCTCGATCGCAACCTCGAGGGCTTCCTTGACGGCCGGGTCGAGTTCACGAAGTGCGCGCTCGAGCTCTGCGGCCGGAACCCGAACCGAAGACGGACGAACACCGTCGAACTTCTCGCCGAATTCGAGCGCGGCTTCTGCACCGCGATCACGAACGGCTTCGACCATCGGGCGAACCTGATGCAGTACCGCGTCCACATCCACTCCACCTCGGGGAAGCGCGGCGCGAAGTTCGGCCGTGGATGGGGTACGACCACGCAGGTCGGTGCGGGCAAGCATGAGAGTTCCTCTCGTACGCAAACGGGGTGCCTGTGCAAGCGGCAGCAAACCGGTCCGGCATTGCAGGCCTGAACAACGGGCCCGAAACACAGAACTGACGTCAATTATCCAGGATAGGCGCACCCCATTTTTCACCGGTACACCTGCGATGCTCACTGCAGGTCCGGCGCCCGCCGCCTGGCAAGTTCGATCAGCTCGTCCCTTCGAGGTGTCGCCACCGCGATTTCACGGCCGTCATGCAGACGAAAGCGGACCCCGTCGCCGGGAGACGCGAGAATTACCCGCATCCCGGGGCCGGTCATCCGATAACCGATCCCGGAGCCCATCCCGATATGGACCGCAGTTGCCGACACAACTTCGTCCCACCGAAACACCTGACGCAGCCCTGGAGACAGCGCGATCGTCACCCGTTCGGCGTCTGTGGTGATGATCACGCGCACCTTCCACATGTACGTGGCCAACCCGAAGCCCAGGATCGCGGACAACACAGCACCGACGTAACCCGCCGGGTCGCCTTCCACGATCGCCGCGAACCCGCAGACAATCACCATGATAATTCCGAGAACGACGCACAATGCGACCGTCGACCGCCGCAGTAGTGGGCTCAGCGGAATGGACTCGTGAACTTCGTGCACAGCACCCCCGCCTCGATCGCCGACAACCTCACCCCGAGAAACGACACCGGGAACACGACCATCGCATTACTCCCGCTTTTATAACAAATACGTCACGCACAGATAGGGTCCAAAGTCGTGACAGACAGTGACGTGGCCACGACCGCACCTCCGGCCTTGCCGACCCCCGAGCGATCCAGCGGACCGAACCGAGCGCGGATCGTTGCGATCGTCGCATCGATCCTCGGCATAGTTTTATGCGGATCGGTGCCGTTCCTGCCGATCGAACAGGACACCGCCGCCGTCAACTGGCCGCAGTCCGGATCGACGGCGAGCGTCGAGGCGCCATTGGTCTCGTACACACCGCTGCGTTTGGAGGCATCGATTCCGTGCGCGTCGATCAACGAGTTGACCGCCGCCGGCGGAACACTCGTCTCGACTGCTCCCCCGGGTGCCGCCGACGCGCGGCGCTACGGCTTTGTCGCCACGGTCTACCCCGAATCCGCTGACGCCCCCGCCCGGGTGGACGTGGTCCTGCGCGATCAAGTGTTGCTCTCGACGCCGGTCACTGATCTGCCGAGTGGATGCGCGCTCACACTTTCAGCCGAGCCGACTCGAACCACCTTCGATGCCACCGGTTCCGAACCACGCGTCATCGAGGGCGACAGCCGGCCACAGGTGGTCGGCGTCTTCAGTGACCTCGATTCGGCAGCAGCCGGTTTGAACGTCTCGATCGAGACAGACTCTCGCTTCACGTCGAGCCCGTCGGTGATCAAAACCCTCGCCATGATTCTCGGGGCGCTCACGGCTGTCGTTTCCCTCGTCGCTCTGCACCGTCTCGACAACCGCGACGGCCGGGGCACACGCAAATTCCTGCCTGCCCGGTGGTGGAAGTTCACCGTCCTCGACGGCGTCGTGGTCGGAACTCTGGTGCTGTGGCATTTCATCGGCGCTACCACGACCGACGACGGCTACCAGTTCACGATGGCCAGGGCCTCCGAGCAATCCGGCTACATGTCCAACTACTTCCGGTGGTTCGCAGTCCCCGAAACCCCGTTCGGGACTCCGTACTACAACATCCTCGGACTCTTGGCGCACGTCAGCACTGCGAGCCCCTGGGTCCGCCTGCCTGCTCTGCTGGCGGGCATCATCACCTGGCTCGTCATCAGTCGGGAGGTCGCGCCTCGACTGGGCGCCGCAATCCGCGGAAACCGGCTCGCCCTCTGGACCGGTGCGCTCGTCTTCCTCGCATTCTGGCTTCCCTTCAACAACGGACTTCGCCCCGAACCGATCGTCGCTCTCGGCGTCCTGCTGACGTGGTGCTCGATCGAACGCGCCGTCGCGACGAGACGCCTTCTACCGGTCGCTGTCGCGATTCTGATCGCCGGATTCACCTTGACTGCCGGGCCTTCCGGTCTCATCTGCTTCGCCGCACTCATCGCCGGCATACGCCCGATCATGCGCATCATCATCGAACGTGCGCGCACCACCGGTTATGTCGCAGCTGTCGGGCCACTGTTGGCTGCCGGACTCTCGATCCTCATCCCCGCGTTCGGCGATCAGAGTCTGGCCGCCGTCATCGAGATGCAACGCGTCCACTCGATCTCGCCGAATCAGCCCTGGTTCGACGAGTACCTCCGCTATCAGTACCTCTTCAACATCTCCGTCGACGGTTCCCTGACCCGCAGATTCGGTGTGTTCGTCATGGTTCTGTGCCTTGGCGTCTGCACCGCGATGATGCTGCGCAAGGGCGGCCGGATTCCCGGTTTGGCCGCCGGTCCGTCACGCCGCGTCGTGGGGCTGACGATCGGCGCACTGCCACTGCTGATGTTCTCGCCGACCAAGTGGACCCACCACTTCGGAATCTTTGCCGGACTCACCGCAGTTCTGGCGATGATGACGGCCGTCGCCGTGGGAACGAAACTCCTACGCTCGCCGCGCAATCGGGCCCTCTTTGCGGCGGCTGTCCTGTTCCTGCTGGCGGTCGCGTTCACCGGCAGCAACAGCTATTACTACGTGTCCAGCTACAGCGTTCCGTGGTGGGACAAGCCGGTGTCGATCGGCGGACTCGGTGCGAGCACCGTCCTCCTCGGATTGACCGTGCTGATGCTCGGCGTCGCCGCGTGGTACTTCTTCCGTGAGCCGTACACCGCCGGGAAGGAACCGTCCGCGAAGCACGCTCGACTGCTTGCCATCTCGCCACTGACGATCGCCGCAGGCGCCATGGTCCTCTTCGAGGTGCTGTCCATGTCCAAAGGCGTGATCACCCAATACCCGGCCTATTCGGTGGGCCGCGCGAACGTCGACGCCGTTCTCGGCCAACACTGCGGACTCGCCAACGACGTTCTGCTCGAAACCGATCCGAACTCGTCGATGCTGACCCCACTCTCCGGCAATGTGGCCACGGCGCTCTCCGCAGGTGGGGCGACAGGATTCGATCCGAATGGTGTCGCCTCCGACCTTCGAGCCGACAAGGAAGCCACGGCTACCGGCGGCGCGAACACCGTCGACACCTCCGAGGACACCGCCGGTAACTCGGCCGGAACCGGTGGTGGCGCCGGACAGACCGGAGTCAACGGCAGTTCGGTCGCGTTGCCGTTCGGCCTCGACCCGGCGACAACACCGGTCATGGGCAGTTACGGTCAACCCTCCCCCGGCACTCTGATCAGCGACTGGTACCAACTCCCCGACGTGGGTGAGGACGCAACCCGTGGCGACATCATCTCCATTGCAACGGCTGGCCGTGTCCGATCGGTCGACAAGGACGGAATCGTCACCTACGGCCAGAACGTCGAGGTCGAGTACGGCACAGCGCGCGGCGTCGACGACGCAGAAGCAGACGATGTGGAAACACTCGGAAAGATCGCGCCCCTCGACATCGGGCCGGCACCGTCATGGCGGAACCTGCGTGTGCCGCTGGATCAGATTCCCGTCGAAGCCAACAGCATTCGACTTGTCGTCAGCGACTACGACAGCAAGGCCGACCAATGGGTGGCCGTTACCCCGCCACGCGTTCCGAAGACCCAGAAGCTCAACGACGTCGTCGGCTCGCAGACGCCCGTCATGCTGGATTGGGCTGTCGGCCTGGCATTCCCGTGCCAACGCCCCTTCGATCACCGGGTCGGAATCGCCGAGGTCCCCGAGTACCGGATCCTTCCCGACCATTCCGGCGCGCTCGTGACCAGTGCCTGGCAGGACCACTACGGCGGCGGACCGTTGGGGTGGATCGATCTGCTGCTCAGCGCTCAGACCATTCCGTCGTACCTCGACAACGACTGGGCTCGCGACTGGGGTTCGATCGAGAAGTACACACCGATCGATCCGAGCGCAGTGCCTGCCCAGATCGACGAATCGACCGTTCAGCGCTCCGGGACGTGGAACCCGGGATCGATGACCATGGTTTTCTGAGCGGCAGAGTGACTGAGTGACGCGGTCCAGTCGCGGGCGGATCGGACGAAACGCCTGCGACTGGACACTTGTATGACTTAGTCTCCCAGGCATGGGAGCCCTGTCACGGTCTATCGCGCCTGCGCTGATGGCACTGACGTGCCTGCTCGGGGCGCTCGCCCTTCCCACTCCCGCCTCGGCTGAGGTCCCGGATGACTTCCTCTGGGGCGTTGCCACCTCCGGATTCCAATCGGAAGGATCGTCACCGGACAGCAACTGGTCCCGATACTCCGACTCCGGACGAACCCACGACAAGATCGGCGATTCGGTCGACTTCCGCCATCGCTACGCCGAGGACATCGACCGGGCGGCCGATCTGGGGTCGAAGGTTTTCCGCTTCGGCGTCGAGTGGGCTCGGGTTCAGCCCACCCCGGGAAACTGGAACGAGACCGAATTCGCGTACTACGACGACGTGGTGACGCACATCCGCGCGCGAGGCATGACTCCGATGATCACGCTCGACCACTGGGTGTATCCGGGATGGGTTGTCGATCAAGGCGGATGGACAAATCCGAAGACCGAAGCCGACTGGCTGGTCAACGCAGAGAAGGTAGTCGAGCGGTACTCCGGGATCGGTGCGCTGTGGATCACGATCAACGAGCCGACTGTGTATGTTCAGCGCGAATTGACCTACGGCGGAATCGCTCTCACCCAGGCACCGTCGATGTTCGACTCATTGGTTCGGGTTCACCGGGCGATCTACGACCGGATACACGTTCTCGATCCCGGCGCTCGTGTGAGCAGTAATTTCTCCTTCATTCCCGGCGTGTCCGAGGCGATAGATTCGGTGTTCACGGATCGAGTGCGCGACAAGCTCGACTTTCTCGGGATCGACTACTACTACGGTGTGGCCCTGAACAATCCGAGTGCCGCGTACGCCGCACTCGACGAGTTCTACAACGTCACACCTCAACCCGAAGGCCTGTACGACGCGTTGATGCGTTACTCGGGCAAGTATCCCGAACACCCCCTCTACATCGTCGAGAACGGCATGCCCACCGACAACGGAGCGCCGCGCGCCGACGGATACACACGCTCGAATCACCTACGAGATCACATCTATTGGATGGAACGCGCCCGAGAAGACGGCGCAGACGTGATCGGCTACAACTACTGGTCCATCACCGACAACTACGAATGGGGTTCGTACCGACCTCGATTCGGCCTCTACACCGTAGATGTTCTCGACGATCCCACCGCGGCCCGAATCCCGACCGACGGAGTCGACACCTACCGCCGGATCATTCGCGACAACGGCGTCGGCGCCGACTACGTGCCCGTCATGGCCCCGGCTTTCTGCTCGCTCGTCGACCCTCCACGCAGCTGCACGGCGACTCGATGACAGCCGTTTTCCGAATTTCCACCACTCCTCGTCGTTAGGATGCCCCATGCGAACACTGCAAAAGATCGCCGGAACTGCTGCTGCCACTGCTGCCCTGATCCTGGCTGCGGGAGGCGCTGCGACGGCAGCCCCCAACCCGGCCGATTCGCCCCGTGAGGCGCAGGCACGTGCCTACATCGACGCCCTCGTCTCCCATGACGTCTCCGATGTGCATTTCGCCCCGGACGCGACGCGCGTCGAAGCCGGAATCAAGACCGGATTCTCCGGACCGCAGATGACCGCCGACCTCGAAAACGGCATCCAGTACCGCGTCATCCAGGGCATACGCGACCTCGAGATGTCGGAAGCCGGGGACATCGTCTCGACCACCTACCTGCTGGACGCGGGAATCGGTGACACTCGCCTCATGACCGTCGAGATTCGTGAAACCTTCGAAGTCCGTGACGGACTCATCCACGACGTCGTCGCCCACATCATCCCGGTGTCGGTGTCGTGACGCGCGCCCGATAGCTACTGGGCGGTGCACCCGAGACCCGGGTGCACATCGCCGCAAAAGCAGCCGGCGTCGAGTATCCGAGTTCAGACGCAACGGACGTCACACTGACGCCGGCGGAGAGTTTCGGAAGCGCATGAAGAATGCAGGCACGCTGCATCCACGACGACGCGCTCATCCCCGTTTCCGAGATCAGCAAGCGGTGCAGCGTTCGTTCACTGATGTGGAGTCGCCCGGCCCACCGCGCGGGCGAGTCGTGAATCGACGGGCCTGCGAGATACCGCGTGCACAATGCCCGCAATCCCGGGTGCCGAGGCAGTGGGAGTTCCACAGGTAGGGGTGCAAGATCGCGAAGTTCGTGGAGGATCAGCTGAACTACTGCGGTCTCACGTCCGTGAGCAGAGAAGTCGTCCTCCACGTTCAATTCGACATCCATGTCGACCGCAGCGACAAGTAGCTCGCGCAGTAGCGGCGAGACCGCGACCACTCGGCACCTGACCGGAAACCAGGGAACTGCGGACGGTTCGATGTAGAGGCTTCGTGTGCTGACGCCGTCCATCGTCACCGCATGAACGACACCGGCGGGAATCATGACCGCATTGGACGGCAGAACCGTCCACTCACCGTCGTCGGTTTCGACGTTCATCGCACCGTTCACAGCGAAGAGGAACTGGGCTCGCCGATGATCGTGGGCAGCCAGCGCGTGGCCGCGCGGGTAGTCGGTTCCGATGGCGAGAACACTGCGACGTGAGTGATCGACGCGCTTGATCGCAATGTTGCGCACCCGAGAGAACCTACCGAGTCGGTGTCCGATTGACAATGGAATCTGGCGAACCTTCGAATGTGAGCCAGCAGGGAAATCGCTACCGTTCATCACGTGCTTCACTACGCCCTCATCCTGCTCGCTTTCGGCGCTCTGACCGGAGTCACCACTGTTCTGTTCGGATTCGGTGGCGGGTTCGTCACCGTCCCAGTCGTTTACGCTGCGTCCGCACTTCGGCCGAATGTCACCGATCCGATGCACGTCGCCGTCGCGTCCTCAGCTGCAGTGATGGTGGTCAATTCACTCAGTGCCACAGTGGCATTCAGGAAATCAGGACGACTTCGGACGGAGTACATCCGACCTCTGATCGGACCCGTCGCAGTCGGAGCAGCGCTCGGAGCGGTCGCGGCAGGCCACGTCGATGACGGTATCGTCCGGATCCTGTTTGTCCTCTACCTCGTCGTGACGATCCTCGACAGCCTTCTGCGGCAAGGGTTTCTGACGCCTCCCGAACCTTGCGACCGTCTCGGCCCCAATGGGGTCCGCACAGTCGGGATCGGAATCGGTGCCGTCGCAAGTTTCCTCGGCGTGGGCGGCAGCGTCATGACGGTGCCGATGATGCGACGCGGCGGAGTTCCGATGGCCGACGCCGCCGCGAGCGCCAACCCGTTGAGCCTGCCTGTCGCCGTCGTCGCGACTGCGGTGTACGCGGCGGCATCCGGACACATCTCTGCTTCGGATCTGTCGGCGGGCAGAGTCGGCGCTGTCGACCTTCTGGCCGTCTGCGCGCTTCTCGCCGGCTCTCTGCCTGCGATTGTGCTGAGCCGGCGACTAGTCGGTGCTATTGCGGACCGCGTCCATGCCGGCGCGTACATCGCTCTACTCTGCGTCGTCACGGCAGTGATGATCGCGGCCTAGCGAACGGCGTACCGCAGGTAGATCACGCCGCCGTCGAAGGTTTTCTCCTCGAGCAGTTGCAGATCAAGCCGCCTTTCCGGGAGAGCTCGCAATCCGCCGCCGATATTGACCGGACACAGAAACAGTCTCACTTCATCGACCAAACCCGCCGCGAAAGCACTAACCGCAACCGTCGGTCCACCGATCGAGATATCTTGTACCGCTTCACTCTTGAGCAAACGGATGGAGTCTTCATCGAAGCGCGGGACGATCCTGGTGCGCGCAGTCGACACCTCGTTCAGCGTCGTGGAGTACACGATCTTGTCGATTCCACGCCAGATCTGAGCGAACTCGACGGTCGCCGCCTCGATACCGGCAAACTCGTCCGGAACCGACGAACCTCCTGGCACTGACGAACGCCCGAGGTCCTCGGCTGCCATTGTTTCCCAGGGAATCATCGTCTCGTACATCCGGCGCCCGAGCAGGTATGTGCCGACTCCCCTCTCGAGCTCGTTGACAAACAAATGGACCTGCGCGTCGGGAACAGCCCAGTCGAAGTTCCCGTCCCTGTCCGCCACGTACCCGTCGATCGAGCAGATCGCCGAGTAGATCAGGCTCACCATCGGTCCACGTGCAGCACGTTGTCGACGGGTTCGCGCGCGGCAGGTTTGAACGTCTCGCCGGTGAAGTACGCCGTCGGGATCAGAGCCGCCTGATGGAATCCGGACGGAATGCCCAGCAGCTCGGCAACTTCCGCCTCACGCTGCAGGTGCAACGTTGTCCAGGCCGTACCGAGTCCACGTGCCCGCGCTGCCAGCGCGTAACTCCACGCGGCCGGCAGTAGCGAACCCCACAGACCCGCCTGGTTCCCCTCCGGCAACGTCTTACCCGCCTTGATGCACGGAATGAGGAGAACCGGTACCTCGCCCATGTGCTCACCGAGCCACGCGACGCTCGTGCCTACTCGCTGTTGGATCGGCGCGCGATCGGGGTCGTCGGCGAAGAGCTTTGCCGCCGAACCGTGAGAAGCAAGGTACTCGTCGGTGACTTCCTTGTAGATCTGCCCAACTGCTGCTCGCAGTGCCGGATCTGTCACAACCATCCACTGCCACCCCTGGCGATTCGAACCGGAGGGCGCTTGCAGGGCGATCTGGAGACACTCCTTCACCAGATCCAAGGGCACCGGACGGGTCAGATCCAGACGCTTTCGAACCGTTCGCGTTGTGGTCAGTAATTCGTCGGGTGTCAGGTCCAGCACGGGATACGACGTCATCCCCCGATCATTGCACTGTCGCGAGCAGTGAGCAGGGCAGTCCGTCTACACTTTTCTGATCCCGTACGTGGCTGGTGTGTCGGGAGCATTCACGGATCAAAGGACTTTCGACATGAGTTGGCACGTCTGGTTGGCGTTCTTCGGAGCAAGTTGGGTGATCAGCCTGTCACCAGGGGCCGGCGCCATTGCGTCGATGTCGTCAGGGCTTGCCTACGGTCTGCGGCGCGGATACTGGAACATTTTCGGGCTGCAGTTGGGATTGTTGTTGCAGATCGGAATTGTCGCGGCCGGCGTCGGCGCCGTTCTCGCCAGTTCGACTGTGGCCTTTTCCTTGATCAAGTGGTTCGGTGTCGCATACCTCGTCTACCTGGGGATCAGGCAGTGGCGATCGGCGCCCACCGAGGTGGAGACCGACGAAGCCGCCGCGAGCAGTTCCGGTCCGATGATGATGCTTCGCGGATTTCTCGTGAACGCGAGCAACCCGAAAGCCGTCGTTTTCATGCTCGCAGTGCTCCCGCAGTTCCTCGATCCGTCGGCGCCGCTCCTGCCGCAGTATCTGATCATCGCTGCAACCATGTGCGCCGTCGACGTGATCGTGATGACCGGGTACACCGGGCTGGCCGCACGGGTGCTCACCTTGATGCGCTCCCCCAAACAGCAGCGAACCACCAATCGAGTGTTCGCCGGTCTGTTCTTCGGCGCTGCAGGCTTTCTCTCGAGCATCGGCCGTGCGGCGGCTTGATCGGTCACACGGCTTGATCGGTCACACGGCTTGTTCGATCACAGGCCCGCAATCAAGTTGACGACGGACGCCACGATCACCGAACCGAACAGGTACGACAGCAATGCGTGCCCGAGCGCCATCGCACGCATGTCCGACGACTTCAAGTTGGTGTCGGAAATCGCGAAGCTCATCCCGACCGTGTACGCCACGTAGGCGAAATCGCTGTACCTCGGCGGTTCTTCCTGATTGAAATCGATTCCGCCGTCGGGGCCGGAGTAATACAGCCGTGCATATCCGAGGGCGAAGAGCGTGTGGACCGCCAACCACGAGATCACGACGCTGCCGACTGCAACCGATGCCGCCACGACTTGGTAGTGATGTCCGTCGGGTGCCGCCAAGAGCAGGAACGCAATACCGACCAAACTCGCGACGGCGGCGCCGAGAATCAGCAGGTGCGCGACATTGCGGGCCGGCTCTTCGCGCGTTGCGTGGCTTGCTGTGAGCGTCGCATCGAAGGGCCAGACCAGAATCCACGTCCACACCGTGAACACCATCGCCGCCACATCCCAGCCGATCAGAAACGCGAACCGGGGATAGCCGACCAACGCCGTGACGACACCTGCGGCCACACCGAGCAGCAGACCCGTCGACACTCTCAGCGCCGGCCCGGCACCCAGGGCGCTCCGCGGAACCGGGTTGATCGGAAGGTCGTGCGGTCGATCGTTCACGGGCTCAGTCAACCATCGTTCGCAGTCAGACGGTGGTTACGCCGCAGGGCTATTCAGAAGCAGGGTTATTCAGAAGCAGGGTCACTCAGGCGTTGCACGCGCCGACTATCGGCTTGCCATTGAATCTGTCCAGCACGTACTGCAATCCGACGCCGAAGTCCGCCACCGCCGGTGCGAGATGATTGTTGCCGCTCCCAGGATTCACCGCGGGCAGGGTGTCGGTGAACAACGTCGCCTCGGCCCCACGCGCACACCAGTCCTGAACCAGGCGCCGGGTTTGCTCGTACGGGATGAAATCGTCGTTGAGCGCTCCGTTGACAAGGATCGGCGAGGCCGGGGTTCGACGCCCGATGCGTTGTTCCTCGATCACCTGCTGGATCTCCGGTACCGACTCCACCACGTCTGCAAGGGGTCGTCCGTCCGTGGTCCATGACGCCGTCGACTGCTTCCCGTACTTGGTTCGGGAATCGATGAGGCATTGCCCAGCGACGTCTGCGAGCACGGACCGACCGTAGTCGTTCAGTCGAGATTCGATCGGTTCTCGGGCAGCTGGATAGCGGTCGAGGACGCCGTTGATCGTGTAGCCGATCGCGGCCATCAGACCGGTACCGTCGATATGACGCAGAACGCTTGCCAGGTCGGCCGGGGGCGCGCTCGCGTAGCTCCCGACCAGATTCACCTCAGGCGCGTATTCGGGCGCAAGTTCGGTTGCTGCGGCAGTGGCCCCGCCGCCCTGAGAATGCCCCCAGAGCGCTATCGGATCGTCTGCCCCTGCCTTCGCCAGGGTTCGGGCAGCGCGTGCACCGTCCAACATCGCGTGGGCTTCCTCCGCGCGATTGACGTAGGTGTGGACGCCTGGCGTTCCGAGTCCGATGTAATCGGTGACAAACACGCGAACGCCCTGGGCGAGGAAAGCGAATGCGAAGGCGGACTCGTAGTTGACACCGACACTGTCCACACCAGCACCGTAGTTCGACGGATTCCCGGGTTCCGCCAGGCGGAGCTGACCGGCAGTGGGGAACATCCTCGACGGAGCGCACTGATCACCTTGGCCTTGCGTGCCCGGACCGATCACGACTGTCGGGCGCGGCCCCGCCCCTGACCACGGGGCGGCCGGTTCCAGGTACGAGCCCGACACGGCCACCTTGGATCCGTGGGTGTCGGTACTCGAATACAGGATCCGAGTCCCCACACCAGGCACTGCGCCGACGGCGCCGGCAAGCGGAAGGGGTTCCGTCCGGATCACCGATCCCGGATTACCGACGTCGTCTGGACTCGCGTCGTAGAAATCGCTCACCGGTTCGGCATTCGATATCGGCGTGAACAGCAGCGACGTGGGCAACAGTGCCGAGATCGCCACGGCTGAAATCTTCACTGCCGCGAGGACGACCTTTCGGGTGCTCATGGAAATCCAACGTATAGGCCTCAGTCGATGTGCGGACCGGTTTCGATCTGCGGGACTTCAATCGATCGGTACCAACTCTTACGCGAGCGGGCCATACCGCTGGCCCCCCGATCCCCTGGTTTCACGGCCAGAACCTGATGAATCGTAAGCCTGTGTGACTCCTCGAAACCCAGCGCACTGGCAGCGAGGTACAGCAACCAGGTACGCACCCGGGGAGCACCGACCTGTAGGACTGCCGCGTCCCAGTTCTCGCGAAGGTTCTGCACCCACGCTCGCAACGTCAGTGCGTAATGCTCACGCAACGCTTCGCTGTCACGTGTCTCGAAACCTGAAAGTTCCAGCGCATCAATGGTTTTACTCAGCGGAAGTATCTCGCCGTCCGGGAAGATGTAGCTGTCGATGAAACTGGGTCCGTCTTCGGCCTTGTCCGACAACGACTTCACCGCTGCGATGGCGTGATTGAGCAGACGCCCCTGCGGCACGAGAAGGTCGTAGAGTTTTGCCGTGTACACCGGCAAATTGACCAGGCCCACATGCTCGGACATCCCGATACTCGAAATCGCGTCGTACGGGCCGTCATCGACGTCGCGGTAGTCCTGCACCCGAATCTCGATACGGTCGGTCAAACCTGCATCGGCAACTCGCCCTTTGGCGAACTCGACCTGCTCGTTACTCAGTGACACCCCGACGACATCAACCCCGTAGTTCTGGGCAGCGTGCAGTGCCATCGATCCCCAACCACAGCCGACGTCGAGCAGTCGCATTCCCGGCTTCAGATCGAGCTTGCGGCAAATCAGGTCCAGCTTCGCGAACTGAGCGGCTTCGAGGGATTCGACCCCCTCCGGCCAGTATCCGCACGAATAGACCATGCTCGGCCCGAGAAACAGTTCGTAGAAGCGATTCCCGACGTCGTAGTGATGGGAGACAGTCGCAGAATCGCGCGATTTGCTGTGCCGTTTGCCTCGCTTACGACGCATCTCGATCGACGGGGGTGATGGCGGTAGACCCAGCGCCCCCAAGCCGGCAAAAGTACCGGCGGCGCGCACGATCGAGCGCAACGGCAACGCCGACAATCGATTCTCACCGAGCCGCGTGACGAGGTCCGGGACGTCGAGGAGCGCAAAGATATCGCCGTCGACGTCAAGATCCCCGGACACGTACGCCCTCGCCAACCCCAATTCGTTGGGAGAGTAGAGGACTCGCCGCAATGCACGCCGATTCCGGAAATGCACCTGTGCAGCGGCGTCCGGCGGACCCGCCTCGGAACCGTCCCAACAACGCACTCGAATCGGAAGCGGAACCCCGATCGTGTCCTCGAAAACTGTCAGAATCTTGGTCGCGGCGCCAGTCACAAATCAACCCTCCGACAAAAGATGGTTAGCCGATGACAGAAAACTTACGCCCGATGCGCGAATCTTTCGCGCCATTTGTCCGAGTTTAGGCAGTGTTCATCACGGTTTCGGTATTCGTCGCTGAGTTCAGGGCTCCACCAGTCCGGCGAGAAACTCCACCAACAACCGCTTGGTTACCTCGCGTGGCAACGATTCCACTGCCGCCAGCACCGCCGCCATGTCCAGCGGAGACTCGGAAGAGCCCCGCGGATCCAGCCCCGCCGACGTCAAAGCAGCCGCAACTGCGTCACTGGGCAATGCAAGTACATCGGCGACGGTGACATCGCCACGTTCGAATGCTCCGGCCAACTCTGCCAAGGCCGGCGGTGCCTGCGCTGCCACCAACCCTCGAACGTCGTCGGCGCCGAGGACGAGCGCACTTGTCAACTCGCCGAGCACCGACTCGGTCACCGGAGTGACGGTGAGGTGGGTTGTTCGAGGCAACGTCGTCCCGTCGGATTGCGTCGACGCCGGCTGCCCTTGAAGGACGAAACCCCGGGCACCGACAGCGCTCACCCAGCGATGCGGATCCACTCGCCGTTCGAGCGGCACGGAATCGTCGGTAGCGACCGCGAACAGCGGTCCCACCGGCGAGCCCACGACGCGAAGCCCGTCGACGCTCTGGACCGTGTCGATGAGAGCACGGGTCGCCCGCTGCGCGCGGGACACCAATTCGGCATACCCGGGTTGACCGAGGACTTGCGAAATCGCCCACGCCCCGGCCAGGGCAGCAACGGATTTGGAACCGAGAAGAGTGGGATTGACCACCGGATAGCCAGGCCAGTCCGTGAGTCCGAAATACTGCTTGCGATGCAGATCGCGCCCACGGTGCAGCAAAACGGAGACGCCTTTGGGTGAGTATCCGTACTTGTGGAAGTCGACCGACATGCTGGTGACACCGGCCACCCGGAAATCCCAGGGCGGCAGATCACCCCACCACGGCAACGCAAGTCCGCCGATGCAGGCGTCGACGTGCAATGGAATCGACCGTGCACGAGCAACTTCCGCGACTTCGGCGATCGGATCGAGCGCCGCGAACGGGTAATTGGGCGCAGAGACGACGATCAGTACCGTGTCGTCCCGCACCGCTGCCGCAATACCTTGTGCGTCGACGCGCCCCGACGTGGGATCCACCGGCACCAGGATCAGTTCCAATCCGAGCAAGTGCGCCGCCTTGTGGAAAGCAGCATGCGCGGTGGTCGGAAGAACCAGCGAGCCCTCCCCCGGCGGGAGACCACGGAAGTCGCGAGCGGCCTTGACTGCCAACACACAACTCTCCGTTCCGCCGCTGGTGACGTTACCGACGACCACTCCTTCTGCTCCTGCATCTGTATCCGTCGCCGGGGCCGAAGTTCCATGGAGGAAATCGCGCGCGAACGCCACCAACTCACGCTCCATGACCGCAGTGGAGGGAAACACCGTCGGGTCGAGACCGTTGACGGGCTGAACCAATCGAGCTGCGTCCGCTGCCAACTCGTCGAGGGCTGCGAGGCCGCTGTCGTACACGTATGACAGAACCCGGCCGCCGTGCGTCGGAGCATCCTGTTCACGGAGCGAACGCAACCGGCCCAAGATGTCAGCGGCTCGGCTCTCGAGGTTCGCGCTCTCGAGGATTTTGCCCTGAAGTGCCTCGGACTGAGTGGAACTCATCGTTCATCTGCGTTCTCGTGAGTGGATTCTTGTTCGGTGTGGTAATTCCGTAATACGACCAGGCTTATCGCAACCAGGATGGCCGGCACGATCGAGAACCCCAGGGCGATACCGGTGAGCGCCGATTCAGGTTGTACGACGCTCTCCCCCGCTGTTTTCGAGACAAACCCGGTAACTGCGAGAACACCCAAGAACACCGCGGGTCCGAGGGCCAGACCCGCGGTTTCCGAGGCGGTCCAGATACCACTGAGCGAGCCACCACGCTGGCGACCACCGATTCGCGCGTCGTCTTCGATGACGTCCGGGAGCATCGCCAGCGGGAACACCTGCATCCCGGCATAGGCAACGCCGGCAAGGGCCACGGCGCCGTAGATCCACGGGCCGGCGTCGAGCGCCGCGAGCGTCAACAACGCCGTCGCCACGACAAACAGAACCGAAGACACGACGTAACCGCGAAGCTTTCCGTACCGATGAGAGAACCGATACCACAGCGGCATCACGACGAGGGCCGGTCCGACGAGTGCGACGAACAGCCCGGTGAGTGCACCTTCGTTGCCCATCACATACGTCGCCAGGTACTGCGCACCCGCCAACATCACCGCGGTCGCAAGAGCTTGGAGCACGAACACGATGACCAGCAATCGGAACGCGCGTGTCTGTCGTATCGCGTCGAACCCGTCCCGATACTGCGAAAGCAACGAGCCGGTCGGGGCATCCGCGTGAGTCACCGTGTGGCGCGCTGCTCCGCGAACTGCCCAGATCATTGCCCCGCACATCAACGCCGACACCCCGATCGCCATGACGAGATAGCCGCGCGCCCCGCCCCCGGCGGCATCGCGGAGCTCGGGGCCGCCGGCACCGATGACCAGAATGGTCAGGGCCAACACCGCAATTCGAACCGATACCAAGCGGGTGCGCTCGTGATAGTCGCCGGTCAACTCGGTCGGCAACGCGATGTACGGAACCTGAAAGAGACTGTAGGCACTGGCCGCGAGCAGGAAGAAGGCGAGCACCCACAACGCCCCGACTCCAGGGCCGGCAGACACGGGAGCCGAGAACGTGAGAATGAAGAGCAAGGGCAGAGCCAGAGCACCTGCGAGCATGAGTGGCACTCGCGTACCAGTTCGATGAGAGCCTCGATCGCTGATCGACCCGATCAGCGGGTCGATCAGGACATCGGCGATTTTCGGAACGATGACCACGAGCGACGCGAGCGCCGCGGCAACGCCGAGCGTGTCGGTCAGGTAGTACGCCAGTACCAGACCTGGCAGAACACCGAATCCACCCGTACCGACGCTTCCCGCTGCGTATCCGGCCACCACACCACGCGAAAGCCTGTCAGGCGATCTACCTTCACGAAGACGTACCGGTTTGTCTGTAGTCACCGTCCACACACTAATGTCACGACTCCGTACCGCGAGGGCAAAAGAATCTCGATGACCAGAAGTCGCCTACTCGGACAGTCCGGGCATGCCAGACTGTGACCCGATTCGCACACGAACGAAAGTCTGAGCACGATGGTTGATCCACTGAGCGAGATCTGGCCTCCGTACGGAGTAACGATCACGTGTGGGCCCGTCACCTTGACCGCTGTGCGCGACGACCATTTCCCCGAACTCGACGCGCTGGTTCGAGCCGGCATTCACCCTGCCGAACAGATGCCTTTTCTTGTCCCCTGGACAGTGGGCACGCCTGACGAGGTGTCGCGAAGGTTCATCCAATATCACTGGTCGGTCCGCGGAGCGATGAGCGTCGCCGACTGGAAATTCGAAACAGCCATCGTTGTCGACGGAGAAATCGTCGGCTGTCAGGCGTTTGCCGCGACGGACTTCCCCAACAGTCGTACCGGTGAAACCGGCTCGTGGATCGGGCGCGAGTTCCAAGGCCGGGGTATCGGCACTCTCGCCCGCCACGCAATCTGCGCATTCGCATTCGACTCCTTGGGCGCACGCAGCGTCGTGTCGTCGGCGTTCACCGACAACCCCGCCTCGATCACGGTGTCGACCAAAGTCGGGTACCGCGCAGACGGCACGATAGAGGAGTTGGCTGCCGACGGCCGAATGACTGTGCGGCGCCTCTTCACCCTCGGTCGCGAAGACTTTGTCGCACCGCCCTATCCCGTCGAAGTGACAGGCGTGCGCGAGCTCAAGCAGATGCTCGGCATCGACTGAGCGAGATACCCGTGGCACTGCGACAACTTGTGTCGAGGCCCCCGGTTCCGACCTTCTGGTGCCCGCAAAACTCCCGGCCAGTCGACCACAAGATCGGGCTCACCAGTACCGCGGACGTGAATGACGATGTCGCATCTTTGATGGCGATCACATATCAACAGAACGGCCGCTAAGACTCTCAGTCACCAGCAGGCAGCCACTCCGGCAGACAACCACTCACCGGCAGGCAACACGAAAGTCCCTGTTCTCCTCGTCGGAGAACAGGGACTTCTTCACCGCGGGGGAAGGTCGCTGCGATGTGTCAGCTCAGGCCGAAGATCGCGCCGATGATGGTCCGAGCAGCCTCGAAAAGCGCGTCGACGGACGGGACACCGATTTCAGAGCTGATGGAAAAAAGGGAACCCAACATACGATCCTCCGGAGATAGTTTCTGAATGGCTTACTGCCACAAGGAAAATGCTACGGGTTCTACTTGCGGAACGGAAGGACGGAGGACCCCGGGTGTGACAACTCCGGACCAAAGTCCCGGCGCCGCAGATCTACTGCACCCCAGTATGATTGCGCTCCCCCGCTTCGGATACGACGCTTCGGCGACTGTCGACGAGAACTTTCGCGACGCTCGCCAAAACCTCCATGCTCGACATTTCCGAGTGAGAGCAGTCGACCAGATACGTTCGCAACGGGCCCACCAGTTCAGACCACTTTTCGACCAAGTGACGATGTTCAGGCAGATCATGCTGCGCCACAAAGAGTTCCACTGACCCCGAAAATGGTCTCGGCCGGTGATCCCGGACGATTCGCGACAGTTTTTCCACCCGGCCCACAACCGATTCGAGAACCGTATCGGTGAGGAAATCCATACCGGTCTGCCTTCGGATCTCTGCTGCGACGTCCACGAAAGTCACTGCTGCAGTCGCCGTTTCAACCTCAGTCAGCCCGATCTGCGCGAACAGTTCGGAAGGCTCCGGGGCTGCTTGTACCGACGGCATCATCTCCGGCAGCAGTGCGTCGAGCATGGCAACCGAACCGACCAGGTCGCCGGCCTCTTCGAGCTGGCTCGCCATCTCGAGCGCGATCGTTCCGCCGGCAGACCACCCCAGCAGATGGTATTCACCCGACGGTTGCACCATCCGTACGGCATCGACATACCCCGACGCCAACTCCGCCACCGTGCCGGGTAGCTCACCTGCTCCCGTTGCCTGGATGCCGTACACCCGTCGACCTTCGAGCCGACCGACGAGTCCGGCGTAGCACCAGGCAATTCCACTGACCGGATGCACGCAGAACAACGGCGGCCGTACGTCGTCAGGATTGCCGCCCAACATGACGATCGTGTCCAGCGGATCCGAACGAGACGAATCACCCTCCAAGATATCGGCATGATCGAGATCCAACCGAGAGGCAAGCTCGGCCACAGTTCGTTCGGTGAAAATCCATTGAACAGGGAATTCCCTGTTCAGAGCCTCACGCACTCGCGAAGCCACCTGAACGGCTCCCATGGACGTACCGCCGAGTTCGAAGAAGTCGTCATGACGACCCACCGATACCGCGCCTGTGACACTCTCGAATGCCTGTGCCACTTGACGTTCGGTAGCCGAGACGGGTCGATCTGCACTCGACCCTACCTGCGGTGCAGGAGCAGGAAGAGCCGCGACGTCGATTTTCCCCGATGCGAGCAACGGGACCCGGTCCACCACCGTTATCGAGGAAGGCAGCAGGTGTTTCGGCAGCGAGCCGGAGACAAAATCGCGCAGCTCCCTTTCCGTCACAGAATTGTTCTCTGCCAGAGTTACATACGACCGAAGCTCAGCGGGCCCGCGCCCGTCGTCGGTGACAACGGTAGCCGAGAAGGTCACTGCTCCATGGCTTGACAGAGCCGCGTCGACCTCCGCCGGTTCCACGCGAACACCCCGGACCTTCACCTGTGCGTCGTTGCGGCCCAGATACTCGAGCGCTCGGTCGTGACGCCGACGACGAACGAGGTCACCCGTGCGATACATCCGAGTCCCCACCGCCGCGGGATTTGTGACAAAGGGATTGGCCACGAAACGATCAGCGGTCAAACCTGGGGATGCGACATACCCCCGCGCCAAATTCTCACCGGAGAGGAAGAGTTCTCCCGTCACCCCATCCGGAACCGGACGTAGCCTCTGGTCGAGAACAAGTGCCGTCGTACCAGGTACCGGAGTGCCGACAGTGACGTCTCCATCGATGATCGGGTGCGAAATCGATGCCGCGACCGTTGATTCGGTCGGTCCGTACCCGTTGACGATGTGATGTCGGCTCGACCAGGCCGACGCAAGGCGCGCAGAGAGCGGCTCACCCATCGATTCGACGATCAACGGTTGCACTGAATCCGGAACGACCGTGGCCAGGACGGTCGGCGTCACGATCAAATGCGTGACGTCGGCAGTCACCAGCAGACTCGTGAGTTCCTCTCCCCCGTAGACGAAGTCGGGAGCCAGAATCAACGTTCCACACCCCGCAGCCGCCAGAAGAATCTCTATCACCGACGCATCGAAGGTCGACGACGCCAATTGCAGGACACGGGGGCCGCGATCGAGCTGGGCGATCTCGGCGTGCGCGGTGTAGACATTCATGATTCCGCGATGCGAAACCTCGACGCCCTTGGGTCTTCCCGTCGAACCCGACGTGTAGATGACATAGGCAAGGTTGTCGGGACGAGCCGGCGTTGCCGATACCTCGGTAGCCTCACTCGCAGTGCGTGATTCATCCATCGACAACCACTCGACGCAATCGGGCAAACTCTCGGCTGCACCTTCTGCTGTCAAACCGACAACCGAACCGCACTCCTCGACCATCGTCTGCCGGCGCACTGTCGGCAGCGCCGGATCGAGCGACAGCCACGCTGCGCCTGCCCGCGCCACTGCCCACAACGCAACGATCCACAGATGTCCGCGACCGAGCGCAACGGCGACGACGTCGTCAGGCCCGATTCCCCGGCCCACCAACTCGCGCGTCCAGTGCGACGACGCCTCGTGCAGGTCGCGGTAAGTCCAGATTCGGCCGTTCTCTTCCAGCGCTACTGCATCGGGTGCCTGACGCAGAGCACGTTCGAAAATGTCGGCAATCGTCAAAGGATCGACGTTGCGGGGATTCGCAACGGTCAACGCCGAGCGTTCGGATCCGGACAACAATTCGATCTCGCCGACCACTATCTCGGGTTCGGCTGTCACCGATTCGGCGATACGTGTCACCCGCTGCATGAACAGTTCCGCGGTCGACGTCCGGAACTTGTCCGTGGCGTACAACAATCGAATGGTCAGACTGTCACCGGCGTCGACCAGATCCCACGTCAAGTCGTAGCCCGTCGATGCCCCTGCGATGTCGAGGTCGAAGACAGATACCCCGTCGATCTGCGGCAACTCGAGCGCTCGTCGATATGCCAGCATGACCGTGAACAGTGGATGCTCGTTCATCCTGCGCGGCGGATCGACCTTCGCGACTACATCGTCGAACGAAACGTCCGCGTTCGCCATCGCTTCCAGATCGACGCGGCGAACCTCGTCCAAGACTGCCGTGAAGTGGTCGGCGGAGTTGATCCTCGTGCGCAACGCGACGGTGCCCACCATCATGCCGGCGACATTGCGAAGCGCCGGATCGTTGCGCAGACTCACCGCTGCTCCCACAACGACATCATCCGTGACGCACTCACGAGCGAGCAGCACGGCAATCACGCTGTGGACGACCATGAATACCGTGACGCCGTGCGAGCGGGCCAACGCCGACAACGCGTCGTAGGTGGTGCCGTCGAGGACTTCCATCACCATCTCGTCGGATCGTGAGGACAGCGGACTCCGGGGTGTGTCGACGGGTAGAGCCAACACATCCTCGACGCCACGAAGGACGTTCGACCAGTAGTCGAGCTGCCGGTGAGCCACGCTGAGAGAATCCTCGGGATCACCCAAACTCTCTCTCGCCCACAGACTGTAATCGCCGTAGCTGATCCCGTCGGCGGAGCGATCCCATTCTCTTCCAACTGCCTTGGCCTCGAAGGCTGCCGCGAAATCGGCCAGGATCGGGCCCATCGAGGCACCGTCGATTGCGATGTGGTGAACAACGATGACCAGGACAGTCGATCCTGCAGAGACGACTCCTGCATCCTCGGTGAATACACGCACTCGGAACGGAAGGTCTCGTTCGAGATCGAACTGCACATTCGCGAAGGCTCGAGCGCTCGCACGGATATCGTCGACCTGCACCGGGGTGAGATCGAATGCAACAGAATCTATTTCGACCTGTTGTGGACCGAATTCACCTGGAACCAACACAGTTCGCAGTACGGCGTGGCGATCGACGACGTCACCGAGTGCGCTGCTCAAGACCAAACGATCGATGCCGTCTGCCAGGATTACTGCAAACGTCAGGTTGTACGCGGTCGATTCCGGCTGCAGCTGATTGATCAGCCAGAGTCGCTGTTGAGAGGGCGCCAGCGGCGCGGGCGTCCCGGGATCGCGTCGAGTCAATTCGCGGCGCGTGCCGTCGGATGCGCTCGACGAAAGCCATTGAGACATCGCTCGCGGTGACGGATTGTCGAAGACCGCTCGAACAGGCACGTCCCGGGCGAAGATCGAGGCGAGTCGACCTGCCACCGCGGCCGCGGCCAACGAATCACCACCCGATTCGAACAGGTTGTGCAGAGCGCCGAAGCTTCCGGACACGTGTTCCGACATGACAGCGGTGACGAGTTCCTCCGAAACCGTCACTGCTGCGTCGGGTACCTGGCTCTCGAACACATGGCGCCGCAACGCGTCTGCGTCCAGCTTTCCGTTCGACGTGAGCGGGATCGACTCCAGCACGACTACTCGGCCGGGCATCAGATATGCAGGCAACATCGCTGCCAACTCGATTGTCAGCTGATCCGACTCCAATGACTCACCAACCGCACATGCCACAGCGATCTCGTCGACGAGGACAACCGCAGCGGCCTCGACGCCGAGGCACCGACGCAGGGCCGATTCGATCTCGGCAGGCTCGACGCGGATTCCTCGCACACTCATCTGGCGATCGGAGCGTCCGACAAATCCGAGCGTGTCATCGGTGCGGCGGTGAACCAGATCACCGGTCCGATAACGGCGGCGCCCACCTGGTGCAGCGACAAACGAACTGGCGGTGCCGGCGGGATCTCCGGCGTAGCCCATCGCCAGCCCGGGTCCGCTGACGTACAACTCACCGATCCCGGCCCACGGCACCGGATGCAGTCGCGTATCCAGTACCTCTGCACCGATTCCGGTGAGCGGAACTCCGATGGTGACCCGATGATCCACCTCGGCGACAGTCGTGACGACGGTGCATTCAGTCGGTCCGTACGCATTGAGCATTCGTGCACGGCGACTCCACGCGCGCGCGGTGGAAGGTGAGAGCACATCGCCTCCGACTGCCACTACCTCGAGCGAGTCGAACCGCTCCGGTGCCATGGTGTCGAGTACGGCCGGAGTCGACAACATATGGGTAACGCCGCGTTCTGCGACAAACTCTTCGAGTGCCCTTCCGCCGAAAGCCTCACGAGGCGCGACCGCCAAGGTAGCCCCGGCACCGATCGCCAGCATGATCTCGAGGATCGCTGCATCGAACGTCAGTTTGTATCCGTGCAGCACAACCGAGTCCGAAGTCACCCCGTACTTCCGGATTGCGTCGTCGGTCAGAAGGCCCAGTCCTCGGTGGGTGACTGCAACGCCTTTCGGTTCACCGGTCGACCCGGAGGTGTGAACGACGTACGCAACTGAATCCGGATACTGCCGGCCGGGAACGACGCTGCGGTCGGAGAGCACTGTGCGTAGCTGCTTCAACCGTGCCGTCGGCAGGTCAGGGTCGATCGGCACGAATGCCGCGCCCGTTTTCGTGATGGCCAACATTCGGACCAGGTAAGCGATAGTTCGCACTGCCGGAATCTCGTATACAGCGCCCGGCCCTGCTCCCCGAGCCACGAGTTCCCAGGCTTGAGCATCCGAGGCAGAGTCGAGTTCGGCATACGTCACCGTGCTCTGTCCGTCGTCGAGAGCAATGTTGTTCGGGAATCGCGCCGCTGTGGAGGCAAAGATCTCGGTGAGTGTCCGAGACGAATCGACCTCGACAGCAGTCCAACTGGGCGCCGCGCCCACCGCGAGATCCGAAACGAGTACTGGCACATCCTCGGCAATCGAGGTGAGCACTCTCGACAGATGTCGAGTGACCGCGTCGGCGCTCGACGGATCGAACGCGCTCGCGGCATAGACGACAGCGCCGGTCAATGATCCGTCGACAGCGGGTGCGAGCGAGACATGCATGGGGAACTTCGTTGTTGCGGTCTCGATTTCACGAGCCTCGATCGTGAGACCGGCCACCTCCACGGCAGGGACCGCAAAATTCTGCAGACCCAGCGCAACCTGGGGAGTTCGTCCACCGAGCAACTCACCAACCAATTCGGCAGGAACAGAACTGTATTCGAACGCTGCCACGTCAGCATCGAAAGCTGTAGCCAACAGAAGATCAATCGGCATGTTCCCATCGATCCGCAGGCGCAGAGGCACCGTATCCACGAACATTCCGACCACGCCGTCGAGTTGGGGCGTACGCCGTCCGTCGACCGCGGTCGCGATCACGACGTCGGGATTCCCGCTCAGCTTGGCAAGCACCACGGACAGCGCCACGTGAACCACCGCGAACAGCGAGACCTTCAACCGGTCCGCTCGCGCCTGCAGTGCCGAGGTGACGACGGCTGGTATCAAAAAGTTCACTCGCTGCGCCGCGGAAATCGGTCCGTCGTCAGTGTGATCCACCGTCAGCGGAGACACAGATGTCACGCCGTCGAGTGCCCGGCGCCAGAACTCTTCGACGACAGGGGAAACGTCACTCGCTGCCTCCCACGCGGCAAAATCCCCGTACTGGATCGGCAGCGGAGGCCACTGCGGGTCCAGTCCGGCTCGGCGCTTGCCGTAAGCGGTCAGGAGGTCGCCGACCACAGTTCGCATCGACACCCCGTCGACTGCGATGTGGTGAAAACTTACCGCCAGAACATGTCTGACCGGCGACAGTTGGAGCAGCATCCAGCGCACCGGCAGGTCTGCGGCTACGTCGAAACCGCGCGAGCCGAACTCTCGCAGCAGCACTTCGACCTCGACGTCGCCGACCAGTCGCGTTTCCACTGCCACCGAAGACGGAGGATCTACGACCTGAACCGGTGGAGTGCCCGGATACCGGGTTCTGAGGACCTCATGCCGGCCGACAAGATCAGTCGCGGCTTGACATAGCGCGGACACGTCGAGTTCACCGTCGATCTCGATGCAGATCGGCAGGTTGTACGCACCGCTCGCTGTGTTCCGCTGATTGAGTACCCACATCGCACGCTGGTTTCGTGACAGGGGTGCGGGCGTGGGATCGCGGCGCGGCTCCAGTCGGACAAGATCGGTCACCGAGTCGTTCTGCTCGAGCGAATCGAGCCGGGCTGCCAACGCCGCAACCGTCGGATGCTCGAATACGGTCCTCAGCGGAACAACCTGTCCCAGAGAACTACTCAAGAGTGACGTGACCTCCGCGGCCGAGAGCGAATTGCCCCCGAGCGAGAAGAAGTCTGCATCACGATCGTCCCCGTCTCCGCCCAAAACGGCGACAAAAGCCGCAGCAACCAGGTGCTCAGTGTCAGTCTCTGGGCCCTCTGTGCGGGAAGCGTCGAGTGCCGGCAACGGTAGACCGGCGAAGTCGACCTTGCCGTTCCGCATCGGAATGTCGCCCTCGATTTCGACGATGACATGCGGAACCATGTACGTCGGAAGAACTTCTGCGACGGCGGCGCGTAGCCGACCCGTGTCAACTCTCTCGGCGCCTGAACTTCTCACGTAGGCGACCAACAGCGGACTTCCACCTTCGGTCGCCCGTACCCCGGCGACGCAGAAATCGACCTTCGCGACAGACTGAATGACTGCCTCGATCTCGCCCGGTTCTATCCGGACACCGTTGACCTTCACCTGCGCGTCGGTTCGTCCGAGATAGTGCAGGCGATAGATATCGCCTTCGGGCTTCTGGGTTGCCGGTTTGGATATCTCAGGCTTCCACATCACCAGGTCGCCGGTTCGGTACATCCTGGCGCCTGAACTGGTTGCCACGAATCGTTCCGCAGTTCGGGCAGGTTGGCCGGCGTACCCGCGTGCGAGCATTCGACCTGCGAGATACAGTTCTCCGGCAACTCCCGGCGGCACCGGTACGAGTCGATCATCGAGCACCACCGCGTCGACCCCGGCCAGCGGATGTCCGACGGACCCGTCGTAAATGTCGCTCGACAAGTGTTCACTCGACAGGGGTTCGGTAGCAAGCGAATACATCGTCGACTCAGCGGGTCCGTATCCGTTGATCACTCTGCGTCCGGCGTGCCAACGCTTCGCCAACGCACCGCTGAGCCGCTCGCCTCCGAACATCACCGTTGCAAGGTCCGGCAGCGACGGAGTACCGATCGAGGCGACGACGGTAGGTGTGGCGCAAAGATGAGTAATACGCTCGCGCCTCAGCGCTGATGCGAGTCCCGAACCGAACAGTTCGTCGTCCTTCGCCAGGACGAGCGTCGCCCCGCACGTACTCGCGATGAGCACCTCGAGCATCGTCATGTCGAATCCTGGTGCTCCGCGATGGAGTACGCGAGAACCTGGCCCAGCCGAGAACCTACCCGGCAGGTCTTCGGCGATGACGTCGAGCCCGCCGTTGGTCACGATTACAGCCTTCGGGGTTCCGCTCGTCCCCGAAGTGAAGACTACGTATGCCGCAAGGCTGTCGGAATATTCGCGCGCCGAGTCTGTGACCTTCTCACCACCAGCGTTCTCACCAGCAGCGTTGTGGCTGCCGATCGTGCCGTCGCCCAGTGTTTCGAGAACACCGCGTAGCCGTGCCTGCGGCTGCTCCGGATCCACCAATGCCGGAGCTGCCCCGACCTTCGCGATTGCCCACAGTTGCACGATCGACGCAATGGACCGATCTGCAGTCCAGGCAGCGACCTGGTCGACTCCGATTCCCCGGGCGCGCAACTCGTCGGCTGCGACATTCGACTGGGCATCGAGTTCCCGATATGTCAGTGCGTTGCCCTCGCCCTCGACCGCCACAGCATCCGGGGCGGATTCGACGCCCAAGCGCAGCATCGAGGCAAGCGTCGTACCGGGACGTCGAGATCGACCAGGCCGGTCGGCCGCGCCGTGTGCGGGGACGAGAAGAGCTCGTTCCGCACTGTCCAACAGGTCGATTCCCCCTACGGCGACCTTCGAATCGATCGACACTTGACCCAGGAAGCGCTCGAACCGGCCCGCAAAGCTCGATACCGTCAGATCGTCGAATAGATCAGCGTTGTAGACGAATTCGAGGGCGAGACCGCCGCCGATCCCTGAATCCGTGACGTTGAGCTGCAGATCGAAATTTGCGTGCCTGACATCAGGAGCAATCTGTGTGACGGACAACCCCCGCACGGACCAGGTGGTGGGATGCACTGTTTGGAACGAGAGCGCCACCTGGAACAACGGGTGCCGCGAGCGTGATCGCGGAGGGTCGATCAAATCAACCAGCGATTCGAAAGGCATCTCTGCATGCGCGAACGCCGATACGTCGCGCTGACGAACCTGCTCGACCAACTGGCCGAAGGACTTCGACGGATCGACGTCGGTTCGGAGAACAATCGTCCCGGCAAACATGCCGACGAGCTCATCGAGTTCAGGTGCGGTGCGTCCGGACACGACAGTGCCGACAACCACGTCACTGCTGCCGGTGTGCCTCGCCATCAGCGCCGCGAGAGCAGCATGGACAACCATGAACATGGTTGCGTTGTTCGATCGTGCCACCGCTTGCAGGCCCGTCCGTACGGAACCTGAGATCGCCACTCGACACCTCGACGCGCGAGCGGACGTCGAGCGTGGGCGGTCCAGGGGTAGCGTCACCTGCTCGGGAAGGCCTTCGAGAGCTTGCTTCCAGTAACTGACAACGGGGTCTGGAACCCCCGATTCCCTCTGCCATGCACTGTAATCGGAGTATTCGAGCGCGAGCGGCGACCACTGCGGAGCTTGCTGCTCCGCGCGAGCGATGTACGCGACAGTGAAGTCACGTATCAGCACTTCCAGCGATCGAGCGTCGGCCGCAATGTGATGGACAACGACGGCCAGGACGTGCTCGTCGGGTGAAACCTCGAAAAGGGCCACCCGTACAGGCGGATCCGTGGTGACATCGAATCCCGAACCCACGAGTTCTGCGACGCGATTCTCGGCGTCCTCGCCCGCGAGCGCCGCGAGCTGAAGCGGCGGACTTGCCTCCCTGACGTCGAGCACCTTCTGAACCGGGCGCTCACCGACAACCGGGTACACGGTCCGCAGGGTGCGATGGTGATCGATCAGGTCACGAATGGCCAGTTCGGCTGCAACTACGTCCAATTCACCCGTCAGGCGCAACACGATCGGAATGTTGTAACCGGCGGACTTTGTATCCAACTGATTCAGAATCCACATTCGGTGTTGCGAAGCTGACAGCTGCACTTCTGTATTGTCCGAACGCGGAGCCAAAGACAGAGGCACCAAGGACACCGGCCCCGTGCCGTTTTGCCCCACACCGATTCGGGCAGCAGCAATTCCGGCCAGCTGATCGACGAATGGGCGCTCGAAGACATCGCGGACGTCGAGGTTGCAACCCAGGACGGCGTTCAGTCGCGACGAGAGTCGAGTGGCGATCAAGGAATTGGCCCCCTGATCGAAAAAATTCCGAACCGGATCGACATTCGGAACGTCCATCAAATCGCTCAGGATGGCTGCGACTGTCTGCTCGAAGAAGTCTCGTGACTGCCGAGAGGGCTGCGTGAGAGACACCGGGGTCGGCAGCGACGCACGGTCGATCTTGCCGTTGATCGTGACCGGCAATGACGCAAGTGGCATCAAAGCCGACGGCACCATGTACCCGGGCAACAACGAACGGGCAGTCCGCAATACGTCGTCGAGGTCGTGTCCCTTCTCCGGGGTGATGTAACCGACCAATGTCGGCCCGCTGTCGAGTTCTCGCACCACCACCGCGGCCTGCTCCACCGACCTGTGAGCCAGTAGCGCGGTCTCGACCTCGCCCGGTTCGACGCGGTAACCGCGCAGGGCCATCTGACCGTCGGCGCGGCGAACATATTCGAGTCGACCGGCTCGCCAACGGACCAGATCGCCGCTGCGGTACATCCTCGACCCGTCGAATCCCGGTTCAGGCACAAATCGTGAAGACGTCATCCCGGGTTGACCCAAGTAGCCTGCGGCCACCTGTGGACCGGCAACGTACAGTTCGCCGACAGATCCGGGAGGGACAGACTCGAGCGCGGTGTCCAGTACGTAGCTGCGCAAGCCCGGTAACGGAGATCCGATCGGCGAGGCAGCTCCGTCGCCGGCCGGTAGTTCGACACTGGTGACGTGAACGGTGGTTTCGGTGATTCCGAACATGTTGACGCCCCGCACATCCGGGTGCCGATCGAACCAGGCCTCCACGCGCCCCACGTCGAGGCGATCACCGCCGAAAACAATCGACCGGAGCGGAAGCAGCATTTCCTGCGTGACTTCCGCCAACGCATAGAAGGCAGCCGGGGTCTGATTCAGAACGGTCACTTGTTCCCGCACAATCAGATCCACGAATCTTTCGGGTGAGCGCGCGACGTCACCGTCCACGATCACCAGGGATCCGCCAGTGGTCAGCGCACCCCACATCTCCCATACCGAGAAGTCGAATGCGTACGAATGAAACATCGTCCACACATCTTCGGGCCCGAAGTCGAAGATCTCTCGAGTCGAGGCGAGCAGAGCCAACACGTTGCCCTGAGATACCACGACGCCTTTGGGGGCTCCGGTTGATCCGGAGGTGTAGATCACGTAAGCGGCGGACTCCAAGGGCGCAAGTGGCCAACCTTGCGCCGCGTCAGCCGTCTCGTCGACGGATACGACGGCATGTTCGTATTCACCGAAACGCGGAGCGGAACTGGGCGTCGACAGAATCGCTTTCGGACGCGCATCGGCGAGTACGTATCGGATGCGAGCGTCGGGATACTGCAGGTCGATCGGGACGTACGCGGCGCCCGCCCGAACGACCGCGAGAATCGCAACTACCAGGTCGATCGAGCGAGGGAGGCCGACGGCCACCCGATCCCCCACTCGAATTCCTCGATCGATCAAGGTGGCTGCGAGCGCCTCCGAACGAACGTGCAACTCTGCGTAGGTGACCCGAGAATTTCCACTCGTCACGGCGATTTCGTTCGACCGCTTCGTCGCGACCCCGGCGAACAGGTCGGACAGTGAGTTCGCACCAAGTGCTGGCGCCGGCACGTGCACCTGCAGTTCTTCGCGCTCGGCGACGCTGAGAACATCGATGTCACGCAACATAATTGACGAGTTCTCGGCGACCGAGTCGCACACTCGACGTAGCCGCTCGACCCAACCGCCCACGGTGGCCGCATCGAACAGATCGGCGGCATATCGGAAGGTGCCGCAAATGCCGCTCGCACCTCCGTCAACCGTACGATCTTCGCGCACAGTCACTTCGAGATCGAACCGCGGGTGCGCGGGAGGCAACGGAATTCCTCGAGCCGTCATCGTTCCCACGGCGATCTCGGGAACCGAAGCTACCGGATCGACGGCAAGAACCACGTGCAGGAAGGAATTCTTCTCGCCTGCGGCCCCACCGACCGCCCGCTCGACTACCCAGTCGAACGGGACGTCGGCATTGGACAGAGCCGCCACGTCGACGTCGCGTACTCGAGTCAAGAACTCACCGAAGGTGTCTCCATCGAGCAGGAGCGTTCGCAGCGCCACGGTTCCGACGAACATACCGACGGTGCCGTCGAACGAGGGGTGTGTTCGACCGGACGTCGGGGTTCCGATGACGATATCGGGCGCACCGGTGATCTTGCTCAGCGCGATCGCAAGGCAGGCGTGCAGCACCATGAAGGTCGTGCAGTCGTGTGCTCTGGCAATTTCGTTCAGCGCCGCGTGGACGGGCGAGGGCAGTTCGAACGTCACGTCCCGCGCCGACGACGGTTGGTCCGGCCGGCGGGATCTGTCCGCGGGAAGCGCCAGAGTCGGATCAACGCCGGCGAGAGCTGTTTCCCAGAATTCCAACTGACGGCCAGCTAGGCTCTGCGAATCCGTAGGATCACCGAGAACGGTTCTGTGCCAAGCGGAATAGTCGCGATAGTCGAGCGAGGGCGAAGGCCAGATCGGCGAACTCCCAGCGGCGCGGGCGTCGTACGCCGCAACAAGGTCCGAGACGATCGTCGCGAACGAAAGACCGTCCAGGGCGATGTGATGGGCGACCACGGTCATGCGATGGTCGGCCTCGCCGTCCGAGGTGAGGATCAACCGAAAGGGCAATTCGGTCGCCAGGTCGAACCCGGCCGCAACCAAATCCGCTGACGCAGAGTCGTATTCTTCGGACAGAACCTCGATCAGGGTCACGGACGCCGCAGACGCAGCCTGGATCGGCCACGTGTCGTGACTCTGGTCGAACGAGAACACCGTGCGCAGGACGGGATGGCGATCGGTCAGGTCAACTACCGACTCCCTCATCGCCGCTGCATCCAGAACACCACTGAACGAGACCTCGAACGCAATGTTGTACGCCGACGACTGCGGATCCAGACGGTTGAGTAGCCACAGACGTTGTTGTGCTGGAGCGATTTCCACGAGGACGTCGTCCGAAATCCGCTGGGGTTCCACCACCCACTCCGCCCGACCCTCGCGGATCTTCCGGGCCAGCTGCGCCGGCGTCGGGGCACCGAACACGTCCCTGACACCAATCCTTCTTCCGAAGGCGGAACTCACGCGCGCGGCGACGTACACGGCGTCGAGAGAACTACCGCCCCAGGCGAACAAGTCGGAGTGCGGTCCGAGAACTCCGACGCCGAGGACCTCGGCCATCACCGAGGCAATCAATTCCTCGTCGTACTCGATCGGGCGGCTTACCGCCGAGTGCTGCTCGGTGACAGCGGCCGTC
This sequence comes from Rhodococcus sp. NPDC057135, assembly GCF_042670865.1. NCBI lineage: Bacteria > Bacillati > Actinomycetota > Actinomycetes > Mycobacteriales > Nocardiaceae > Rhodococcus > Rhodococcus sp. NPDC057135. The sequence continues at coordinate 63,903 of NZ_JBHUUU010000019.1, forward strand.
GTCGGTTCAGGGAGCGCTGCACGGTCTGTCTTTCCATGGTTTGTGACGGGCAACGCTGCCAGAATCGTCACCGAACTCGGAAGCATGGAACGCGGAAGTAGTGAAGCCAGATGTTCGAGCACCGCCTCCTGACTCAACGGACGAGGTCGGTCATCTCCGTCTTCGCTCACGGTCACATACGCTGCAATCGACCCGGATCTCTCCACCACTGCTGCCTGCGAGACGCCAGGAGTCGACAGGAGCACAGCTTCGATCTCGCCCAGTTCGACGCGTACTCCCCGGATCTTCACCTGTTGATCAGTGCGGCCCAAGAACTCGAGTTGACCGGCATCGTTCCACCGCACCACGTCCCCGGTGCGGTACATGCGCGCACCAGCGTCGGCCGTACCTATGGGCGCCGCGACAAAACGCTCCGCCGTCAGCGCCGGCGAAAGGTACCCACGCGCCAGTCCTTGTCCCATCACGTACAGCTCACCCGCTGCGCCGACCGGAGTGGGACGCAACCACGAATCCAACACCACAGCGGCGACGCCGTCGATCGGGCGCCCGATCGGTGTATCACCGCCAGGCACCAGCGGCTCGCTCATGAATGCCGCGACAGTTGCTTCACTAGGGCCGTACGAATTCACGATGTCGACGTGACTCGACCACGCATCCACGAGCGACCCCGGCGGTCGCTCGCCGCCCACGTTCAATACTCGAAGATCCGGCAGTTCCCGAGGATCCATCGTCAGCGGAACCGATGGTGTCGAGATCAAATGCGTGACACCCTCGAGCCGCACATAGTCTTCGAGGTCCACTCCGCCGATCAATCCGGGAGGAACGATCACGGCAGTCGCACCGCAGCCGTGAGCAAGCAGAATCTCGAGGATCGCCACGTCGAACGACGTGGATGCCAGGAGCGCGACTCGGGAGGAACTATCGATGTCCAGTCGCCGTGCGTGAGAACGCAGCAACGGCAAAATGCCTCGGTGCGTGACCGAGACGCCCTTCGGCCGTCCGCTCGACCCCGAGGTGTAGACCACGTAGGCGGTATCGTCCAGGGACACGCGGGCGATAGATGAACCGACCCCCGCAGTTCGATCGATCGGCCCATCGACAGTTTCGTCGCCCCTGGGACTGACGACGCAGACCCAAGCCGGCACGCCTGCCGGATCGTCACCGACCACAACCGACACGTTGGCATCGTCGAGAATGAAAGCGACACGCTCGGAGGGTGTTTGAGGATCCACGAAAAGAAGAGCCGCACCGGCCCGCACTACCGCATGAAATGCAACTACGGAATCGGTCGACCGCGGGGCAAGGATCCCGACGACGTCACCTCGGCCGACGCCGTTCTCTACGAGCAAGGCGCACAGTGCATCCGCGCGAGCGCCGAGTTGGTCGTAGGTGACGTCCACACCTTGGTCGCGGATCGCGACGGCACTCCCCCGCCCTGTCCCGTCTCTGATGACCGAATCGAGCGTCGCGAATCCGTCCGTCCGCGGACCCAGCGCGGGGACCAGATCTTTCAGTTCGTTCGCCGAGAGGACAAGGAGGTCACCGAGCCCCCTGGTGGCCGAGTCGAGGAATCCCTCGAGTAGCCGAACGAACTGACGATGGTGCATCGCCAGATCACGTTCGCTGTACAGGCGCGGATTGGCTTCGAAGGACAGGCGAACGTTCTCCCCCGCGATCGACGGATAGATGCTGAAGAACAGATCTTCGGTGGGTCCGGATGTGAGGACGTGAAATTCACCGACGACGTCACCGAGCCGAATCGCTTCGTGAAACATCATGACGTTGACTGCCGGGCCCGCCGAGTCGCGGGATCCGCCTTGATCTCCCTGGAAACCCATGTCCTCGTAGCGGAATCGCTGGTGCCGCAGTGCGCCGGTCATCTGCACCGAGATCTGACGCACCAACTCTTGTGGCGACAGATCCCGATCAAGTTGCGCACGAACCGGCACGATGTTGGACAGCATTCCGCCCGAACGTCTCGACTTTGCCGTGGTGCGGCCGGACACCGGCAGGCTGAGGACGACGTCGTCGGAATCAGTCATCCGACCGAGATAGGACGCGAACGCACCGACGAGGATCGCCACCTCGGACGTAGTCCACTCTGTCGAGACATCCGAAAGCTGTTTTGCAAGAGTTGGATCCAAGGTCTGCACCATCATGCGCTGCGGCATGGACGTCAGCCCGGCGCCGTCGGCGAGGCGAACCGGGCGAGGCAGGCCCTCGGACATCTCCGTCCAGTACTGCTCGTCCGATCGATACCGCGCCGAGGATCGGTAGTCGACATCGAGGTCGTGCAGCGCACGTACCCCCGCACCACCGAAAGGAGTCAGCTTCTTGCCGTGAACAAGATGGGAATAGCGCTCGGCCACTCGCGTGGTGAGTGTCATCGCCGCATACCCGTCGAGCACGAGGTGATGGGCATGCGAATACCAGAAGTAGTGATTGTCTGCCAGGTGCAGCAAGGTCGCCGAGATCAAGCGATCCGACATCACGTCAAGTGGCCGTGAGTATTCCGCTGTCATCCACTCGTTCGCGCGCTGAACTGGATCCTCATCGCCGCGGAGGTCGAGGTATTCGAGATCGTCGACGATGGAGTGATCGACGACCTGAAGCGGCTCGGCATCAGTAGCGACGAGGCGAACGAACGCCGACTCCACTTCATGACATGCCGTATTCGTTGCCTCGATCAGCGCCTTGACGTCAACCGGTCCTCGTAGTTCCACGTACTGAGCCACCACGAACGGAGTTGACGGACTCAGTTGCTGCGCGAACCACAGCGCGAGCTGAGCCCGAGACAACGGAAAAGCACTCAACCCGTCACCTCACATTTCACCAGCCTTGTTATTCACGAACATTCGGTGGCTGATCACGTGAATCCATGGGAGCGAACACCACGAACGGCCGAACCGAACCCTACTGTCTCGTCTAAGTTTTCACCACCGGGCCAACACTGCTAGACATGTCGACGCAGCTTTCACGCACTCAAACGTCAGGAGCTTCAGCGGATGAACAACGACACGGTGGGACCAAAGTCCGACGACGATTCCGGGGCTGAACCGATCGGCTCCGACAACATCCCGCCGAGCGGTCCGGAGCGCGAATCCAAGGGGTCGGCTGCATTTCTCCGAAGCCACCGAACTGCAGTCGCGATCACGGCATCGACACTGGTCGTGGGCGGTTTTGTGGCCTGGCTCGGGTACACGGCATACGAGGCGCAGGGCAACCTGGAAGCGGCTCGCGACCATGCACAATCGGCAAAGAGTGCACTCCTTGCCGGGGATACGGGGGTCGCAGAGTCCGCCGCGGCGGAAGCCGATCTCGCGGCGTCGACCGCCTATGACAACACCCATTCGCTTCCCTGGAACATCGCCGCCGCTGTTCCGGTCATCGGGTCGCCCTTCGACTCGACGCGCCAGATGACCGAGGTCGTCCAGGGCCTCACGCGTGACGTTCTCGGTCCTGCTGTCACTGTCGGAACTTCACTCGCACCAACAGAATTGGTGCAGCCCGGCGGACGCTTGGCACTCGCACCGTTACGCGAAGCAGAACCGAAACTGGCCGAAACAGCTATCGCCGCGGAATTGCTGTCGTCGCAGGCACAGGAAGTTCCCGAATCGAAGTACCTGGGCCGAGTTAACGATGCCCGAGCAGAATTGCAGTCGCAGACAAGCGAACTGGCTACCCTGTTGACGAACACCGCCACAGCGGCTCGCATCGCACCGGCGATGCTCGGCACCGACGGGCCGCGCAATTACTTCATCGGTTTCCAGACCAATGCGGAAGCCCGCGGAACCGGTGGCCTCTTGGGCGGATACGGCATCGTCCGAGTCGACGACGGCGCCGCTCGGGTGGACACACTCTCCCCCAACTCCGAACTAACACTGGACAATCAACCGATAGACCTTGGTCCTGACTTCAACCAGCTGTACGGAACAAGTCGCCCGACCACCGATTCTCGCAACAGCAACCTCAGCTCGCACTTTCCCTACGCGGCACAGATCTGGCAGTCCCTGTGGTCACAGGAGTCCGGGGGTGAGATGGTCGACGGTGCGATAGCGACCGATCCGATAGCCCTGAGTTACATCCTGAAAGCGGTAGGGCCGATCAAGATGCCCGACGGGGAGTCGGTGACGGCTGACAACGTCGTGGAACTGACCGAGTCGACCGCGTATGCACGCTTCCCTTCCGACAACAAGGCACGAAAGCAGTATCTGCAGACGATCGCGGCTCGCGTCGTCGAGAAGATGACCGGGAACATCAAGTCCCCGAGCGCACTGCTGGAGGCACTGGGCAAGGGCGTCAGCGAGGGCAGAATCGCAGTGTGGAGCTCGCACCCCGACGAACAATCGGTGCTCGCCGACACGGTCCTCGGTCATACGATCCCCGGAGATTCGGCGCCGTATGCCGGTGTGGTGATCAACAACCAAGCCGGCAACAAGCTCGACTACTACCTCACAAGAGAAATCGACTACACGGCGCAGACGTGCACCGGCGACACCCGAAAGACAACGGTCACCGTTCGACTGACAAACAACGCACCCGACGCCGACCTGACCGAATACGTCAGCGGGATCGTCGACAACCCCGGACGACTGCCCAAGGGCACCAACGTGGCCGCAGTCACCCTGCTGGCAACGACCGGAGCAAAACTCGACGCGGTCTCGGTGGGCGGGCAGATTTCGTTTGCCGTCAACGGATCAGAGCAGGGTCACCCGGCCTACATGACGAGGGCCGTCATTCCGCGAGGACAGACTGTTGAACTGAAGTTCGATCTGACCGAGCCCACAGCCGAGGGCGAGGCGCGCGTACCGGTCCAGCCGCTGGTCGACGACCCGAAGATTACCGTCGACGTGCCTACCTGCTGAACGTGATCGGCAAACGTCTATCGCTCCCCTTCCGAGCGGACGTTTGCCGATCAGCGTCTTTCGGCAGCCTTCGATGAACTTTCAACAGATTTGAAACTTTGGCGAAGGCTAGCCTATGCTTCCTGACGCGCCTGGAACCGGCCGTCGGCTGCGATCCGTCGGAGTCTCACTCCTCGGCGCATCGACAACGGAAGGTTCCTCATGCGATACGCCCGTGTGCGCTCACTTCGCCGAACTGTGGCGCTGAGTGGATTGGTCATTGCCGCCCTAGTGGTCGGTGGATGCAGCAACAACAACGCTGAAACCGAATCAGGCAACAGCGACTTCGACACCGTCACCATCGAAAGTGCACTCGGAAACGCCGTCATCACGGAAAAGCCCAAGCGAATCGTGACCCTCGGCATGGGATCGGCTGAGACTGTGATCGCGCTCGGCACAATCCCGGTCGGCGTCGAAAAGTACTCATGGGGCAGCGACGACACCGGATATCTGCCGTGGGTCCACGAAGCGGTCACGAAGCAAGGTGGCGAATTGCCCGAGCAGTTCACCGGCGGAACCGACCTCAACATCGAAGCGATCATCGCTCTCGAACCAGACCTGATCCTCGCCCCCTGGTCCGGCATCACTCAGCAGCAGTTCGACTCACTCAACGCATTCGCGCCGACCGTCGCCTACGCAGAGAGCCCGTGGACCATCACGTGGGAAGAGCAGATCAACGTCATCGGCAAAGCCATGGGTGAATCCGAGAAGGCAATGGCCGAAATCGACAAGATCAAGTCGCAGTTCGCGGAATCGACTGCAGCACATCCGAACTACGCCGACGTCAGCTTCTCCTTCATCTACAACACGGGCCCGGGTACGCTCGGCGTCTTCTTCGCCGAAGAGCAGCGTGTGGCCATGGTCCGCGCACTCGGCTTGCAGGTGGATCCCGTCGTCTACACCTTGACGGAATCGGAAGGAACAGACTCAGCCGTCATCGGCCTGGAGAACGCAAACCTCCTCGACAAGTCCGACCTGCTCTTCACCTTCTACTCGGACCCGGCCAATCGGGCCGAGATCGAAGCGCAGCCCGCGTACCAGGCCATCCCCGCCGTGGCTCGGGGAACTGTGATCGCTCCGACCGAACAGCCCTTCGTCACGGGTTCCTCGATGATCAACCCCCTGACCGTGCCCTGGTCGCTCGAGCGTTACGTACCGATGATCGACGAGGCAATCGCGAAGCTGAACAAGTGATGTAGATACGCACTGTGCGATCGAGAAGCCCGTGTCCTATTCGGATGCGGGCTTCTTGCCGTCACGTTCGCTCTTGAATCGCATCCACTCACTGCTCAGCATGCGATTGTCGATGATCCACCCCATGTAATCGCGCATGTTGAGCACACGAATGTACGCGGGGCCGTTGGGGTTTGCGTATTGCAGCGCCTCGGTCGCAAGCTTGCGTTGATTCTCGAGATACACGTGCTCTGTTTCGAGGAATCCGCCCCACACGTCGGAATCCATGACGTAGTAGTGAGTCCGATCCCGAGGCTTGCGCGTGCGTTTGACGAAGCCCCGGTCGATCAACCGGCGAATGTAGGTGGACACCGATCCGCGACTTGCTCCGAGTGCCTGCGCCAACTCTTCGGCACTGACCCCTGGCGACTCGCTGATCAGCAGATAGCCCGCGATCCGCCCTTCGATACGAGCCCCACCACCGGACTGCCAGTACACGGAGAACTGGTCGATGAACCAGGTGGAGAAATCGTCACCGCGAGCAGGGCTGGCATCGCCCATTCGTTGAGCCTCCGACGTCACTGAGTACGAACAAAACTGAGTACGAACAAAACCGGTCCGAACAAACGGGGTCCGAACTATCCGCCACTATTGTGCCAGCACCACACTCACTGAACCGAAAGCATCAAGCCTGGAGTGGTTGCAATGAACTCGAGTTGTTCGGTCGTCAAGGGTGGTGCTGTAGTGGAGCCAGCCGATTTCGCGAACTGGGTAATCACTACGGTTTCGCCGGAGGGGTGGACAACCCGGACCGTGTCGTCGCCCGAGCCATAAGGATCGACCAGGCGAGTCACGGTCGTGGAGCCCGGCAACGTCAGTGTCTCACCCGGTTCCGGCACGGCGGTACCAACCGATATCTCGACATCGCTGCTGCCGTCCGCTGTCGAAGCGACGATTCGCTCGCACACTCCTCCCTGTCCGTAATCATTTGGAACCAACGAACCGAGTGGGCGTTCCAAGGTGACGCCTGCCGCGCCGAGGTCTTTCCACCGTGTATCGAGCAACTGATTCAGTCGGTCGACATCCATGCGCGTCGCAGGTGGGCCGGCATTCACAGAATCGGTGTAGCAGGATGCCATCGGCGGCGGCGTCGAGTCTGGAACCGGCGCAGTCACCGCAAGCCCTCGCGCGGTTGCGAGCCCGATCAGTTCGTCCATCGTCAAAAGCGGACCAGAATCCGTCGAAGTCTCCGTCGACGTGTCGATGCTGGCAACAACCCGGGATCCGTCGCCGAGATACGCGACGACACCTCGCTCGCCCCCGACATCCGAAGCGACTTCGTCCTCGAAATCGGCAATGTCCAGCACTGTTCCGTTCGCGAGATGCTCCCGCCGATCCACAAGACCCTCCAAGCACGGCGGCACCGGCTGATCCCATGCACGAACCTGAACCGAGACATCGGCCGTCTGCCCGCCGCGACTTACCGCCCCGCTTGCCCTCGTCGAACCGCTGAACTCGATCGGGTCGACCCCGTCAGGAAACGAGGCACCCCGGAAATTCTGGATCGGCGCAAACTCGAACGATTTCGACGGACTCGCAAATACAACGTCGACATCGGAAGGCAACGATTGGAGTAACGCGTCGCTCATGGCGGTGGCCTTCGGCCCCGAGAACCACGGATAGTCCGGATCGTCATAGCCAGGCTCGCCCGCGGAACCGTAGTTGAATCGTACCGGCGGACCTGGCGATTCAACCGAATCGCAGCCAGGAATCGACTTGCCTGTGTCCTCGTTCGTCACCGCCGCGACAACAGTTCCCAATGCGACGATCGAGACGATCACCAGCCCGTCGCGCCAGGTCCATTGCTCGCGACGACGGTTCGACTCGTGTGCGGTGTGCCCAGACATTTCTCGATCATTGCCTACGGCAACAACTACGTCACTATCCGACATACCCAGTGAGGTCGTAAACCGTGGAATTTCCCACTGTCGTCGATCCGAAATTGGCTTCGACCCATTCCTGGATGGCACTCGACGTGCTGTCCCCGCTTTGGCCCTCTCTCTGGCTTCCGCCCTGGCCACCGGCAATGTAGTAGTGAATTTTTCCGTCTGCCACGTACTGGATGAATTGATCCAATGTCGGTGCGGGATCGGAACTCCAACCGCCGATCGCCATCACCGCGGTATTGCTGGCCAACTCGTAGGTTGCTGCGCTTTGCGAACCGTTGGTCGCGGCCGACCACGTGGTGCTCGCATTGACCAGCATTGCCGTCAACTCGGAAGCACTTTCGCTGCCGCTACTCAGTTCTTGCCCGTCCGACGTCGGATTCACAGTCGCGTCAGAAGAATTCGGCGGAGCGTCACCGTTTCGCAGCTCTGGGCCCCCACCCATACCTCCTCCCCCATCCATTCCGGAATCGGACACCGCACCGGCGGGTCCGGCTGTCGGAATGGATCCGCCGTGCGCGGCTGCGGCAGTGGCAATCGCGTAAGACGCCGAACCGGCTATCCCTGCCAACGAGCCGATGATCAATCCAGCGACAGCAAGCTTTCGGAATCGATCCTTGGCTCCCACCAGAACCAGAATCGCGCCGACGATCGTGCCTACCAACAGAATCCACTTCAGCATCGGCAGCCAGTCGGCATTGCGGTGCAACAACACCCAGCTCCAGATTCCTGCGGCCAGCATCATCGCAGCCAAGCCGCAACGTCCGATCCAACGGGCACGGACCAACCACAGAGCGTATCCACCGGTCCCGATCATCCCCGCGACGGCGGGCGCAAGCGCAACTGTGTAGTAGGGGTGGATCGTGCCGGACATATAGCTGAAGATCAGGCCGGTAACGAGAAACCAACCACCCCACAGGATCAACGACGCGCGGAGAAGATCTGTGCGCGGTGCGCGTCCCCGGGCGAGCAGTCCGAACACCACTGCGATCAGTGCCGCAGGTATCAGCCAGGAAATCTGTATACCCATCTCGCTGCCGAACAGCCGCTCCAGTCCGGTACTCCCCCCGAAGCTCGAACCCGCACTGCCACCGTTCATTCCGCCACCGCCACCGGTGTTACCGAAAAGTCGACCCAATCCGTTGTATCCCAGCACCAAGTCCATGACGCTGTTGTTCGTCGACCCACCGATGTACGGGCGAGAATCCGCAGGCCACATCCACACTGCCAATACCCACCAACCGGCCGATACGACAACGGCCGTGGCTCCGATCGCCAAGTGGACCAAGCGAGCTCGCAGACGTGCCTGTCCGGCAATCACATACGCACCTCCGAATGCAGGTAATACCATCAACCCCTGCAACATCTTGGTGAGAAAAGCGAACCCCAGCGCAACACCGGCGAGGGCTACCCACATCGCGGCTCGCCGCCCCATCGCCGTGCCCATTGCCCGAATCACGAAGTAGCCGGCGAGAGTCATGAGCAGAACCAACAGTGCATCAGGATTGTCGAACTTGAACATCAGGGCGGCAGCCGGCGTAGCGGCCAACACAGCTCCCGCAACAAGACCCGCAGCGGGCGACGCCACTCGTTTGACGGCCGCATACACGAGCGCAACCGATCCGACGCCCATCAATGCCTGCGGAACTAGAAGGCTGGCACTCGAAAATCCGAAGATCCGTCCGGACAGACCCATGACCCACAACGAAGCGGGCGGTTTGTCGACCGTGATGAAATTCGAGGTATCGAGGGACCCGAAGAACCACGCTTTCCAATCTTGTGAGCCGGCCTGCGCAGCCGCAGCGTAGAACGTGTTGGCGTATCCACTCGCGGTCAGATTCCACAGATACAGGACCGCCGTTGCCGCCAACAGGGTCGTCAGCGCCAATCCTGTACGGCGAGTGCGGAACCACGACGGCGAGGGCTCCGCTCGATGGGCAGTCGGTGCCGGCCGCTGAGGTGGGGCCGGATGCAGAACGGCGGTCATCAGGAAGTCCCTTCACGAGTTACTGTCCTGTTAACGATCGCGTCTCCAACCCTGGCGTCACTGCGACCCGGCTGGAAGGTTGCTGTGAATGGATCAGGTCAGAGCGCGCTCGAACAGCACGACACTGAACCAACCGTTGTCGGCATCATCTCCGAAGTCACGACGCCCGACCTCGGTAAAACCGGCGTCCAAGTAGTAGCGACGCAATCGCACGTTCGTTTCCACACAATCGAGCCGCAGGTACTGCGCACCCTCCTCTACAGACCGTCGACACGCCCAGCGCAGTAAGCGTTCACCCATCGAGTCGCCCGAAAATGCTCGATCGACAACCAACCCGTGCACGTAGCCTGCAGGTTCATCCGAATCGGGCCAAACCTGAGGGTCTGACCAGATCAACCTCAGCGCACCGACGATCCTCGACTGCACCTGGTCTCGCGCGACATAGAACTCCCCTCGCGAAATCTGGGCCTCGATCTGCTCGAGAGACACTTCGCGAGGACGCCACTGAGCGATTCCACGTTCCGTCAACCAGTCTTCCGCTCCATGCCGAAGCGCCAAGATCGCCGGCGCATCACTTGCGATCGCCCGAACAACGTCCACAGTCGTGATCCCTCCCCTCGATACGACCATCCACAGGTGCGGCCCACAGCGGCACGACCTCTAGGCTCCGCCTCGGATGTATCTGCGAGATGGAGCCTATCGGCGTGAAGTTATGTCTCTGAACAGGTCCCACCACTCGGTCAGGTTTTGAATGTGGTGTTCGCCGGCCTGGGGTGCCGCTGCGGGTCGATCGAGGGCGGCGGGATGAACCACGGTTTGTTGTCGACACCCATTCTGATGTCCCACTTACCGACGAACCCGGATTTACGGTGCATCAGCCGGTGATGTGAACGGCACAGCAGGACAAGGTTGCTCATCACCGTCGGACCGCCGTTCGCCCAGTGCCGAATATGGTGCGCATCCGTCCACGCCGGAACGCAAGAACACCCCGGGAACGCGCAACCCCTGTCTCGGGCAATCAGCGCCACTCTCTGTTCGGCGGTGACCAATCGTTTTCCGGGTTTCGCATCCAACGGCGCCCCGTGATCATCGAGCAACACAGTCGACAGGAAACAATCACACCCCAACAACCTCGTCTGCGACACCGACAGCGGCCCGAGCCACGGCATGTGCCCGACATCAAGATCCGGCCGAGACTCTTCACCATCAGAAGGCGCTGCGGCGCAGTCCCGATGCTCAGCCAGATCACGCGCGTTGATGTGTACGTTCACGTGCGGGCGTTGGCCGCCGTCTGTTCCGGTTTTTGCGCAGTCGAGGTAGCGGCGGATCAGTTCGGTGAACCCGTCTGCCGTCCGCTTTGCTGCGGACCGGGCGTCGGGAGTTCCATCGGGTGCTGGGGTGGGCATCGTCAAATTCAACAGGGCCGAGAGCAGCATTTCGCCGGTGAGGGCGTCGAAATCCCCACGAACCACCACCCGACCGGTCAAGGTCGAGGCGATCCGCAGTTCGTTCCGGTCGACGTCTTCGGCGGGCGGAATCTCATCGGATTCGAACAACCGCTCCAACGTCGCGATAACGTGCCGTACCTTCGTCGTCGTCGCCTCCACCCCCGACGCAGCCGCCAACAACAAATCGATACAGCGAGGTAACGCTTCCTCCGGCATCCCCTTCGGCGGGGACTCGCAGAACGCCGCGATCAAGACTGCGTGATCGAACGAGCAATCCCCATCATCGAATCTCGCTGCTACCGCGGGAAACGGCCGCAGCGCGGCGCCCAGGGCGGCGATCTTCTTCCCGTCCCGAACCTGCAGCATCGTGTTCGCCGCCAACCATGCACCGACGCCGCGGCTGGCAATCACCTGATCATCCGGACGCATCGAGAGTTCGTCGACCACCGCCACCCGCACCGCTTCCAGGCGCAGAATCGCCGCACTCGCCTCGACAGCAGCGGCGCGCAACTCGGCAGCAGTCAACTGCCACAGGCGTCCGCGTAACCCCACCGCCGAGCCAGACACCACGTCCGACGACAAAACACTCATTGAATCCCCCGATCCCCACCCCCAACAATACTCGAACATACATTCGAGTCAAGAGTGATAGATCTCCAGCGCTCGATCCACCGATTCATCGCTCGCCGGTAGCAACGGCAATCGCACTTGGGGCGTCGGAATCTGCCCCAACGCATGCAACACACCCTTGATCACAGTCGGGTTCGGTTCGGAAAACAGGGCCCCGGACAGCTTCGACAACCGTTGTCCAAGGTCGCGAGCACTGTCCACATCGCCACTGTCCCAAGCCTTTACCAAGCGGACGAAGTCACCAGTCGACACATGAGCCGACGCCAAAATGCCGCCGGACGCGCCCAAGGCCAGGAGCGGTGCGAGGAACAGATCATCCCCGGCCAGTACGGCGAAGTCGTCCGGAAGATCCGCGAAGAGTTCGACGGCAGCTGCGTCGATACTGCCGGCGGCATACTTCACAGCAACAACCCCGGGCAACGCTCCCAGCTCCCGCAGTGTGCGACCGTCCAAATCGCACGCAGTTCGGTACGGCACGTGATAGACGATGAGCGGTACCGGGCTCGATTCCTGCAGGTACGTAAAATGCGCCACCACACCGGCTTTCGACGGCCTCGTGAATGAGGGAACCGGAACCAACGCCGCCGAGACCTCCGGCCACCGACTCAGACTGTCGAGCGCCCGCGCACTGCCCACCGTGTCGCTACCGCCAGCGCCGACGATGAACGTCGCGCCCCGCGCACGGCACACGCTCGCGCAGGTGTCCAGAACGGCCACTCTCTCCTGCTCCGTCAGGGTTGCGCTCTCCGCCGTCGTCCCGAGCGCAACGAGTCCGACCGCACCATCGGAGAGAACCTGGTGCGCAAGCCGTTCGAGTGCGTCGGTTGCGATACGACCGTCGCTCTCGAATGGGGTGATCAAAGGGACATGGATTCCGGCGAGGTCAATTCGAGCAGTGGTCATAGAACTCAGCCTCACCCAACAAACCTTGTAGGTCTAGTTCGCGTTTCCATCGTCGAGCGTAAGCTGAGCTGATGCTTGATGTTCGTCGACTGAGGCTCTTGCGTGAACTAGCGCTGCGCGGCACCATCGTTGCCGTCGCCGAGGCGTTGTCATTCAGTCCCTCTGCCGTGTCGCAGCAGTTGGCCGTTCTCGAACGTGAAGCCGGCGTTCCTCTGTTGGAACGCACGGGGCGTCGGGTGCGCCTCACGCCGGCAGGCGAGAACCTCGCACGTCACGCCGAAGTCATCCTGCAACGCCTGGAACAGGCATCGGGTGAATTGGTCGACGCTCGTCGTGGCCTCGCCGGACCGCTACGCATTGGTACGTTCCCGACCGCCGCACGCGCGATCCTCCCTCAGGCCTTGATCGCACTGTCGCACGACCACCCGGGATTGGAACCGATGGTCTCGGAAATCGACCCAGCCGACGTCGCCGACGCGCTACGAGCCGGGAATTTGGACTTGGCTTTGATTCACGACTACGACTTCGTCCCTCGCCCCACCGAACCGGGCCTGACGACATTGCCGCTGTGCAGCGAAGCCGTGTACCTCGCTTCGAGTGACATCGAGTCAGATCCCGGTAACGCTGTCGCATCGTTGACCGACTGCGTAGAACGTCCCTGGATTACCGCGATCCCCGGAACCGCTTGCCACGCAATGACCATTCGCGCGTGCCAAGCTGCCGGGTTCACACCGAAAGTGCGTCATCACATCGACGAGTTCGCCACTGTTCTCGCCCTCGTTGCTGCGGGACAGGGAGTTTCACTGGTCCCGGAACTCGGAGCAAGTCATCCACCACCTGGAGTGCAGCTCACGCCGATGCCTATTCGGCGAAGGACCAAGATCGCCCACCGAGCCGGCTCCGACGCACACCCGGCAGTCACAACCGTGACAAGCGCGCTTCGCTCGGCAGTCCCGCTACTGCTGGACGCCGAGCACTAGCGACACTTACATGTCGAGTCCGAGGTCGAGCACCGTCACCGAGTGTGTCAGTGCACCTACGGCCAGGTAGTCGACGCCGGTTCGGGCGTACTCTGCGGCAACGTCGAGGGTGAGACCGCCCGAGGACTCGAGCTTGGTTTCGGGAGCAACAGCGTCGCGGCGTTGGACCGCAATCTGCGTCTGCCAGAGCGGGAAGTTGTCCAGCAGAACAAGTTCGACCTTTTCCGCCAGCACCTGATCGAGCTGAGTGAGATTGTCGACCTCTACTTCACACTCGATGTCCGGCGCGAGTTCGCGGACAGCGCGAAGTGCAGCAACCACCGAACCGGCAGCAGCAACGTGGTTGTCCTTGATCAATGCGGCGTCACCCAACCCCATGCGGTGGTTGACTCCCCCGCCCACGTGCACTGCATATTTCTGCAGAGAGCGCAGGCCTGGCAACGTCTTTCGACTGTCGCGCACTTTGGCATGAGTGCCGGCGATGGCGTCGACCCACTGTGATGTCGCCGTGGCGATCCCCGAGAGATGGCAGACGAGATTGAGCATCGTCCGCTCTGCCGTGAGAAGTCCGCGGGTGGGCGCGACAACGGTGAGCACCGATTGACCTGGCGCAACCCGAGTTCCGTCGGAGACCCGATCGACTACCTCGTAGTTGCCCGCGCCGATCACCTCGTCGAGAACAAGCAGTCCGACGTCGATGCCGGCGACGGTACCCGATGAGCGTGACACGACCGAAGCCTTCGCGACCGCGTCAGCGGGAACCGTTGCGGTAGAGGTGATATCGGGGCCATAGCGCAGATCCTCGTCGAGAGCGAGCCTGACCAATGTGAGCAGCTCGTCACGGTCGAGCGGCGCGGGCAGGATCTTCTGCTCGGTCATCAATGAACTCCTGTCAACAACATGTCGGGTATTTCGAGCGCTCCATCGGCGCCCATCTTGATCCGAGTGCTGCGACGCTGATTCGGATCTGTCTCAGGATAGTCGGTGCGGGTATGGCAGCCACGGCTCTCGGTTCGCGCCACGGCCACGTCGACCAATGCAGTCGCGGTCAGTGTGAGCGCCGCGTCTTCGAGGTCCGGAGCGGCCACCGCCACTGTCTGTTCGGCGTCGGCAAGCGCGGCTCGCGCAGTCTGGAGACCGCCTCCGTCGCGAACCACCGACGCGTGTGCCGTCATGACGGACTGCACGGTCTCTCGCGGCAGGATCGGCATCGGCTTGCGCACCACGTTGACCACTTCGGCATGGACATCGCGACGCTCGGCAGCTGCGATTCCTGCACGCTCCCCGACTACCAAACCCTCGAGAAGGCTGTTGGACGCAAGGCGATTCGCGCCGTGCAATCCCGTGCGAGCCACTTCACCCGCTGCGTAGAGTCCAGGCACTCCCGTTCGTCCATGGACGTCGGTGGCGACTCCCCCGCACGAATAGTGCGCGGCCGGAGCGACCGGAATTAGTTGGGTGCGTGGATCGATACCGGCTTCGAGGCAGGACGCGGTGATGGTCGGGAATCTCGAATCGAAACCGTCGAGCTTTCGTGCGTCGAGATAGACGTGATCGGTGCCGAGATCTCGTAGGCGTGCTGCGATTGCCCGCGAAACCACATCACGCGGGGCGAGATCACCCAGCGGATGAACACCTGCGGTGACCGAATCACCGTTGGTGTCGACAAGAATCGCACCCTCGCCGCGGACCGCCTCACTTATCAGGGGTCGGCGGCCTACCCCACCCGGAGTGAAGAGCACCGTCGGATGGAACTGAACGAACTCCAGGTCCGCAATCGCCGCACCAGCCTCGAGTGCCAACGCGATTCCGTCGGCAGTTGCGCCTGGCGGATTTGTGCTGCACGCATACAGCTGACCGAGTCCGCCGGTAGCGAGCAGGACCGCTGGTGCATGGATCACCCCGAGTCCTTCCGGGGAGGAGACGATGAGTCCACACACCCCGCGGCGGTTGGTCACCACCTGAACTGCCGCCGCACCGAACAGGACGGGCAAGCCGGCAGCATTGAGAGCCCGCTGCACTTCCGCGCCCGTGGCGTCGCCGCCGGCGTGGATGATCCGACGTGTGCTGTGCCCACCCTCGCGGGTGCGCGACACCTCACCGTCTCGCCCGCGATCGAAGACCGCTCCCAACGCGGCCAGCGCAGCAACAGCGTCGTGACCAGCTTCGACGATGGAATAGACGGCTTCCTCGTCGCACAAACCGACGCCGGCCTCACACGTATCCGCAACGTGCGATTCGACGGAATCCGTATTCAGATCGTCGACGACCGCGATGCCACCCTGCGCGTACTGAGTCGAGGTGTCCGTCGGACCACCCTTGCTGACAGTGAGTACTTTCAGTCCCCGCAGAGAAGCGGTGCGCGCTGCGGTGAGGCCGGCAACACCGCCTCCCACGACGACCAGGTCGGCATGGGCCTCCCAGGCGAAACGCCCGGCAGGGCTGGTCACTCGCCGCCGCCCGGATTACCGATCTCGATCATGCGCTGCACCGACTTCTGTGCACGCTTGGCCATCTCGAGATCGACGTGGACCTCGTCCTTGCCCTCGAGAAGGCAGCGAAGCAACGCGGCAGGCGTGATCATCTTCATGTACGGGCACGATGCGCGGTCGTTGACGGCCTGGAAATCGACGTCGGGCGCTGCCTTGCGCAACTGGTGCAGCATCCCGATCTCGGTTGCGACCAGAACCTGCTTGCTCTTGGTGACGCGGGCAGCGTCGAGCATTCCGCCGGTGGAGAGGATCTTGACCTTGTCCGCGGGGACCGCGCCTTCGCCAGCGAGGTACAGAGCCGAAGTGGCGCAACCACATTCAGGGTGCACGAACAGCTCGGCATCGGGGTGCGACTTGGACTTGGCCGTCAGCTCGTCACCGTTGATGCCGGCGTGCACGTGGCACTCGCCCGCCCAGATCTGCATGTTGGTACGGCCGGTCACGCGCTTGACGTGGGCTCCCAGGAACTGGTCCGGCAGGAACAGCACCTCGCGGTCGGCATCGATCGAGTTGACCACGTCGACGGCATTGGACGAGGTGCAGCAGATGTCGGTGAGTCCCTTCACCTCTGCCGTGGTGTTCACGTACGACACCACCAGCGCGTTCGGGTTGTCGGCCTTCCACTCACGAAGCTGCTCGGCATTGATCGAGTCGGCCAGCGAGCAGCCGGCCCGCTCGTCCGGGATCAGCACGGTCTTGGACGGCGACAGGATCTTCGCGGTCTCGGCCATGAAGTGCACACCACAGAAGACAATCGTGTCCTCGGGTACCTCGGCTGCGATTCGCGAGAGAGCCAGGGAATCTCCGACGTGATCGGCGACGTCCTGAATCGCAGGCAGCTGGTAGTTGTGCGCAAGAATCGTCGCGCCGCGTTCGCGAGCCAGACGTTTGATCTCAGCGGCCCACTCGGGGGTCGCTTCGACTCCGTTGTATCCGCCGGGGCCGTCGTGAATCTGCGAGGCCGATCCCTCCCATAACGTCGTGGTCGTCATGGCGTTCTCCTTCACCGTGAACCCGGGCTCGTCACCCAGTTCAAATCCGGACGGGCTGGCCCGGATTTCCGTATTCGAGGTTTTCGACTTAGGATCGAAAACGTGCCCAATAGTAACACCACCCACGAAGTGCTTGCAGCGGTGTTCCAAGTTCGCACCTTCCCCGCAAGCATCGCCGCAGGTGACGGCGATCACTGCCCACAAGGACGCGAAGAGTTGGCCGTGCTGCTGTGGCAGCGTGCACTCAACCCGCAGAAGGGCACGTGGTCCCTGCCCGGGGGCACTTTGCGCGACGACGAGGACCTGACGACCTCCGCTCGACGACTCCTCGCCGAAAAGGTCGACCTACGAAAGGTCGCCCACCTCGAACAACTCTCCGTCTTCAGTGATCCACAACGAGTGCCGGGCCCGCGCCGCATCGCGTCGACCTTCCTCGGACTCGTTCCCCTCAGTGCCGATCCACAACTTCCACCGGACACTGCCTGGCACCCCGTTTCGAAATTGCCGGAGATGTCGTTCGACCACGGAACCGTCGTGCGGCACGCGCGCAATCGACTGGCTGCAAAACTCTCCTATACCAACATCGCATTCGGGCTGGCGCCCGAAGAGTTCGCGATGTCGACGCTTCGCGAAATCTACTGCGCTGCACTCGGTTACCAGGTCGATGCCACCAACTTGCAACGCGTACTGGGGCGTCGAGGCGTTCTGACTCCCACCGGCAACACCGCACCGTCCGGCAAGTCGGGTGGACGTCCACCGGCGCTGTACCGTTTCACCGACTCCACCTTGCGGGTCACCGACGAATTTGCCGCACTACGGCCCCCGAGCTGACGTCGATCAGATTCTCAGGCAACGGCTTCGAGATTTCCGCGTTGCAACCACACCGAGGTCACGGCGCCGCCCGGATCGATGACCCGGTTGATTGCACCGAACCGTGTCGTCACCCGATCGAGAATCCGATCGGCCTGCCAACGATCCGTCGGATCGGCGACGATCGCAAAGAAGCGATGGGCAGGTTTGCCCGCCATGACGCGCACCAATTCGGTGACCGTCCGAGCCGTGACTGCCACGCTCCAACCAGCGTCGAGAAACTCGGCGGCAGTGCGCGCACCGTGCTCGAATCCGATGTCCGTAACCAGTACAACTCCCCTGTTCGGGGCGATCTCTGAAACACTCATTGCGGAACCTCCAGTCGGAATCAAACTTCTTGACTCCTATGTAAGTCCGCAATCTTGTGCTTCCCTTGTGCTGGTTCTGTGAGAACTCTGGGGAATTGCGCGCGCCCCACCTCAGACAGATCGAGACAGCCCCGCCCAGAAGACCGTCGAGGCCGCGTTCACCACATCGCCGACCGGTACGTCGCCCAACATTCCGCCCGCAGCAAGCGTCGCGACGCCATGGAACGTCGCAAAGGCAACCAGCGCAATACTTTCCGGATCACCGGCGGCAATATCACCCGCGGCCTGAGCCTCCGATACGAGCCGGACGGTCAAGTCCATCGTCGCGAGCCCCGCGTTGACGACAGTTTCGGCGGCGCCCGGTGCATGCTTGTTGCTGTACATCAACGACAAGAGTCCGGGATGGTCCAGCGCAAAATCCACGTAGGCATTCGCGAGCGAGGAGAACCGGGCCCTCGCGGTCGGTGGAGCATCCGCGACTGCCCGCTCGAGCGCACCGGTCATCCGATGGAATCCACTTTCGGCCAAGGCATCGAGCAAAGCCTGGCGATCACGAAAGTGCTTGCCAGGAGCCGCGTGGCTCACGCCCGCCTCGCGCGCGAGTTGCCTCAGCGACAACTTGTCGACGCCATCTCGTTCGAGTGTTGCTTCGGCCGACACCAGGAGTTCCTGTCGCAGGCTGCCGTGATGGTACGGCTGTTCGTGGGCGGGCATGGTGGCACCATATCAAAATGTTGTCATTGACAACTATGGTGTCAGTGCCTACATTTGGGATCACCCGAACCGAAGGAGCCACCATGGCCATCGACGTAGCCGGAACCACCGTCCTCATCACCGGAGCCAGCGCTGGGCTCGGAGTGGAATTCGCTCATCGCTTTGCCGCTCGCGGCGCACACCTCGTTCTGGTCGCCAGGCGGGCAGACCGCCTCGAGGCACTCGCCACCGAACTCCGTGGCGCCCACGGCATCACCGTGACAGTCCTGCCCGCCGACCTGGCCGCACCCGGCGTCGGCGCGACCCTGCACCAAGAAATCGCCAGTCGCGACATCACGGTCACGTCCCTGATCAACAACGCCGGATTCGGAACACACGGAGCATTCGTGGACGAAAACCTCGAGCGCGTCACGTCCGAAATTCAGCTCAACATCGCCACACTCGTCGAACTGACGCACACATTCCTGCCCGACCTTCTCACCGGCCGCGGAGCACTGGTCAACATCGCCAGCACCGCGTCGTTCCAGCCGACACCGGGCATGGCGGTCTACGGCGCATCAAAGGCGTTTGTACTCAACTTCACCGAAGCGCTCTGGGCAGAAGCTCGCGGTAGCGGATTGACCGTGTTGGCAGTATGCCCCGGTCCGACGCGCACCGAGTTCTTCGACGTAGTCGGCTCCGAGGACGCAGCGGTCGGGCGAATGCAGACGGCAACTCAGGTGGTGGACACCGCTTTCCGAGCACTGGATCGACGCAACGCGCCGCCGACCGTCGTATCAGGACTGCCGAACTGGGTGTCCTCGATCAGCACTCGCTTCGCAACCCGCCGGTTGGGGGCGCTGATTTCGGGCCGACTGCTGGGTGACGTGCGAATGAAGTCCGAAGCGAAGCGCTCGTCGACGTCGCCGGCATAGCGATGTAACAGCTACGGGAGCTTCGGCTGGATCTCGTCTTCGGTCTGTTCGGTCTCGGTGGCCGGATCCCCGGATTCCGGATCCCCAGATTCCGGATGGTCACCCACACCGAGGTCGTCGTACGGATTGAGCACTGCGAGAACCAAAGTCACGACGCACGCCGCGAGCGGCTGAAACAGAAGGACGAGCAAGGTGCCGATGTTCGGCGCCCGCGCGATGATCTCCCCGACCGCCGGATTGTCGGCCGTGGGGAATCGCAGTTTGGTCACACCCGAACCCACGAGTGCCATCAGGCCTGCTCCTACCGCTGAGCCGACGATCAACCCGCCCAGGGCATACGGGCCTCGACTCAGGTGTGCCAGCCAGGCAGCCACCGCCGACAGCACACCGACGATCAGTGCCAGCCAGATGAATACTGCGCTCGCGTCGAACTGGTGAAGACTCTCACCGGTCAACGCGACGCCGCGCCCCTCGGACACCACCAACAGGTGCTCTGCCGGAGCCAAGAACGCCCACAGCACACCAACGAGCACGCTCACACCCGCAGTGGTTGCGGCGATCACGATCGCGGTGCGCAGACGAGTCTGCCGAAGAGAGATCACACAGAGTGACGCTACCTGCGGGCGGCGTCGATCGAGTCGACGACACCGTGACGGGAGCATTTCGCCCACCATCCGTCAGGACTGACCTGAACGATCATGCGACGTCCGCACTGCTCGCAGAAGCGAGGTGGCTCGAGCCCCATCGACGCCGCAGTCGGCGTCGGATCGTCGACACCGTCGACGATCCGACGCCCGGTGAACGGGTTGTACCGCTCCTCGGTCACCGGAGTGCTCACAGAGTGTCGTTCAGTGCTTTGATCGGCATCTGCAGATCGACCAACAGATCCAGATCCTTCTCGGCGGGACGCCCAAGCGTCGTCAGGTAGTTGCCGACGATGACGGCGTTGATTCCGCCGAGGATGCCCTGCTTGGCACCCAGGTCGCCGAGAGTGATCTCGCGTCCACCGGCGAAGCGCAGGATCGTGCGAGGCAGCGCGAGACGGAATGCCGCCACGGACTTGAGCGCCTCGCTGGCGGGCAGCACGTCCAGATCACCGAACGGGGTGCCCGGACGCGGGTTGAGGAAGTTGAGCGGGACCTCGTCCGGTTCGAGTTCAGCCAGGTTGGCCGCGAATTCTGCGCGCTGCTCCAGCGATTCGCCCATGCCCAGGATTCCGCCGCAGCACACTTCCATGCCTGCTTCGCGAACCATCCGCAGGGTGTTCCACCGCTCTTCCCACGAGTGCGTGGTGACGACGTTCGGGAAATGCGACTTCGAGGTTTCCAAGTTGTGGTTGTACCGGTGCACACCCATGGCGGCAAGTTGGTCGACCTGTTCCTGGGTCAGCATGCCGAGCGAACAGGCGATCTGGATGTCGACCTCGTTGCGGATCGCCTCGATGCCGGCGGCGACCTGAGCGAGCAACCGGGCGTCGGGTCCGCGGACGGCTGCCACGATGCAGAACTCGGTAGCGCCCGACTTCGCAGTCTGCTTGGCAGCTTCCACCAGGCTCGGGATGTCCAACCAGGCCGCACGAACCGGCGACTGGAAGAGTCCGGACTGCGAGCAGAAATGGCAGTCCTCAGGGCAGCCGCCCGTCTTGAGGCTGATGATGCCCTCGACCTCGACCTCCGGTCCACACCACTTCATACGCACATCGTGGGCGAGAGCCAGCAGGTCTTCGAGCCTGTCGTCGTCTAGCCGGAGTACGTCGAGCACCTGGCTTTCGGTCAGGCCAACTCCTCTTTCGAGAACTTGCTCGCGCGCCTGGTCGAGGATGTCGACCGTCGCAGGGGCCGTGCTAATCGGGGGCGGGGTCACAGACGTCTCCTTCAGAACCAGCAAAATTGAACACCGTACAAGTTGAACGGTGTTCACGTTAGAGACGTGGTGGAATACTGTCAAAGGCGGGTCCGATCGACATCTGATCGCGAGCGGTCAACAGCGAGGCGAAACGAGGGGAACAACAAGTGCAGTTGCGACGCGGCGACGTGCTGGACGGCGCCATGGCGATACTCGACGAGTTCGGGCTTGCCGACCTCACGATGCGTAGGCTCGCAACCTCGCTTGGCGTCCAACCCGGCGCTCTCTACTGGCATTTCCCGAACAAACAGACCTTGCTCGGCGCGGTCGTCGACAAGATCCTCGAAGACCTCGACGCCCCCGTTGACGCGGACACGTGGCAAGAGGCGTATTCCGAACTGGCACACAGACTTCGGTCTGCCCTGCTGGCGCACCGCGACGGCGCCGAGTTGGTCAGCGCCACCTTCGCCTCGCGGATGACAAGCAGCAAGGTGCGCGAGCACTTCGTGCAAGCCGGGCAAGAATCCGGCCTCTCACGAGAGCACGCCCAACTCGCGGCGTATGCCCTGCTGTATTACGTACTCGGCCACACCGTCGACGAGCAGTCCCGAGCGCAGATGGAAGAAATGGGGGCACTCACCCGGGCTCCCATCTCCCCCGACTCCCCCGAGGTCATCGGCGGCGGTTCCGACGAGGACCTCCTCGACGGCGATCCGACAGTGCGATTCCAGTTCGGCCTGGACCTCTTCATCGACGGCATTCGCACTCGCCTGAATTCGATCCCCGATTCAACGCCCATCGAATCGGCTCTACGACACTCCTGACAGTCGCAGCAATGCAGTAGTGCCGGCCGCGACAATCACCACGACCACCAACGGGGCCTTGAACCAGGCGCAGATACCTCCGGCCACCACGCCGAGCATCCGCGCCGGACCCGCAACGTCATGTCCGGTGAAGATCGTCGAGGTCGCAACCACTGCAAGCAACAGCACCACGACAGCACGATCGAGGGTCTTCTCGGCGAAGCCGGAGAGCGTCACCCGAGCTCGGAGCAGAACACCACTGACCCGCAAAGCGTAAGAGCCGCAAGCGAACACGACAATGCCGATCCAGACCGATGCAGCATTCATCGAACCTTCTCCCGGAACGGTATCGTCACCGCGATACTCAGCAGAGCTACGAGCGGCGCGGTACCCGACGGCAGGAACGGTGACGTGGCCACTGCAACCGCTGCACCGATCACAGCGGCAAGCAATGTCACCTTTTCCCTCAATGCGGGCAGGACAAGGGCCAGAATGACGACCGGAAATGCGGCATCCAATCCCAACGCGGCCGGATCTTGGACGACGCTGCCGAGCAGCCCACCCAGGAGAGCTCCGATCGGCCACGACACCGCGATCCCGATCCCACAGAACCAGAAAGCCGCACGCTTCTGCTTCACCGAGCCCTGCGCCATGGCAACCGCGACGCTTTCGTCGTTGACCAGGTGCGCGCCGACCACCTTGCGCCAGCCCGAGCCCCTGCGCCAGCCTGAATCCGTGTGGCGAGCCTCGCCGAGAAAAGATCCCGCTGCCAATCCGTAGGCGAAGTTTCGGGAGTTGATCAGCAAGCCGGCTACAACTGCAGCGAGGGCGCCGCCTCCGGCCGCGATGATTCCGATGAACAGGAACTCCGACGAGGCACCCAGAACGAGCACAGCCAAGGCAAGCAGCTGCCACAGCGAGAATCCAGCTGATCCTGCCGTCACACCGTAGGACACGCCGACGATGGCCACGGAGAGACAGATCAGCACACTCACCCGGATTGTGTCGCGATCAACTGTTCGCCATAAAGAACGCATGTATTCTATGTTGAACGCATTGAACCCGTTCGTCAAGAAGAACGATCGATCGGAGAATCGAACGATGGGTAGTGGTGAAACCAGCACGGATCAGAGCCCTCAGAAGCTGGTGGCAGTCGCACTCAAACGCGAGCGCACCCGAGCGGGCTTGAGCCTCTCGGAGGTCGCCCGGCGCGCCGACATCGCCAAATCCACACTCTCCCAACTCGAATCCGGCCTCGGAAACCCGAGCCTCGAAACACTGTGGGCACTCGGCAACGCATTGGGTGTGCCATTCTCACAACTCGTCGACTCGCAGGCACAGACCGTTCAGTTGATTCGAGCCGGAGAAGGGCCCGCGATTGCGTCGGCAAACGCGTCGTACATCGCGACTCTCCTGGCGCCCAGCCCACCGAACGCTCGCCGCGATCTGTATCGGATCGTCGCCGAGCCGGGCGATCCGCGCATTTCGACTCCGCATGCCCGCGGCACCACCGAACACGTTGTGATCGGTACGGGTCGGGCCGAGGTCGGGCCGACCGCAGATCCGATCGAGCTCGGACCGGGCGACTACCTCGCATATCCCGGCGACGAGGAGCACATCTTTCGGGCACTCGAACCAGGCACGACGGCGATCCTGGTTTCGGAGCACACCTGAGCCTCGATCAGTTTCACCGATGAGTTTCGTCGCTGCGGGAAGTCTGTATCTGCAAGGTGATGTGGCCAGCGCCTCGATCACCGACGCCAGTAACGACCAACAGCAGGAGGACACATGTCCGGATCCAGCATCAGCAGCATTTTGCTCTCGAGCACCAACCCCGAACGCTTGCGCGACTGGTACGCCGAGGCGTTCGCCCCGAAGGTGGACCGCACCCCGGGCGAACCCGGCTACGACGTCCTCGAGTTCAACGGTTTCTACGTGATGCTCGACAGACGCGACGACGTCGGCGATACCAACCCGCAGCCCGGCCGAATGTTCCTCAATGTCGAGACCGACGACGCCCGGTCGATCGCGCAGCGCATCGATGCACTCGGCGGAAACTGGTTCGCCCCACTCGAAGACCGCGGGGGCAGTTTGTTCGCCACC
The DNA here is from genome assembly GCF_042670865.1 of Rhodococcus sp. NPDC057135. Taxonomy (NCBI): domain Bacteria; kingdom Bacillati; phylum Actinomycetota; class Actinomycetes; order Mycobacteriales; family Nocardiaceae; genus Rhodococcus; species Rhodococcus sp. NPDC057135. The sequence goes on from NZ_JBHUUU010000019.1 coordinate 88,915, forward strand.
GCTATCGACCCCGACGGAAACTACGTTCAGATCATCGAGTTCAGCGAGGAAGCCAGGGCCGAGATGGAATCCGGAATGACGGATTCCCAAATCACCTAGTCCGGCAACCGCTGGGAACGGAGATAGTCATGCTTGCAGACACGAAAGCATTCAGCGGATTTTCGGTGACTGACATCGACGCTGCAAAGAAGTTCTACGGCGAAACACTCGGGCTGAAAGTGACCGACGAAGACATGGGACTCATTCGCCTACATCTTGCCGGCGGAACCGAGATCCTGGTTTATCCGAAACCGAATCACGAAGCGGCGACGTACACGATCCTCAACTTCGTCGTCGACGACATCGACACAACCGTCGATCAACTGACCGCACGTGGTGTGGAGTTTCTGAAATACGACGGATTCCCCCAGGATGCGCGAGGCATCATGCGTGGCAACGGCCCCGATATCGCGTGGTTCACCGACCCCGCCGGCAATGTTCTGTCGGTAATCAAGGAGTCCTGACGCGCTTAACCGCTGAACAGCTGTGACTGCCGCTGTTCAGCGGTGTCGGTATTGGAGCGTTCCGCTGCCGCAGTTTCACGCTCGGCCGCCAATTGCTCGGCGCTTTTTGCGTCGACAACGGGCTCCGACGCACTGAGGTCGGAAAACAAGCCACTGTTCGATTCGTTCACATGCCACCCTTTTGCCTGGTCATCGTTGCCGCGCGCAGATAAACCTGCGTTAGAGATCGGTCGATGGCTACTTAAATACTGCCGCCCGTACGGCGCCGACAAGACGCCGATGACTCAGCAGTTCTTCACCCAGTCTTGCACGCCTGTGTTTTCCACGAGAAATTCGGTCCAGACGGGTTGTCATCGACCGCACGGCGGAGCAATGTGAAAGATGAGCGCGGAGCAGGTCGGCAGCACTTTCGTCGGACACCTGGCCCCTCAATTCACCGCACAATTTTTGGAGGAATCATGTTGGGAATTGCTTTGGGCCTCGGCAGCGCTGCTGTCGGAATCGGCCTCGGACTGCTCGGCGCAGGAGCGGGAATTCTGCTGAGCGACAAGACCGTCAAAACCGCACGACGTGAACTCACCGCCTGACGAGGGCGAGCGCACTGAAAGAGGCGAGCGCACTGAATACCTCGGCGTTGGAGTCAGCACTCGAGTGAACGCCGCGATGCGCCATCCCGCGCACTGGGTGTTCTCACGGGCCACGCGACGACGGGGCGTGCATACGGACGCGGTTGTTCCGACCAGCGCCCAGGATGTGCTCGACAGGTTGACAGCCCTTCGAATAAGCACGTGGAGTTACGGTTTCGACCACAAGTCGATCCGTCACCTGGGTCCGATGGCGCAGGATTTTGCAGCGATTTTCGGCTTGGGATCCAACACCCGTCGTATCTCCGCCGTCGATGCGAACGGCGTGTGCATGGCGAGCATCCAAGCCTTGAACCGCAAAATAGGCGCCCTCGAGACAAAAGTCAGCGCGCTCGAGAAGGAACTCGACACACTGCGCACGAAGACGGGAGAGACGAGAACGGATCGAAATACGTTAGAGATGAACAACAATCACAAATCCTCGGCGCTCGACGAATTCGGCGGTTCCACCGGTCTGTAGTTTGTTCGGTGTGACCGCCCCTGATTCAGACTCCGACTCGGACCCCAACCAGATTGCCGCACTGTTCGACGTGACATCCGACGCTGTCGGAGACGAACACGTCGAACAGGCACTTTCCGAATTCGGCCTTGGCACAACGGAGATCACGGCGACCGCGGCCCGCATCCGGGCCAGTCGGTCGGAATTTCGTCGACTGCGCCGCCGCGAGAACGAATTGGCGGTCCTCTATTCGAGTGCGCGCGAGCTTGCGCAGGTTCGCGACGTCGACACACTGCTGCAGAGACTGGTCAACCGCGCACACGACATCATGGGTACCGACGTCACGTACCTGTCCGAGTTCGACGTGATCACTCGCGACCTGAATGTTCGAAAGACGGCCGGCGCGGTCTCGCCGGAGCTCCAGCATCTGCAGGTTCCTGCGGGCGCCGGCTTGGTCAGCGCGATTGCCGAATCTCGTGCGGCCCAGTGGGTCCAGAACTACAGCGAATACACGCAGTCGCGGCACGACGAGGTGGTCGATGCCGCGATCGTCGCCGAGGGTCTGGTGGCGATTCTCGGTGTGCCGATGCTCTCGGACGGCCAGATCCTCGGCGTCCTGTTTGCCGCCGACCGCCGGGAACGACGATTTACCGCAGATCAGATCGCCCTGCTCTCTGCTCTCGCCGATCACGCCTCGGTAGTCCTGCAAACCGCACGGGCGCTGGACCGGGCCGAGGAATCCGCCGCCGAGACCGGGCGAGCACTCGACGAGCTGCGCGAGCACGTGTCCGCGCGGGACAAATCGAACATCGTCCACCAGGATCTGATCCATGCCGTTCTCCGCGGCGGTGGCTATGCCCAGGTTGCACGAACTCTCAGCAGCGCACTCGAGCGCAGCACCGTCGTCGTCGACAACGAGCTACGCCCTCTCGTGACATCGTCGGGTGAGCAGATCACGACGGTGCCGTTGTCGCTACCTCGCGCCGTGTCCGATGCCATCGACCAGAGTCGCCGCAGTGGCCGATGCACGTTTGTCGCCGATAACAGCGAGACCGTGATCCAACTCGTCAGCGCCGTCACCGCCGGAGAATCATTCCTCGGGGCGATCTTGCTGAATCGATCGGACGCGCCGATCGGACCCGTCGAACTCAGGACCGTGGAACGGGCAGCTCAGGTTACAGCGATTCTCGTGTTGCAACACTCGGCGGCAGCAGCAGCGGATCGGCGCGCACGTGACGAACTGGTCGCCGACCTGTTGAGCACTGCGCCCGAGCGGAGGCGCGATCTCGAACGTCGGACCCGCAACCTCGGTATCTCCCTCGGCGAACTCGACACCGTCCTCGTGGTGTCGGTCGCTCCGGAACTCCGCACCGCGACGCTCCGTGCAATCGGGCAGAGTCTGCCGGTCGGAGCTTTGGCGTCGCAGCACGCCGGATTGATCGCGGTGGTCTCGCGCTCGGGGAACCCTGCAGCCGCGGCGACCGTCGTTCACCGCCAGATCACCGGTTCGGTAGGACCCCACGCTGTAGTGATCGCGCCGGCAACGGCGGAGCGCCCCGAAGAGCTCCCGGCGCGCTTCACCTCTGCGCTGCGCACCGCCCGCCTACTGTCGGCGTTGGGCAAGACCGACGGCGCGGTCACGACTGCGTCGTACCTGCCGTACACCGTTCTGTTCGGCGAGAATCCGGAATCACTCCATCAATTCGTCGACGAAGTAATCGGCCCGGTACTCGCCTACGACCGTGACAAGGACACCGATCTCATGGCGACCCTTCGGGCTCTGGTCCGCAACGACGGCAGCCCGACCAAGGCTGCCCGCGCACTCAACTACCACCCGAACACCGTCGTTCAGCGACTCGACCGCATCCGCACGCTCCTCGGTCACTCGTGGCGTGAAGACGAGAACTTCTTTCGCGTGTCCATGGCGACGAGGCTCGACGAACTTCGAGAAGTGGGAGCCGAAGAGGGTGGAAGCGACATCAACGACAGCGGCGATGGTGCATGACACTACAATTTCGACCGATCGATGTGTTGTGAGCACGTGGTCTGGCAGGCATCAACCTCCCTACTGTGAAGCGGAGCACAGAACCACTTCAGGAGGACGACCCCCCGTGTCATCAACCAACAGCCGATCAACCAACAGCCGATCAACCAACAGCCGATCAACCAACAGCCGCATCGCCGATTTCCGGTCCTACGACGTCGCCGCACGGCGCGCCGAGATCGTTCGCCAGACCGACCTGACCGAAGCAGACATCGCGGTCTACGACGCTGCCGACGGCCTCACCATCGATCAGGCCGATCGCATGGTCGAGAACGTCCTCGGCGTCATCGGCATCCCGGTCGGCGTGGCCACCAACTTCACGATCAACGGCAAGGACTACCTGATCCCCCTCGCCACCGAGGAGCCGTCGGTGGTCGCCGCCGCGAGTAACGCTGCTCGCATCGCACGCGGACTCGGGGGCTTTCACGTCTCGAGCACCCAGCCGATCATGCAAGCCCAGATTCAACTCGTCGACGTAGTGGATCCGGCAGCTGCCCGCATCCGACTCCTCGAGGCACGTGAAGAAATCATTGCACTCGCCAACGAGCAGGACCCGAAGCTGGTCAGCGTCGGCGGTGGTGTGAAGGACATTTCGGTTCGCATCATGTCCTCGGACAAGGCCGCCTACGTCGTCCTCCACCTTCACGTCGATGTACGAGATGCGATGGGCGCCAACGCAGTCAACACGATGGCAGAGGCAATCGCGGATCGAGTAGCCGAGATCGGCGGCGGGCATGTCGTTCTTCGCATTCTCACCAACAAGGCAGATCTGCGGCTGACGCGCGTTCGTGCCGTGTTCGACGCCGAATTGATCGGCGGCGCAAAGGTAGTGGACAACCTGATCCATGCCGCACGCTTGGCAGAGCTGGATCCCTACCGCGCCGCGACACACAACAAGGGCATCATGAACGGCATCAGCGCCGTGGTGTTGGCGACCGGAAACGACACGCGCGCAGTCGAAGCCGGGTGCCATTCCCATGCAGTCAACGCCGACGGAATCTACTCCTCACTCTCGCATTTCGAGAAGAATGCCGACGGCAACATCGTCGGCACCCTCGAGCTACCCATGCCGGTCGGCCTCGTCGGCGGCGCCACCAAGGTGCACCCGGTAGCGCAGGCCGCAATCAAGATGCTCGGCGTCGAGAGCGCCGAAGAACTCGCCGGCATCATTCTGGCAGTTGGCCTCGCACAGAACCTGGCTGCTGTCCGCGTTCTCGCCAGTGAGGGTGTCCAGCGCGGGCACATGGGACTACACGCCCGCAACATCGCTGCCACCGCCGGAGCCCAGAAGAGCGAGATCGACGCCGTGGTTGCACGCCTGATCGCGGACAAGAGCATTCGCGTCGAACATGCCGAGAAGGTTCTCGCCGAGATCCGCGGCGGAAACTGACCACGATGACCGAAACAGTTGCAGGATCAGTGTGGAAGCCGGCGCCTCATCGAGTGTCGGCGACGGATCTACCGACCGCGGTCCGGGTCTACGAAGTCGGACCACGCGACGGACTTCAAGCCGAAACGGCAGTGATCCCGACCGAGACGAAGGCCCAGTTCATCGAACGCCTGGTCGCGGCCGGTTCCCGCACCGTCGAATTGACGAGCTTCGTCTCGCCTCGATGGATCCCGCAACTTGCCGACGCGGAAGAATTGATGGGTCGACTGCACCTGCCGGACTCGGTACGCACGGTCGTCCTTGTCCCGAACCGCAAAGGTCTCGAGCGGGCCGTTGCCGCCGGGGCAAGCGAAGTTGCCGTATTCGTCAGCGCCACAGAAGAATTCGCAAGACGCAACCTCAACTCTACGGTGGACGGCGCAATCGCCGCGGCCGCCGAGGTCACTGCCGCCGCGCGAGCCCTGGGACTTCCCGTCCGCGGGTACATCTCGATGTGCTTCGGCGACCCCTGGGAAGGCGCCGTGCCGGTCGAGCGTGTCGCCGACATCGCGAAAGCATTGATCGACTGCGGTGCCACGTCGCTCTCTCTCGGCGACACCATCGGCGTCGGCACGCCTGGCCATGTGCTCGCCTTACTCGGTGCGATCCGCGAACGTGGCATCCCCACTTCGCAGATCGCGATGCACTTTCACGATACCTACGGCCAGGCACTGTCGAACGTCTACGCGTCGCTGACTGCGGGTGTCTCCGAATTCGACAGTTCCGCAGGCGGTCTCGGACGGTGCCCGTATGCCAAGGGCGCGACCGGAAATCTCGCCACCGAGGACTTGGTGTGGATGCTCCACGGCCTCGGGATCGACACCGGCATCGACCTGGATTCCCTTACCGACACAAGCAGTTGGATGGCGGAACAGATCGGACACCCGAGTCCGTCCCGAGTTGTCAGCGCCCTCCGCGCAGCACGCACCTGACACTCGTCGCGCAAGCCCCTCATCTCGCAAGTCCCCCACCTCGCAAGCCTCTCGCCATGCATGACACTGGAGAAGACTGATGTCACCACCGCAGTCGGCAACGACGCCGACCACCACCACCGAACCGACCGAGCAGCAGACGTACCTCGAAGTCTGGGGCGACACCGTCAACGGTCGACACCTCGCGATCTCCGTCCTGGTCGGCAGTGTCGTCGGCGCTTCGGCCCTTCTCGCGGCCCAGGCACTGTTCGAACGGGTCGTCAGTGAACCGTCGTTGGCCCAGGCGTACAGCCTGCTGGTCGGCATCGCGGCCTGCCTGCTCGCCGGCGTCGTCTGCGGAATCTTCATCAAGCCGAAGAGGATAGTCGCGTTGGCGGCCGCCGACGCGGAGTCGATCGACGGCGTCATCACGATGATGAGTGAACAACGCCAGGGTCTGGGCACTCTCGCCGACATCCCGGAACAGAGCCAACAGGAACTTCGCGAACTCGGTCTGTACGACCATTTCGCCGCCGCCGAGGCAGAGCACGCACCGGCCTCGAACGCACCGGCCGAGCACGCACCGGCCTCGAACGCACCGAAGGACGGTGGGCGCGCATGAGTTCGGTCCTGACCAACGAAATTCTGATTGCCGTTCTCTTCGGCATCATCGGCGCGGTCGCATTCACGTTCATCGGATTGATTTCCGGCACGGACGAGACCGCCACCATCGCGCCACTGACGCTGCTCGTGATCCTGCTCGGCGCTCCCCCGGCCGCGGTGTTCACGTTCTTCCTCTCCGGCGCGATCGCCAAACACATGACGCACGCGGTGCCGACGATGCTGCTGGGCATTCCCGGTGACACGATGGCGATTCCGCTTTTGCCGGAGGCGCAGATGATGCGCTCACTCGGCATCCCGCACATCGCACTCCGCAAGGCGATCTCGGGAGCAGTGATCTCGGCGTTCGTCGCTGTGCCGGTTGCCGTGCTGTTCGCGACCATCCTCGCGCCGTTCGCCGATACCGTTCAATCGATAGCACCCTGGCTGTTCCTGGTCGCCGCCATCGGTATCGCCTACGCCTCGCCGGGCCGCTGGGCCGGGGTCGTCGCTCTCGTTCCCTTCGTGATCTTGATCCTCGGCGCCCGCGCGTTGACGTCGAATTACGATGTGTCGCTCAACATCAGCTACTTCCTTGCCATCGCAGTCGGGCCGCTGATCGCGGACCTCGCACTGACCTTGGGTCCGTCGACCCGTAAGGACATGGAGCGCAGTGAACCCAAAACTGTTGCACTGGCCCCGGACATCAAAGGGTGGAAGGGATACTTCCCCAATCCCCTGAAGGTCCTCGATCGCAAGCAGATCGGTTACACCGCAGCCGCTTCCACGGTATCGAGCGCAACATTCGTCTTCAGCCCCGTCGCCATGACCGTTCTGATGGGTGAGCTGGTAGGTGCGCGAATCAAGAACGGCTATCACCGACTGACCACGATGGTCTCGGCGAAAAACGGTACTACGGAATCCACCTACATCGCAGAAACCCTCATCCCGCTCGTCGCGTTCGGCCTTCCGCTCAGCCCGCTCGCGGCAGGTCCCGCGGCACCTCTCTTCAACGCTCCGCCGGTTTTCGAGACCAATCAGGAAACCGGAGTGATCAACAATCTCTCCACGTACCTGACGCAGTGGGAGTTCCTGCTCTACGGCCTGCTGGCAGTGGTCACGGCAACGGTCATCGCATATCCGTTTGCCATGAACTACGCGTACCGCGCAGCGTCAGCGGTGGTCAAGCACATCAGTCACGAAGCTGTGATCGCGGTGTTCACGGGACTCGTCGTCGTCATCAGCATCTGGGAGGGCGGCATCCTGGGCCTCCTGATCACCGTGACCGTCGGCTTGGTCGGTGGCCTTCTCGGGCGTCTGTTCAAGATTCACGGCGGTGTCCTGTTCATGGGTTACTACGTCGCCCTGTTCAGCGTTCCGGCACTGATCAACCTCTTCTGAATCGCTCGACACCACCAGCCCGTGCGGACCTGCAAACACTGCGGGTCCGCACGGGTTACGTGACTTCTCCGAGCGTCAGCGAGACCGTTCGATTCCGGTCGAGTTTCTTCGCTTCGTACAAGGCTTCGTCGGCGCCGTCGACCAGTTGCGTCAGATCTGCGTCGCCGTGAGGTGAACACGCGACACCGATGCTGACGGTCGGCCCGAAGTCGCCCAACACTGCTGACGAATTCTCCGCCTGCGCGCGTCGAATCATCTCGGCCGTTGCGGTTGCACCTTCCAGATCGACACCTGTCATCAAAACGACGAACTCCTCGCCGCCCAAGCGGGCGAACAGATGCTTGTCGTCGAGGTTCCGCCGGACCTGGTCGGCAAAACTCACCAACGCGGTGTCGCCGGCGCGGTGACCGAGGTTGTCGTTCACCAGCTTGAAGTGATCCAGATCCATCATCAGGACGCTGACCGGACGTCCGGAGCGTCGACGCGGATCGGTCGCACCCGTCACGCCGCCGCCTCGCCGGAAGAACTCGTCCCGACGCAACGCACCGGTGAGGTCGTCGTGGGTCACGGCTTGCGTCAGCGCTTCGAGCGCGCGGCGGCGCTCGAGGATCACACATGCCACCGCGATCGGCGCTACCGCCAGCAGCGACAATCCGATCTGGACCGACGCACTGACGGGCGAGAGGCCTTCGCTGGACAATCCGAGATGACCGTCGGCCGTCAGCACCAACGTCCAGGCAGTTGATACCGCTGTGAGCATCGACGTGACAAAAACATTGGTGAGCAAGGCTGCAGTCACGAGCGCGGGCATGGCGAACGCGATCGCTCCGGCTCCGCCGATCACCCACTCCAAAATGATGCAGACCGCCAGGAGCGCTGTCGGAACGAGCGATCGACGCACAAGTGCGGCAACGGCTTTCGGGTCTCGATCAACTCGCCGAAGCGAGGGGAACGTCAGCACCAATGGGACGATGGTCATGTAGTTGACGAACTCACTCGAGAACCAGAGCAACCAGCCGTCCCACCACTGTCCGCCGAACAGCACGCGGTTTGCGATTCCGCCGACGAGCGCTGCCATCGACGCGCCGACGACCGTCATCGACACGAGATATCCGACAGACTGAATACTGGTCAGACGACGATCCTCACCGTCAACCCAGCGAAAGGCGTAGAAGGCGCTCGCGACCCCGACGATGTTGGCCGCGTTGAGCCACACCGTGGACTCCCACGCCCCGCCGGTGATCAGGTCGGCTCCGACATAACCTGCCACTGCGCAGATCCAGGTGAGCGGTGTCGCGGAACGCGGTGACCGAAAGAGAATCCCGAGCAGCAGCGCGTTGGCCGGCCAGAAGACAGCAAGCGTGCCGGGTAGGCGGCTCAGAATTCCGACCAGGCACGAGACGAAGACGACAACACCGATGAGCACTGCGCGGCGTACGGCCGATGACGACAATCTTCCGACCGTACTCACCACCTACATTCGACTGACCAACTCACAATTCGACAACCACGATCGGGTGACTCGGGCCCAGGACTCTGGGTCGCCCAAGACGCCGGCCGAAATATACCGACCGGAATCGTACGCGAGGGACGCCGAATTCCAGGCGCCCCGCTGTGCCTTGGCTATCGATGCAGACAAATCGGATGTTACGGCTCTAGTTGGCCAAATGAGACTTGCCGAGCGCGGCCCAAGCGGTCTGAGCAAACTCTCGGGCACTCACGCTGCCGCTACCGGCCGGCATTGCTCCGACAAGGGGGACGCCGCTGACCGAGACCAGATCCTCGCGATTACACCTCTCGGCCAGGTCCGGTTCCTGCGGCCACGAACCGATCACCAACCCGGCGCAGTCCACGCCGGATGCCCCGAGCGCTTCCACTGTCAGAGCAGTGTGATTGAGCGTGCCCAGGCCGGAGGCGACCACCAGCAAGACCGGCGCTGACAAAGCCGCGGCAAGATCACGCGCGGTGAATCCGTCCGTCCCCAACCGGACCAGCAAGCCGCCGGCGCCTTCGATCAGAGTCAGGTCGTGAGTGGCGTCCAGGTCGGAAGCGACCCGGACCACGTCGTCGAGCGCCAACAACGGGAGACCACTTCTACGCGCAGCAGTATCGGGCGCCAAAGGTTCGGGATACCGCGCCAACTCGACCAGCGTCACACCGCCACCGGTCAGACGGTCGACCTCGGCCAGATCACCCGCACCGTCCACGTCGACGCCCGTCTGCGCTGGTTTGAGCACAGCGACCGACTTTCCGGACTGCAGGGCCACCGAGGCCAGTGCTGCCGTCACCACAGTTTTCCCCACGTCGGTCGACGTTCCGGTGACCACGAGAATGCTCATGCGCGGGCACCTGCCAATACTTCGCGTAGTACGAGTGAGATCTGCTCCATCTCGGAAGGAGACAGCGTCGCTCGTGCGGTCAGACGCAGCCGTGACGTCCCTTCCGGTACCGACGGTGGCCGGAAGCATCCGACATGCAGCCCCTGGTCCCGGCACGCCGACGCGGCATCGAACGCCCGTTGCGGATCACCGAGAACGACCGAGACGACGGCAGATTCAGGCGATGGGGCCCCGGTGACGTCGGCGAGTTCGGTCGCCCGGGCAAGGACGTCGAGCGCTCGCGTCGGCTCGCGCTGGAGGACGGCGAGTGCAGCCCTGGCCGCGCCGACGGCAGCCGGTGCGAGACCGGTGTCGAAGATGAACGTTCTTGCCGCGTCGATGAGATGCGCGCGGATCTTGTTGTCGCCGAGCACAACTCCGCCCTGGCTGGCGAGCGACTTCGACAACGTCGCCGTCACGACGACGTCGGGTTCACCGGCCAAGCCCGACTCGTGAACGAGTCCGCGTCCACCGGCACCGCGCACACCGATACCGTGCGCCTCGTCGACCAGCAGAATCGCGCCGTGTTCGCGGCACACCTGATGCATCTCCCGCAGCGGAGCGAGATCTCCGTCGGCACTGAAGACCGAATCGGTGACGACCAGCGCTCGCTGTTCGGATCTGGTGCGCAGCGTGTCGGCGAGAAAGTTCACGTCCGAATGCGGGGCAACTGCTATCCGCGCGCGTGAGAGTCGGCAGGCATCCACGAGCGAGGCGTGTGATCCTGCGTCGGAGACGATCAACGACCCGGGCCCCGAGAGGGCCGTCACCGCGCCGAGATTGGCGGTGTATCCGGAGGAGAAGACGAGCCCGGAGTCCGCCCCGACGAACTCGGCCAGTTCGACTTCGAGCAGTTCGTGTTCGGTGGTGGTGCCGGTGACCAGACGCGAACCCGTGGCGCCTGCGCCCCAACGGCGCAGAGCCGCCGTTGCGCCCTCGATCACGTCGGGGTGCCGTACGAGTCCGAGGTAGTCGTTCGACGCCAGGTCGATCAGCGGGGAGTCGACCGTGCGCGGACGGAGTTCGCGGCGCAGTCCAGCGGCCCTACGGTCCGCTTCGACGGCAGTGAGCCAATTCAGCGAGGTGTTCACTTTTCCGACCATACTTGAACACCGTTCAACTCAATGGTTAGGGTGCATCCGTGCTCACAACCGGACTTGATCCTCATGACGTCTCCGCCATCGATGCCGATGTCCTCTGGCATCCGTACGGATCGTTTCCCGCGTCGACTCGTCCGCTGATCGTCGACTCTGCCCAGGGGGCCACCCTCACGCTCTCCGACGGCCGGCGACTCGTCGACGGGATGAGCTCGTGGTGGGCCGCCATTCACGGCTACCGCAATCCCGTACTCGACGCCGCCGCCGCGCGGCAACTGGGCAAGATGAGCCATGTCATGTTCGGCGGACTGACGCACGAACCCGCCGCTCGCCTCGGGCGAATGCTCGTCGACATCACACCACCTCACCTCGACAAGGTGTTCCTCTCCGATTCCGGTTCGGTGGCCGTCGAAGTCGCAGTCAAGATGTGCCTGCAGTACTGGCGGAGCCTCGGAAAGCCGTCGAAAAATCGTTTGATGACCTGGCGCGGCGGATATCACGGTGACACATTCACTCCCATGAGCGTCTGCGATCCCGACGGCGGCATGCACTCTCTCTGGACCGACGTCCTTCGCCCTCAGGTCTTCGCCCAGACACCCCCGGCGGACTATCTCCCCGAGTACGTGCAGGAGTTGGAAGCGCTGCTGGCGGAGCATCACGACGAGCTGGCCGCAGTGATCGTCGAACCGGTAGTCCAAGGCGCCGGCGGAATGCGCTTCCACGACCCCGCGTACCTGATCGACCTCCGTAACCTCTGCGACAAGTACCAAGTCCTCTTGGTCTTCGACGAGATCGCCACCGGATTCGGACGCACCGGAGAACTGTTCGCCGCCGATCACGCCGGCGTCAGTCCCGACGTCATGTGCGTCGGCAAAGCACTGACCGGCGGGTACATGAGTCTGGCGGCAACGCTGTGCACCACGGAGATAGCGGAGACCATCACCGCCGGTGAGGGCGGCGGGCTGATGCACGGCCCCACCTTCATGGGCAATCCACTGGCGTGCGCCGTCGCGGTGGCGTCGACCGAACTCCTACTCGCGATGGACTGGCGGCGTGACGTCGCCGCCCTCGAACATGGTCTCGCTCGCGGCCTCGCCGAAGCCGTCACCATCGCCGGGGTTGTCGACGTCCGGGTCAAAGGCGGAATCGGAGTGATCGAACTCGAGCAGCCGGTCGACATGCAGAGCGCGACCGATGCAGCCGTCGACGCCGGAGTCTGGCTACGACCGTTCCGAAACCTCGTTTACGCGATGCCGCCCTACCTCTGTTCGGAGGCAGAGGTGGAACAGATCACAGCCGGAATGCTTGCAACCGCCCGCAGCCAGGCAAAACGGTGATCAGAGGCGTAGACAGTCGACGAGATTCGATCGGCTGCACCCGATAGGGTCTGATTCATGGATCAACCGCCGAGCGCGCCCTCAGCCACTCCCATCCCGGTATGGCCTGGCAGTGCGTACCCACTCGGTGCAACCTACGACGGCGCGGGAACCAATTTCTCGCTCTTCTCCGAGGTCGCCGAAGCTGTCGAACTGTGCCTGATTGCCAAGGACGGAACCGAAACCCGCATCAGGATGGACGAGGTCGACGGTTACGTCTGGCATGCGTACCTTCCGTCGGTATCCCCCGGTCAGCGATACGGCTACCGCGTGCACGGGCCGTACGATCCGGCGGCAGGTCTGCGATGCGATCCGAGCAAGCTCCTGCTGGACCCGTACGGAAAAGCGTTCGACGGAGATTTCGACGGAGATCGTTCGCTGTTCTCCTACGACGTCGAGTCGGCGGGTGATCCCGATACTTCGGCTGACGACGACACTCCTGCAGTGGAGTCGGAAGAAGCGACCGACGGGACGAGTTCGGAAGCCGAATCGGCCGAAGCTGAACCGACTGAAGGCGTGTCGACTGAAGCTACATCGACCGAGGTGGACCTCGAGGACGAAGACGAGGACTCCACCGGCGATCAAGAGTCGGACGAGGTCCTGGGCTCCGACCCCGAACCCTTCGACCCGGAACCGCTGGTCGACGAACCCGCCACCATCCCTTTCCCCCAACATGATTCGCTCGGTCACACGATGTCGACCGTCGTCATCAATCCGTTCTTCGACTGGGCATCCGACCGCTCACCGAAGCGTCCGTACCACGAGACGGTCATCTACGAAGCGCACGTCAAGGGCATGACCGCAACGCACCCCGGAGTTCCGGAGGAGTTGCGCGGCACCTACGCCGGACTCGCGCATCCGGTGATCATCGAGCACCTCACCAATCTGGGTGTCACGGCGATCGAACTGATGCCGGTCCACCAGTTCATGCACGACCAGGTGCTGCTCGACCAGGGGCTGCGAAACTACTGGGGTTACAACACCTTCGGCTTCCTCGCTCCGCACACCGACTACTCCTCGGCAGCAAAACCCGATGCGGCCGTAGCGGAATTCAAGGCCATGGTGCGCAGCTTCCACCAGGCGGGTATCGAAGTGATCCTCGACGTGGTCTACAACCACACCGCCGAGGGCAACCACATGGGACCGACCATCAGCTTCCGCGGAATCGACAATGCCGCCTACTACCGCCTGGTCGACGGCGACGAAGCGCACTACATGGACTACACCGGAACGGGCAACAGCCTCAACGCCCGTCATCCGCACACCCTGCAGCTGATCATGGACTCGCTGCGGTACTGGGTCACGGAAATGCATGTCGACGGTTTCCGCTTCGACCTCGCCTCCACACTCGCCCGTGAACTGCACGACGTGGACCGGCTCTCCGCCTTCTTCGATCTGGTGCAACAGGATCCGATCGTCAGTCAGGTGAAGCTGATCGCCGAGCCGTGGGACGTCGGCGAAGGCGGTTACCAGGTCGGCAACTTCCCCGGCCTGTGGACCGAGTGGAACGGCAAGTACCGCGATACCGTCCGCGACTACTGGCGCGGTGAGCCGGCGACCCTGGGCGAGTTCGCTTCCCGCCTCACTGGTTCCTCTGATCTCTACGAGGCAACCGGACGACGCCCCGGCGCGAGCATCAATTTTGTCATCGCCCACGACGGTTTCACCCTGCACGATCTCGTCTCGTACAACGAGAAGCACAACGAAGCCAACGGCGAGAACAACAACGACGGCGAGTCACACAACCGATCCTGGAACTGCGGCGTCGAAGGCCCCACGGACGACCCGGAGATTCTCGAACTGCGTGGACGCCAGAGCCGGAACATTCTCGCAACGCTGATGCTCAGTCAAGGCACCCCGATGCTGGCTCACGGTGACGAGATGGGTCGAACTCAGCAGGGCAACAACAACGTCTACTGCCAGGATTCGGAACTTTCCTGGATGGATTGGACTCTCGCGGAAACCAACGCGGACCTCGTCGAGTTCACCAAGCGCGCAATTGCCTTGCGCGCCAAGAACCCGGTCTTCCGGCGTCGTCGATTCTTCGAGGGCCGACCCATTCGAAGTGGCGATCAGAGTCGCGACATAGCCTGGCTCACGCCGTCAGGCGAGGAAATGACTCCGGCCGACTGGGACAGCGGTTTCGGCAAGTCGTTGGCTGTCTTTCTCAACGGCGACGCGATCCCGGAACCGAACTACCGCGGCGAGCGCGTCACCGGAGATTCGTTCCTCCTCTGTTTCAACGCCCACTACGAGGATCTCGAATTCTCCACCCCCAACGCGGACTACGCGTCGGAGTGGACCGTCGTGCTCGACACGTCGGTCCCGACCGGTGAGAGCGACACCGTGATCAAAGCCGGCACAACGTTGGATGTAAAAGCGCGAGCATTGACGGTACTTCGCAGAACCGCCTGAGGGAGACGTGCACATGGCCCCGATAACCAGCACCTACCGACTGCAGTTGCGCCCGGACGCGTTCACCCTTCGTGATGCGGCCGCACTGGTGGACTACTTCGACGCGTTGGGGGTCTCACATCTTTATCTCTCCCCCATCCTCACGGCAACGTCCGGGTCGACGCACGGCTACGACGTCACCGATCCGACAACCGTGTCCGCTGGACTCGGCGGCCGCGAGGACTTGGTGGAGTTGTCGCACGCGGCCCGGGCACACGGAATGGGCCTGATCGTCGATCTCGTCCCCAACCATGTCGGGGTTGCCAAGCCACGCGAAAATGCCTGGTGGTGGGACGTTCTCACGCATGGACGGGGGTCGGAGTACGCGGATTTCTTCGACATCGACTGGGCCGAGGACAACGGAGCCAACGGAGCCAACGGCGCGGACGGCGCGGACGGCGCCGACGGAAAACTTTCGCTCCCGGTACTGGGCAGCCAGGACGATCTCGAAGCCCTGACTGTCGAAAAAGATGGCGAGGAAACACTTCTCGCGTTCTACGAGCACCGCTTCCCTGTCGCGGCCGGTACCGAATTCGGATCCCCACAGGAGGTCCACGCCAGGCAGTCGTACCGACTCGTCCCGTGGAACGCCGGAATCATCAACTACCGACGGTTCTTTGCCGTCAACGAACTCGCTGCCCTGCGCCAGGAGGATCCCCGAGTCTTCGAACTCTGCCATCGGGAACTGAAGTCGTGGGTCGACGAAGGACTGATCGACGGAGTTCGCATCGATCACCCGGACGGACTCGCCGATCCGGCAGAGTATCTGGGGCGTCTGCGGACACTGCTCGGACCAGAGCAGTGGCTTGTGATCGAGAAGATCCTCGGCCACACGGAACCACTCGATCCGCTGCTCCCGATCGACGGCACCACCGGATACGACGCCCTCAATCAACTGGGCGGCATCTTCGTCGATCCCGCCGCCGAACTCGAATTGACCGAACTCTCTGCAGATTTGACCGGCGACGACGGGGACGGCGCATGGTTGCATCACACCGAACGTCAGTTCAAACGCGACACCGGGCGCGGTGACCTGGCACCCGAGGTTCGCAGGCTCGTACGCGCAATCCAGCGCGAAACCGGAAGTCGTTGCAGTGAGACCGAACTGAACGACGCAGTTGTCGTCGCGATCGCCCGGATGCCGGTGTATCGATCCGACTACAGTCCCCTTGCCGGTTTGGCCGCTCGTATCGTCGGCGACATGCACGAGTTGGCCCCTGGGCATGAAGCAGCGTTCAACGTATTGGCGCAAGCGCTGGTGAACGGCGGTGAAGCAGCGGTTCGTTTCCAGCAGGTGTGCGGCGCTGTCATGGCCAAGTCCGTGGAAGATCGACTCTTCTATCGAACGGCGCGCCTGGTCTCGCGTCAGGAAGTCGGCGGCAACCCGGCATCGATTGCTGTCTCCGTCGCCGAATTCCATCTCCACAACGCAGACCGAGCGAAGCAGTGGCCGCGTGCGATGACGAGTCTTTCCACTCACGACACCAAACGCGGCGAGGACGTGCGAGCGCGAATCGGTGTTCTGTCCCAGGTGCCGACCCTGTGGTCCCGGCTGATTCGCGACTGGGAAGACGTCTGCCCCAGCCCTGATCCACTGACCGGATTGTTCTTGTGGCAGAACATCATCGGCGTGTGGCCGACCGACGGTCGTTCCGCGGCCTCGGTTCCCGAGCTGCGCGAGCGTATACACGCCTATGCGGAGAAGGCTGTCCGCGAATCCGGCGCGAAGACTTCCTGGAACGATCCGGACGCCGGCTTCGAATCGGACGTGCACAGGTGGATCGACGAGGTGATCGACGGTCCGGTCGGCGATTCGGTCAGCGAGTTCGTCGGCCGGATCGCTCGTCACGGCTGGTCGGACTCTCTGGGCCAAAAGCTGCTCCAACTCCTCGGGCCGGGCGTTCCCGACGTCTATCAGGGCACTGAGCTGTGGGAGGACTCGTTGGTCGATCCGGACAACCGGCGCCTTGTCGACTACGGAGCGAGGCGATCACTCCTCGAAGCCGACGCCGCGACGATCGACGCGACGGGAGCTGCGAAGTTGCACCTCGTTCGCACGGCACTGACTCTGCGGCGCGAGAATCCCTCGTGGTTCGACCGCGGTGAGTACCGGCCGATATTCGCTTCGGGTTCCGCGTCCGGTCATCTGGTCGGGTTCTCGCGCGGCCCCGTCGGCGAATCGGCCAGAATCGTTGCTCTGGCGACGCGGCATTCACTCGGACTCTCGGCGCATGGTTGGCGAGATACGCGAGTCGACCTGCCAGATGGCGACTGGGTCGATGCTTTGAGCGGACGGCCCGTCACGTCCGCGGATGCGCGGGAAATTTTCGCCGCCGGGCCCTGTGCGCTGTTGACCGGAGCGCGCTGAGCGATTTCCGCTGACTGGACATTCCCGCCCGAAAAGAACTTCGTCGCGCTAACTTCCGAAGAGCAGATTGTCACCACTATTCGGAGGTTTGAGCATGACTGCCAGTCGATTCACCGGGAAAGTCGCCTTCATCACCGGGGCAGCCCGCGGTCAGGGGCGCGCTGAAGCGGTCCGCCTGGCAGAAGAGGGCGCAGACATCATCGCCGTCGATGCGTGTGTTCAGTTCGAATCCACCTCGTATGCCGGCGCCACCGAAGACGACCTTGCCGAAACGGTCGAACTGGTCAAGGCACTGGACCGTCGAATTGTCGCCACCAAAACAGACGTCCGCGACTTCGCTGCGCTGTCGGCGGCGCTCGAGGCCGGCATCAACGAATTGGGGCGCCTCGACGTCGTCGTCGCGAACGCCGGCATCTGTTCGGCCAACATGTCGTGGGAAATCACGCCCGAGCAGTGGCAGGAAACGCTCGACGTCAACCTGACCGGCGTCTTCCACACCGCAAAGGCAGCAATCCCGCACCTGATCGAACAGGGCACCGGCGGCTCGATCATCTTCACCAGCTCCGTGGCGGGCCTGCGCGGGCTCCCCTTCCTCGGCCACTACGTCGCGAGCAAACACGGCATCACCGGCCTGGCGAAGACGATGGCCTCGGAGTTGGGGCAGTACAACATTCGGGTCAACACGATTCATCCGCACGGCGTGGAAACCGGTATGCAGATGACCGACATGAGGCCACTCATCGACGCACACGCTCACACGCTCGGCCCGATCTTCATGCAAACCTTGCCCGATCCCGTCAGCCAGCCCGAGGACATTGCCGCCGCCGTAGCGTTCCTCGGTTCCGACGAAGCCCACCACATCACGGGGATCGCGATGCCACTGGATCTGGGAACGCTGATCCGCTGATCGAATCTTCTCGAGTTTTTCCCGTCCTCGGGGAATATCGCTTCCCCGAGGACGGTTGCGCGACACATGACCAAAACTGTTGTAGCGCAGACATACGGAACGCCCGAGGTCCTGAAGCTCGTTGACGTGGATCTACCGTCGCCTGGATCAGGAGAAGTCCTGGTCGATGTCAAAGCGATCGGCGTGAACCCCTTCGACTTCAAGCTCTACAGCGGCGCGTTCGGCACCGACCCCGAGAAACTTCCGATCCGCCTCGGCGGCGAGGCTGCGGGTGTCGTCTCGGCCGTCGGTGACGTCGTCACCGACGTGGCCGTCGGCGACGAGGTGATCGTCAGCCCTGGCAACGGTCTTTACGCCGAACAGGTAGTCGTGCCGGTCTCCTCGGTCACCGCGAAGCCCGCCGGCATCAGCTGGGAACAGGCGGCCGGCCTCCTTCTTGTCGGCGGAACTGCGGTCGACGCCCTCGACACCATTCGAGTCGGCTCCGGGGACACCGTCCTCATCCACGGCGCGTCCGGCGGTGTGGGCGCGATTGCCGTCCAGTTGGCAGTGGCTCGTGGAGCCACCGTGATCGGCACCGCGGGAGCCTCCAATCAGGACTACGTGCGTTCACTCGGCGCGACGCCGGTGCTTTACGGCGAAGGACTCGGAGCGCGTGTTCGTGAACTCGCACCGAATGGCGTCGATGCGGCGTTCGACACCGCAGGAACGGACGAAGCCGTCGATGCATCTCTGGCTTTGGTGACCGACAGGAGTCGCATCGTCACAATTGTCGCGTTCGGGCGAGCTCAGACCGACGGCTTCGCTTCCGTCGGCGGCGGTAATCCGGCGAGCGCCGAAGCTCGGTTGAAGGCACGATCCGAACTTGTCGAACAAGCCGGTTCCGGGCACCTCATCGTGAAGATCGCCAAGACCTTCCCGCTCGCGGACGTGGCACTCGCTCACACCGAGTTGCAGAGTTCGCACCCCGCCGGAAAATTCATCCTCGTTCCGTGACCTTCAGCTCTGTCTTGCCTAGGCCTTAGGGGCGAGTGGAACCAACAGGGTGGTGCCGAACGCGACGAGCACCGATTCGCCTTCGCGTTCGGCATGTACCTCGGCAGTGACGAACACCTGCTTGCGCCCGGCCTTGACCGAGCGCGCCGTGGCGACAAATGCGGTTCCGACGCCCGGACTCACGAAATTGACCGCGCAGTTGGACGCCGCCACGACACCTACCTGGGTGAAAGCAGCAAATCCGCACGCGGTGTCGACGAGTCCCGCCACGAGCGCAGCGTGCAGGTGTCCCGAGTACTGGCCCAGATCCTCACGCCATTCGAGGCGCAGACAGACGCGACCCGGTTCTGCCTCCGTGACTTCGAATCCGGCCCAACGGTTGAAGGCCGCCGAGGCGTTGACCGCGCGCAACTGTTCGAGTATTTCAGAATTTCCCATGTAGACCAGTCTACATAGATTGTGGTGGATCGCCGGGGTGTTTAAGCTCCAACTCGTGGCAACTCCCCCGAAACACCGCGAAGCGCTGGTCCGAGCAGCGGCCGATCTTTTTCGCCGCCAGGGGTATGCGGCAACAGGACTCAACGAGATCCTCAAGTCGAGTGGAGCCCCGAAAGGTTCGCTCTACCACTACTTTCCCGGCGGAAAAGAGCAGATCGGCGCGGAGGTCGTTCGCGTCGGCGGGAAGTTGGTCGCAGACACTCTGACAGAACTCGCCGACAGTCAACCGGACGCCGGGTCGCTTCTACGCGAGTACGCGCGGTTACTGGTCGGATGGGTGAGCGAATCCGAATTCCACGAAGGCTCACCGATCACGACGGTGCTCCTGGAGCTCGCCCCCGATTCGGAGAGCGTCACCACCGCCGGGCAGGCGGTCTACCGACAGTGGTCATCGCTACTGCGCGACTCACTGATCGGGTCCGGTGTCGCGCGCACCCGAGCGGAGCGCCTTGCCGTCCTGGCGGTGTCGGCGCTCGAGGGTTCGCTGGTTCGGGCTCGCGTCGAACAATCAGGTCAGCCGATTCTCGATTCCCTCGGCGAAGTCGCCGACCTGTTCGATGGCGCGATCGCGGCGGCGAACTCCCGCTGAGCGAACGGCACTCTCGGTCTCATGAAGGCGCCGAAAGGTACGTTCGCTCGGAATCGGAGGGTGGGTCAGCCGGCTTCTGGGCCCCGTCCCGAGCACCACCTCGAGCACCACCTCGGGCCGCGCCGACACCGGCGACGACGACGCAAGCGATACCGGCCACAGCCAGAATGCTGGGGACCTGGTGCAGCACAACCAAACCGATGAGCTGAGCGAACGCAGGTTCGAGACTCATCAGCGTGCCGAACGCCGCCGTGGAGAGCCTGCGCAACGAGACCATCTCCAAGACGAAGGGGACGACGGGCAGCAAAATCGCGAGCCCGAGTCCCACGAGAATCAGGTGCGGGGTCAGTCGCCCAATAGCCGAGTGCCCCACGGCAATTGTCGCTGCCAGTCCGGCAACCGCCATCGACACCGCCAGCCCGTTGATACCGGCAACCTCGTCGCCGACCCGCTGGGTGAGCAGTATGTACATCGCCCAGCAGAGTGCGGCACCGAGTGCACAAGCCACGCCGACCAGGTCGACCGTTCCCGCCCACGGCTCGGTCAGAAGCACTACTCCGGCGCCGGCCAGAACCGGCCACAGAATGCGGCCACGCCCCCGCAGCAATGCAACTGTCAGCGGACCCAAGAACTCCAGCGCGCTTGCCGTTCCCAGCGGAAGGCGCTCCACGGCCGCCATGAACAGGAGCGTCATCCCGGCGGTGACCACACCGAGGACCACGCAGGCCAGAAACGCCTTGCGGGTGAACGCGGACGGCCGGGGTCTGACGATGATCAGAAGAATGATGCCCGCCCAGGCGAGACGTATCCACGCTGCTCCGTCTGCTCCGAGCTGATCGATCAGACCCACCGACACGGCGAGCCCGAGCTGCACGCACAACATCGCCAGAACAGCCAGGCCGACGCCGGCTCGCGCTCTCGTATCCATAGCTGAATTGAACGGGACAGCGACCGTTCGCGTCCACGCGATTTTGACCCACATAATGTTCACGATTAGTGAATGATCAAGGGATGGAAACCCGTCGACTCCATCTCCTCCTCGAACTCTCGCGTCTTGGTTCGATGCGCGCCGTCGCCGAAGCTCACAACCTCACGACGTCGACGGTGTCCCAACAGCTCGCGGCCCTGACTACGGAAACCGGCACTGTCTTGATCGAGCCGGAAGGCCGACGCGTCCGCCTCACGCCTGCCGGGCAACGACTTGCCGATCACGCCGTCACGATCCTGGCCGCTCTCGACGCCGCTCGACTGGACCTCGATCCGGACGCAGAACCGGTGGGAACTCTGCGAGTCGGCGGATTTGCGACTGCCATCAGAACCGCGATGCTCCCCGTCGCACAAAGCCTGCAGCGAAGTCATCCGCGGGTGGACGTGGTGATCTGTGAATACGAACCAGTCGAGGCCTTTGCACTCCTCGAGCGCGACGACCTCGACCTCGCACTGACCTACGACTACAACCTCGCCCCCGCGTCGCCAAGCCCCCTACTCGAAGCAATTCCGCTCTGGTCGACGCCGTGGGGGCTGTGCGTTCCCGACAACGCGAAGACTCCCGACGAGCCCGGGAGATCCGGGATCGATCTCCGCGCCTTCGCAGACACACCGTGGATAGTGAACTCACGAAACACTGCAGACGAGCGAGCCGTCCGAACACTCGCATCCCTGGCCGGATTCACCCCTCGGATCACTCACCAGATCGACAGTCTCGACTTGGTCGAACTCTTGATCCTCAGCGGTTACGGCGTCGGGCTGATGCCTCTCGAACGCAAGACTCGCGAAGGCGTGCGCGTCGAACCACTCGTCGATCCGCCCGTCATCCTCACTGCCTATGCGGTGACCCGTCGCGGGCGAACATCCTGGCCGCCGCTTCGTCTCGTACTGGACCAGCTCATGACGTATCGGTAACTCAAATCCGATCGGCGTCGCCGTCGCGGCGCTGCTGCTTGGCAATTCGCCGCTGCTCCTCCGCCCGCTCGCGGCACTGACGCAGGAAGGCTTCGTCCGCCGCGGGATCCTGGGCAACCGCGCGTCCCGGACGCTCGTATTCGCCGTAACCGGTTGGGCCGACGTACCCACGCGGTGCGTTCTGCCCGCGACCGACCACCAGCCACAGCACCGACCCCAACGTGGGAAGGAAGATGATGATCAGAATCCAGACGACCTTGGGTAGGTACTGGATATAGGCGTCGTCTCTCGTGATCGCGTCGACGATGCAAAAGATCCAGAGCAGCATCGTAATGAGGCCGAACAAGGCATAGGGCACGCTGGCGATTCCTCCCGAGTATAAAAAACCCTCGCCATGCTAACTAAAACAGACCGATTAGTACATTAGATTGTGACGAATGTTGAACTCGAGCCACGTTCGATACGCGTCGACGTCCCAACCGCTGACACGACGCAATTGCTGGTGAAGCTGAGGCGAGACGAAGGCGGCAAGGATTCCGGCGGCCTTGTCGAGCGAAATCTCCGGCCTCAGCAAACCGTGCTCCGACAGGCCCTCCGCTATCGACATCGCGTTGACTGCCGATTGCTCGGCTGATTCCTCGGACAGACGACGCATATCGGAATCGGCACCGGAGGATTCCACTGTGACCATCATGAGCGCGCCGGCGCGTTCGAGCAGTCCGATGCCCTGCGCCACGATCTGGGAGACGATCCGCCGAACGTCGTCAGGGTCCGAGGCCGAACTCGGCGCGCCGAGAGGAACCGGATCGGCGTCGAGGGCCTCGGCGAGCGCCGCTTCGAAGATCTCGAGCTTTCCACCGGGGAACGCTGTGAACACGGTCCGATTGGCCACGCCGGCGGCGTCGGCAATCTGTTTGACAGTGGCGCTGACGTACCCGTCCCGCACGAACAGAGCCTGTGCCGCATCACGAATGAGTTCTCGGGTTCGCTGCGCCGAGGCCTCGCGCACGCGGGAGTGATATTGGCGTTTGCCCTCCATTGCGCACACTCTAGCCGCATTCGATACAACAGCCATGCATGGAAAGAACTGCGCAGATCAGGGGCCTTTTCCGGGGTGGTCGATCCAACCGTCACTACCGGGAAACACGAGCGCCTCATGCCCATTGTCGTACCTCACCAGATACGGCGGTCCCCCGTCATCGCCGTGAACTTCGAGAACCTCGGCGGTCACCTCGGACTGACCGACCACTCGCCCCTGAACATGAAGGCGGTCACCTACTTCGGCACGCATCACTCCTCCTTGCCGCCCGCCCAGCGCAGGCACAGAACACCACTGTCGTTGTTCCCGCGAAACCGGCAAGGAAACCAACAGCGTCATCGTGATCGTGAGTGAAGACACAATCGCCCGACGTGACAATTGGAGGTGAACAGTGATTCACTCGGGGGTGAATTACCGTTCACCCTACGCCTCGCGAAGGATTGTCACTTGGCATTGCACTCGTCTCCGACCCCCCGCCGTTCGAGTCGGCTCATCACCGCAATCCTCTGTCTCTCCGGCACCGTGGTCGCACTGCAACAAACGATGGTCATTCCGTTGTTGCCCGAGTTTCCGAAGATCCTCGGCGTCAGCGCTGACGACGCGTCCTGGCTCGTCACCGTCACCCTGCTGACCAGTGCCGTCGCCACCCCGATCGTCTCCCGCCTGGCAGACATGTTCGGAAAACGACGCATGATGCTGATCTCGATGACGATGATCGTGGTCGGTTCCCTGGTCGCAGCGATCGGCGGCAACTTCATTTCCCTGCTCATCGGACGCGGTCTTCAAGGCTTTGCCATTTCGATGATCCCGGTCGGCATCAGCATCATGCGCGACGAACTCCCCAAGGAGAAGGTGGCGTCGGCGACCGCGTTGATGAGCGCCACTCTCGGAGTCGGCGCCGCACTCGGACTCCCGCTGTCGGGGTTGATCTTCGAACATCTCGGCTGGCCGGCCATCTTCTGGCTCTCGGCAATCGTCGGCGTTCTGCTGATCATCGCGGTAGCGGTCGTGGTCCCGGAATCGAGTGTTCGTACCCGCGGCAAGTTCGACTTCCTCGGCGCAGTCATGCTCTCGGTTTCGCTTGCCGCACTCCTTCTGGCAATTTCCAAGGGCGCCCGCTGGGGATGGACCAGTGAACCGACGTTGCTGATGTTCGTCATCGGGATCGTGACTCTCGCGCTGTGGTTCCCGTACGAGCTCCGCGTCACCCAACCGATGGTCGACTTGCGAACGTCGGCCAAGCGGCCGGTTCTACTGACCAACGTCGCCTCGATCCTCGTGGGCTTCTCGATGTACGCGAACAACCTCTCGACCACCCAACAGTTGCAGATGCCGAAGATCTCCGGATACGGCTTCGAACTGGGAGTGATGGCGGCCGGCCTGTGCATGATTCCGGCAGGACTCGCGATGGTCTTCTTCGCTCCCGTGTCAGCGAACATCACCAAACGATTCGGCGCCAAAACCACCTTGATCGTCGGCGGCACGGTGCTCGCGCTCGCCTACATAGCGCGCGTGTTCCTGACCGGCTCGATCACGCTGATCATCATCAGTGCGGCGATCGTCAGCATCGGGACTGCGATCGCCTACTCCGCGATGCCGATGCTGATCATGCGCTCGGTGCCGATCACCGAAACCGCGTCTGCGAACGGCCTCAACTCGCTCCTTCGCTCGGTCGGTACCTCGATCTCCAGCGCCGTGGTGGCCGCCATGCTCACCTCGATGGTCATCCCGTCCGGACCCGGCGAAGGCCTTCCGTCGATCGATGCTTTCAAGAACATCTTCTGGCTCGCCGCCCTCGCCGCCGTGGCTGCTGCCGCGGCCGCCGCGTTCATTCCTCGCCGCGGTGCGAAACCGGAAACGGCTCTTCGCCCGGTGACGCCGGAGGGATTCGAGCTTCCCGACGCGGCAGTGAGCGATACCGAGATCGTGGTTGCCGGTCGTGTCGTCCGAGCGGACAGTCGACCGATCCGGCAGGCAGTTGTCACCGTGATGGACATGGAGGGCCGACCGATCGACTGGAGTCGCGCCGACAACGAGGGCAATTTCTCCCTCGCTCTACCTCAGCCAGGACGGTACCTGGTGGTCACGAGTGCCGACGGCTGGTCCCCGAGGTCGCAGGTGATCGCTTTCGACAGCGCACAATCGACGCACACCGTCGAACTCGGTGAGCGCCTCACCATCTCCGGCAAGGTCGGCGTGGACGGGCAGACAACTTCGGGAACTGTCGTCACACTCACGAAACCGACCGGCGAGTTCGTCGCATCCACCGTCACCGACGGAGCCGGACACTATGGAATCGCGCTCCCGACATCCGGTCGATACATCCTGACCGCATTGACCGCGAGCGGACACGGCACATTGGCGCGGCAGATCGCGGTGATCGCACAGTCCACCGTCATCGACTTCGACGTTCCCCTGGACGCAGAGCCCCTGACACCAGTCTGAGCACCCGACCGTGCGAGCATCGGGCAGCGAGAAAGGCCTGACATGAGTACCGCCGAGGACCGCATCCTCACTGCAGCGAAAACCCTTTTCGCAGAACGCGGATACGCATCGACGAAGATCAAGGATGTCGCTGCAGTGGCCGGCTACTCCCCTGCCCTGGTCATGAAGATATGTGGGAGCAAAGCTCGGTTGTATTCGGCGGCGATCCCATCGACACCTCCGGTGGACGAGGCGCCGCATGACGATTCCTCCGGTGACATCGGCTACCGATTGGTCGAGAAACTCGTCGACCGCAGGGAAGCCGACGAAACAGACCCGTGGGCGATGCTCGCAATACTCGTGCACGAAGCCCCGGACCCGGACGCCGCCCGGGCCGAGATCAAGGAACGCTACGTACACGGGATCGCCCAGCGCATCGGTGACACTTCGCCCGATCTGGTGCGCAGCCAACTGGTTGTCTCGCTACTGCTCGGGCTTGCCACCGGGATGCGGACCCTCGACCTCCTCGGCAAGGACTCGTTGTCGTCCAAGGATCTGGTCCGGCACTACGGGAGTCTCGTACAAACGATCGTCGACGAAACAGTCCCGGTCTCCGAGCAAGAATCGGACATCAGTGGCACGGTGGAGGGATGACAACCTACCGATACCTCGACGCTGATCGAAATCTTCTCGAAGAGAAGGATTTCGAAACCGAGCAGGACGCCCAGGAATACCGACTCTCGGTTCTCGGTGCCGAACACATCGAACCCGCCGACGAATGATCCCGTCGATTCCCCGATCGGTCAGGGAGACTTCGCGGCAGTGGTGAGTTCAGCGATCAAGGCCTGGACTCGTCGCTCGATGTCGTCGCGGATCGGGCGAACCGCATCGAGACCTTGGCCTGCCGGATCGTCGAGAACCCAGTCTCGGTAGCTCTTGCCGGGAAAAATCGGGCACGTGTCTCCGCATCCCATCGTGATGACTACGTCCGAATCCTGGACAGCGTCGACGGTGAGAATCTTCGGAGACTGAGCAGAGATATCGATTCCGAGCTCTGCCATCGCGTCGACCGCTGCGGAATTGACGGTCTCGGCGGGTGCGGACCCAGCGGAACGGACCTCGATGGTGTCACCCGCGAGATGACTCAGGAATCCGGCGGCCATTTGCGATCGGCCGGCATTGTGGACGCAGACGAACAACACCGATGGTTTGCTCATGACCTCGCTCTTTCTCGACTGGATGAAACCTCTTTGACTGCAAAGCGTTTGCGTAGAGCAAGGGAGACGTACACCAGGCCGACGAGCACCGGTACCTCGATCAGCGGGCCGACAACACCGGCAAGAGCCTGCCCCGAAGTGGCTCCGTAGGTGGCGATGGCTACGGCGATCGCGAGTTCGAAGTTGTTGCCCGCAGCGGTGAAGGCGAGCGTGGTGGTGCGTTCGTAGCCCAATCCGATTGCGGCGCCGAGTATGTAGCCACCGCCCCACATGAGTGCGAAGTACACCAGTAGCGGCAACGCGATCCGGACGACGTCCCAGGGCTGGGAGGTGATCTGTTCGCCCTGCATCGAGAAGAGCACGACGATGGTGAACAGCAGACCGTAGAGCGCCCAGGGGCTGATCTTGGGGATGAACTTGTTGTCGTACCAGTCGCGGCCTTTGGCGCGTTCGCCGAAGAAGCGGGACAAAAAACCTGCCAGCAGCGGGATACCGAGGAAGATCAGGACCGATTTCGCGATCTGCCAGGGCGAGGTGTCGATGGTGGTCTGTTCGAGGCCGAGCCACCCGGGCAGGACCGAGAGGTAGAACCAACCGAGCACGGCGAACATGATCACCTGGAACACCGAGTTGATGGCGACCAGCACCGCAGCGGCTTCGCGGTCTCCGCAGGCCAGGTCATTCCAGATGATCACCATCGCGATGCAGCGAGCGAGACCGACGATGATCAAACCGGTTCGGTATTCCGGCAGGTCAGGCAGAAACAGCCAAGCGAGGGCGAACATCAGCGCCGGGCCGAGAACCCAGTTCAGGAACAGCGAGCCCGCGAGGAGTTTCTTGTCCCCGGTGACTGTGTCGAGGCGGTCGTAGCGGACTTTCGCCAGGACCGGGTACATCATGATCAGCAGGCCGAGGGCGATCGGTAACGAGATACCGTCGATCTGCACCTTGTCCAGGGCAGTGTTCACACCGGGGATCCAGCGTCCGATCAGCAGGCCGGCGACCATGGCCACACCGATCCAGACCGCCAGATAGCGATCGAGGGTGGAGAGTTTTCCGACGACTGCGGGGTGTTCGGTGGCGGCAGTGGTGTTGCTCATGCGGTGACCTCTGCGCACGCGTCCGCTGCGGTCACGGTGGAGCCTTCGACCAGGAGCACGGCCGAGAGCTGCTGCAGTGCAGCAGGAATCACCCAGTAGTACACCCAGGTGCCGCGACGTTCACAGTCGAGCAGTCCGGCCTGTCGCAGCACCTTGAGATGATGCGAGATCGTCGGCTGAGACAGGTCGAACGTATCCGAGATGTCGCAGACGCAGGCTTCACCGCCCTCGTGACTTGCCACCAAGCTGAGCAGGCGGAGGCGAACCGGATCGCCGAGAGCTTTGAACATCCGAGACAGGTCGCCGGCCCAATCCTCGGTCAACGGCTCACGTACGAGCGGGGTGCAGCAAGCTTCGGATTCCGAAGGGCCTTGATTCGACATTCTTCAATATTGACAGAATTCGAATCAAGGCGCAATCGAGCGGCATGCGGCCACCTTATCCAGGTCTCTCAATCGGAGACGGTCACCGCACGTCGTTCCAGCAGAACGGTGTCACGCCAGACACCGTCGAGCTGGGCAATCTTCTCGCGGAGACCGACAGTTCTGAACCCGGCCGAATGATGCAGTGAGATGGAGGCGCGATTCTCGGGAAATATCGACGTCTGCAGTGTCCAGAGGTCGTCGACATCGGCGGCCATGACTTGCTTGCGCAACAACGCTTTTCCGACACCCCGACCACGCATTCCGTCCGCGACGTACACGGAGTTCTCCGCCACCCCGCGGTAGCAGTCACGCTCGGAAACCGGACTCAACGCAGCCCAACCGACAACAACACCCTCGATGGTCGCCACCCACCGATGCTGCGAGAGCCACCGCTCCTGGAGATGCTCACGCGCGGGAACCTCGGTGGCAAAGGTGGCGTTTCGAGTGTCGATGCCCTCGCCGTAAATCCGTAGAACCGCATCCCAGTCGTCGTCGACCATCGCCCGGACAGTGACATCGTCCGGCAGATCACTCGGGCAGCACGGGCGCGGCGCAAGCACCCCCATCACCACGTCCGCCGCCTGCGGCAGAGCGACGCAGCACGTCGGATTCATCGCGACGACTGTGCTTGTCCCTTCCTTACGCATGGTCACAAAACCCACATCGGCGAGCTTGCGCAGGTGATGTGACACCGTCGGCTGCCCGATCCCCAACGACCCTGCCAGCGCACCGACGGTAATTCCGCCGGACGCGCTCGCCACCCGGTGAAGCAGTCGAACACGCATCGGTTCGGCAAGGCACGCGAACCACTGCGCGTAGGTATCGGCATCGCCCAGCGCGAGCACGGAAGAAGCAACCCGATCCTGGCCTGAATCACCGACGCGCACCGTCGGAGTCTGCAGCGATGTCATCCGTCCACTATATCGACAGCTGTCGATGGTTGCTTACATTGATGGTTGTCGATACAGTTCGACAGTAGATCGATAAGTGTCGATGAAAGGAACGGACAATGAACCCCCTACCCGTCGTCGTGATCGGGGCCGGCCCGATCGGCCTGGCGGCCGCAGCAGAACTGCGCGAACGTGGACTCACCCCACTCGTACTCGAGCGCGGAGCCGCAGCCGGTACTGCGATTTCCGAGTGGAATCACGTTCGACTGTTCTCCCGGTGGTCCGAACTCGTCTCCCCCGCCGCGCAGCGACTCCTCGAACAGAGTGGATGGAGCTCTCCCGACGCTGAGACGTACCCGACCGGCCGTCAATGGCGCGACCTTTACCTCGGGCCACTCGCCTCAGCACTCGGCGACGCCGTCCAGTTCGACACCGAAGTGATCGGCGTAGCCCGGCGCGGGCGTGACCGTGTCGTCGACGCCGGTCGCGATACCGAACCCCTCTCGATTCATCTGCGCCGCCGTGACGGAACCGAGGACCGCGTCTTCGCCCAGGCGGTTGTCGACGCATCCGGCACCTGGGGCACTCCCAACCCGCTCGGCGGTGAAGGTCTACCCGCCCTCGGCGAAAGCGCTGCTGGATCTGCGATCAGGTACCGGGTTCCGGATCTCGACGATCCGGCGGTGCGCGCACAGTTCGCCGGAAAACACACTGTCATCGCAGGGAGTGGCCACTCTGCGCTGACGGCGATCGTTGCGCTGTCGGGGTTGGCAGAGCAGGCTCCGAGCACACGCATCACCTGGGCGGTCCGCCGAGGAAACGTCGGCTCAGCGTTCGGCGGCGGCGAAGCTGACGAACTGCCCGCTCGCGGCGCCCTGGGACTACGCGCGAGGAAGGCCGTCGATGACGGATTACTGAGAGTGGTCACCGGTTTCCGCACAGCTGAGGTGTCGACGACCCCCTCGGGACAACTCTTACTTGCCTCCGATGCCGGTGAGCGCATCGAGCACGTGGACAACGTCGTCACGCTGACCGGGTTCCGCCCGGATCTGTCCTGGCTTTCGGAAATCCGACTCGGCCTCGATCCGGTGTTGCAGGCACCGGTGGAGCTGGCTCCGCTGATCGACCCGAACGTCCACTCGTGCGGAACGGTGTATCCGCATGGCGCAAAAGAGCTTCGCCATCCGGAGCCGGGCGTGTACCTGGCAGGAATGAAAAGCTACGGCCGCGCGCCCACCTTCCTGGCGATGACCGGCTACGAGCAGGTTCGCAGCATCGCCGCCGAACTCGCCGGTGACCACGACGCCGCAGCCCGGGTCGAGTTGATCCTTCCGGAGACCGGAGTCTGCGGCGGTGCAGGTGTTTTCGACGAAGCTGACACGGACGAAGGTGACACCGGGGTTGCCGAAGGCGGATGCTGCGGCGCACCCGCTCCGGAACTGGTCACGCTGTCCGCGCCGTCTGGCAACACCTGCGGATAGAAGCAGTCCATGACAACCATCGACGATCCGCCGCAGCCGTCCGACGGCCTCAATTCTTCAGGGCTGCGGCGGGTTCTGGTGGCGTTGTGCCTGACCGAGATCACGAGCTGGGGAATCCTGTACTACGCGTTTCCTGTTGTGTCGGTGTCGATCTCCCGCGACACCGGATGGTCGAGCTCGGTGGTAGTGGCGGCTTTCTCGGTCAGCCAACTCGTTGCCGCCGTTGTCGGGATCCCGGTCGGACGTGTCCTCGATCGGCGTGGACCGAGGTGGGTCATGACGGCAGGGTCCGTGCTCGCCGTCCCAGCTCTGATCGTCATCGCAACGGCCCACACTCTCCCACTTTTCTTCGCCGGTTGGATGCTCGCCGGAGTTGCGATGGGCGCAGTGTTGTATCCACCGGCTTTTGCCGCGTTAACCCGTTGGTACGGAGACGATTACGTCAAGGCTTTGATGATCCTCACACTGGCCGCCGGTTTGGCCAGCACGGTATTTGCCCCCATCGCCTCTGCACTGGTCGAACAATTCGATTGGCGCACCACTTACCTGACCCTGGCCATTGCTTTGGCAGTGATCACAGTTCCGGCACACGCGTGGGGGCTGAGGGGTGGATGGCCCAACCCTGCCCACCCCGTCCACACCAAGGCCGGTGACCACCGGCGAACACGCCGAAGCCCCGAATTTCTCACGCTCACTCTCGCTCTCGCTGCGGGTGCCTTTGCAGCGTCTGCCGGGGCATTCAACCTGGTACCCCTCCTGATCGAACAAGGCTTCAGTCCTGGCCTGGCGGCGCTCACCCTCGGATTGGGCGGCGCCGGCCAGGTGGTCGGCCGACTCCTCTATCTTCCCCTCGCTGCACAGACCAGTGTGAGAGTTCGCACCGCGTCCGTCATCGCCGTCACCGGGCTGAGCACCGCATGGCTGGGGCTCGCAAGTTCGGTTGCCGTGTTGATCGGTATCGCGATCGGTGCTGGACTGGTCCGAGGCATCTTCACCCTCATTCAGGCCACCGCGGTCACCGACCGGTGGGGCGCCGAACACTACGGACACCTCAACGGAATCATGTCTGCGCCGATCGTCATCGTCATGGCGCTTGCTCCGTGGGCCGGGACCGTTCTCTCCACCTGGGCAGGAAGTTACGCCCAGGCCTATCTCGTTCTCGGAGCCACAGCAGTGTTCGGCGCCGTTCTCAGTGCCGCGAGGACGACCTCCAGCACATGATGCCGGATCCTTGCCGATGGATTCGACTCTGCTGGGCTGCCACATCCGACCGAACAAGGCATGCTGATCGTGTGCATACTTTCGAGGTCTGGGCGCCCACACCGGAATCGGTCCGAGTCGAAGTCAACGGCATCGCTCACGACATGGACCGCACGGACGACGGATGGTGGCGAGCCGAGGTCGACTGCGACAACCAGGCTCGCTACGGATTTGTCGTCGACGGCGACATCCTTCCGGATCCGCGGTCACCACGCCAGCCCGAAGGCGTGCACCTTCTCTCCCAACTGCACCAACTGCACGAGGCGTCCTGGACCGACTCTCAGTGGACCGGACGGCAACTCCCAGGATCGTCCGTCTACGAACTGCACATCGGAACGTTCACCACCGAAGGAACTTTCGACGCCGCGATCGAACGTCTCGATCACCTGGTGGACCTCGGCGTCGGGTTCGTGGAGATCATGCCGGTCAACGGCTTCAACGGAACTCACAACTGGGGCTACGACGGTGTGCTCTGGTACACGGTCCACGAGATCTACGGTGGTCCGGACGGATTACAACGCTTGGTGAATGCGGCCCACGAACGCGGGCTCGGCGTGATCTTGGACGTGGTCTACAACCATCTGGGCCCGTCGGGCAACTATCTCGAACGGTTCGGACCCTACATCGCGGACGGCGCGAACACGTGGGGCCGAACGATCAACATCGGTGGTCCTGCATCGGCCGAGGTTCGCGAGTACATCATCGGCAATGCCTTGCGATGGATGCGCGACTTCCACATCGACGGCCTACGTCTCGATGCCGTCCATGCATTGGTCGACCACACCCGAACGCACATCCTCGAGGAACTCGCGGTCCGAACGGAAACACTGTCGGCCCATCTGGGTCGACCGCTCACGCTGATTGCCGAAAGCGACCTCAACGACGCCACTCTCGTCACGCCGCGCGCGGCGGGCGGATTCGGCTTGGACGCGCAGTGGGACGACGACATCCACCACACCATTCACACGGCCGTGTCGGGCGAACGCCAGGGTTACTACGCCGACTTCGGATCCTTGGAATCCCTGGCAAATACATTGCGGCGCGGATTCTTCCACGCCGGAACGTACTCGTCATTTCGAGGGCGGGTCCACGGACGTCCGATCGACATCACGCATCAGCCGGCCAGCGCCCTGCTCGCATACACGTGCACCCACGATCAGATCGGCAACCGCGCGATCGGGGACCGCCCCAGCGCCTATCTGACGCCAGGACAGTTGGCGATCAAGGCGGCGCTGGTCCTGCTCTCGCCGTACACGCCGATGCTGTTCATGGGCGAAGAATGGGGCGCCACTACCCCATTCCAGTTCTTCACCTCGCATCCGGAACCGGAACTCGGGGAGGCCACCGCCAAAGGCCGCAAGGCGGAGTTCGCAGCCCACGGTTGGAACAGCGACGACATTCCGGATCCACAAGACCCCCAGACATTTCTGCGGTCGAAGCTGGACTGGAGCGAGCGAACCGACGAGATGCAGGCGCGCGTCCTGGCGTGCTATCGCGATCTACTGGCTCTGCGTAAGAAGCGAATCGAGATCACCGACCCTTGGCTTGGGCACCTGCACGTCGACTACGACGAGGACAAACAGTGGATCACCCTACGCCGCGGCGCTTTACAGATCGTGTGCAATCTGGGAACGGACGCGGCCTCGGTCCCGGCCGGCGGAACCCCCATCCTCTGGTGGGATCCGCCGACACAGGACGAGACCGCGTCCGCAACCGTCGTGCCTGGGCACTCGTTCGTCGTACTCGAAAGCTGACTAACCCTCGAGATTCTGGTACTAACGCTTCGCGTTCTCTGGTGTACTCCGCAGCATCCGCAAAACCAATGCGGCACTGACGAACAGAACCAGAGCAGTCGCACCGGCAGCAACGTGCATACCGTCGACGAACGCCGACTTCGCGGAATCGGCAAGTACCGAACCGAGTTCACCCGGTAGGTACGTTGCTTCCTGCAGCGCACCGCCGAGGGTGCCCTGCGCAGCGTGCGCCTGATCTGCTTCGAGCATGGACGTGTCGATTCCCTTACGGAAGATCGCCATCACCACACTGCCCAGGATTGCCACACCGAGCGCGATGCCGAGTTCGTACGCAGTCTCCGACACCGCGGACGCAGCGCCGGCACGCTCGGGTTCCACCGAACTGACCACAAGATCCGAGGTCAACGTCAACGCAACACCGACACCAGCACCGGCCAGACCGAAGCCGATCACGAACATCAACGGCCCGCTGTCCACCCCGAGGGCGAGCAGCATCGCAGCGCCGATACCGGCAACCGCGAGGCCTGCACTGAGCACGTGAGACACCGACCACCGGCGAATCAACCAAGCCGCCGCAACCGCGGTGAATGCGCTGAGCAACATACCCGGGAGCATCAGCAAGCCGGCGTCGAGCGCCGAGTTACCCAGCACCAACTGCAGGTACTGCGAACCGAAGAACAGGACACCCGCCAGCGCGAAGATCGAGAGCAGGTTGGTGATGACGGCGGTGGAGAACGACGCGTTGGCAAACAGTTTCAGATCCAACATCGGATCCTTCAGCATCCGCTGACGACGCACGAACACGTAGCCGGCCGCGAGACCCACAAGGCCGATCACCAGCAACGTGATACTGACGCCGTGCACCACGGATTCCTTGACCGCGTACACCAACGGCAACATGGTCGCCATCGACAGACCAGCGCTGATGAGGTCGAATCGACCCGGATTGGGGTCCTTCGACTCCGGAATCAAGATCGGGCCGAGCACGACCAGCGCGATCATGACCGGGATGTTGATCAAGAAGACCGATCCCCACCAGAAGTGCTCGAGCAACCAACCACCGACCAACGGGCCGGCCGCGGTACCGCCACCTGCCATCGCGCCCCAGACGCCGATCGCCTCGGTGCGCTGACGCGGGTTGACGAAGATCGTGCGGATCAGACCGAGGGTGGCCGGCATCAGCGTTGCACCGGAAATACCCTGCAGCACGCGGGCGGCAATGAGCATCTCGGGACTGACAGCGAGAGCGGCGATGATCGAGGCGAGACCGAAGCCGACTGCGCCGATCAAGAGCAGTTTCCGCCTACCGATCCGGTCGCCGAGCGTACCCATGGTGATGAGCAGACCGGCGAGCACGAACGAATAGACGTCGATGATCCACAGCAACTGCGTGCTGCTCGGTTCGAGGTCGGCGCTGATGAACGGAAGCGCAAGATCGAGCACCGTGCCGTCGACTGCGATGAGCAACACAGCAAAGGCAAGGACTATCAAGCCCGCCCAGTCACGCTTTGTCGCCCGAACCTCGTCGGGATTGATTGCAGACGTGTGATCTGCCGACACTGACATTGCTCCCCTGCGACTTTCTCTGAGTTCTCGTCGAAAAAAATTCACTGCACCGTCCAGCCGGTACAGTAGGTCTACGGTAACAGTGAACCGTCTGAGCGGTAAAGTTATTTCCGGGTAGGGTCACATCACATGGCTGCCGACACTCGCGATCGAATTCTCGACGCACTGGAGAAGCTGCTGCTGGTCAGCGGCGTCGCCCAAGTCACGCTCGAAGGCGTTGCCGCCGAAGCCGGGGTTTCCAAGGGCGGACTTCTCTATCACTTCCCCAGCAAGGAAGCCCTCCTCGCGGCGATGGTCCGCAGACTCGGGGAACGCTCGGATCAGCAACTCGACGACGCCGTAGCCGGCGGTACCACGGTCACCGAGTTCTACCTGCAGATCCCCGATGCGAACGAAAGCGAAGAACTCTCGCTCTTTCGCTCGATCATTGCCGCGCTCCGAACAGTCGACGGACAACACGACGAAATCCAGAAGGCCGTCACACATGTGATGCGAAGCTGGGACAAGGGCCTTCAGACCGAGATCGCCGACCCGGTGCAGGCCGAGATCATCCGACTCGTCGGCGACGGCCTGTATCTGGCAGCCATGCTCGGACTCCCCCAGCCGGACCCCGAACTGCATCGACAGGTGGTCGAGCGACTGCGGCCCTGACCAGGGGCGTCCCTTACGTCAGATAGCGGTACGCCGGGCTTCCCGGTTCGAGCCTCTCGGACTGCATCGGCGCGTGCTCCATCCGCTCGAGCAACGACGCCAAACCGTCGGCGGAACCGAGTTCGATACCCACCAACGCGGCACCCGTCTCGCGATTGTTTCGCTTGACGTACTCGAAGAGCGCGATGTCGTCGTCCGGCCCCAGCACGTCCGAGAGGAACCGGCGCAACGCTCCCGGTTCTTGCGGAAAGTCGACCAGGAAGTAATGCTTGAGCCCGAGGTGAACGAGCGAACGCTCGAGGATTTCGCCGTAACGGGAGACGTCGTTGTTGCCACCGGAGATCAGGCACACGACGGTCGAGCCCGGCTCGAACGTCAGATTCTGCAGTGCCGCAACGGAAAGCGCGCCCGCAGGTTCGGCAATGATGCCCTCGCTCTGGTACAGCTCGAGCATCGCCGTGCAGATAGCGCCTTCGTCGATCTGATTGACGACAAACGATCCCGAACCGGACCGCGTCTGAAGTTGACGAGCGACGAGCGGCAACGACGCGTGTGACACGACGGCAGCACCCAGACGTGAGACGACCTCGTAGGGAACGTCACCGATGCGCTTGACGGCGGCACCATCGACGAACGGATCGACGTCGGGAAGGGTCACCGGGCCGCCGGCAACAAGCGCGGCCGTCATGGACGCGGCCCCGGAGGGCTCGATCCCGACGATCGACGTCTTCGGCGACCGCTCGTGCAGGTAGGTGGCTATGCCCGCGATGCAACCGCCCCCACCAACCGGCACGACAATCGTGTCGAGAGGTGCGTCGAGTTGCGTGAGGATCTCGGCTGCGATGGTTCCTTGCCCCGCAGCGGTGCGCACGTCGTCGAACGGCGGAACCATGGTTGCACCGGTTTCGGCTACGTCCTCTGCAGCCGCAGCGGCGGCGGCGTCATAGGTCTCACCGATCATGAACAGTTCGACAAACGCTCCGCCGTGAGCGCGGATGCGATCACGCTTCTGCTTGGGCGTGTTGGCCGGCACGTAGATCCGACCCTTGATCTGCATGGTTCGGCAAGCGAAGGCAACGCCCTGTGCATGGTTGCCGGCACTGGCGGTCACGACGCCTGCCGCGCGCTCGGCCTCGTTGAGCTGCGCGATCAGGTTGTACGCGCCGCGAATCTTGTACGAACGAACGCCTTGGAGGTCCTCACGCTTGAGGTACACGTGTGCGCCGGTCAGCGCCGACAGACGGTCGCTGTACTGCAAGGGTGTCGCCGCAATGACGTGCTGAATTCGCTCGATGGCCGCGTCGATCTCCTGCGCGTCGAGCGCGGGGACGGTGGACTTCGTTACTACGACATCGGGCGAGTTAGACACTCCGCCATTTTCGCACGTCGGGGATCAACCTTCCCACCACCCCGCCCCGCATCGTGCGCGAGGCAGGGCGGGGGCAGGTCAGCCGCGCGGATCCAACTGCGAGGGACGTGGCACGTTCCGCAGATTCGACTTGGCCATCTGTACTGCCTCGCCGACGCCGCCGTTCATCACCATCTTCGACATCGCCAAGGCGAAGCCCTTCATCTGACCGCCGGTGATGGTGGGCGGCAACGACAATGCCAGCGGATCGGTCACCAGATCCACGAGGGCCGGGCCGTCGTGATCGAGCGCCGCGCGCAGACCGGATTCGATGTCCGCGGGATTCTCGATGCGCCGCGAGAAGATTCCGAGCGCAGCGGCGACCGCCGCGTAGTCGACCGCGGGCACGTCGACCCCGAAATCCGGGAGGCCGTCGACCAGCATCTCGAGCTTGACCATTCCGAGCGTCGAGTTGTTGAACACCACGATCTTGACCGGCAACTTGTACATGGCGACGGTGACCAACTCACCGAGCAGCATCGACAATCCACCGTCGCCCGACACCGAGACGACCTGTCGCCCCGGGCTGGACCATGCCGCACCCATCGCATGCGGGAGTGCATTGGACATGGATCCGTGCAGTGCCGACGAGATGAAACGTCTCGATCCGTTCGGATTGAGGTAGCGCGCCGTCCACACATTGCACATGCCGGTGTCGGCGGTGAAGATTGCGTCGTCCGCAGCCAGATCGTCGAGGATCGAGGCCGCATACTCGGGGTGAATCGGCGTGCGCTGCTTGACCGGATCCGTGTATGCACCAACCACTTTGGTCATCAGAGTGTTGTGCTTGGCGAGCGTGTCCTCGAGGAATCCGCGGTCGGCCTTTCGATCGAGTTGCGGAATGAGTGCACTCAAGGTACTCGCGACGTCACCGTGCACGGCCAGGTCCAGGCTGGTTCGACGCCCCAACCGCTCCGCCGCGATGTCGATCTGAGCAGTGCGAACGTCGTCGGGCAAGAACTGATCGTAGGGAAAGTCCGTTCCGATCAGGAGCAGGAGATCGGCGCCGTGGATACCGTCGTGCGCCGCACCGTAACCCAGCAATCCGGTCATCCCGACGTCGTACGGGTTGTCGTACTGGATCCACTCCTTGCCACGCAGTGAATGCCCGATGGGAGCGCCGACGGTTTCGGCCAGCGCCAATACTTCCGCGCGTGCGTCTCGCACACCGGCGCCGGCGAAGATCGCGACTTTGCGCGAGCCGTTGATCACATCTGCCAACGCCTTCACATCACCGGCATCCGGAACGACTGTCGGCCTTCGCGTTTCGACGAGTGTCGGCGGGGTGCCTTCGGCTGGGCAGTCGGCAATGTCGCCGGGAAGCACGATCACCGAGACGCCGTTTCGAGCGACCGAATGCTGAATGGCGGACTGCACCACGCGGGGTGATTGCACTGGCGTACTGACGAGTTCGGTGTAACTCGAACATTCGATGAAGATCCGCTCGGGATGCGTCTCCTGGAAGTAGCCCATACCGATCTGCGCACTGGGGATGTGTGAGGCGATCGCGAGGACCGGGGCGCCCGAGCGATGAGCGTCGTACAGGCCGTTGATCAGGTGAAGGTTTCCGGGGCCGCAGGAACCTGCACACACCGCGAGCTTTCCGGTGATCTGGGCATCTGCTGCGGCGGCAAATGCGGCTGCTTCCTCATGACGGACGTGTATCCAGTCGATTCCGCCCTTCTCAGAACCACCGGTGCGACGAACCGCATCGACGATGGGATTGAGACTGTCTCCGACAATTCCGTAGATCCGACTGACACCCGCGTCAACGAGCTGCTGAACCAATTGATCTGCAACGGTTTTCGGACTCATCAGACCTCCATGACACACTCACGGGCGTCGGGATCGCCGACCCCCGCGAGTGACGATTTACTTGTGGTTTATGCAGTGCTTCTTGTGGACTGCCGTTTCGTGAGGACTGCGTTACTTGGGTTCGAGCACGAAGACCGGGATCTCACGATCGGTCTTCGTCTGATAATCGGCGTAGTCGGGGTACGCAGCGACAGCGCGCTCCCACCAGACCGCCTTCTCGTCTCCGGTGACTTCACGAGCTACGAGGTCGAAGACCTGCGTCGCGTCACGCAGCGTGACGTGCGGATTCGCTACGACGTTGTAGTACCAGACCGGATTCTTCGGGGCGCCACCAAGCGAAGCCACTAC
This sequence comes from Rhodococcus sp. NPDC057135, assembly GCF_042670865.1. Lineage (NCBI taxonomy): Bacteria > Bacillati > Actinomycetota > Actinomycetes > Mycobacteriales > Nocardiaceae > Rhodococcus > Rhodococcus sp. NPDC057135. The sequence goes on from NZ_JBHUUU010000019.1 coordinate 128,829, forward strand.
GGCATACGAACCGTCGTGCTCGACGCGCATCAGCGGCGTCTTCCTGACCTTGCCGGACTTTGCCCCGATGGTCGTGAGAACGACGACGGGCATGCCGTTCATGTCGTTTCCCTCGGTGCCGCCGGAGTTCTCGATGCGTGCGACCTGATCGGCGGCCCACGACGCTGGACTGGGTTCGTACTCACCTGTGATTGGCATGTGTACCAGTGAACACCCACTCGACTGCCTTGGCCACCGAACCACGCCGACCAGGTCTGTCGCCGACGCACTCCCCGGGTTGATCGATTAAGTGAGCTGCCGATCAATAAAGTTCGCTTGCCCGAACTCTCATCTCTGGCTACTCTGAAACCACAGCTTCGAACAGCCGTATCAGCTAGCCGTGCCACATCGTGAAAAAGACTGCACCGGGAAAGGGACGAGATGACCACCGCAGATATCTCCACTCGCGAATCACGCCCCTCACCCGACCATTGCGTCGATCTGGCCGGGACACGGTGGCCGCTGTACAAGATCGAAGCTCTCGTAGTCGGTTTCGTGCTGTTCGTCGTCGCAGGTGCCGTCACGCAGTCGATGCAGGTGGCCGTACTTACTGCCGCAACAGCAACGGTGATCACCTGGTGGACGCGACGTGTTCACTACTCACGCACCACCTGATCACCGCACTCCCCGATCTCCGACGGACCACGAAGGGGCCTTGCTGCATCAGCAGCAAGGCCCCTTCGTTCGATTCAGGTCCGCTCGGTCGGCGGTCAGACCGTCAGACAGCTCGGTCCGAGCAATGCCTTCAGGTCACCCATCAGCGCCGAGGACGGTTCGACCCGAAGGACGTCGTCGACCTTCCACAAGCTGATTTCGGTTCCTCCGATCAGCCGGACATGGACATCGGACGTTCCCGGATGCCTGGTCAGCACCTGCTTGAGTGCACTGAGCTTGTCCTTGGTGCATTGTCGCAGCGGCAACGAGACCGACAGCGGACGCGCAACCCCGATCGCCGAAATATCAGGCACCGCAAGATCGTTGCCGATCAACGACATCCGATCGTCACGGATCGAGACGCGAGCCTTGACCAACACGATGGCATCCTCGGCGATGTCCATTCCGTACACGGCGTACGCCTGCGGGAAGAACAGCACCTCGATTCCACCCACGAGATCTTCGAGTTGCACGATGCACCAGGTCAGACCGTTCTTGTTGACCCGGCGATCCACCGAGGCGATGATGCCGCCGAGAGTGACCTGGGCGCCGTCCTGAACGCCGCCTTCGAGTATCGCGGCGATGGACGTGTCGGACTGCTGCCGAAGAATGTGCTCGACACCGTTGAGCGGATGGCCGGAGACGTACAGCCCCAACATCTCTCGTTCGAGCGCCAGGCGATGCTTGGAGTCCCACTCTTCCTCGGGAATCTTGACGTCGAACACCGAGGTGATCGACTCGTCAGCCTCAGCCCCGCCGAAGAGGTCGAACTGGCCGATCGCCTCCGCCTTCTTGGTGCTCATCACGGAATCGATGGCGTCGGCATGAACCAACATCAGACCCTTGCGCGGATGACCCAACGAGTCGAAAGCACCGGCCTTGATGAGAGATTCGGTGACCTTCTTGTTGCAGGCCATCGCGTCGATCTTGCCGAGGTAGTCGGAGAAATCGGTGAACTTCGACTTCTCGGTACGCGCCTTGATGATCGAGGCCACGACGTTGGCGCCGACGTTGCGCACCGACCCCATACCGAAACGAATGTCGTCGCCGACGGTCGCGAAGTCGACTCGCGATTCGTTGACGTCCGGCGGAAGCACGGTGATGCCCAACTTGCGGCAGTCTGCGAGGTAGATCGCGGACTTGTCCTTGTCGTCACCGACAGAGGTGAGCAGACCGGCCATGTACTCGGCCGGGTAGTTCGCCTTGAGGTACGCCGTCCAGTACGACACGAGCCCGTATCCGGCGGAGTGCGACTTGTTGAACGCGTAGCCGGCGAAGGGAAGGACCGTGTCCCACAGCGCCTTGATGGCCGCCTCACTGAAGTTGTTGTCCAGCATTCCCTGACGGAACCCGGCGTACGCCTTCTCCAGCTCGGACAGCTTCTTCTTACCCATGGCGCGACGCAGCAAGTCGGCCTGACCCAGGGTGTAACCGGCCACCTTCTGCGCCAGTTGCATGATCTGCTCCTGGTAGATGATCAGGCCGTACGTCTCCGAGAGAATCTCCGCGAGCGGCTCCTCCAACTCGGGGTGAATCGGCTTGACGTCTTCCAAGGCGTTCTTGCGCTTGGCGTACGAGATGTGGGCGTCCACACCCATCGGTCCCGGTCGATACAGCGCCAATGCGGCCACGATGTCGCCGAATCCGGTGGGCTGCATCAGTTTCAGCAACTCGCGCATACCGCCGCCGTCGAGCTGGAACACGCCGAGAGTGTCACCGCGGGCGAGCAGTTCGTAGGTTGCCGCATCGTCCATCGGCAACGTGTCGAGGTCGAGGTCGATGCCGCGGTTGGCTTTGATGTTCTCGAGGGTGTCACCGATGACCGTGAGGTTTCGCAGGCCGAGGAAGTCCATCTTGAGCAGACCGATGGCTTCACACGAGGGGTAGTCCCAACCGGTGATGATGGCGCCGTCCTGGGCGCGCTTCCACACCGGGATAGCGTCGGTGAGCGGTTCGGACGACATGATGACCGCGCAGGCGTGCACACCGGCGTTACGGATCAGCCCTTCCAGACCCACCGCTGTCTTGTAGATCTTCGCGACGTCCGGGCTGGAGTCGATGAGCGCCCGAACCTCGACGGCCTCCTTGTACCGCTCGTGCTTCGGATCGGTGATACCGGAAACCGAGATGTCCTTGGCCATGATGGGCGGCGGGAGTGCCTTGGTGATCTGATCGGCGATGGCGAAGCCCGGCTTGCCGAACTGGACGCGAGCCGAGTCCTTGATGGCTGCCTTGGTCTTGATGGTGCCGAAGGTGATGACCTGGGCGACCTTGTCGTTGCCCCACTTGTCCGTCGCGTAGCGAACCATCTCGCCGCGACGGCGATCATCGAAGTCGATATCGATATCGGGCATGGACACGCGCTCGGGATTGAGGAATCGCTCGAACAGCAACCCGTACGGGATGGGGTCGATGTTGGTGATACCCATCGCGTAGGCCACCAACGAACCGGCAGCCGATCCACGACCGGGTCCGACGCGGATCCCGACGTCCTTGGCGTGGTTGATCAGGTCGCCGACCACGAGGAAGTAGGCCGGGAAGCCCATTTCGTTGATGACGCCGATCTCGTAGTCGGCGCGGGCGAGGTACTCCTGCGGAGGTCCACTCGGGAAGCGGCGGTCGAGTCCGCGCATCACCTCGGCGCGCAGGAAGGTCTGCTGCGTGTGGCCCTCCGGGACCGGGAAGATCGGCATGCGGTCGTGGAACGCCCAGACGTCCTCGTACGACTGCACGCGCTCGCCGATGGCAACGGTGTTGTCGCACGCCCCCGGTACTTCGTTGTCCCAGATGGCGCGCATCTCGGCAGCGGACTTGAGGTAGTAGCCGTCGCCGTCGAACTTGAAGCGCGTCGGATCCGAGAGCGTCTTGCCGGTCTGGATGCAGAGCAGCGCCTCGTGGTTCTCGGCGGCGTCCTTGGTGACGTAGTGGCAGTCGTTGGTGGCAAGCGGCGGGATACCGAGTTGCTTGCCGATGTCGAGCAGGCCCTCGCGCACACGGCGCTCGATCGAGAGACCGTGGTCCATCAGTTCGAGGAAGAAGTTGTCCGGTCCCCAGATCTCCTGCCACTTCGCGGCAGCTTCGAGAGCCTCGCGATCGTGACCGAGACGAAGACGCGTCTGGATCTCACCCGACGGGCAACCGGTGGTGGCGATGATGCCCTCGGCGTGCGATGCGATGAGCTCCTCGTCCATGCGCGGCCACTTGCCGAGCTGGCCTTCGATGGACGCGAGCGAGGACAGCTTGAAGAGGTTCCGGAGCCCGGTCGCGTTCTCGGCCACCATCGTCATGTGGGTGTACGCGCCGCTACCGGAGACGTCGTCGGACTTCTGGCTGCGGTCTCCCCACAGAACTCGCTTGGTGTTGAAGCGGGATTCCGGCGCGATGTAGGCCTCGATGCCGATGATCGGCTTGATGCCGGCGCTCTTGGCTTCGTTGTAGAACTGGCTGGCGCCGTACATGTTTCCGTGGTCGGTCATGCCGACGGCGGTCATTTCGAGACGAGCGGCCTCCTCGAACATGGCGCCGACCTTGGCCGCACCGTCGAGCATCGAGTACTCGGTGTGATTGTGAAGATGTACGAACGAGTCAGCCACGTGCGCCTCTCTGAAGGTCTGGGAGCGAGATCGAGTGTATGCCGCGCTGCCGACACGGTCGGCGACCGCCATCGTGGAGTCGCAGCGTGCCGCCTCGGATCACGTGACCGGAACCTCAGGTTCGACGCTCGACCTCATCGAACGCCGAGAATGCCGGCTTGCGACGAAGGTGTCTGTCGTGAAGATCACCAGCGCGGCCCAGATCAGAACGAAGCCGATCCACCGTGACGCCGGCATGTCCTCGTGCATGACGGCCACGCCCCACGCCATCTGCAGCGCCGGGGTGAGGTACTGCAGCATGCCCATCGTCGCCAACGGAACTCGCTGAGCGGCGACGCCGAAAAGGAGCAGTGGCAGCGCGGTGACCGGGCCGGCCGCGAGCAGCAACAGGCTGTGTCCGGCGCCGCTGCTGATGAAGGCGCCGGCCCCGGTCAGGCCGAGGAACACGAGGTAGCCGACCGCGAAGGGTGCGGCAACAACTCCCTCGGCGGTCAAACTGGTTCGAGGATCGAGCGGAACGACCTTCTTGACCAACCCGTAGGTGGCAAACGAACCGGCGAGCACCAATGCGACGATCGGTGGTTTGCCGAAGTCGACCGTGATCACGACTACTGCCGTGGCGGCGAGGACGAGCGCGGCAACCTGAGCGCGGCGCAATCTTTCGCGGAAAATCACGACGCCGAGCAGAACGGTGACCAGCGGGTTGATGAAGTACCCGAGGGCCGCCTCCACGACGCGGCCGGACACCACGGCATAGATGTACGTCCCCCAGTTCACCGCGATCGCCGCTGACGCCGCGGTCACCAGCAGCCAGGTGCGCGCACTGATTCCGCGAAGTGATCCGAGGCGGCCGGCGCAGGCCAACACGATCAGCATCAGCAGAAGGGTCCACACCACTCGGTGCGCCAGGATCTCGACCGGATCTGCGAAGTCGAGAAGCCCGAAGAAAGCCGGGAACGTTCCCCACAACAGGAAAGCCGCTACTCCGTAGAAGATCCCCGAGGACGAACCGGATCTACCGCGTTTGTCCTCGCTCACGGGACCGGGCCGTCATCGGGGCCGGGAGCAACGACGTCCACGTACTCCGGCAGCAAGGGGCGAACAGCCGCGAACCACGGCGAGGCGTCGGACGGCAACGCCTCCACTGCACGGACATTCGACTCACGTCCGATCGCTTCGAGTCCTTCAGGAGTAGCTCGCACCAGCACACCCACCGCGCACGCGCATCCGGCGGACAATTGCTTCGCCGACGCGAGCGCCACCTGTTGCTGTCGATCGGTGTCGCCGCCGAGCGCCACCAACCGCGTAGCTGCAACACCGGGCGATCTGCGCACTGCCTCGTCGTTGTCGGGAACGGGTACGGACATGAGCGGCGTCTGGACGCGCTCGATCGGTACTCGAAACATGACCCTCGCCACCCGAACATCGGACACGCGAACACTCGAACCCTGAGAGCTGCTCGTCGTCGTGATGACTTCGTCGACGGTGAGTGCCTTCGTGAACGAGACCAAGGCCCACACCGGCCCGTCGACCGACGCAACAGAATCTCGCGCTCGATCGAGGTACTCCGGCACAGCTTCCCCACTGTCCGGACCGAGAGTGTCCGTCCTGATCGGCGGGGTCGGTGTGGGATTCGCGAACCCCACACCGACCACCGCCGCCACTGCGACGACGGCCAACGCGGGAACAAGCCCGCGCGGTGTCATGAGGACCGGAGAACTTCGAGTGCGTGTTCGAGATCCTTCGGGTACTTGCTCTTGATCTCGACCCAGCGACCGTCCGCCGGATGTGCGAATCCTAGAGACACGGCGTGCAGCCACTGGCGCTCGAGGCCGAGCCTTTCGGCAAGTCGAGGGTCCGCGCCGTACGTCAGGTCGCCGCAGCACGGATGGCGCAATGCCGAGAAGTGCACGCGAATCTGGTGTGTACGACCGGTCTCGAGGTGCACGTCCAGCAGACTCGCGGCCTGGAACGCCTCGATGGTGTCGTAGTGCGTGACGCTGGGCTTGCCGTCGGCCGTGACCGTGAACCGCCAGTCGTTACCGTGGTGGCGACCGATCGGGGCGTCGATGGTTCCGCTGCTCGGGTCGGGGTGTCCCTGCACGAGAGCGTGGTAGCGCTTGTCGATTGTCCGCTGCTTGAATGCCCGCTTGAGCAGCGTGTACGCGCGCTCGGACGTGGCAACCACCATGACGCCCGACGTACCGACGTCCAGACGGTGGACGATTCCCTGGCGCTCGTGGGCACCGGACGTCGAGATCCGGAAACCGGCCGCGGCGAGTCCACCGATGACGGTCGGTCCTGTCCAACCGACGCTGGCGTGCGCAGCAACTCCGACGGGCTTGTCGACTGCCACGACGTCGTCGTCGGCGTAGAGGATCTCCATCCCCTCGACCGGCGTCGCCTCGATGGTCAACGGCCGCGGTGGTTCGGGCAAGACGACCTCGAGCCATGACCCAGCGGTCAGACGATCGGACTTGCCGACAGCCACACCGTCGACGAGTACCGAGCCTTCCTCCGCGAGTGTCGCGACCACGGTGCGCGAGAGTCCGAGGAGGCGCGCCAAGCCCGCGTCGACGCGCATGGCGTCGAGGCCGTCGGGCACTGGCATCGAACGCGATTCCCTCACTTGGTTTCCCCCTCGGCTGCTGCCTTCGAATCGGTGAGCTTCTTGTCGTCCGTCTTGTGATCACGCAGACGTTCACCGTTGGGTTCGAAGCCGAACAGTGTCAGGATGACGAGCAGGATCGCGCCACAGACGATCGCGGAATCCGCGATGTTGAACACCGGCCACCAGCCGACGGAGACGAAGTCCACCACATGTCCGCGCATGATTCCGGGAGAGCGGAAGAATCGGTCGACGAGGTTACCCAGCGCGCCGCCGAGAACCAGGCCGAGACCGAGCGCCCACCACGGTGATCGGAGCGTGCGACCGATCTTGATCACACCGATGACCACACCGATTGCGACGAGGGTGAGGATCCACGTCATCGACGTCGCCATCGAGAACGCTGCCCCCGGATTGCGCACCATCGTGAATGTGACCACGTCACCGATGATTTCGATCGGCTGCCCCGGCTTGACTGCGGCGACAGCCCACACCTTCGTGAGAATGTCCGAGAGCAGGATGACCGCCGCGATGGCAATGAGCGTGGTCAGCTTGCGGGGCTTCGCAGCCGACGACTCGGCCGGGTCGCCGCCCTCAGATTCCGCAACTTCCGGTTTCGCGTCTTTCTGCTGCACGGTTTCGGGCTCGTCGGCCTTCGAGATTTCGGTAATCGGCTGATCCTCCGCGTTGACATCTCGGTCTGGGTGGTCTGTACTCACGCAACCATCATCCCTCATGTTCACCGCACCGGGTCACGCACTCTGCAACTGCGGCTAGCCTGGAGCGCGTGCCACTGCTGTCCACGACCGGCCGACGCGTTCCGTTCGCCCTCGCTGCCCTCGCTCTCACCACCGTTCTCACCGCTTGCGGCGACTCGGATCAACCTCCGAACACTCCGACCCCCTCGCCGAGTGAAGTCACTGTTCCGGTGACCGCCGCTACGGTCGAAGTACTCGATGCGGGAAGCGAGCCGCGCGAGGTATTGCGTACGAACTTGCCTGTCGGCACCACGCAGACGGCGACGCTCGTCACCCAGGCCGTCGTGAGTCAACAGATCGATCAACAGCCGGCGCAGGATTTCTCTTCGCCGGAGATCACGATTCCGCTCTCGGCAAACGTGACAGCCGACGATCCCACGGCGGTCGTAGACCTGACGCTGTCGTCGATGACCTCGCCGGATGCAACGTTGCAGGCCGCACTGAGCGGGGCCGACGGGTCTGCGGCTGGATTGTCCGTCACGGATTCGGGCGCCATCACCGCCCTACGGCTGAAGCCGTCCGCAAACTCGGCCAATGCCGCCCGCGCCGCGATCGAGCAGGCGCTCGGCCAAGCGGTCTACCGGACCGTTGCACTTCCCGACGCTCCCGTCGGTGTCGGTGCGCGTTGGGTGGTTCGCCAGCAAGTCAGCAGCGAAATCCTGCTCGACCAGACAACCACCGTCACTCTCACTGCACGCGAGGGCAATCGGCTCTCGCTCGCCGTGGACGTATCGCAGACCCCGCAGAGCCCGGTCTGGAACCTGGCCGGTGACGCCGGAACGCTGAACATCGATCAGTACGTCATGGCCGGCGCTGGAAACCTCACCGTCGACCTCTCACTCCCCTTGCCGATCGACGGACAGATGACCGTCGGCGGAGACCAGGCATACGGCGATCCGGACAGTTCCTCGGTGATCCGGCAGACCATCTCGAACAGCATTCGGTGGGAATCGTGAACAGTCGATCGCTTCTCTCACTGGGCCTGACGGCGACGGCGGCACTGTTCGTCGTGACCGGCTGCGGCTCGGACGAATCCCCCAGCAGCGATACGACTACGCAGGTTTCCGCACCCCAGGTCGGCTTGGCGCCGTTCACGGTTGCTCCGGCCGCACCCCTGAGCGGGGCACCCCTCGACCGTGACGGCCTCCAACGCGCAGCGCTCACCCTCTCCGAACTACCCGCGGACTTCGACATAGTTCCCGATCCGGTCGACGACCTCGGCCTCGCACCGGCGTCGGAGAGTTCGGAGGCGGACAAGTCGAGCACCGATCCGGCGGTGTGCGCTCAGGTTCTGGCGCCGATAGCCACCCAGGCCACCGGATCCGTCGCCGACCTCTCCGACATGTTCACCGGCCCCGATTTCACGAGCATCGATCAGGACTCGGCTTCGTACGCCGACGGCACTGCGGCAGCAGCAGCTTTCGAGAAACTGCAGACGACTCTGGCTGGGTGCACAGAGTATTCGGGAACAGATGCCGACGGAACGAAAATCACCTATCGCGCCGGTGGATCGTCGGCGCCGAATGTCGGTGACGCATCTTTCGCTTACCGAATCATCACGGAGAGTGGCGGATTCACCCTGGTGGCCGATGCGATAGTCGTAGCCGTGGGGACGACGTTGACACAGGTGTCCGCGACGGCGCCGAGTCCGATCGCACCCGACGTTCTGCAGTCGATGGCCTCGGCTGCTGCGGATCGTCTGCGCGCGCAAATGCCGTAGCAGCGAGCGGAACCTGCCCGGTCCGGGCGACTCGCGAATGATTCGGGACCACAGACCCTTTGACAACTGCCCGTCCACACTGAACGGTGAGAGTAGGTACGAAACAGACCAACGCGACACACAGATGTGAGGAGCCAGAGTTCATGCCGGAACCCAGAAGGTCAGATCACACCGATTACGTAGCCGTCAATCCGATCTTCTCGAGGCCAGGCGAGGATTCGGTTGCGTCGAAATACACACTCGAACCCGACGGCATGCTTCCCGAGACCGCCTATCAGATCGTCCACGACGAAACGATGCTCGACGGCAATGCGCGACTCAATCTCGCGACGTTTGTCAGCACGTGGATGGACGACCACGCAACCAAGCTGTATACCGAGTCGTTCGACAAGAACATGATCGACAAGGACGAGTATCCGCAAACCGCCGCGATCGAAACCTATTGCTGGCGCATCCTTGCCGATCTCTGGCACTCACCCTCTCCCAAGGACGCCATCGGCACTTCGACGATCGGTTCGTCCGAAGCCTGCATGCTGGGTGGCCTCGCGATGAAACGACGCTGGCAGCACGCACGAAAGGCCGCGGGTAAGTCCACGGACAAACCCAATCTGATCATGAGTTCCGCCGTACAGGTGTGTTGGGAGAAGTTCTGCAACTACTGGGACGTCGAAGCGCGCTACGTGCCCATCAGCGAAGAACATCGGACCCTCGACGGTCATGATCTGGACAAGTACGTCGACGAGAACACCATCGGCGTCGTCGCGATCATGGGTGTCACGTACACCGGGATGTACGAGCCTGTCCTGGAAATCTCGAAGGCGCTCGACGCCATCGAGGAGAAGACCGGCCTCGACGTCCCCATTCACGTCGACGGCGCTTCCGGTGCGATGATCGCACCGTTCCTGCAGCCCGAACTCGAATGGGATTTCCGACTACCGCGCGTGCATTCCATCAACACCTCGGCGCACAAGTACGGACTCGTCTACCCGGGCCTCGGATGGGTGGTCTGGCGATCGCAGGATCTACTTCCCGACGACCTCGTCTTCAAAGTGAGCTACCTCGGCGGCAGCATGCCGACCTTCGCACTGAACTTCTCGCGCCCCGGCGCTCAGGTGATCCTGCAGTTCTACTTGTTCCTGCGTCTCGGTCACGACGGCTATCGCGCGATCCAGCAGTCCTCGCAAGACGTGGCGAAGTTCCTCGCCGAAGGGATCGGGAAACTCGACGCCTTCGAGCTGTGGAACGACGGGTCCGACATCCCGGTCTTCGCGTGGCGCCTCGCCGAGGGGCACACGTCCAACTGGACGCTGTACGACCTGTCGGACCGACTCCGCGGCAAGGGCTGGTTGGTGCCGGCCTATCCCATGCCCGATGATCTCGCGGATCTGACAGTGCAGCGCATCGTGGTTCGTAACGGGCTGAGCATGGACCTGGCTGCCAATCTGCTGCGCATCATCGAGGAGGAAACCGCGTTCCTCGACGAACTGGACAGCCCGATGCCGCGGCCGCGCGTCACCGAGGGATTCCATCACTGACGTCGCTTGTCGCACAAACGAGCGGCCGTCGACTCCCTTTCGGGC
>NZ_JBHUUU010000020.1:0-127759 GCF_042670865.1 Rhodococcus sp. NPDC057135
CCTCGAACTGCAACGCCGCGGCGGCGGCATCGGCGCAGCCGCACTCTGCGGCGGCGGCGGACAAGGCGACGCACTCATCGTCCGCGTCCCCAAGGCATAGGCACCCCCGGCACAAGCGTCACCCTCAATACACCTGAACGAACGCTCTCGCTCTGCGACGCCCCGTGGTTTTCCTCACACAACTACGGGGCGTCGTAGTTGTTCGGGCACAATGGCCTCATGGCGAACATCTTTGACGTATCCACTCCCGCGAAACGCTTCCGTCTGGTGGCGTGGTGGGAAGCTGTGACCTGGGCGGCCTTGCTGGTTGCCATGTTCTTCAAGTGGGTTCTCGGACACGAAGAAGCGATTCGCATCCCCGGAATGGTCCACGGCACCGCTGGCTTCCTGGTGTTCATCGTTGTTGCGCTGCTGACCGCGTGGTCGCTCAAGTGGGACATCAAGACCACGATCCTTGCGCTGATCTCGAGCGTTCCGCCGTTCGGCACCGTCATCTTCGAACGCTGGGCAGTGCGAAACGGCAAGCTCGGTGAGCTGTCCACGGAGTTCGAGGCTGCCAAGGGCAACGCGGCGCTCGTCTGAGTGCTGCATCCCTCTACGTAGCTTCGCGCAACTCGTGACAAACTGGGAGTCGTGACTCGACCAGGTTCCAGGCCCCCCGCGCGTTCGTCCGCAGTTGCTGCCGCCATGAGCGGCGCAGTCGACTTGTCCGCCTTCAAAGAGCGGGCCACGGCCCCACCACCGCCGCGTAACACCAGCGGCGACGGGGCCGTTTCTGCTGTCTCCGGGGCAGTGATCGAGGTGACCGAGGAGAACTTCGAAAGCGAAGTCCTGCTCAAGTCGAGCCAGGTCCCGGTCATCGTCAACATCGGTGGCCGCGCGTACGAGCCCTCGGTTGCCTTCACCGAAGTTCTCGAATCGTTTGCAGCGCGTGCGGGCGGCAAGTGGATTCTTGCCAACGTCGACGTCGACGTGAGTCCTCGCATCGCGCAGGCTTTCGGCGTCCAGTCGGTGCCGACGGTTGTTGCCGTCGCGGCCGGTCAGCCGTTGGCCGATTTCCAGGGCGCTCAACCGGAGGCGCAGCTGAGCCAGTGGTTCGACGCAGTGCTCCAAGCTGTCGAGGGCAAGTTGAGCGGTCCTGTCCCCGAGGGTGACGAACCGGTGGAGGAGGTCGAGGATCCTCGATTCGTGGCCGCTGAAACCGCGCTGGACGAGGGTGATCTCGACGGTGCCATCGCCGCGTACCAGGTGATTCTCGACGCCGAACCCAACAATGCGGAGGCCAAAAGCGCTGTCCGCCAGGTGAAATTCATGGCTCGGGTTCAGGGCGTCGATCCCGAGTCGATTGCGGCCGCGGATGCTGATCCGTCCAATCTCGAACTGCAGTTCGCAGCGGCCGATCTGGAAATGTTCGCGCAGCAACCCGAGGCGGCGTTCGCCCGCTTGATCTCGGTGGTCTCGCGAACTGCCGGCGATGACAAGGCCGCAGCTCGCACGCACCTGCTCGAACTGTTCGAACTGTTCGACCCGGCAGAACCGATCGTCATCGCGGCCCGCCGTAAGTTGGCTTCCGCTCTCTACTGACGTGTGAACCGGCAGCCGCTACTCGGTGTAGCGGCTGTCGCACACTTCCCGGCCGCCGAGTACGCCGGTCCGGAACGCGTCGACGCGCGCAAACCCGCTCGGAACCGTCTCGCCGTTGACGTCACTGGCGGCGAGGCCGTCGGTCAGCAGTCCTGATACGGCTTCGTCGAGGTCGCCAGGGGAGAGCGTGACCTGAGCTCCGGACGCCGCGGCGTTGGTCGGGCTGAGTGCTGCGGTGATGACGCCGGACAGGCACGCGGCGCGCAAGGCGGTCTGCGGGGTGTCGAGTGATTGGCCGTTCTCCTTTTGCATCGCGAGGGTGTATCGCGACGCGAGCAGGACGTAGGCGTTGTAGTCACCGGTGATGTTGGTCTGGATCAACTCGCGTCGTCCGACGCGGCCCGGCGTGCCGCGCTCGGCAAGTTCGTCGACGCTGATTCCGATGGTGTTCGTCGACGGGCAGTACGAGACAGGTTCGGTCGCAACAGCGTCGCTGCACCCGGTGTCTGCGCCGGAGAACACGACCTTCGGCGGCTCGGGGAGATCGAAGATCGCTTGGAAGGTCTTCACGAACTCGTCGAGGGTTGCCTCGGTGACCGGCAGTTCTCCGGAATCGTTGCCTTCGGCAAACTGCTGCGGTAGGTCTGCGCGTCGTGACTCGATCTCGTCGGCGTCCATCTTCGCGCAGGCGCCGGCGCCGTCGGTGAATCCGATCTGAGTGGCGGTGACGCGCTCGAAAGCCGAACCATGGTGGCTCTCAGGATCATTGGGGTCCTCGTCGCGGATGGCGACGGCCGAGGCCAACACCTTGTTGAGACCGTCGGAGGTGTTCATCGTGAAGTGTGCGGCCTTGTCCTCGGCGACGTGCCGCAAGAACGCCCCACCGAAACAGTCGGCTTGTTGTTCGCGCACCAGGGCGGCATCTCGTTTACCGCCGACGATCCCGGCTTTGCGCTGAACGGCATGGCCGTACTCGTGCGCGAAGATGAAGGCAACGGCCACTTCACCGAATTTCTCGCGTACCTCGGGCAGCAGCAGTTCGCGATCCCAACCGATGGTGTGATCGATGCTGCAATACCCGGCGTTGATGAGTTCTTCGGTGGTCTCCTCACAGAAGTCCGGGCCGTTCGATTCGGTGGGGTCCCACGAGATCAGCTCGTCGACCGGTTCGAAGGGCTTGTCGAACAGAGCCGGGTACTCGGCGGCCCAGTAGGTTTCGATGTCGGTGATGGCGTTGGCTGCCAGGGCGTCGATGTCCCCGCCGTCGGTGCCGGTGATTGCTCGGTCGGCGTTGGGGGCTCCTGGGCGCAACCCACTCGGTCCTGCCGTTGCGTCGAGTCCGGCGACGCGGAAGGGATCGTGATAGATCGAGACGGCGTGGCCACTCGTTCCGTGGGCACAACCGGCGAGCAGTGCGGCCACTGCCAACAGTGACGATGTGACAATGACTACTCGCCGGCCGACCATCAACGCTCCAGACTTATCCAAATCGCTCCAGCAGCTGGCAGCGCCACCTGTGCGGAGGCTGGCCGACCGTGCCACGAACGCGACGTTGCCGTGACCGCTCCGAGGTTCCCGACTCCGGAGCCGCCGTACACCTCGGCATCGGTGTTGAGAATTTCCACCCATCGGCCGGGCTCTGGTAGCCCGACGCGGTAGCTCGAGTGTTCGCTGCCCGAGAAGTTGAACAGGCAGGCGACAATCGAACCGTCAGTACCGTAACGCAGAAAACTGAGGACGTTGTTCTCGGTGTCGTTGGCGTCGATCCAGGAGTATCCGCCGGGGGAGGTGTCGAGGGTCCACATGGCCGGATGGCGTCGGTACGCGGAGTTGAGATCGCCGACCAGTCGCTGGACGCCGCGATGGAGAGTGCCTGTGTACTGATCGTCGAGCTGCCACCAGTCGAGGCCGCGTTCTTCGGACCATTCCGCGCTCTGGCCGAACTCTTGTCCCATGAACAGCAGTTGCTTGCCAGGATGCGCCCACATGTACGCGAGCAGTGAGCGCAGGCCGGCTGCCTTGGCGAAGTCGTTGCCGGGCATCCTCGTCCACAGAGTTCCCTTGCCGTGCACCACCTCGTCGTGGCTGATCGGTAGTAGGTAGTTCTCGCTCCACGCGTACATCAGCGAGAAAGTAATCTCGTGATGGTGGTAAGTCCGGTGCACCGGGTCGTGACCGAGGAACCCGAGAGTGTCGTGCATCCACCCCATGTTCCACTTCATGTTGAACCCGAGGCCACCGACATTGGTCGCCCGTGTGACTCCGGGCCACGCCGTCGACTCCTCGGCGACGGTGACGACTCCTCGATGATTCTTGTGGACAGTTGCGTTCATCTCCTGCAGGAACGCAACGGCTTCGAGATTCTCGCGGCCACCGTGAATGTTGGGAGTCCATCCACCTTCCGGACGTGAGTAGTCCAGGTACAGCATGGATGCGACGGCGTCGACGCGCAGTCCGTCGATATGGAACTCCTCGAGCCAGAACAAGGCGTTGGCGACGAGGAAGTTCCGGACCTCGCGACGTCCGAAGTCGAATACGTATGTGCCCCAGTCCAACTGCTCGCCGCGACGCGGATCGGCGTGCTCGTAGAGGGGAGTTCCGTCGAAACGGGCAAGCGCCCACTCGTCCTTGGGGAAATGCGCGGGCACCCAGTCGACGATGACGCCTATTCCTGCGGCATGCAGGTGGTCCACGAACCAACGGAAATCGTCGGGCGTACCGAAGCGGGATGTCGGTGCGTAGTACGACGTGACCTGGTATCCCCAAGAGCCACCGAACGGGTGCTCGGAGACGGGCAGCAGTTCGACGTGGGTGAATCCGGTTGTGGTGACGTATTCGGCGAGTTGCTCGGCCATCTGCCGGTAGTCGAGTCCGGGACGCCACGATCCGAGATGCACTTCGTAGACGCTCATCGGTGACTGCGAAGGGTCGACACCCGCGCGGGTTTCCAGCCAGGCCGCGTCGTTCCACACATGGGAACTGGTGGTCACCCGCGACGCCGTCGCCGGTGGGACCTCGGTACCGAACGCCATGGGATCGGCCTTGTCGCGCACCGAGCCGTCGTGGCCGTGGACCCGGAACTTGTACAGCGAACCGACTGCGATGTCGGGCAGGAAGATTTCCCAGACTCCGGTGGAACCGAGGACTCGCATGGGAGCGAATTGGCCTCCCCACCCGTCGAAGTCCCCGACGACGGTGACGCCGCGGGCGGCCGGAGCCCAGACGGCGAACGAGGTGCCGTCGACGGGTCCGTCCGGTGTCTCGTAAGAACGCGGATGTGCACCGAGGATGTCCCACAGTCGCTCGTGACGCCCCTCGCCGAACAAGTGAAGGTCGAGTTCACCGAGAGTCGGCAGGAATCGGTAGGGATCCGCCGTGAGAACGGTATGTCCACCCGGGTACGTCACGGAATAGCGATAGTCGATCAGGTCGGGGTAGGGGACCAGAGCCGCGAAGATTCCGTTCGAAACATGTTCGAGAGGAAAGGTTTTGCCGCCGATGACAGCGTTGACGGACTCGGCGTGAGGACGCAACGCGCGCAGGACGGTGCCGTCGGCGTGGGGGTGGGCACCGAGGACGCTGTGCGGATCGTGATGTTCACCGCGCGACAACAGCTCCAGATCGTGACTGTCCGGGGCAATACCCGACGGTGACTTGTCTGTTGGCATCACTTGCCTCCACTCGCGCGGTGCGCATTGCGTGCTTGGTAGGCCAGAGAAATCCGGGCCGGATATGGAACGGGCGGGAGTGCGAGGATGTGCGCCACCGAACGCCAGGGCTCGAGACGGACGAAATTGGCTTGGCCCCAATCGAACTGCTCGCCCGTCACTTCGTCGAGCACGGTCATGTGATCGTGCCATTCGCGTCCGAGTGCCGGCATGTCCAACCAGACTGTGCCCTCTTCTGCCGCGAACGGGTTGAGGTTGATCACCGTCAAGACGGCGTCGCCGGTCGCGGCGTCGAACTTCGAGTAGGCGATCAAAGCGTCGTTGTCGATGTGGTGAAAGTGCAGGTTCCGCAACTGCTGCAGAGCAGGATGCGCACGCCGGATGCGGTTGAGCGCGGTGATCCACGGCTCGAGAGATTCGCCTCGCGCTGCGGCTTCGGCGAAGCGGCGCGGACGAAGTTCGTACTTCTCGGAGTCGAGGTACTCCTCGCTGCCGGGGCGGACCGCTTGATGCTCGTAGAGTTCGTAACCGGAGTAGACGCCCCAGGTCGGCGCCAGGGTGGCGGCGAGAGCTGCTCGTAGCGCGAACATTCCGGGCCCACCGTGCTGGAGGGACTCGTGCAGGATGTCCGGTGTGTTCACGAAGAGGTTCGGTCGGGCTTCGTCGGCCTTTGCCGCCAGCTCGTTACCGAATTCGGTGAGTTCCCACTTCGCCACTCGCCAGGTGAAGTACGTGTACGACTGGGTGAATCCGCGTCGCGCCAGACCGTACATGCGCGCCGGACGAGTGAATGCCTCAGCGAGGAACAGAACGTCGGGGTCGGTCTTCTTGACCTCCGAGATGAGCGTCTCCCAGAAGTTGGGCGGCTTGGTGTGCGGGTTGTCGACCCGAAAGATCTTGACGCCGGCGCTGATCCAGTGTCGGACGACTCGGAGAATTTCCTTGTCCAGGCCGCGAGGATCGGTGTCGAAGTTGATCGGGTAGATGTCCTGATACTTCTTGGGTGGGTTCTCGGCATAGGCGATGGTGCCGTCGGGAAGGACGTTGAACCACTCCGGATGCTTCTTGGCCCACGGATGATCCGGGGCGCACTGCAGCGCGAGATCCAGTGCCACTTCGAGATCGAGCTTGCGGGCCGTGGCGACGAAGGCCTTGAAATCCTTGAGCGTGCCGAGTTGCGGATGGACTGCGTCGTGCCCGCCGTCGACCGAGCCGATGGCCCACGGTGAACCGACGTCACCGGGTTCGGGGGTGAGGGTGTTGTTGCGTCCCTTGCGGTTGATCTCGCCGATGGGATGGATCGGCGGAAGGTAGACGACGTCGAAACCCATTGCGGCGATGCGAGGCAGATCCTCGGCCGACGTGCGGAACGTCCCGTGTTGAGGCACCCCGTTCTCGTCCCATCCACCGGTCGAGCGGGGGAAGAACTCGTACCAGGATCCGAACAACGCGCGGCTGCGATCGACCACGACGGGGTGAGACTCGCCCTTGGTGACCAGTTCACGGAGCGGTGTGGCGCGGAGCAGTTCGGCCACGTCGGAGGCGAAGGCCGGAGCGACGCGAGCAGTCAGCGCCTGATCGCTGCGCAGCGAAGCGGTGACGGCTTCGAGCCTGGACCGGTTGGCCCGCGGCACCTCGTGCGCGGCCTGTTCGAACAGGCGCGCACCGATTTCCAAGTCGTTGGCCAACTCGGCGGCGCCTTGCCCGACAGCCAGCTTTGCTTCCACCGCGTGCTTCCAGGTGGCGATGGGATCGCTCCACGCCTCGATCCGGAACGACCACATGCCTTCGGCGGACGGCGTGAAGACTGCATCGACGGTGTCCGGTTCGGTGCCGGGATCCATCGGAATGCGCAGCGGCTTGGTACCGCGCGGACCACGCACGACAAGAGTGGCGGAAATGGCGTCGTGGCCTTCTCGCCACACGGTGGCATGCACCGGGAAGACTTCACCCACCACGGCCTTTGCCGGATAGTTACCCGAGATCTCGGGTACCACGTCGTCGATACCGAGGCGTCCTGACACGGGAAGCTCCATTTCTGATGATGGATCGCGGTAAAACTTTCTTTCGCCGCGTTCAACCGTAGTGGGTGTGGCGCCGGAGTGCTGATAACGACGAATTCGGGTCTGTCGGTGGTCAGGTCGGGTCGGGCATCAAGTTCCACCAGACAGAGTCCGACGAACTCGACTAGGGTTCGCGGGGTGAAAGCCTTGCGTCGGTTCACTGTCCGAGCCCACCTTCCGGAGCGCCTTGCCGCGCTCGGCCCCCTGTCCACCAACCTTCGGTGGTCGTGGCATCCCGAGACACAGGATTTGTTCTCGCGACTCGACCCCGAACTCTGGCAAGCAGTCCAGTTCGATCCGGTCCGCATGCTCGGGGAAGTCGACCCCGCCCGGCTAGACGCGCTCAGCAGTGACGAGGCATTCCTCGATGACCTCGACACTGCAGCAGCCGATCTCGACGCCTACCTGAGCACGCCGCGCTGGTATCAGTCCCAGCAGGCCAAGGGCACGTCGCTGGCCGGTGGGATTGCGTACTTCTCCATGGAGTTCGGCGTCAGTGAAGTTCTGCCCAATTACTCGGGCGGATTGGGCATCCTTGCCGGCGATCATCTCAAGGCCGCGTCCGACCTGGGTCTACCGCTCATCGGCGTCGGATTGCTCTACCGATCCGGTTACTTCCGCCAGTCCCTGACTGCCGACGGTTGGCAGGCCGAGCACTACCCGCCCCATGATCCTCAAGGGTTGCCTCTTCGTTTGCTGACGGACGCAGGTCCGGCTTCCGACGACGGATCGCCGGTCGTCATTCACGTCGCGATGCCCGGTGGACGAGTGCTGCGTGCGCGAGTGTGGATCGCTCAGGTCGGACGAGTGCCGTTGCTGCTGCTCGATTCCGACATCGCCGAGAACGACGCGGACCTGCGCGGCGTCACGGACCGTCTCTACGGCGGGGACCAGGATCACCGCATCAAGCAGGAGATCCTTGCGGGTATCGGCGGCGTCCGCGCGGTGCGTGCCTACACCGCGGCCTACGGATTGCCCGATCCCGAGGTGTTCCACATGAACGAGGGGCACGCCGGATTCCTCGGCATCGAACGGATTCGGGAACTTGTCACCACCAGCGGTCTGGACTTCGATTCGGCTCTGGCCGCGGTTCGCGCCGGAACCGTCTTCACGACGCACACGCCCGTTCCCGCCGGAATTGACCGTTTCCCGGCGGATCTGGTCCGTCACTACTTCGGTGGCGCGAACGGCGAGAACGAATCGACCCTGCTTCCCGGTCTGACCGTCGACCGCATCGTCGGGATGGGGCGCGAATCCGATCCGTCGATCTTCAACATGGCGCACATGGGCCTTCGCCTGGGTCAGCGCGCCAACGGCGTCTCGAAGTTGCACGGCATCGTCAGCCGCGACATGTTCAACGGACTCTGGCCGGGCTTCGACGCCGACGAGGTGCCGATCGGTTCGGTCACCAACGGTGTTCACGCGCCGACGTGGGCGGCGCCGGAGTGGATGGACGTGGCCAGGCGGATCGTCGGTCAGGAGCAACTCGAAGAAGCACGCGGGTGGGAGCGCCTGCACGAGTTGTCGGCCACCGAACTGTGGGAAACACGTAATGCGTTGCGCGGCAAGTTGGTCGACGAGGTGCGTCGTCGTGTCCGCGCGTCGTGGCTCGAGCGGGGCGCCACCGAAGCCGAACTCGGCTGGACCGCTGGAGTATTCGATCCGAACGTCTTGACCGTCGGCTTCGCCCGACGCGTTCCGACGTACAAGCGGTTGACGCTGATGCTGCGTGATCCCGAGCGTCTGCGTGCGATGTTGCTCGACGAGAAGCGTCCGGTGCAGTTGGTGGTGGCCGGTAAGTCGCACCCCGCCGACGACGGGGGCAAGGCGCTCATCCAGCAGGTCGTGCGATTCGCCGACGAAGCGGATGTGCGTCATCGCATCGTCTTCCTGCCCGACTACGACATGTCGATGGCGCGCTACCTCTACTGGGGCTGCGACGTGTGGCTCAACAACCCGCTTCGACCACTCGAGGCGTGCGGTACTTCCGGCATGAAGTCCGCGCTCAACGGCGGCCTCAACCTCTCCATTCGCGACGGATGGTGGGACGAGATGTACGACGGAGAGAACGGGTGGGCCATTCCGACGGCCGACGGTGTTCTCGACGACGTTCGGCGTGACGACCTGGAAGCCAGCGCGCTCTACGAACTTCTCGAGCATGCGGTACTGCCGACGTTCTATGACCGTGATGCTGCCGACCTGCCGACGCGCTGGGTCGAGAGGGTTCGCCATACCCTCGAGAATCTGGGCCCGAAGGTGTTGGCATCACGCATGGTTCGTGACTACGCGGTCGACTACTACGCACCTTCGGCGGAATCAGCTCGCGCTGTGGTGGCCGACGATTTTGCCGGCGCCCGTGAGGTGGCCGAGTTCCGTCGCCGTATCGAATCGCAGTGGCCGTCGGTTGCGGTCGAGCAGGTGGACGGTTCCGGTTTGCCGGACACCCCGGAGATCGGTGCGACCATCTCGTTGAAGGCCAAGGTTC
The DNA here is from genome assembly GCF_042670865.1 of Rhodococcus sp. NPDC057135. NCBI lineage: Bacteria > Bacillati > Actinomycetota > Actinomycetes > Mycobacteriales > Nocardiaceae > Rhodococcus > Rhodococcus sp. NPDC057135. The sequence goes on from NZ_JBHUUU010000020.1 coordinate 9,801, forward strand.
GCCTCGGCGGCTTGTCGGTCTCGGATGTCGAGGTCCAGGCGGTCCTCGGGCGCGTGAGCCCGGGCGAGGAACTCACCGACGTGGTGACGTTCCCGATGACGCACTTCGGCGACGAGGACGGAACCGAGATCTTCGAGGCCGAGGTTGCGCTTCCGGTTTCCGGTTCCGTGGGCTACACCGTGCGGGTGCTGCCGCATCACCGGTTGTTGGTCAATGCGTCCGAACTCGGATTGGTGACCACTCCGAACGCCTGACGTAGTACATTCTGCCCCGGTCCGTTCGGTCGGTACCGGGGCAGAACTGTGCCCGGGTGAAAACCGGGTCAGGGACGTGAGTCGCGGATGCGGGTGAGCGCCTTGCGGACGACTTCGGGGTTGGTCGTCTCCCAGAACGGAGGCAGTGATGCGCGAAGGTAACCCGCGTATCTGGCCGTTGCCAGACGTGGATCGAGCACGGCCACCACGCCCTTGTCGTCGGTGCTGCGAAGCAGACGGCCCACGCCCTGTGCCAGGAGCAGTGCGGCGTGATTGGCCGAGACGCTGAGAAAGCCGTTACCGCCATGGGATTCGATAGCTTGCTGACGAGCCATCAACAGTGGATCGTCCGGGCGCGGGAACGGAATACGGTCCAAGATGACGAGGCTCAGCGAGGGCCCCGGGACGTCGACGCCCTGCCACAGGGACAGTGTGCCGAACAGCGACGTGGGTTCGTCCTTGGCAAATGCCTTGACGAGGGTGCCGGTGGCGTCGTCGCCCTGGCACAGGATGGGGGTGTCGAGGCGTTCCCGCATCGCTTCCGACGCCGCTTTCGCGGCGCGCATCGACGAGAACAAGCCGAGGGTGCGTCCGCCCGCAGCCTCGACCAGTTCGGCGATCTCGTCGAGATAGACCGGAGAGAGGCCGTCGCGGCCGGGGGTGGGCAGGTGCCGGGCAATGTAGATGATACCGGCCTTGGCGTGGTCGAACGGTGACCCGACGTCGAGTGAGTTCCAGCGGAAAGCTGAAGCGTCAGAAGGGGCTTCGGTGCCGATGGCGGTACCCGAGTCGGGGCGCACCGACGATTCCGCGGGCAGACCCCAGTTGACGGCGAGCCCGTCGAACGATCCGCCGACGGTCAGTGTCGCGGAGGTGAGAACGACGGTGGATTCGGCGAACAGTCTCGAGCGCAGCAGACCGCCGACCGAGAGCGGAGCCATCCGGACCGAGCGCCGCACCGATCCGCGGAATTCGTCCGAGGACAGCCAGACGACGTCCTTCCGTTTGGCTGGGTCGGGTTCGTCGAAAGCTGTGAGGATGCGTACTGCGCTGTCGTGGACGTCGTCGACGGACGAGAGCGCGGCGTTGCGGGCGGCCGCAGCTTCGGGGTCTGCTGCTGCCATGCCAGGTTTGGCCGGGCCGATAGCGGTGCGCAGCGACCAGGCCGCGTCGCGGATTGCGGCCAGTGCGGGCGCCGCCCCGTCCGGGAGGCCTTCCCATCGACCTGGACGCAATTCCTCGAGGAGTCCCGCCCAACCCTCGCCGGCAGCTTCGAGTCGGTCGGCGTCCTGTTCTTCGGCGATCTTGCCGCAACGCCTGGCCGCGGCACTGATCGAAGAGGCCGTGAGATCCGCCGTCGCCACGCCGGTGACGCGGTCGACCAACTCGTGGGCTTCGTCGATCACCACGACGTCATGGTCGGGCAGAATCTGAATGCCGGTGATGGCGTCGATGGCGAGCAGTGCGTGGTTGGTGACGACTACGTCGGCCTTCGACGCCTCGACGCGGGCGCGCTCGGCGAAGCAGTCCTCACCGACGGGGCACTGGTTCTTGCCGATGCACTCGCGCGAGGTGACGCTGACCTGCCGCCACGCCTGATCGGACACACCTGGCACCAATTCGTCACGATCACCGGTTTCGGTGTCGGAGGACCATTCGGTGAGGCGGACAACCTCCCGGCCGAGACGCGAGACCGTGAACGGATCGAACAACTCGTCCTCGGGTGGCTGCTCGGACGCACCCGTGTGAATCTTGTTCATGCACAGGTAGTTGTTGCGGCCCTTGAGGATTGCGAACTCTGCGCGTCGGCCGAGTGGCTTCTTCAGGGCATCGGCGAGCCGTGGCAGGTCTCGATCGACGAGCTGACGCTGAAGCGCGATGGTGGCGGTGGACACGACGACGGTGCGTCCCGATTCGACCGCGTGGCGCAGGCTCGGAACGAGGTAGGCGAGTGACTTACCGGTACCGGTGCCGGCCTGAACGGCCAGATGCTCGCCCGTGTCGATCGAGTGCGCCACGGCCGACGCCATCGTCAGCTGGCTGGTTCGTTCGGCACCGCCGAGCGACCGCACCGCTGTCTGGAGCAGTTCGGGAACGTTCGGGAGTTGATCGGCCACCCACGAAGGTTAATGGATCCCTACGTCAGAAACGTCCACGGATGATTCCCGGGGTAGTTCCCCGGCAATCGAGTCTTCTTCCGACGCGGCCTCGTCTCGCCCGATCAGCTGCACTCCTGCCTCCCGCATCTGCACCAATGCCGACTCGATCGTGGCTGTCGACACACCAGCGGTGAAGGGGAGAAGGACTGTCGTGCCGAATCCTGCGCGCGCCGCATCGATGGCTGTGGCCTTGACGCAGTGATCGGTGGCAATGCCGATCACGTCGACGTCGGTGATCTCGTGGGCGTGGAGCCAGTCCTCGAGCGTCGTGCCGTCCTCGGCGGCTCCTTCGAAACCGGAGTAGGCAGCGCTGTAGGCGCCCTTGGAGAAGATCGCCGATCCGGCGACGGAGGCGTCGAATGCCGGATGGAACTCGGCGCCGGCTGTCCCGACGACGCAGTGAACCGGCCAACTGTCGATGAAGTCGGGAGTTTCGGAGAAATGTGCCCCAGGGTCGATGTGGAAATCGCGGGTCGCGACTACAGCGTCGTACTCGTGTGAGTTCACGAAATCGTTGACGGCCGCCGCAACCGCAGCACCGCCGTCGACTGCGAGAGCGCCACCTTCACAGAAGTCGTTCTGAACGTCGACGACGATCAGTGCTTTGGCACTCACTGGTGCTCACCTCCGGAGAATCGAACGGGCACAGCCGAGTCTCCGCGTGAAAGCTTGAGCCCTTCCCACGGCAGGCTCACGAGCCCGGCTTTCAGAACTGCACGGCACTCTTCGAGCGTCGGTGCGCTCTCGACGACCTTGCCTTCACGGACCAACGGGATCAACAGTTCGGTCGCGCCGTCCGCCTCGGAAACCGGGGAAGGTGATCCGGCGGGGTAGATGACTTCTTCGACGATCGTTCCGGTCGGGCGCACTACGCGCAGTGCTTTCTTGGCGCCGCCGCGAGATGCCTTGTTGGTACTTCTCTTCTCGACCGCAATCCCGTCGACCTCGACAAGTTTGTAGACCATGCCAGCGGTGGGGGCTCCTGATCCGGTGACCAGTGAAGTACCGACGCCGTACGAGTCGACGGGTTCGGCGCGCAGGGCTGCGATGGCGTACTCGTCCAGGTCGCCGGAGACGACGATGCGCGTCTTGGTGGCCCCGAGGTCGTCGAGTTGTTGGCGTACCTGGCGAGCAAGGACACCGAGGTCACCGGAATCGATGCGCACTCCGCCCAGTTCGGGACCGGCAACGGCGACAGCCGTTTTCACACCCTCGGTGATGTCGTAGGTGTCGACCAACAACGTGGTGGATACGCCCAGAGCGGCGACCTGACCGCGGAATGCCGCCGCCTCGTCCGGACCGTCTTCGGTGGTGTGCAGCAGGGTGAAAGCGTGTGCACTCGTTCCCGCGCTGGGCACGTCGTGACGCCGCGCGGCTTCGAGGTTGGAGGTGGCGTCGAAACCGGCAATATACGCGGCACGTGAAGCGGCAACCGCTGCCTGTTCGTGTGTACGACGCGAGCCCATCTCGATCATTCGTCGACCGCCCGCTGCGCTGACCATCCGGGCTGCGGCCGAAGCGATCGCGCTGTCGTGGTTGAGGATCGAGAGAATCAAGGTTTCGAGGATGACGCACTCGGCGAACGTTCCGCGGACCGAGAGGATCGGTGATCCGGGGAAGTAGAAGTCGCCCTCACGGTAGCCGTCGATGTCGCCGGAGAATCGGTAGTTGCGCAGCCACTCGACGGTCGTGTCGTCGAGGAATTTCGCAACGATCGCCAGTTCCGGTTCACCGAATCGGAACTGCTCGAGCGCGTCGAGTAGGCGCTCGGTACCGGCGACGACGCCGTAGCGGCGGCCGTCGGGCAGCCGCCGTGCGAAGACCTCGAAACTGCAGTTGCGGAAGGCAGATCCGTCGGCGAGAGCCGCCGAGAGCATGGTGAGTTCGTACTGATCGGTGAGCAGTGCGGTGCTGGCACCGGCGTCGCGGATGTCGGAAATTTGCGTAGGCACGCACACAACTCTAGGCGCGAGGCGACGTGGGTGGGTGTTGTCGCCTCTCGCCGCGCCGTACCCTGGATACATGGTTTTCGGCGGCGCGACCGTGTCCGACACTTACTCGGCGAACGTAACGATGAGAGGCGCTACGGCTTCCTCTCCTCAAGCCACGCCCGAGCAGTCGGAGGCTGTGGCGACCATCGAAGCCGCCGATCGGCCTTGGGTGACCATCGTCTGGGACGACCCGGTCAATCTCATGCACTACGTGACTTACGTGTTCCAGAAGCTGTTCGGCTACAGCAAAGCCAAGGCCACCGATCTGATGATGCAGGTTCATTCGGAGGGCAAGGCCGTGGTCTCGAGCGGTTCGCGAGACAAGATGGAGGCCGATGTGCGTCGCCTTCACGCGGCCGGTCTCTGGGCCACCATGCAACGCGACGACACCTGAGAACCATTATTTCGACCGAATTGTTCGCCCAACTCGTAGACGGGAGTCCGACGCGTGCGGACGTGGAGTAGGAAGAGTTCACTCGGCGGAGTGAAGTTCAAGTCCGAGATGGACGGTCACGAAGCGGCGGTTCTACGCTCCCTCGTGGAGTCGGTGACCGGGCTTCTCGACGAGCGTGCGTCTTCGGCGCCGCAAGACGAGCTCGCCGCGCTGACCGGCCTTCGGACCGGCAATTCCGAGACACCCGACAATCCGGTGTTGGCGCGGCTGCTTCCCGACTTCCAGCGCACCGACCCGGACAAGGTCACCCCGAACAGTGACGATCTCGACGACGCGGGTGCCAATGTCAATGGTGCGCTGCGCAGTTTGCACGAGCCCGAGATCATCGACGCCAAACGCGAGTCCGCCCGTACGTTGTTGGCTTCGCTTCCCGAGGCCGGCGGCAAGGTCGTTCTCACGCAGGAACAGGCCGATGCCTGGTTGTCCTCGCTCAACGACGTCCGTCTCGCGCTCGGAACCAATCTCGGCATCGACGCCGACACCCCGGAGAGCCTCGAACCCGACGACCCGCGTGCCCCGCATCTCGACGTCTATCACTGGTTGACGTGGATGCAGGACTCCCTCGTCCAGGCGCTCATGCCATGACTACGACGCGGACCGGGCCCACTGATTCACTGACAGATGTCGCCGGCCTCGCAGTCGGCCATCACCACAAACTCGACGATGGCGTCACCCTCGGAAGCGGCGCAGCCACCGGCTGCACAGTCGTCCTCGCGTCGGCCGGTGTGGTTGCCGGAGTCGACGTCCGGGGCGGCGGGCCTGGTACCCGAGAGACCGACCTTCTCGACCCGAGCCATTCGGTTCAGCAGGTCAACGCAGTGCTGTTGACCGGCGGTAGTGCCTACGGATTGGCCGCGGCCGACGGCGTGATGCGCTGGCTCGAGGAACACGATCACGGGATCGCGATGGGGGCTCCCGGTCAGGTGGTACCGATCGTCCCTGGCGCCGTGATCTTCGATCTGCCGGTGGGGGACTGGACCGTTCGTCCGACTGGAGACTTCGGATTCCTCGCAGCCGACACCGCTTCGCGCGAATTCGCCACGGGCACGGTCGGTGCCGGAGTAGGCGCGAGAGCCGGAGCGCTCAAGGGTGGGGTGGGAACGGCGAGCGTCGTGATCGCCGACGGCCCCGCCGAGGGCACGACGGTCTCCGCTGTGATCGTGGCGAACCCGGTAGGTTCGGTCTTCGACCCTCGAACAGGTTTGCCGTGGGGCGTCGGCTCGGACGGGGCGGAGTCGTTCGGCCTCAGGGTTCCCGACGCGTCCGAACTTGCGGCGGCCAATGCCGTCGCAGCCAAGGGCACCGTCCTCAACACCACGATCGGCGTCGTCGCCACCGACGCCGCCCTGACCAAGGCCGGGTGCCGACGCGTCGCTGTCGCCGGTCACGACGGTCTGGCCCGTGCGATTCGGCCCGCACATTCGCCGCTCGACGGCGACACGATCTTCGCGCTCGCCACCGGTGATCACACTCCGAATTCGGAGATCGCGGTTCCGGCCGCTTTCCCGAACGATCTGCCGATACTCGACGCGGTGTGCGCGGCTTCGGCGCAGGTGGTCGAACGGGCGATCGTGAAGGCCATTCTGGACGCCACGTCGGTTGCCGGAATCCCGAGCTATCGCGAACTCTTTCCGTCGGCATTTCTCTAGGCAGCACTCCTGGAATCGGCGGTAACCTCGAATTGAGCCTGGTTGCAAGTGACCGATCAGAAAATCGGATCGACGGTGGAGGACGCACACGATGACGATGGATTTCAACAATCCGGATTTCGGCACCCGAACGCCGGCACCGAAATCCGGTCCGCCTTCGGTGTGGAAGCAGTCGGCCGTGTTGGTGGGCGGTTTCGCGATCCTGCTCTACGTGATCGAGATCGTGGATGTCATCTCCGGTCAGAATGTCCAGAATGCCGGCGTCACCCCGCGCACGCTCGACGGGCTGTGGGGAATCTTGTTCGCCCCGGTGCTTCACGACGACTGGGGTCACCTGATCGCCAACACCATTCCGGTGCTGATCCTCGGTTACCTCGTGCTGGTGTCGGGAATCGCGCGCGGACTCGCGGCTACCGGCATCATCTGGGTGATCGGCGGTGTCGGAACCTGGTTGTTCGCCGGTTCGAACTCGAATCACGTCGGTGCGTCCGTGCTGATCTTCGGCTGGGTGACCTACCTGTTGGTGCGCGGATTCTTCACGCGAAGTTTCACGCAGATCCTGATCGGTGTTGCTGTCTTCGTCGTGTACGGCGGAGTGCTGTGGGGCGTTCTGCCGAGCGATCCTCGAGTTTCCTGGCAGGGACACCTGTTCGGAGCGATCGGCGGCGTGGTGGCCGCGTGGGCACTGACGTCGGGGGAGAGGGCCAAGCGCTCAGGTTCGGCACCGGCCGTTCGACCACCCAGTTTCTGAACGGACGTGGGTCACACCCACACTGCGGTGTGACTTCGACGCGCCAAAACGACCAAGAGCTTTTTCCCAGACGGGTAGACGTGGCAGCATGACCGGTATGCGCATGACCGTCCTGGGGTGTTCCGGCAGCGTCACGGGTCCGGATTCACCGGCTTCGGGATACCTGCTCACGGCACCGGGAACTCCGCCGCTCGTGATCGACTTCGGCCCGGGCGTTCTGGGAGCGTTGCAGCGATACGCCGATCCGGGCGAAGTGACGATCCTGCTCTCGCACCTTCATGCGGACCACTGTCTCGACATGCCCGGCCTTCTCGTCTGGCGTCGCTATCACCCCAACCCGCCGGTTGGCCGCGCTCTGGTCTACGGCCCCACCGACACCGCCTGCCGCATCGGAGTGTCCTCCGCCGAGTGTGCCGGCGAGATGGACGACATCTCCGACACCATCGACGTCCGACTCTGGGCCGAGAACGAGCCGGTGTCCTTCGGAGAACTGAGCGTCGTCGCGCGCCGGATGAATCACCCGCCCGAGGCTTACGGTTTCCGGATCACCGGCGCCGACGGCCGCGTGCTCGTCTATACCGGCGACACCGGCATGTGTGACAACGTCGTCGAACTCGCGCGCGATGCGGACGTGTTGCTCTCCGAAGCGTCGTGGACCGACAGTCCCGATCGGCCAGAGGGAGTTCATCTCTCCGGCAAGGAAGCCGGCCGAGTGGCCGCTCTCGCCGGCGTCAAGGAGCTTCTCCTCACGCACATCCCGCCGTGGACATCCCGTGAAGACGTGATCGCCGAAGCGAAATCCGAATTCTCCGGACCGGTCCATGCAGTCTCCGCCGGAAGCGTCTACGACATCTGATTCCCCTCACATTCGATGCAGTGCCGAGCGGGCGACCGCTAGGCTCACGAAGGTGACTACACGAGAAGACGGTAGGGCGGACGACGAGCTCCGCACGGTCAAGATCACCCGCGGGTTCACCAGTCATCCGGCCGGATCCGTTCTGGTCGAGTTCGGGAACACACGCGTCATGTGCACGGCCAGCGTCGAAGAGGGTGTTCCCCGCTGGCGCAAGGGTTCCGGCTTGGGTTGGCTGACAGCCGAATACGCGATGCTTCCCGCCGCGACGCACACACGTAGTGGCCGCGAATCGGTCAAGGGCAAGGTTGGCGGCCGCACTCAAGAGATCAGTCGACTCATCGGCCGATCACTTCGAGCGTGCATCGACCTCGCGGCAATCGGCGAGAACACCATCGCCCTCGACTGCGACGTCCTCCAAGCCGACGGCGGCACTCGCACCGCGGCAGTGACGGGGGCGTACGTGGCCCTGGTCGACGCCGTGACGTACCTGCGCGCTGCCGACCTGCTCTCCGACCCGCAGCCCATCTCGTGTGGCATAGCGGCCGTCAGCGTCGGCGTCGTGGACGGGCGAGTGCGTCTCGATCTTCCGTACGAAGAGGATTCGCGTGCCGAGGTCGACATGAACGTCGTGGCCACCGATACCGGCACTCTGGTGGAAATCCAGGGAACCGGTGAGGGCGCCACGTTCCCACGTTCGACGCTGGACAAGCTGCTCGACTCCGCGCTCGCTGGTTGTGAGCAACTTTTCGAGATCCAGCGTCAGGCGTTGGCCGAGCCGTATCCCGGGGTGCTCCCCGAACCGAAGAATCCGGAACCCAAGAAGAAGTTCGGTGCTTGAGCTGTGAGCGTACGAGTATTGGTTGCAAGCCGAAACGCCAAGAAGCTGAAGGAACTTCACCGAGTTCTCGACGCCGCCGGAGTGAACGGAATCGAGCTGGTCGGCCTCGACGAGGTTCCGCCGTTCCCCGAGGCTCCCGAGACCGGCGCGACGTTCGAGGAGAATGCGCTCGCCAAGGCGCGTGACGGCGCTGCGGCAACCGGAATGCCGTGCATTGCAGACGATTCCGGTGTCGAGATCGATGCGCTGAACGGTATGCCGGGTGTGCTGTCCGCGCGGTGGTCGGGCACTCACGGAAACGACGGCGCGAATACCGCCCTGGTGCTGGCTCAGCTGGGAGACGTGCCAGACGAGCGGCGCGGTGCGGCCTTCGTCTCCGCCTGTGCACTCGTGATTCCTGGTGGCGACGAGATCGTGGTGCGCGGCGAATGGCGTGGGGTGATCGGCCGCGAACCGGCCGGAGACGGCGGCTTCGGATACGACCCCATCTTCCGTCCGGACGGTGACGCCCGCTCTGCCGCAGAACTCACCCCGGCCGAGAAGGACGCGGCATCACATCGGGGGAGAGCGCTCGTGCAGCTCGTTCCGGCGTTGGCCGCACTGGCCGGCTGATCCGAATCCGAAAAGTACAGCCCTGAACGCGACTGCGTTCAGGGCTGTACTTTGTCGAAACTCTCAGAGCTGGTAAGCCTGCTTCACCTGGGCGGTTCGCTTGTGCTCGAACACGAACGACAGGAACGGGATCGTGCCGGCGAGCGCGGTGGCAACCGTCGTACCGGGCTTCCACCGGGCCTTGATCGCGAGGTCGATCGTGAAGACCAGGTAGAGCATGTAGAACAGACCGTGGATCTGGCCGATGTAGAACAACCACGCCGGTGCATCCGCAGAATTGTCCAGAATCAGGTACTTGTAGACCATCTCACCGGTCAGGAACAGCAGCCACAGACCCGTGATCCAAGCGAGAACGCGGTATCGGACGAGCGCCGACGCAACCTTCTTCTGCTTCTCTGTGTTGACTGCGGGGGTAGCGATGCTCGCTTCCGAACCGGTACTCACGTCGTGCTCCTATCGGACTCGCGAGCGGCGAGCTGCGCAAGGTAGTCGTTGTATTCGAGCATTTGGCGGGCTTCGGGATCGTCGACGTCGAGGTTCACATCGTCGAACTCGGCCTGCGGGCGTTGCGGCAAGAGGTCGGCGGGAATCTCACGCGGCTCCGCGGCAGCTTCCTCGGCTTCGGCCTCTTCCGGGTCCACGTCTTCGAGCTGAACGAACTTGCGATACGCGTACACGACAAACGCCGCGAACAGCGGCCACTGGAACGCGTACCCGAGATTCTGTCCCGATCCTCCGACGGCTTCGAAGCGCTCCCACTGCCACCAGCCGAGCGCGAGGCAGCCGGCGGCTGACACGATGACCAGCAGAATCAGCGCAGGTCGGCGTTTAGTAGCGTTCTTGGACACACTAAGACGGTACCTGAGAGCTATAGTGCCTCGCCCTGCGATCTCCGACACGGTGTCGTAGAAGCCGTGCCACGGCGTGTCGTAGGGGCCGTGCCACGGCGTGTCGTAGGGGCCGCGCCGCGGCGTGTCGTAGAGGCCGTGGCGTGGACGGTGTGTTCATCACATGTTTCGCCGATCCGGGGGGTTGGACAATCGGCTGGGGAGTGTTCGAGTCGTCTGCGGCCGTGGGGAACAGTGAGGCCGACTCCGTCGTTCTCGGTTGCACCGGCATGTTCGGTGTAACCGCGCAGTCCGAGACAGGCTGCATGGCAAAGGGATTCATGTTCCGGTGGTGGATCCGACGGCAGCGGCGATCACGTGGTTGGAGAGCTCGGTCCATCTGGGGCTGACGCCCAGCCGGACGACGTATATGACTCCACCGGTCAAGGATCGAAAGCGCTGAGAACTGGAAAGGCCCCGCCGGATCAGATCCGGCGGGGCTCTTCGTTGTGCGCGAGGGGGGACTTGAACCCCCACGTCCTGAGACACTGGAACCTAAATCCAGCGCGTCTGCCAATTCCGCCACTCGCGCGCGGAATTCAAAGGATACGCGAGTGGAATCGCTCGCGGGAACACCACCCTGGTCGGGATGCGCCCGCCTGCTCTCAGGCCGATTCGGCCAGTGGATCCGCTGCCGGCGGGGTGGTGGTTTTCTTCGACCGGCGCGGTTGCTCAGCCGTGCGTTGATACCGCCACGCGGCGTGGGTGAGTGTCCGAACATCGACGTCGAGGTGTTCCGACACCGCAACAAGCAATTCGGCTGCGTCGGTGCTCGACAACAATTCGTCGCTGCTGCTCGCCTCGGTGGCGAACCGCGCAAGCAGGTCTAACCAGGTTGCCGTCAACTTCCCGGACAGGAACACCAGCGTCTCGAAGGTCCTCGGGCCGAGGCCCGGAACGGAGACGACTGCCGAGCGGAGGCATTCGGTGTCCTCGACGTCGGCGCTGGACCGGCAACCGGCGTCGACGAGCGCTTTGGCTGCGCGAGCTACACCTTCGGCTTTGGTGGAGTAGTTGCCAGGCACGCGCTGGCGATTGCCGAGAACCGTTGCGAGTTCGTCGCCCCGGTCGGTGAAGGCGGCGAGAGCAGACAGGCTGTCGAGATGTTCGCCGGCCTCCACCGACCGGTGCGTGCGCCAACGGTCGACGACGGCGCGGACTCCGGTCTTCGGCGTTCCGTACGCGGCGCGTGACGAGAAGATCGCGTCGAGAAGGGCCGCTTCGGACTCGAGCGGCCAGCCTTGATTCCAGTGCGGCCACGCCTCGCGCGGCAGTTCGGCGCCGATGAATTCGACGGCTCTGACTACGTCTGTGTCTTCCATGATTTCTCCCCCCGAGAAGTTGTCCTGTGTGGACGCGCTGAACGTAGCGAGGGGGTCCGACAGATTGTGGCCGCAAACGCACGGGATCGACCGTCCGTCAAGGAGGTCACGAATTGATAACAATAAATATGAGGGGTTCCTCAGGTTTCTGAAAATCGCGGTAACAGTCCCAGGCAGGGCGTTCGCGACCTACTCGCGAGTCACTTTCTCGAACTCTCGTGAGGAAGATCACGGCCCTGAAAGTCCAGATTTCGAGGGCGTCGACAAACGTGAGGAAATCCTCATGATTCTGTGTAAACCTTGTCTTGCACGAACGCCCTGACTCCGTCGATTCTCTCGACGAATTCGCGAGCACTTCAGCCGGGCAGCACACCGCAAATCCCACCTCGCCGCAGAGGTGACCAGGAGAGGACGTACGCGTGACGATCGATGACACGACACCTACAGGAAACGGACGCGACTCGAAGGGTGGACGCCGTTTCGGCGTCGATGGGGGACAGTCCCGCACGACCAGCAAAGGTGCCCTCGTCGATTCGCTGAACAACGGCGTTTCCTACGCAATCGCTTTCGGTGGACAGGGCGCTCCCTGGCTCACCTCGCTCGAGGAGCTCAGCCGTGACAACGGCCTGGAACCCATTCTGACCGATCTGGTCAATGATGCAGCCGCACGCCTTGCACCCGTCGCACAGGATCTCCTCGTGGTGCGCCCGGTCGGATTCGATCCGATCGCGTGGATGCTCGAAGCCGAGATCGTCGACGAAGAAGAAGGTGAGAAGTCGGCGGGACCTTCCGCTGCCGCGCTCACCGCAGCTCCGGTGTCGCTACCCGGTGTCTTCCTCACGCAGCTTGCGGCGTTGCGTGCCCTCTCCGCTCAGGGTCTGGATGTGGCCGGCAACCCGCCTGCTGCTGTCATCGGCCACTCGCAGGGCCTTCTTGCCACGGCTGCCGTAGCCGCCCAGGGCAACGACGACGGTGAACTCCTCGCCGTCGCACAGCTCGTCGGTGCTGCTGCCAGCTTGGTCGGCCGTCGCCGTGGCGTCATCGCCGGCGCCTCCGCGAAACCGATGGTCGCGGTCTCGGGTGTCGATCCCGAGCGTCTCGCTGCCATCGTCGCCGAGCTTGCCGAGAGTGTTGCTCCCGAGCGTGCAGCTGTCCTTGCCATCCGCAACGGTCGTCGCCGTGTCGTCCTTGCCGGGCCGCCCGCTCAGTTGGCGCGCGTGCAAGAGCGCTGCGAGCAGATCGAAGCCGAAGAAGCCCGCGAGCGTGAGGGCAAGAAGCGCGGCGGTTCCGTCTTCGCTCCGTCCTTCGATCCCCTCGACACCGAAATCGGCTTCCATCACCCCGCGTTGGCCGAGGCCGTCGAACTGGTCGGCAGCTGGGCAACCCGTTGCGGTCTCGACGCGGACCGTGCGCGCGAACTCGCGCAGGGTGTCCTCGTCGATCCGGTCGACTGGGTCGAGGCTGTCGACGGTGCAATTTCCGCCGGCGCCAAGTGGATTCTCGATCTCGGACCCAGCGATCAGCTGACCCGCATGACGTCCTCCTCGCTGCGTGGACAGGGCGTCGGCATCATCGCCGCAGCCACCCGCGGTGGACACCGCAATCTGCTCACTCCCGGTGCTGCGCCTGAGGTCTCACGTTCGTGGTCCGAATTCGCGCCGAAGCCCGTTGCGCTTCCCGGCGGCCGCATCGGCGTCGAGACCGCGTTCACGAAGCTGACCGGTCGTTCGCCGATCCTGCTCGCAGGCATGACGCCGACGACGGTCGACGCCAAGATCGTTGCCGCGGCAGCCAATGCCGGTCACTGGGCCGAGCTTGCCGGTGGCGGACAGGTCACCGAAGAGATCTTCGAAGACCGTGTCGCAGAACTGAAGATGCTGCTCGAGCCGGGCCGCGCGGTCCAGTTCAACTCCCTGTTCCTCGACCCGTACCTGTGGAAGCTACAGCTCGGTGGCAAGCGCCTCGTGCAGCGTGCCCGTACTGCCGGTGCTCCCATCGACGGCGTCATCGTCACCGCCGGTATCCCGGAACTCGAAGAGGCTGTTGCCCTCATCGACGAGCTGTCCGAGATCGGCATCACCAACATTGCGTTCAAGCCCGGCACCGTGGCGCAGATCCGCTCCGTGATCCGCATTGCCAACGAGGTTCCGAACTTCCCGGTCATCGTCCACATCGAAGGCGGCCGCGCCGGCGGACACCACTCGTGGGAAGACCTCGACGATCTGCTCCTCGACACGTACGCCGAGCTGCGCACGCGTCCGAACCTGGTCATCTGCGTCGGCGGCGGCATCGGAACACCCGAGCGCGCAGCTGATTATCTGACCGGCCGCTGGTCTGCCGCAGCCGGTTTCCCGGCCATGCCCGTCGACGGCATCCTGGTCGGCACTGCAGCCATGGCGACTCTCGAGGCCACTACCTCTCCCGAGGTCAAGCAGCTTCTCGTCGACACACCCGGTACGCCGGACTGGGTCGGTGCCGGTACTGCTGAAGGCGGAATGGCCTCTGGCCGTAGCCAGCTCGGTGCCGACATCCACGAGATCGACAACGCGGCTTCGCGTACCGGACGCCTCCTCGACGAGGTTGCCGGCGATTCCGAGGCAGTGGCCGAGCGCCGCGACGAGATCATCGCCGCCCTCGACGTCACCGCCAAGCCGTACTTCGGCGACGTCGAGACCATGACGTACGCCCAGTGGCTGCGTCGTTACCTCGAGCTGACCGTCGGGATCGACGCCGCCAAGGAATTCGACTGCGGCGCAGATATTCAGGACGCCATCGTCGAGGCGACCTCGAGCCCGTGGCTCGACATCACCTGGCGTGCTCGTTTCGGCGAGATGCTCCAGCGCGCCGAGGCGCGACTGCACCCGGTCGACCGCGGTCCCATCCCCACACTGTTCGGCGATGCCGAGACCCTCGAGCGACCCGAGGCTGCGATCTGCGCACTGCAGGCGTCGTACCCGGACTACTCGACGACCGTTCTGCATCCCGCAGACGTCTCGTTCTTCATCTCGCTCTGCAAGACGCCGGGCAAGCCGGTCAACTTCGTTCCCGTTGTCGACGGTGACGTGCGTCGCTGGTGGCGCAGCGACTCCCTGTGGCAGGCACACGATCCCCGCTACACCGCAGATCAGGTCTGTGTCATCCCCGGCACCGTTGCCGTCGCCGGCATCACCCGTGTCGACGAGCCGGTCGGCGACCTGCTCGATCGTTTCGAGAAGGCCACCTACGACGAATTGGTTGCTGCCGGAACCACTCCGGTTGCACTTGCGAGCCGTCGCCACCAGGATTCCGCACCCGGACTTCTCGACGCCGTCCTCTCGGCTCCTGACCTCCAGTGGGCCGGCCGCCTGACCCAGAACCCCGTCCGTCGTCTCGGCGACCTCGAGGAGTGGAGTGCGGAGTCTGCCGACAAGGCAGTACACGGCACCACCGGGTCCAGCCTGACCGTCGTCGATTCCTCGCACGTGCTGCTCTCGGTTCCGTTGGTGGCAGACAAGTCCGTCGACATCACGATCACCATCCCCGAGTCCGTGATCGACGGCGGCGCTCCGGTTGTCACCGAGGCCGACGCCGAAGGTGCGATGTCCGCGCTGCTGGCAGTCGCTGCCGGACAGGAACTTCCGACAGTCAAGAACGGCAAGGCCCGACTCAACGTCGCGTGGGTTCCCGATCGCATCGCCGATCATGCCGGCGTCACCGGTTCCGGCCTGCCCGCCACGCTCAGTGTCAGCGGCAAGGCTGTTCCGGACGTCGTCGTCGGAGCATGCTGGCCCGCGGTCTTCGCCGTCCTCGGCGCAGCCAAGCTCGACAGTCTTTCCGTCATCGAAGGCATGCTCGACCTGGTCCACCTCGACCACACCGTCGACTTCGTCGGTGAGCTGCCCTCCGAGACAAGCATTCTCGTCGTCAACGCCGAGGTCGCCTCGGTTCTCGACACCGATCTCGGTCGCGTCGTCGAGGTCAAGGTCGAGGTCGGTGCCATGCTCGGCGAGGGCCTCGACGCCCCCGCAGTCGTCACCATGACGGAGCGTTTCGCGATCCGCGGACGCACCGGTGCAGGCGAACTCGCCGACCCCGCTCGCGCCGGTGGATCGATCAGCGATGCGGCTGTCGACACCTCGCGTCGTCGTCGCCGTGACGCGAAGATCCTCGCGCCGGTCAGCATGGGCGCATTCGCTCAGGTTTCCGGTGACCACAACCCGATTCACACCTCCGACAACGCCGCTCTGCTGGCCGGCCTCGGAACCCCGATCGTGCACGGCATGTGGCTCTCCGCCGCAGCGCAGCAGGTTGTCACCGCAGTCGACCCGGCCGAGACCCGCGTTCCGCCGCGCCGCCTGACCGCCTGGACCGCCCGCTTCCTCGGGATGGTTCGCCCCGGTGCCGAGATCGACGTCCGCGTCGACCGTGTCGGTATCGACCAGGGCGCTGAAATCGTCGAGGTCGGCTGCCGCATCGACGGCGAACTGGTCATGGTCGCCACCGGTCGCACCGCAGCGCCCAAGACCGTCTACGCCTTCCCCGGCCAGGGCATCCAGCGCCCGGGCATGGGCCTCGACGCCCGCGCCCGCTCCAAGGCCGCGCGCGACGTCTGGGAGCGTGCCGACAAGCACACCCGCAAGGCGCTCGGATTCTCGATTCTCGCTGTCGTGCGAGACAACCCGGTGACCGTCAAGGCCCGTGGTGTCGAGCACAAGCATCCCGACGGTGTCCTTCACCTGACGCAGTTCACCCAGGTGGCCATGGCCGTTCTCGGTGTTGCTCAGGTTGCCGAGCTGCGCGAGTCCGGAACCTTCATCGAGGATTCGCTTCTGGCCGGTCACTCGGTCGGTGAGTACAACGCGCTCGCCGCTGTTGCCGAGGTCTTCCCGCTCGAAGCGCTTCTCGAGGTCGTCTTCCAGCGTGGCTCCGCGATGCACCAGCTCGTTCCCCGTGACGAAGCCGGACGCTCCGACTACCGCATGGCCGCTATTCGCCCGTCGCAGATCGGTGTCTCCGACGACGACGTGCAGGGCTTCGTTGCCGGTGTCGCCGAGGCTTCCGGTGAGTTCCTCGAAATCGTCAACCTGAACCTGCGTGGCAGCCAGTACGCCATCGCCGGTTCGGTAGCCGGTCTCGACGCACTCGAGATCGAAATCGACCGTCGCCGCGCAGAATTCGGCGGCAAGCGGGCATACATCCAGGTCCCCGGCATCGACGTTCCGTTCCACTCCACCGTCCTTCGCGGCGGCGTGGCGGACTTCCGCGTATGCCTGCAGGACTTGCTCCCGCACGACATCGACCCGGACATCCTGATCGGCCGCTACATCCCGAACCTGGTTCCGAAGCCGTTCTCGCTGCGTCGTGACTTCGTTCAGGAAATCGCCGACTTGGTGCCGTCCGAGCCGCTGCAGGAAGTCCTCGCTGACTTCGACAGCTACGCAACGCGCACCCACGAGTTGTCACGCATCATCCTGATCGAGCTGCTGGCTTGGCAGTTCGCCAGCCCGGTTCGCTGGATCGAGACGCAGGACCTGCTGTTCGGCGACGAGTCCGAAGGTGGACTCGGGGTCGAGCGCTTCGTCGAGATCGGTCTCGGCGCTGCCCCGACCGTCGCGAACCTGGCGTCGCAAACCCTCAAGCTGCCGGGCCGCTTCGGCTACCCGGTCGAGGTTCTCAACGTCGAGCGCGAAGCTGCGATCGTCTACGGCACGGACGTCGATCCGGCCGTCGATGACGACGACGAGATCGAAGCCCCTGCCGCGCAGGCTGCTCCGGTCGCCGCAACTGCCGCTCCGGTCGCTGCTGCTCCCGCTGCTCCTTCGGGCGGACCGCGTCCGGACGACCTCACCTTCAAGGCGCCCGACGCCACGAAGGTCCTGATCAGCCTGTGGACCAAGCTCCGTCCCGATCAGGTCGGCCCCGCCGACACGATCGAGGCACTGTGCGACGGCGTCTCCTCGCGTCGTAACCAGCTCTTGGTCGACCTCGGCTCCGAGCTGTCTCTCGGCGCCATCGACGGTGCCGCAGACGCCGACATGGGCTCCTTGGGAGCAACCGTCGACAAGCTCGCTCGTACGTACAAGCCGTTCGGACCGGTGCTCTCCGATTCGATCAACGATCACCTGCGCAAGGTCTTCGGCCCCTCGGGCAAGCGTCCCGGCTACATCGCCGACCGCGTCAAGAAGGTCTGGGAACTGGGCGACGGCTGGGCACACCACGTCACCGCAGCAGTGGCTCTCGGTACCCGTGACGGCGCCAGCATCCGCGGCGGCGACCTCGGTGGCCTGAGCTCCGGCGCACTGGCCGACGCGGCAGCAGTGGACGCAGTCATCGACAGCGCAGTCGCCTCGGTCGGGTCTGCTCGCGGAGTCAGCGTCTCGTTGCCGGCTACCGGCGGCGGAAGCGGCGGAACCGTCGACGCAGCCGCTCTGGGTGAGTTCACCGAGAACATCACCGGTCGCAACGGCGTTCTGGCCTCGGCCGCACGCCTGGTGCTCGAGCAACTCGGACTGAACGAAGAAACAGCAGTCGCGACGGTCGAGGACACCGAACTGGTCGACCTGGTCTCGGCTGAACTCGGCTCCGACTGGCCGCGTTTGGTTGCTCCGGCATTCGACGCGCAGAAGGCAGTGCTGCTCGACGACCGCTGGGCAAGTGCGCGTGAGGATCTTGCGCGTATCTGGCTGGGCAGTGAGACCCTCTCGGTCGCGAACTTCATCGGAGCCGGTAACACCGTTGCCGCCCAGTCGAAGTGGTGGGCCACCCGTGCAACCGACGAAGGCCGCACGGCGCTCGCCGAGGTCTACACCCGCATCGCTGATGCGGCTACGGCGGCAGAATCCGACGCACCCGAGTGGGCAGGCGAGGTCGCAGTCGTGACCGGCGCCAGCAAGGGCTCCATCGCGGCAGCGGTCACAGGCAAGCTCCTTGCCGGTGGCGCAACGGTATTCGTGACCACCTCGCGACTCGACGGTCAGCGTCTCGGCTTCTACCGCGACCTGTACCGCGAGAACGCTCGCGCCGGTGCCGCCCTCTGGGTGGTTCCCGCGAACATGGCGTCGTACACCGACGTCGACGCACTGATCGACTGGATCGGCAACGAGGCCACCGAGAACGCAGGCGGCGCAAAGAAGCTCATCAAGCCGGCCATGACGCCGACGATGCTCTTCCCGTTCGCGGCTCCCCGTGTCGGCGGTGAACTTTCCGACGCCGGCGCTCGCGCCGAAATGGAAATGCGCGTGTTGCTCTGGTCGGTGGAGCGCCTCATCGGCGGTCTCTCGAAGATCGGTTACGACAGTGACGTCGACACGCACCTGCACGTAGTGCTGCCCGGTTCGCCGAACCGCGGAACATTCGGTGGCGACGGTGCTTACGGTGAGGCCAAGGCTTCGCTGATCGCCGTGGTGAACCGTTGGAAGGCCGAGCGCAACTGGGCCGAGCGGGTCACGTTGGCACACGCCGTCATCGGTTGGGTTCGCGGAACCGGACTCATGGGTCACAACGATCCGATCGTCGACGCGGTCGAAGCAGCGGGCGTCCGCACCTGGTCCACCCAGGAGATGGCGACCCAGCTACTGAAGACGGCAACGCGTGAGTCGCGTCGCGCTGCTGCAGAGGCTCCGCTCGAGGTCGACCTGACCGGCGGACTGTCCGAGGCCAACCTGGATCTGGGTGCTTTGGCCAAGGAAGCTGCCGAGGTTGCCGAGATCGCCGAAGCTGTCGACGAGGCAGTGGACGAGTCCAGCATCCTGGCACTGCCCGCGCCGGCTCGCATCGACGACTCGGTCAAGGCTCCGAGCTGGCCCGAACTGGACGTCACCCCCGCGGACCTCGTGGTCATCGTGGGTGCCGGAGAGCTCGGACCCTACGGTTCCTCGCGTACCCGCTTCGAGATGGAGGTCGACGAGCAGCTCTCTGCCGCAGGCGTTCTCGAATTGGCGTGGAACACCGGACTCATCGTCTGGGAGAACGACCCCAAGCCGGGTTGGTACGACGTCGAATCCGGTGACCTGGTACCCGAGGCGGAAATCGCCGACAAGTACCACGACGCAGTTGTCGAGCGTTGCGGCATCCGCCGCTACGTCGACGAGGGCGCGATGATCGACAACACCGCTCCGCTGCTCACCTCCGTGTTCCTGGACAAGGATCTGAGCTTCGTGGTCGGCAGTGAGGCCGAGGCTCAGGCCTTCGTCGAATCCGATCCGGAGAACACGACGGCGACGGTTTCCGCCGAGTCCGGCGACTGGACGGTCACCCGCCGCGCAGGCACCGAGATCCGCGTCCCGCGCAAGATGAAGCTGACTCGTAGCGTCGGCGGCCAGATCCCGACCAACTTCGACGTCACCAAGTGGGGAATCCCCGCGGACATGGCAGATTCGGTCGACCGCGTCGGTCTCTGGAACATCGTCGCAACGGTGGACGCCTTCCTCACGGGCGGCTTCACCCCGAGCGAACTGCTCCGTTGGGTACACCCGAGCCTGGTCGCCAACACGCAGGGCACCGGCATGGGCGGTATGACCTCCATGAGGAGCCTGTACATCGACACGCTGCTCGGCGAGAACCGCCCGAACGACATCCTGCAGGAAGCGCTGCCGAACGTCATTGCAGCGCACGTCGTTCAGTCGTACGTCGGCGGCTACGGCGCGATGGTTCACCCCGTCGCCGCCTGCGCCACGGCAGCGGTATCCGTCGAAGAAGGCGTCGACAAGATCCGACTCGGCAAGGCGCAGTTGGTTGTTGCCGGCGGGTTCGACGATTTGAGCACGGAAGGCATCATCGGCTTCGGTGACATGTCGGCCACTGCGAAGACCGAGGACATGCACGCCAAGGGCATCGAAGATCGCCGCTTCTCGCGGGCAAACGATCGTCGCCGCGGCGGATTCGTCGAGTCGGCCGGTGGCGGAACGATTCTGCTCGCTCGCGGTGACCTGGCACTCGAGATGGGTCTGCCCGTCCTCGGTGTGGTCGCCTGGGCCGGATCGTTCGCCGACGGTGTCCACACCTCGATCCCGGCACCGGGACTCGGAGCACTGGGCGCCGGACGTGGGGGAGCGGATTCACAGCTCGCACTCTCGCTCAACGCTCTCGGAGTGAGCGCCGACGACATCGCCGTGATCTCCAAGCACGACACCTCCACTGCCGCCAACGATCCCAACGAGGCAGAGCTGCACGAGCGCCTCGCCGGGGCATTGGGACGCAGTGAAGGCGCGCCGATGTTCGTGGTCTCGCAGAAGAGCCTGACCGGTCACGCCAAGGGTGGAGCCGCAGCCTTCCAGCTGATCGGACTCTGCCAGGTACTGAGCCAGGGCATCGTCCCGCCGAACCGCAGCCTCGACTGCGTCGACGACAAGATGGCCGAGTTCGAGCACCTCGTGTGGGCACGTCAGCCGCTCAAGTTCGGTGAGCAGCTTCCGCTGCGCGCCGGCCTGCTGACCAGCCTGGGCTTCGGTCACGTTTCCGGACTGATCGCAGTCGTGCACCCGCAGGCATTCGTCGAGTCGGTTCCGGCCGACAAGCGCGCGGATTATGTTGCGGCGGCGCAGCAGCGGACGATCGACGGTCAGCGTCGCCTCACCAAGGCGATGTGCGGCGGCGACAGCCTCTACGAGCGTCCGGCGGATCGTCGCCTCGGTGCCGACGGAACGCCGGCCAAGGCCTCGCGTCAGCTCGAAGCGGACATGCTGCTGAGCGAGGACGCACGACTCGGCGCAGATCAGGTGTACCGCTCGAATCTGCCCGGCTGCAAGTAATAATCACGGTATGGGAGTTCTGGGTATCGGCTTCGACCTCGTGACGGTGTCGGAGTTCGCCGAGCAATTGAACAGGCCGGGAACGGCAATGCTCGACAACTTCACACCGGGCGAGCGTCGAGACGCCGCTACCCGGAGCTCCGAACCGGCACGACACTTCGCGGCGCGGTGGGCAGCGAAGGAAGCAGTGATCAAGGCTTGGTCGACTGCCATCTTTGCCAGCCCGCCGGTGCTGGGGGAGATGATCCACAATCAGATCGAAGTCGTTTCGGACGCCTGGGGTCGCCCCGGCATCCGACTTCGCGGTGACGTGGCCAAACACCTCACCGGAGTGAAGATTCATATTTCACTCACTCACGACGGGGACATGGCCGGAGCTTTCGCGGTCATCGAATCCGAACCGGAGTAACACCGCCGGACGCGAAAGAGCCGGTCTCCCAACGGGAGACCGGCTCTTTGCCGTTCGACTAGTCCTTCGTGCGCGATTCCTTCTCGGCAACGAGGAGATACGCGATCATCAGCCTCTTCAGTTCGGTGACGGCGTCGGCATGCGACTGACCGTCCTGAACCGAAAAATTGAGCATCGAATACACCACGTGGACAAGGACTTCCGCCATCATCAGGCGACGATCTCGCCGCGTACGCGGCGTCAACGGGCCCAGCATTTTCGCGACAGTCTCGGCGAACTGCTTTTCGTGAATGACGCCGGTGGCCCGTGTGGACGGTGTCGACTGCATCGCCAGCCAGACCTCGCGGCGCGACGGATCCGACGTCCACAGCCCGGCCATGTGATCGACGAAACTGTTCAGGAACCGCAACCAGTCGAGCGAGGGCACTTCGCCGCCGAACTGGGCAAGCTCGTGCTGGACCCCGACGAGGTCCTGGCGGTTCAATTCACACACGATGACGTACTTGTTCGCGAAGAACTGGTAGAGCGTCCCGATCGGGACGTCAGCACGTGCCGCGACTTCTTCACACGTGAACGATTCGAATCCGACATCGGTGAGGAGTTCACGTGACGCCGCCAGGAGGGCGTCGAACTTACGCTGGCTGCGCTCTTGCGTCGGACGCTTGCGAGGCAGCAGTTCCTGCGGCTCTTCGAGGCTTTGTGGGTTTTCCAGTGCAGGGTCGACTCGCCGCCGCGCGCGGTGACGAGTCGTGGGCTGCACATCTTCCAGGCTATCGGTGTTTTCTGTCGAATTTGGGACTTGTGCGTTATCCGGTGTCATCGGCCACCTACTTCGGCGGTCGTGATCGATCGAAACGCACCGCGCAGGTGCGCGCACACGAGTCCCGATGCTGTTGCCACAACTCGATACTAGGTGACCACCTGTCCAGTAGCCGAAGAGGTGGTTGCGCGGTGTGGCGCAGCGGCGATCCTGCCGACTCCGTTCGTCTGATTCGGGCAGACTGAGATTCTTCGGGCACACCGAGATTCGATGCCGAGGAGAGGGAGACGATGACGGAAGAACTGCGAACCGCGGTACGTGAACTCATGCCGCGCGCCCGTGAGGATCTGAGTGCACTGGTGGCGATGAAGTCCGTCGCCGATGCACGGCAGTACCCGCCGGAAGAATGCGCGGCCGCGGCACATTGGGTCCTGGAGGCATTCCGCGATCAGGGTTTCGCCGAAATCGAGGCGATCGAGACCTCCGACGGTTCGGCCGCGGTCGTCGGGCGTCGACCAGGCCCGGCCGGTGCCCCGACCGTTCTGCTGTACTGCCACTACGACGTTCAGCCGCCCGGAAACGAAGAGCTCTGGGGCTCGCCGCCTTTCACGCTCACGGAGCGAGACGGACGGTGGTACGGACGCGGTGCTTCCGACTGCAAAGGCAACGTCGTCATGCATTTGACGGCGCTGCGAGCGCTTGCCGCTGCCGGTGTGGATCCGAGCGCGCATCTGACGATCGTCGCCGAAGGTTCGGAGGAGATGGGCACCGGCGGTCTCGAGGATCTGGTGCGCGAGCGGCCGGAACTCTTCGCGGCAGACATGATCCTGATCGCCGATACCGGCAACACCGAAGTTGGGGAGCCGACGATCACGACGTCACTACGCGGGATCGCCAACGTAGTGGTCCACGTGTCGACGCTCGAAGGTGAGATTCACTCCGGTGTCTTCGGTGGGCCGGCGCCCGATGCGATCACCGCGCTGGTGCACATTCTGTCGACGTTGCACGACAGCGCCGGAAACACCACCGTCTAAGGCTTGACCAACGACCAGGAATGGGCCGGGGTCAGCTACGACGACGATCAGTTCCGCTCCGATGCGGGAGTACTCGACGGTGTGCAGCTGACGGGTTCCGGTTCGGTCGCCGAGCAGGTGTGGGCTCGTCCGGCATTGACCATTCTGGGTATCGACTGCCCGCCGGTCGTGGGCTCGGCGGCGGCGATCGCCCCACGCGCGTCCGCACGCCTGAATCTTCGCGTCCCGCCCGGCACGGATCCGGCGCAGGCACAGAAGTCGTTGACAGACCACCTCCTGGCAGCGGCGCCGTGGGGCGTCCACATCGAGGTCGTACCGGAATCGACGGGATCGCCGTTCTCGTCCTCGACGGAGGGGGAAGGTTTCGCGCAGCTGAAGTCCGCACTCACCGATGCCTACGGCCGCGAAGTGGGATTTGCCGGCCAAGGGGGATCGATACCGCTGTGCAGTGCACTGGCCGAGCAGTTCCCCGACGCGGAGATCGCGTTGATCGGCGTCGAGGAACCGCAGTGCCGCATTCATGCACCTGACGAAAGCGTCGACCCGTCGGAGATCGAGAATCTCGCTTTCGCGGAAGCGCTGTTCTTGACCAGGTACGGGAGTTAGACCGACAGATCGCGTCGTAGTTTGGCGACGTGGCCGGTGGCCCGGACGTTGTACTGGGCCACCTCGATCTTGCCTTCCTCGTCGACGAGGAACGTCGAGCGGATGACGCCCTGGACCGTCTTGCCGTACATCTTCTTCTCACCGAACGCGCCCCAGGCTTCGAGCGTCGCCTTCTCGGGATCGGAGAGAAGTGGGAAGGTCAGCTCTTCGGTATCGCGGAACTTCGCGAGTTTGGCGGGCTTGTCCGGTGAAATTCCGATGACATCGAGGCCGGCGCCGTTCAGTTCGGCGAGGCTGTCGCGGAAGTCGCAAGCCTGCTTGGTGCATCCCGGGGTGCTGGCCGCGGGGTAGAAGTACACGATGACCTTGCGGCCGCGGTAATCGTGGAGCGAAACCTCGTTGCCGTCGGCGTCGGGGAGCGTGAAATCCGGCGCGACGTCGCCGGCGGACAATCTACTGTTCTCGGTCACGGGAATCGAGGTTAGTCGACAAATTGCGCGGCAGGTGGGCGCGAGGGCATTCTGCTCCTCTACGGTAGAGCGAAGTGTCGGCGCGCTGCGTCCACACAGCAGACCCGCACACAGAGCAGCAGAACACAGACAAGTTGGAGGACACGTGCCCAGGGACACCGAGAGCATCGAGCGCGAGATCGAGAAGGCGCGTAACCAGCTCGCGAGCACACTCGACGAACTGACGGTCCGCACCAACCCGAAGCGGCTGGTCGAGAACACCAAGAAGACGGTGCTCGCCAAGCTCAACGAGCCGGCAGTGAAGTACGCGCTGATCGCAGTCGGTTCGGTGGTGGGACTACTCGTGGTTCGGAAGATCATTCGCTGACCCGAGTTTTCGAAGACAGAACATGAAGAAGGCCCCCACCTCGTGAGGTGGGGGCCTTCTTGCAAGTGCGCCCACAGGGACTCGAACCCCGGACCCAGTGATTAAGAGTCACTTGCTCTACCAACTGAGCTATAGGCGCTCGCTCTTGCGAGACAGAACATTAGCCGACAGGCTCAGGAGTTTGCAAAACGCGTGTTCATCGTGGTGACGATGGTTACATCGCTTCTGTAATTCACGAGTGTGGCGGGCGCGAATGCGGCCAGCGGACGGTGCTTTCCAACTGCTGTGCGACGGCGAGAATCGTCGGTTCACCACCGCTGCGCGCAACCAGTTGAACGCTCAGGGGGAGCCCGCGTTCGGAGAAACCGGCGGGTACTGCGGCTGCCGGATTGCCGCAGACATTCCAGATCGAACAATAGGCGGCGATCGGCAATGCCTTTCGGACTGCGGACAGAAGGCCGGTGCCTTCGAGCTGTCCGATCGGGCGCGGCAAGGCGGGCGTCGTCGGCATCAGGACCAGGTCGAAGGTGTCGAAGACCTGGTTGACCGTTGCTGCAATTCGCTCACCTTTGCGGTAAGCGAATTTCCCGACGCGCTCGGGGCCGGCTATCCGGCCGATGGACGCGAGTGCGCGCGTGCGCTTTTCGAGGAGCGCCGGATGATCGACGCGCAGTGCCTCGTCGCGGACGCCGCCGAGCACCTGGGGGAGAAAAGCCGCAGTTGCATCCGGGTACTCGGGGTCGTGTTCTTCGACGTGATGTCCCAACGCGCTCAACATCTCTGCGACGGAGCGCACCGCGTCAACGACCTCCGCGGACGGGCGGACTCCCCGGACCGGACTCCGGGTGGACACCGCGATGCGAAGCGGCCCGGGTGCCGACGCGGCCGACTCGGTAAAGCCGGTTCGGAGTGCTTCGGCTGTGTAGTCGTCGGTCCCGGTGGTGCCGGTGATCGCGTCGTACACGAGTGCGCTGTCCTCCACGGAACGAGTGAGAGGGCCGAGCGTGCCGAGCCCGCGCCAGAGGTTTCGGTTCGGCGCGGTGCTCACCCGGCCACGCTGCGGTTTCAGTCCGAACAGGCCGCAGAAAGCCGAAGGCAATCGAATGGAACCGCCGCCGTCGCCGCCTATCGCCGCCGCGACCATTCCCGAGGCGACGGCCGACGCAGATCCTCCGCTCGATCCGCCGGTGGATACGCCAGTGTCCCAAGGGTTTCTGGTGTAGCCGTTTGCGGCGGTCTCGGTGAAGGGCCAGATGCCGAACTCGGGCATCGTCGTCTTGCCGACGATCACCGCGCCGGCCTCGCGCAAACGTCGAACGACCTCCGAGTCAGCGGAGGCGATGCGAGTTGCTGCCGCACCGCCGTAAGTCGTGGGCGTTCCGGCGACGTCGTTCTCGTCCTTGATCGCGATCGGGACTCCGTGCAGTGGGCCCAGGCTGTGGCCGTCGGCCTGGCGCTGATCGAGCCGCGTCGCCTCGTCGAGCGCTTCGTCTGCGAGAACTCGCACGAAAGCATTGAGCGTCGAATCGAGGCGTTCGATCCGACGAAGTATGTTCTCGGTGAGCTCGCGGGCGGACAATTCGCCGGACCGGATCAGAGCGGCCTGACCCGCCACCCCGGCAAATGCCAGCTCGCTGCCCGGTGTGGTTTCGCGCTCGGTCATCAGTCCTCCAGGCCGTGGTTCCGGTAACTGTGAAGTCTATTCACCACAACCTGTTCACTACGACCTGTTCACCACGACACAATGAAAAATCCCCACCTTCCGAAGAAGGTGGGGATCTTTGCAAGTGCGCCCACAGGGACTCGAACCCCGGACCCAGTGATTAAGAGTCACTTGCTCTACCAACTGAGCTATAGGCGCTCGCTCTTGCGAGACAGAACATTAGCCGAATCGCCGGTTCGGGAGCAAATCGCCAGGTGGAGGCTTCACTGCCGTAGTCCGATCGGAGGAAATCCGCCACAAGCGGTAACAAAACGGACGGTTCGGAGCGATTGATACTTGAACGTTACTGACGGCGTGGCCCTTCATGACCGTTGGTAACGAGCGCGCCTGGCATCATTGATGTAGCGCAGTCATACCGCAAGTCCCACTTGCCTTCCGGTAAGTGGGATTCGCATGTGACGCGGAAGTTAGTCGGAGAAATTGTGAAGCGGAGTCGAACGATGAGTCGTCAAAGGTGGGGTCTGTCCGTGCGCGGGGGGAACGGTCGAGCGTCGAAGGGTGCGGCGATGATCGCGGTGTCACTCGGTGCGCTCGTTCTGATGACCGCGTGCACGTCGGGTGGCAAGGACGTCAGCACCGAGGGGTCGGCGCCGATCGATTCCAATCCGCTCACCGAACTCATCAAGCCGAAGCTCACCTCGACCGCCGCCGACGGGGCTGTCGGCTTCTCGCCGGGTGACCCGGTCAAGATCAACGTCGCCGACGGCGCCCTGTCCGACGTGACGATGGTCAATCAGGACGGCAAGGCAGTTGCCGGCGCTATCACCGTCGACGGTGCGTCGTGGACGACCACCGAGCCGCTCGGATACAACCGCAAGTACAAGATCGAAGCCCGCGCGTACGGATTGGGCGGCGCCAGTACGACGGTCACGTCCTTCACCACCAGCGCGCCCGGCAACGTCACCAAGCCGTACGTCCTGCCGAACGAGGGCGACGTGGTCGGCATCGGTCAGCCCATAGCCGTGCAGTTCGACGAGAACATCCCCGATCGCAAGGCTGCCGAGGCGGCGATCACCGTCACCACGACTCCGGCCGTCGAAGGTGCGTTCTACTGGGTCAACAATCGTGAGGTCCGCTGGCGTCCGGAGAACTACTGGGCACCGGGCACCAAGGTCGACGTGAACGTCAACGTCTACGGGCGCAATCTCGGAAAGGGAGTCTTCGGGCAGGAAGACGCGAAGAGTTCCTTCACCATCGGTGACGCGGTCATCGCCACGGCGGACGACAACACCAAGCAGGTCACGTTCCAGGTCAACGGCGAAACCGTCATGACCATGCCCACCTCGATGGGCAAGGACAGCACTCCCACCGACAACGGCGTCTACATCATCGGGGACCGCTTCGCGAACATGATCATGGATTCGTCCACGTACGGCGTCCCGGTCACCTCCGCTCAGGGTTACAAGACCCCCGTCGACTGGGCGACCCGAATGTCCTACAGCGGCATCTTCTTCCACTCGGCACCGTGGTCGGTCGGGCAGCAGGGCTACTCCAACACCAGCCATGGCTGCCTCAACCTGAGCCCGTCCAACGCCAAGTGGGTCTACGACAACACCAAGCGCGGGGACATCGTCGTGGTCAAGAACACCGTCGGCGGCACGCTCTCCGGTACCGACGGCCTCGGCGACTGGAACATCCCGTGGAGCGTCTGGAAGACCGGCAACGCGGACGTCTGAGCGCGCCGCTGAAGCGCTGAACGTCAGAATGCCCCCGACCGTCCGGTTGGGGGCATTCTGCATCCGCACGCCTTTTGTGAGCGAAAGTGCCTCTCGGTCTATCTGAGGCGCCGAGAGGTACGTTCGCTCGGTGTCAGCGTCGATCGAAGGCGTCCACTCCGGTCATCTCAGCGGACAGCGCCCACAGTCTGTGTGCGTCGGCGGGATCGGTAGCCCAAGGCTTCACGCCGCCGACGCTCATGTCATCGGTCTGCGCGACGTCCGCGATGTTGCAGTCCTGGAGGTACGCGCCGGCGTGATCGGCGAGTATCGGTGCCGTCGCCGCCCACACCGTTGTAGCGGCGCCCTGGGCGGGAGTCTTGAATCCCGGCACGGCGTCGCCATTCGACGTAGTCCATCCGAGATCGTGCTTCTCCGATGCGGAGAAGTGACGTTGAAGGGGAGTGAGGATGCTCCCAGGATGGACGGAGAACGCAGTAATTCCGCGTGAAGCACCGGCGCTCGCGAGCTGCACAGCGAAGAGAGCATTTGCAGTCTTGGCCTGACCGTACGCAAGCCACCGGTCGTAACCGTTGCGGAAATGTATGTCATCCCAACGCACTCCCGACAGAAAATGTCCCGCCGACGAGACAGCGACCACGCGAGAGCCGTTTGCGGGCATGGCAGGCACAAGCAGGTTCACCAGCACAAAGTGCCCAAGGTGATTAATCGCGAACTGTGATTCCCATTCAGACCCGACTCGGATCTCCGGGCAGGCCATGATTCCGGCATTGCAGATGATGATGTCCGGACTGATCCGGGATTCGAGAATTTCTCGCGCGCACGATCTGACACTGCTCGGGTCCGACAGATCGCACGCTCGTACTTCGATACCCGGAAAGTCGGCCACGGCACCCCGTGCCTGTTCTGGTCGGCGGGCAAGAACTACAACTCGCGCGCCGACCGAAGAAAGTGCCCGCGAAATCTCGAATCCGAGTCCGGAGTACCCGCCAGTGACCAATGCGGTGGTGCCGGTCAGATCTAGTCCGGAAAGTACGTCGTCGGCGGTGGAGGTTCGGGCAAATCCGGTGTTGATTTTGCGCTGGATTGAATTCATGACCGCGACCGTAAAATCTGGAGTGCACTCCAGGTCAAGGAAAGGTAATCGGGCAATGCGCGAACTTTTGATCGGTGATGTAGCCGTCGAGACCGGCATCAGCATCGATTCTCTCCGCTACTTCGAGCGCGAAGAGTTGCTCGTTCACGAGGTTGCGCGCTCGGCTGGTGGGCGTCGGGTGTACTCCGAAAGCGATGTCTCTTGGTTGAAGCTGTGCAATCGCTTCCGAGACTCGGGTATGCCGATCGCCACTATCCGCGAATTCGCCGCGCTCGTCAGGTCAGGGCCAGGAAACGAGAAGGAGCGGCTTTCACTTTTGCAGTCGCATGAGGAGTTGATTCGATCCAGGATCGCTGCGATGCAGGACAACCTGAACGTCATTCGCGACAAGGTTTCGGCATACGAGCGACACGTGCGTGAGGGGACCGTAGCGGGTGTCTGGGAGCCGCAACCGTCGCCCGAGTGATCGACGGCTGGGCCATTTGCGGCGAATTCCAGCTACCCCGATGAGAGCGAAAGTGGCTTTCGGTCTATCTGAGGCGACCAGAGGTACGTTCACCCGGCTGTGGAGGGGGAGATTGGGGATGGGGATGGGGTACAAACCAAAAGAACCCCCGAAAATGCCTTTCGACATTCTCGGGGGTTCCGCTTGGGTGAGCGACGGGACTCGAACCCGCGACAGCCAGGATCACAACCTGGTGCTCTACCAACTGAACTACGCCCACCATTGCCTCGGCCACCGGTTTGACCCGGCTGCTTTGACGAAAGAGATACTAGCGCGAAAGTCGGTCAGGATGCCAATCGGCAGGTCAGGCGGGACCCAAGCCCTCTACGACGGCTGCGATCTCCGCGCTCGACGGTCCGGGCGCCGCGACAAATGCAGTGCCGCGGTAGTACTTGAGTTCGCGGATGGATTCCTTGATGTCGGCGAGCGCTCGGTGGGCGAGACCTTTTTCGGGCTGACCGAAGTAGATTCGCGGGTACCAGCGGCGGGAGAGTTCCTTGATGGAGCTGACGTCGATCATCCGGTAGTGCAGGTACGTGTCCAGCGCCGACATGTCGCGTGAGATGAACCCGCGGTCGGTGGCGATGGAATTGCCTGCCAAGGGCGCCGTACCGGCGACGGGCACGTGCTTGCGGATATATGCGAGCACTTCTTTCTCCGCCTCGGCGAGGGTGACCGTCGACTTTCGGACCTCTTCGGTCAGTCCCGACTTTGCATGCATCTTCTTCACGACGTCGGGCATGGCAGCCAACGCGTCGTCGTCGGCGTGGATGACGATGTCCACACCTTCGCCCAAGATGTTCAAGTCGCTGTCGGTCACCAGAGCCGCAATCTCGATGAGTTTGTCCGACTCGAGTCGCAGCCCGGTCATTTCACAATCGATCCATACCAATTTGTCCTGCACCAGGAACACAGTAGTGCGCGTGGGCGCGGGATAAGGTCTGCGGTGGAAACTCGGGTGCGTGCAGGACGGCGCTCGGGTGATGACAAGAACTTCGCCGCATTGCAACGAGGAGGGCTTTTCGATGACCGTGGATCCGAAGGACGGAGCCGCGCCGCTGACGCCGGCGGAGAAGGCGAAAGCTGCAAAGGCCGCCGCTGCCGAAGCCGCTCGGATTGCCGCTGAAGCTGCCGCAGCTGCTGAGGAAGCGGAGAAGGAAGCCGCTGCCGCTGAGGCCGAAGCATCCGCAGGAGCCACCCCCGACACCCCCGCTGCCGCGACGCCGTCGGGTGCTGCTGCTGAAATCGCGGCGGGCTACTCATCCGAGGGGCGGGCACTCGAGCTCGGCTCGGTGGTGATCGACGGAGTGGCAGATCCCTCCGCGCGGGTGCGGATTCCGTTGGCGACGATCAACCGTCACGGCCTGATCGCCGGTGCGACGGGTACCGGCAAGACCAAGACGCTGCAGGGCATTGCCGAGCAGCTGTCCGCCGCGGGTGTGCCGGTCGTGATGGCCGACGTCAAGGGCGACCTCTCGGGGCTGTCGAAGGCGGGGGAGCCAAGCGAAAAGATGAAGGCTCGCGCAGTCGAGACGGGCGACGATTCGTGGACTCCCGCTGGGATGCCGGTCGAGTTCTTGTCGTTGGGTACTGACGGAATCGGTATCCCGGTGCGCGCGACAATCACCAGCTTCGGGCCGATCCTGCTCAGTAAAGTGTTGGGCCTCAACGAGACACAGGAATCGACTCTCGGACTGATCTTCCACTGGGCCGACACTCAGGGCCTCGCCCTGCTGGACCTCAAGGATCTGCGTTCGGTCATCGCCCACCTGACGAGCGCTGAGGGCAAGGCGGATCTGAAGGGTATCGGCGGAGTTTCCTCGGCGACGGCGGGAGTGATTCTGCGCGCGTTGGTCAACCTCGAAGCCGATGGCGGTGACACCTTCTTCGGTGAACCGGAACTCGAAACCGAGGATCTGCTGCGGGTCGTCGGCGGCGCCGGTGTGATCACGCTGTTCGAACTCGGTGCCCAGGCGGCTCGCCCGGCGATGTTCTCGACCTTCCTGATGTGGGTGCTCGCGGATCTGTTCCAGACGCTGCCGGAAGAGGGAGATCTGGACAAGCCGAAGCTGGTGTTCATCTTCGACGAGGCGCACCTTCTGTTCGCGGACGCGTCTAAGGCCTTCCTGCAGCAGGTCGAACAGACGGTCAAGCTGATTCGCTCGAAGGGCGTCGGCGTGTTCTTCTGCACGCAGCTTCCGACCGATATTCCCAATTCGGTTCTGTCGCAGTTGGGTGCGCGCGTTCAGCACGCTCTGCGTGCGTTCACGCCCGACGACCAGAAGGCACTCAACAAGACTGTCCGCACCTACCCGAAGACCGAGCACTACGACTTGGAGAAGGCGCTGACTTCACTCGGCATCGGTGAAGCCATCGTGACCGTGCTCTCGGAGAAGGGTGCGCCGACGCCGGTGGCCTGGACCAAGATTCGTCCTCCGAGGTCGCTGATGGACACCATCGGCAACGAGGCGATCAAGGCGGCAGCGTCGTCGAGTCCCCTCAATCAGAAGTACGGCCAGACGATCGACCGCGAATCGGCGTACGAGAAGTTGACGGCGAAGGTGGCCGGGGCTCCGACGGCGGATCAGTCCCTGGATCTTCCGTCGCTACCCGACCTGCCGCCACCGCCGCCGGCTGAACCGGAGGGCCCCAACATCGCCGAGCAGATCTTGGGCAACTCGGCCGTCAAGAGTTTCCTGCGCTCCGCGGCTTCGGCTGCAGGACGGGAGATTTCGAGAAATATTTTCGGGACCGGTAGCCGCCGCAAGCGCTGAGGCTTCGACGCCCGCGAGGTCAGATACCGACCTCGCGGGCCAGCAGGTCGTTGATCGATTCGCGCCTGATCAACGGCCGCGCAATACCGCCGAGCACAGCGACGACCGGTGGCCGGCCGACGCTGTTGTAGGTGGACGCCATGCTGTGGTGATAGGCGCCCGTACACGGCACTGCCAGGAGGTCGCCTTCGTGTAAGTCGGCGGGAAGCCTGGCGCCGACGGCGATTTCGTCGCCCGATTCGCAGTGCCGCCCGGCGACCGTGACCTCTTGGAGCGGTGCGCTCGAATGCCGATTCACCAGTTCGACGTCGTAACGGCTGTCGTACAACGACACCCGCGGATTGTCGCTCATCCCGCCGTCGACGGAAACGAAGGTCCGTCCGCCGCTGATCGACTTGATGTTCTGTACGCGATAAAGCGTGACTCCGGCGCGCGCAGCGATCGCCCGGCCAGGCTCGAGCACGATTTCGGGGCGAGGGAAGCGGTTTCGGGTGCAGGCGTCGTCGAGGGTGTCGTCGATGACGTGAGCGAGGCGGGTCAGATCCAGTTGGGCATCTCCCGGTAGGTACGCGATCCCGTGGCCGCCACCGAGATCGAGTTCGGTGAGGATGATTCGGTGTGTGCGTCGAATGTCGTCCATCTGCGCGATCATCGTCTCGATCGCGGGTCGGAAGTGTTCGGGATCGGTGATCTGGGAGCCGAGATGGCAATGCAGGCCGATGAGTTGCAGGTGCGTCGCGGTGGCGACGACGGACACCGTACGTTCCAGTTCGTCGGAAAATGCTGGTAAACCGAACTTTTGGTCCAAGATGCCGGTGGACACCGCCTTGTGTCCGTGTATGTCGACGCCGGGTGTGACTCTGATCAGCACCTTCTGAGGGCGGGTGCACACCGACGCCAGGCGTGCCGCTTCGCTGGGGGAGTCGAGGACAATTCGGCCGACACCGGCGTTGACTGCTGCTCTCAGTTCGGCAACCGATTTGGCGTTGCCGTGCAGGATGATTCGCTTCGGGTCCACGCCCGCGGCCAGAGCAATGGCAAGTTCACCGGCAGAACAGACGTCTACCCCGAGACCCTCGTCGGAGACCCAGCTAGCCATCGCACGGATCATCAGTGCCTTGCCGGCGTAGACGATCTCCGAGTCGGGGAAAATCTCTCGATACGTGCGGCAGCGGTGCCGCACGTCCGCCTCGTCGACAACGTACGTCGGTGTGCCGTACTGGTCCGCGATCTCTTCGAGGGAGACGTCGCCGATGCAGACGCGCCCGCTTTGATCGTGGCGAGTGCTGATGGGCCACAACGCAGGATCCATACGAGGTGTCATTGCGCCGCGTAGGGAGGGGAAGATTTCGAGTAGCGTCACGTCGATCTCCTGAAGGTGACCCGCCGTGTTGCGGGCTACTTTCAGATCTACTCCCGACGATCGCCGGTGGGAGGAGTCTTGACGCTTACTTGACGCGCCGTCGAACGAGGTTGACGCGGCTCTGACGGCCTCGACGCTGTGCCTGTTGACTCACTGTGCCTGTTGACTCACTGTGCCCGCCGACTCACTGGGCCCGCCGCTTCCATCCGAACCAGCCGAGCACCGCGAGTAATGCCACTGCCACGGTTCCTCCGATCGCCGCCGATCTGTCGACGGATACGCCAACGGACTGAACTCCGCCGGCGCGCGGGGCGTGGCCGGCGCCGTACACGGACTCGACCGTCGCGTGGATGTCGAACCCGGTTTCGGTGGCCGGTCCGCAGCTGTACCCCTCGTGTTCGGCGTCGACATCGTACGGCGCCGAAACGAACATCAGTTGCTCGGTTCCGAGTACGTAGCTTGTGCCGCAACCGTTCCCGTTCGCGAGTGTCC
The DNA here is from genome assembly GCF_042670865.1 of Rhodococcus sp. NPDC057135. NCBI lineage: Bacteria > Bacillati > Actinomycetota > Actinomycetes > Mycobacteriales > Nocardiaceae > Rhodococcus > Rhodococcus sp. NPDC057135. The sequence goes on from NZ_JBHUUU010000020.1 coordinate 44,577, forward strand.
CCACCGACGTCACCGACGCAAGATCGCCTTTGTAGACGCGGCTGACGTCGAACAGATAGGTGTCCTCGAACCCGTCCGAGGTTTTCTCTGTCGGAGTCCCCAGGAAGACAGTGCTGGAGACGCTCACTGCTTCTTCCGGTGAGGCCGATGACGCGCACGAGCACGCGTTCGCCGTCGTAGGCAGCAGTAAGGGCAACCCTCCGGTCACAAGAAGGATTGCCCCTACCGCCAGTGTTCGTCGCATCGCCATTAACCGACTATATGGTCTGCTATGGCGTTGTCTGAGAAGTTTGCGTGAATCAGCCGCCGAGCTTCTTGTAGAACGTGCCCACGATGGGCGCCACGACGGCGCGGGGGCTGTAGCCGCCGGCGACGGACATCGCCTTGCTCAAGATGCCCGGTACGACGCGCATCTTGTTCTCGGCCAGGCCGTCGAGCGAGACCTTGGCGGTGTACTCGCTCGAGATCCAGAAGAAGTCCGGAACGAGCTTGTCGACGATGGACGCTTCGGCCGGGTCCGGAGTTTCGGTCCGTACGGGGCCAGGAGCGAGGAGGGTGACGTTCACCCCGGTGCCCTTGAGTTCACCACGCAACGATTCCGCGAACGTGTTCACGAACGCCTTCGTGGCGGCGTACGTCGCGTTGTTGGGGATCGGCATGTTGCCGGCCGCGGAACCGACCATCAGGATCGCTCCGGACTTGCGGGCGAGCATGCCGGGCAGCACGGCCAGGGTGAGGTCGTGAACCGCGACGGCGTTGAGCTCGACCTGGTCACGCTCGTACGCGGGGTCCAGTTCGGCGATCGGGCCGAAGGTGGCGATCCCGGCGTTGTTGCACAGAATGCTGATGTCGCGGCCACCGAGTTCCTCGACGAGAACGGCACGCGCCGCGCTGTCGGAGAGGTCCGATGCACGGACTTCCACCTCGACGCCGTGTGCGGCGCGAAGCTTCTCGGCGAGGACCTCCATGACCTCGCCGCGACGGGCGACGAGGATCAGGGAGTGTCCGCGTGATGCCAGATCAGCGGCCAGTGCCTCTCCGATGCCGGAGGAGGCGCCGGTCACGACGGCGCGGGCTGTGGTTGTGGGTGTCGGCAGGCTCACGATCAGTCAGCGTAGCCGGTCAGATCTTCGCGGCCAGTCGTGTGCCCTGTTCGATGGCACGCTTGGCATCGAGTTCTCCTGCCACATCGGCGCCACCGATGATGTGGGTCACCACACCCGCGACGGTCAGTTCGTCCACGAGGTCGCGAACCGATTCCTGCCCGGCGCAGATGACGATGGTGTCGACCTCGAGGAGCCGGGGCTTCTCGTGCTTCTCACCGAACGTGATGTGCAGACCGGCGTCGTCGATGCGCTCGTAGTTGACGCCCGAGAGTTCGTGCACGCCCTTGTTCTTGAGGGCTGCCCGGTGGACCCAGCCCGTGGTCTTCGCGAGTCCGGCACCGATGCGTCCGGGCTTGCGCTGGAGGAGGTAGACCTCACGTTCGGAGAGTTCCGGTACCGGTGTGGTGAGCGCGCCCGGCGCCATCTCGGGTTCGGTGACGCCCCATTCCTGCTTCCACTCCTTCAGATGAAGGGTGGGGGAGGTCGGATGGGTGAGGAATTCACTGACGTCGACGCCGATGCCGCCGGCACCGATGACGGCGACGGACTTACCGACCGGCTTGCCCTCTCGGACGACCTCGGCGTAAGTCAGCACCTTCGGGTTGTCGATGCCGGGGATCTTGGGAACGCGCGGTGTCACTCCGGTGGCAACCACCACTTCGTCGAAAGAGCCGATGAGATCTGCTGGTGCGACGCGGGTTTCGAGCTTGACGGTCACTCCGGCGACGTCCAGCATGCGCGTGTAGTAGCGAATGGTTTCGGCGAACTCTTCTTTGCCGGGAATGAGTTGTGCGATCCCGAACTGTCCGCCGATCTTGTCCGAAGCCTCGAACAACGTGACCGAATGACCACGCTGAGCAAGATTGAGTGCCGCGGAAAGTCCGGCGGGGCCGGCGCCGACGACGGCGAGGTTCTTGGTCCGCCGAGTGGGGGAGAGGATCAGTGTGGTCTCGCGGCCCGCGCGCGGGTTGAGCAGGCAGGAGACCTGCTTGTGCACAAATGCGTGGTCGAGGCACGCCTGGTTGCAGGCGATGCACGTGTTGATCTCGTCGGAGGCTCCGCGCTCGGCCTTGTTTACCCAGTCGGGATCGGCGAGCATCGGCCGGGCCATGGAAATCAATTGTGCGTCACCGCGGTTGAGGATCTCTTCCGCAGTCTCAGGCATGTTGATCCGGTTCGAGGCCGCTACCGGAATGTCGACGTGCTTCTCGAGCTTGCCGGTGATGTCCACGAAGGCTGCTCGGGGAACCGAGGTGACGATGGTGGGCACCCGTGACTCGTGCCACCCGATGTCGGTGTTGATGATCGTGGCGCCGGCAGCTTCGACTTCCTTTGCCAGTGAGACGATTTCATCCCAGGTCTGACCACCCTCGACCAAGTCTGCCATGGACAACCGGAACACGATGATGAAGTTCGGGCCGACAGCCTTGCGTGTGCGTCGCACGATCTCGACAGCAAGGCGTCGACGGTTCTCGGAACTACCGCCCCACTGGTCGGTGCGCTTGTTCGTGCGCTCGCAGAGGAACTGGTTGATGAAGTAGCCCTCACCGCCCATGATTTCGACGCCGTCGTAACCCGCGGACTTGGCCAGGCGCGCGCAGCGAATGTAGTTGCGAATCTGCCAACGCACCCCGCGGCCGGTTAGCTTGCGCGGACGGAACGGGTTGATGGGCGCCTTGATCGACGACGCGGACACACTGAACGGCTGATAGCTGTATCGGCCCGCGTGCAGAATCTGCATGGCGATCTTTCCGCCTGCCTCGTGAACCGCCTTGGTGACCCGGCGGTGACGGCGCGCTTCGACGCGGTTGGTCAGCTTGGCGCCGAACGGCAACAGCCAACCGGTGCGGTTCGGTGCGTAGCCGCCGGTGATGATCAGACCGACACCGCCACGTGCGCGTTCGGCGAAGTACTCGGCCAAGCGGTCGGTGTCCTTCGCGCGATCCTCGAGGCCGGTGTGGATCGATCCCATGACGACGCGGTTCTTCAGCGTCGTGAATCCGAGGTCGAGCGGTTCGAGCAGGCGGGGGAACTGTGTATCCGTCATGGCTGGGAAATTCCTTCCGTGGCGTTCTCGCCAGCGGCTTCGGTGGCGTTCTCGCCAGTGGCTTCGGTGGCGGGCTCGCCAGTGGGCAATGCGTCCAGAACTTCTTGGCACCAGTCGGTGAACCCTTCCTCGACGCGGATGCCACCGCGAAGTACGAGGTACTGGTGCAACGAAGAGCCGGAAAGTGCTGCTGGATTGGGGAAGTCACGCTTCTCGATGAGTCGGTAGACGTCGAGGCGGGCGGCGTGGCCGTCGCGGTGGCGAGCGACTTCGCGTCGTAGAGCGGGAAGATCGGCGTGCGCTGCGGCCCTGATCTTGATGGCCAGCTCGTTGCGCAGGTGGTTCGGTTCGGACGGCTCGGCGATCCATCGGGTCAGTTCGGCGCGGCCGGCGTCGCTGACGCGGTACATCTTCTTGTCCGGGCGGCCGTCCTGCGCAATGGCCTCCACCTCCACCCAGCCGGCCTCGTCCATTCGCTTGAGGACTCGGTAGATCTGCTGGTGCGTCGCGCTGTGGAAGAAACCGATCGACTTGTCGAACCGGCGTGTGAGGTCGTATCCCGACGCATCCTGTTCGGAAAGGGAGACGAGCAACGCATGTTCGAGTGCCATGTCAAAAGTATCTATGCACTCAGGTGCGTATGCAACTAAGTGCGTACTAACTCGGGTGCGTAGAACGTCCTGTATGTCGACTTCGGAGAGAGGCTCCGAGTCGCCTGTTCACAGTTAGGCTTCGCCGTATGAGCGCCGAGTCCACGAGCACGCAGGCCGAGCCACCCGCAGGAATCGGTGGTGCGGCCACGAAGAGTCAAGTGTTCGCATGGGGGCTGTGGGATTGGGGATCGGCTGCATTCAACGCCGTGATCCTCACGTTCGTCTTCTCGGTCTATCTCACCGACGCGGTCGGCGACGACCTGCCCGGCACGATTTCGGCTACGACATGGCTCAGTTGGGCTCTCGGAATCGCCGGCTTCTTCATCGCCATACTCGCTCCGATCACCGGACAGCGTTTCGATGCGTCGGGTAAACGCAAACTCTCGCTTGCGATACTTACCGGCATCACCGTGCTCTCGATGGCGGGCCTCTACTTCGTCGAAGACAACTACCGCTACCTATGGCTCGGATTGGTACTGCTCGCAATCGGTTCGGTGATCTTCGAGCTTGCCGGCGTGCCGTACAACGCCATGATGCGGCAGGTATCGACGCCGGAGAATCTGGGTAGAGTCTCCGGCTTCGGCTGGGCCATGGGATATTTCGGCGGAATCGTGCTGCTGTTGCTGTGTTACTTCGGGTTCATCGTCGGCGACGGCGACACTCGGGGATTCCTGGGATTGACCACCGACGGCGGCATGAACATCCGGATGGTGGCACTGCTGGCCGCAGTATGGTTCGCGATTTTTGCGATCCCGGTGTTCTTCAAGGTTCCCGAGTTGCCCAGCCCCGCGGTCGATCCGGGCGCGTCGAAGGCCGGATTCCTCGACTCCTATCGGGTGTTGTGGCGCGATCTGCGTGAACTCTGGAACGTCGACAGGCGCACGATCTGGTACCTGATCGCGAGCGCACTCTTCCGCGACGGACTCGCGGGTGTGTTCACCTTCGGAGCCGTGCTGGCCGTCAACGTCTACGGAATCAGCGCAGCAGACGTCCTGCTGTTCGGTGTTGCCGCCAACGTGATTTCCGCGATCGGCGCCTTGGTGGCCGGACGCTTCGACGATCGGATCGGACCCAAGCAGGTCATCACCGTCTCGCTCGCGTCGATGATTGTGGTCGGCGCGATATTGATCGCGGTGTCAGGGCCGGTGATGTTCTGGATCTTCGGACTCGCGCTCTGCCTGTTCGTCGGACCTGCTCAGTCGTCGGCACGAACGTTCTTGGCGCGCATCACCCCGCCCGGGCGTGAAGGTCAGATGTTCGGCCTGTATGCGACAACAGGCCGAGCAGTGTCGTTCCTCGCGCCGACACTGTTCGGCCTGTTCGCATGGCTCTTCGGCGCCGACCGCGCCGGCATCATCGGACTACTGGTAGTGCTCGGTGTCGGCCTCGCCGCCCTGTCGATGGTCAAGGCGCCGGAAGGGGACAGTGCGGTGATTGTCAGTCCTTGAAGTAGACCAACTGGTGTGTCGTAGCGAGCAATGCGCCGCCACTGCCCCATATTTCGGCCGACTGATCGAAGTACCCGTTGCCGAACCGCTGAGTCCGCGCGGTGCCCAGGACTGAATTGTCCGCCTGTTCGGTCAGTGCCTGAGTGTCGGCGTGGAAGTAGATGGTCATCGAGACCGTTCCGGCCGGTGCCATCTTGCCTCGGCGCAGGAAAACTCGAGGGAAGAAGACATCGCACAGTGCGGTCAATGACGTGTAGTCGAGAGCGCGTGCCGGCTGATCGCGCACCCAGAGCGTCGTAGTCGAGTCGGGGTGCTCGCCCGACTCCAGGTCGGGGATCGCACCTTCGACAAACCGCATCTCGTAGTTCTGTGCCCAGGCGATGAACTCGGGGAACGGCAGCAGTGCAACGTCTTCGGCCGACGGAACCTCCGGCATCGTGATCTCGGTCGACGACCACGTCTCACGCCTCGTGCCGAACACTGCCGTGGCGGTCGTGGCGACGGTGCCGTCCTGAGACAGTTCGATCGACCAGTGCTGCGTCGAGCGGTTGGTGCGCACCGGGCGGGCGGAGATCTCGAAAGCGCCCTCGGTGATCGGACCGGCAAAGTTGACGGTCAACGACAGCGGATCGCCCAGTCGCTCGGGGTGCTTCAGCGCAGATTCGAGCAACGTGGCAGCAGTGACGCCGCCGAAAGGTCCGACCATGTTGTTGTACGCCGCATTGGTTTCGCCGGTCGACAAACCGGCGGTGAGCGACGTCAAGCCGACAGCAGCGTCAAAAGGATGGGGTGGTGCAGCGGTCTCGGTCATCGCAGAACTCCTGGTGGTGGAATCAATTCGGCTCTATGTATGACAACATACATAGAGCCGAATTCTTCGCTTCGGTCAGGATCCCGCACGTGCGAGGATGGCCTCGGCCAACTCTTCGGCTCGCTCTTCCGGGACCCAGTGACTCCCGCCTTCGAGGACGACGAACTCGTAGGGCGCGTCGACGAATTCACCGCAGCGTTCTGCGCCTGCCCGGCCGAGCGCCGAGTCGCCGGTGCTCCAGACGTACGTGGTCGGCACCGTGGTGCGATCGATGTCGCCGAAGTCGCGCGTCATCGCGCGGTACCAGTTCAAGGCGCCGGTCAGCGCGCCCGCCCCGCTCAGGACACGAATGTGCTCGTCGGCGAATTCAGGATCGATCTGGCCGTCGAACATGGCGCGCAGCCGGCGGAAGTTGTCCTCCGACAACACTTCCTCGGCTTTTCCTTCCTGCCGGAGAAGTCCGATGTACGACGAGCGTTGCTTCTGGTCCTCGTCCTCGCGTAGTGCCCAGCCGAAAGCTGTGGGGTGGGGGACCGAGATCGCGGTCAGGCTGCGGATCCGGTTCGGATGGCGACCGGCGACCTGCCAGGCGACCGCCGAACCCCAGTCGTGGCCGACAAGGTGTGCGTCTGGCAGACCGAGTGCGTCGAGCAATCCGACGACGTCGGCTACCAGGTGCTCAATGCGGTAGGCATCGACACCTTCCGGGCGTGCGCCCGCGGAGTATCCGCGCTGATTCGGCGCGATCACGCGGTATCCCGCAGCGGTCAGTTGCGGCGTGACCTTGCCCCAGGATGCGGCGCTCTCCGGGAAGCCGTGCAGCGCTACCAGCGGAATACCGTCGTCCGGACCCGAGATCAGTACGTCGAAGGTGAGGTCGCCAACGGGGATTTCGAATGTACTCGTGGAAGACATGGCTCTCACCGTACGTCGAAAAGGTGAACCCGAGGTCAGTTTCGAGGTGGATTCCAGGTGGCCATTCCGAGCATGATGATCCGCAGCTGCTTCTCTGCTCGTGTGATGACGGCGGCTTCGTCGCGATATCCGGCAGTCCCGGCGTCCAGGAGTTCGACGACGGCACCGAACATCGTCGAGACGATCAGATCGGCGGCCATTTCCAGATCGTCCGACGACCAGCTTTCGAGTCCGGGAATTCTGGACAGATCGAGGGTCAATTCGCTGACGAACAACCGCATTTCGGTGGCTATCGCGCGTCGCACCTCGCTGACGCCGCTGTAGCGTTCACGGCAGAGGAATCGAAACTGTCGTTCGTGTGTATGCACCTGTCGCACAAGGATACCCAGTGACGTAGTGGCGTCCTTCGTGCTGGGGTTGCGCCTGGCGTCGCGCAGCATCTGACGCAACATGCGCATGCTTTCCTCGACGAGGACAACGCCGAGATCTTCCAGTGAAGCGAAGTGGCGATAGAACGCAGTCGGAACGATCCCGGCTTCCCTGGCGACCTCTCGCAAGCTGATTCCGGCGAAGCCTCGGTCGGCCGAGAGGTCCATTGCCGTGTCCAAGAGGGATTGGCGCGTGCGCTCCTTTTTGGCGGCACGGCTTTCCGGTTCCCTGTTGTCGGGTTCCCTGTTCTCTGGGTTCACCGGTCCGGCCTTCGTCACGACGTCGAGTGTAGGTACAGGCATCCCGGCTCCTTTCGGCAACTCGTGTAACTCGGGTCACATTCTTGTTGACATGTACTTGTGTGCACCTGTCACACTATCTTCGGTGAACATTTGTACACTGAATTCACGCAGTCGGGGGAAGCTAGCTCGGCAAACGATTTACCCGGCAATCGAAACACGAGGAGGGTCATGACAATCGCATCTGCTCCTGAGAACACGACACCGAAGCCCGCATCTCGGCGCGGACTGTCCTTGGTGGGACTGATCGAAGCCATGGCCGCCCCACATCAGATCGATCGCTACCTCGAGCTGATCAACCCGATGGCGACCGTTCGTGACATTCGCGCACAGGTTGTTTCCGTCGACTATCCGACCGCAGACTCCGTCACGCTGACGCTGCGTCCGACTCGCCAGTGGCGTGGATTTCAGGCGGGCCAGTTCGTGCAGTTGGGCGTGGTGATCGACGGTATTCGTCACACTCGGTGCTACTCGCCGGCCGGGGGCGCGTCTACGCGCAACGGGCTGATCGAGCTGACCGTGAAGGCTCATCCGGGTGGATTGGTGTCGCAGTATCTGTACGCCAACGCTGCGCCGGGACTTGTAGTCAGTCTTTCGCAGGCAGACGGGGTGTTTTCCCTCCCGGTCGACCGCCCGCGTCGGGTGTTGTTGATCAGTGGTGGCAGTGGAATCACCCCGGTGATGTCGATGCTGCGGACGCTCGTGGACGAGGAGCATTCGGGCGAGATCGTGTTCGTGCACTACGCGAACACCGATGCCGACGTGGCATACACGCGCGCCCTGAAAACCATCGCCGAGCAGAACTCGAACGTGAAACTGGTACTCGTGTACACCGAAAGCGGTGGAGGTGATCTCGAAGGTTTCTTCGACCGCGGGCACCTCGACGCGGTGGCCCCGTGGATCGCTGATCCGGAAACGGTCGACGCCCAGGCTTATCTCTGTGGGCCTCCCGGACTGATGCGGGGAGTGCGCGAGGTGTTCCGTGAGGTCGACGTCGAACACTTACTCCATACCGAGGAGTTCGCACCCGCGGTGGCCGAGCCAGGTGAGGCCGGCGGCGAGGTGTCATTCACCAAAAGTGGAGTGGCGGCCGAGAACTCCGGCGAAACACTGCTCGAACAAGCAGAAGCTGCGGGCCTCAATCCCGAATACGGATGCCGGATGGGAATCTGCTTCTCCTGCACCTCCGTCAAGAAGGCGGGTCGTACCCGCAACGTGCGCACCGGTGAGACCGACGACGAGCCGGACAAGAAGATCCAGCTCTGCGTCAGCGCTCCCGTCGGCGACGTCACCGTCGACATCTGAAGTCCCATTTTCCTCACGACTGTCTGGAGACCGACATGTTTGGACTTTCACTTCCCACCCTCCCTTTCCTCGGCAACGGTTCCGATGCGAAGAACGACGCTCCTGTTGTTCTGACGTACGAGCAGGTCGAGGAGATCGGCCGCGAGTTGGACGCACTGCGTGATCGCACCGTCGCCTCACTCGGTGCTGAGGATCGGGAGTACATCTACAAAATCATCAAGGCGCAGCGTGGTTTCGAGGTCGCGGGTCGCGGCTTGATGTACCTCGGCTTCCTCCCCCCGGTATGGCTCGCGGCCGTCGGTGCACTGAGTGTGTCGAAGATTCTCGACAACATGGAGATCGGCCACAACGTCATGCACGGGCAATACGACTGGATGCGTGAACCCGGGCTCAATTCCGAAGTCTTCGAATGGGATACGGTGTGCCCGGCCGACCAGTGGCGCCACTCGCACAACTACATGCACCACACGTACACCAACATTCTCGGCAAAGACCGCGACATCGGATACGGAATCCTGCGTATCGACGACGCGCAGAAGTGGAACCCCTATTACCTCGGTAATCCGGTCTGGGCTTTTGCCTTGATGGTGCTCTTCGAGTGGGGCGTGATGATGCACGACCTCGAGATCGAGAACGTCATCCAAGGTAAACGCAAGTGGCACGACGTCAAGCCGTTACTCAAGGGTTGGTGGAACAAGGCAGGCAAGCAGGTCCTCAAGGACTACGTCATCTTCCCGGTTCTCACGGGGCCGCTGTTCGTGACCACTCTGGCGGGCAACGTCACCGCCAACCTGGTGCGAAACGTGTGGACCTACTCGATCATCTTCTGTGGCCATTTCCCCACGGGCGTCCAGAGCTTCACCGAGGACGAGACGGCTGACGAGACTCGCGGTCAGTGGTATGTCCGGCAGATGCTCGGCAGTGCCAACATCGAGGGAAGCCCGCTCTTCCACATCATGTCCGGCAACCTCTCGCACCAGATCGAGCATCACCTGTTCCCGGACTTGCCTGCGCATCGTTATCCGGAACTGGCTCCCGAGGTGAAAGAATTGTGTGTGAAGTACGGTTTGCCGTACAACACCGGTGGGTTCTTCAAGCAGATCGGTTCGGTGTGGGGCAAGATCTTCAAGCTCGCTCTGCCGCCCGGTCTGGTCAAGTCGAAGACCCCTCCCGGTGTTATCGTCGAGCGCCAGCGAACAGCAGCCTGAGAGGCACACTTTGATGGTCGGGAAATTCGAACGCCGCAAGGACACCGTCCAGGAGTTGACGGAAAGTGCAGCCAACCACGTCGGCTCCATCGCGATGATCATCGCCGGGGCAGTTCGAGACGTGACGCGCGAGATCGGTGACTGGGTGTCCGACGGTATCGAGATGCGAGAAGCGGCGAAAAAAGCTGCGGCTGACGATCGTTCGGAATCCGTGACTATCGAACACGACGACACCGATCCGCCTGAAGACTGGCGTTGATCCGATTGCGCCGTATCCGTTCGGCGTGACCGACGACGTTGCCCTCCGTCCTTTGTGGCGGAGGGCAACGTCGGTTTCATGGACTGCATACCGATCAATGGCGGTGAATCAGCCACTCATCAGTGGGAGATGCTAAGCAGCGCTCCCGAGACTCGCCGAGTCGAAGCTGCCGAGCCCGGTGCTACCGAGCCCGCTGCTGCCGACCCCGCCCAAAGCGAGCGCGTTGCTGCTGCCCGCGCTCAGTAGCTGGACGATGATATTGATGACGATGGGGTCGCCGGTGAGCGGGATTGTAGGCACAGGGAGACCTGCTTTCTGTTTCGAAATGTGGTGAGAATGTGAGCGGCGACGGGATCGTCGACGTAGTCAGGACGGCTTTTTCAGGCACTTCCGGTGCTGCCGAGCGACACGATCGAGCCGTTGCCGAAGCCGAGTGCCCTGGAGAGCGAGCCGAAGTCGATAACCAGGCTGCCCTGGGTGTGCGGGTTTATCACGGTGATTCCTGTCTGCGCCGCGACGTTGTGGTGCGAGCGGGTAAGTCGATCAGGGAGCAGGCGTCGTGGGAGTTTCGCCGCCGCCGCCGATCGGAGAGTTGTCGGTGTAGAGGAAGCTGCTGCCCGCGTTGAACATCTGAAGGACGGTGTTCAAGACGACGGCCAAAGCGCCTGTGGTTGGTGCGGCGATCATGTGCTGGCTCCTGGTTTCAGCGATGGCGACATGGTGGTCACCGTGGTCACCGCCCTCACAGTGTCAGGCGGCTTGGAGCGGGCCCCGTGCGAGAGAATCTCGCACGGGGCCCGCGATTCGTCCTAGGAGACGCCGCCGCCATCCGTCGAGCCCGTGCCGGTGCTGCCCGCGTTGAAGAGCTGCAGGATGGTGTCGAAGAAGGCACCGAGGAGAGCGTTGTCCTGGCCGTTGATCATGTGGTTCCCCTTAATTGTTACTGGTTTGCGCGGTGATTCGCACCACACTTTTATAGCCCGGCTCGGTGCGGAAAAGTGGGGTCGAGGCCACCATTCGTGGAGAGCTAATAGTGAGGGTGTGAGTGTTCACACTTTCGCTGGACGGTTGTCCACATCAGTGCTGGCGAAAGAAAGCGAGATCATCGCAGCGCGCAGTTTGAGCAGCTCAGAGGGTAGAGCCGGATCCAATCCGGTCAGGGCGGCGATGCGCTTGATCCGGTTGTCGACGGTGTTCGTGTGCAGGCCCAGTGCCGAGGCGGTGCGCTGGCGGTGCTGGCCGTTCGCGAGATGTATGGACAGTGTCTGCAACAGTTCCGGATTGCCGTGGAGTGGCTTGAGTAGGTTGATCAAGCTGTCGCGGCCCGCGCCGCTTCGCGTCAGTTGGTACTCGAGCGCGAGGTCCTCCATCCGGTATGACCGCGCCGGCAGTCTCAGGCGCCGCACGAGTTGCGCCAATTCATGTGTTGTTGCCTGGGCGGCGGCGATGTCTCCGACGGCGGCACTCTCGCCGATGGCCGTGATCTCCACCCCGACCGTTGCACGTGCACTTTGGATGATCTCGCACACCGATTTCCAGTCGGGAGTGCCCTCGATCAGGACCAGACCACGTTGCGGTGCAGGCGCTTCGAGCAGTGCCGAGCCGAAGTGAGCCGCGATCTTTGCCTGAACCACCGTGAGATCGCGATAGGCCTGTATGCGCTGGTGCGTGCCGTTGCGGGCTCCTGTTCGCGTGGGTGGCAGGTTCACCATCAGTCGTAGGACGAGATAGCGGGGTGCGAGTTCAATGCCCATCTGGAGCGCGAGTTGGGTGGGATCGTCGCCGTCCAGCATCGCTTTCACGAGGGCGCCGGCGGAGTATTCGCCGAGTTGGGAACCGGCCGGAAGAGCCGCGAGATAGCTGATCGAGATGAACGAGTGAAGCCGCTGCGCCAGTGCAAACAAGAACTCGTTGAGATCGCCGAGATTGGCGGAGTCCCCGGCGTCGGCTCGACTGAGGATGAGGGTGCGAAAAGTGCTGATGCCCTCGTTCGTCAGGCTGAGAATTGCGCTGAGTGGCACGCCTTTCAGTGCCTGTTGGACGGTCATGGTGTGAATGCCGTCCAGGTCTTGGTCGGTGGGGAGTTTGCGGTGATCCAATAGCTGGATCCCTACTTGAAGCCCCTGCACGATTACCGCGATCAACTCCCGACGTACTGCCTCCGTTTGGAGGGAAGTCAACGTCGGGTTGGCGCGGGACAAGTGATCTACGAGATCGCTTGCCAGTGGGATGACGTCATTGACCGCTGTGGAGGCGGGCTTGCCTCCCAGCATGAGCGGTCCCGGGTTGTTCAGCAGCGCTGGGGACATGGGTGGCCTCCTCTAGACAGATGCGTCGCGCGGCACAGGCACCCGGAGGCTCGGCGCGTTACGAAGCGGGGTACACGCTGAGGCCTTGTTCGGGGGCATACTCGCCGCTGAAATCTGCGGATCGAATTGCGCCAGGCGTTGTGATTTCTACCACATGAACGAATGTCCAACTGTGAAATGGACAAATGTGAAGATAAGTCCATATGCCCCACGCGTCGCCGAACTAAACAATCGTCCATTTGCGATGTTTTCCGACGTCAGAGCGGAAACGGATTCGGAGGACACCACGAGTTCCATCTGGGATCATTGCCGTCGGCTACGGGCACGTCGCGGGCGATTTGCTCAGATCATGGTCGAGGGCCCTGGGTCCGACGCTGTCGCGGACCCAGGGCCCTCGAGGCCTAGGTGTTGATTCGACCAGTCCGACGTAGGGGGACCGGTTCAGGGTGGAGGCACCCTTTTCTGTGCTGCCGTCTGTGTTGCGAAATCTCTAGATGACGCCCAGCGAAATCATGGCGTCGGCGACCTTCACGAAGCCGGCGATATTGGCGCCGTGAACGTAGTCGCCCGGCTTGCCGTACTCGGCGGCGGTGTTGATGGTGCGCTTGTGGATACCGCGCATGATTCCGGCAAGGCGCTCGTCGGTGTACTCGAAGCTCCAGGAATCACGCGAAGCGTTCTGCTGCATTTCGAGAGCAGAGGTTGCAACGCCACCGGCGTTGGCTGCCTTGCCGGGGGCGAAGGCCACGTTCGCGTCACGGAAGAGCTGGATGCCGCCGGGGGTGGTGGGCATGTTCGCGCCTTCGGCAACGGCCTGAACGCCGTTGGCAATCAAGGTCTTTGCGGCATCTTCGTCGAGTTCGTTCTGAGTCGCGCAGGGGAGTGCGACGTCGCAGGGCACGTCCCAGATGGACCCGTCGGCGATGAACTCGGCGTGCGGAACGGCGTCTGCGTACTCGCTGATGCGGCCGCGGCGAACTTCCTTGATCTCCTTGAGGAGATCGAGATCGATGCCCTTCTTGTCCACGATGTATCCCGAGGAATCCGAGCAGGCGATTGCGACGCCGCCGAGCTGGTGGATCTTCTGGATGGCGTAGATGGCGACATTGCCGGATCCGGAGATCACGACGTTCTTGCCTTCGAGGCCTTCACCCTTCGCCTTGAGCATTTCGGCGACGAAGTACGCGACGCCGTAGCCGGTGGCCTCGGTGCGAACCTGTGATCCGCCCCAGGTGATGCCCTTGCCGGTGAGGACGCCCGACTCGTACGTGTTGGTCAGCCGCTTGTACTGGCCGAACAGGTAGCCGATTTCGCGACCGCCGACGCCGATGTCGCCGGCCGGGACGTCGGTGTATTCACCGATGTGCCGCTGCAGTTCGGTCATGAAGGACTGACAGAAGCGCATGACCTCTGCGTCCGAGCAGCCCTTGGGATCGAAGTCGGAGCCACCCTTGCCGCCGCCGATAGGCAGGCCGGTGAGGGAGTTCTTGAAGATCTGCTCGAAGCCGAGGAACTTCACGATGCCCAGGTTGACGCTGGGGTGGAAACGCAGGCCGCCCTTGTAGGGGCCGAGTGCACTGTTGTACTGCACGCGGAAGCCACGGTTGACGTGAACGTTGCCCTGGTCGTCGGTCCACGGCACGCGGAAGATGATCTGGCGTTCCGGCTCGCAGAGCCGCTCGATGAGTCCGGCGTCGGCGTAGCGGGGGTGGCGTTCGAGCACTACGTGAAGAGACTCGAAGACCTCTGCGGCGGCCTGATGGAACTCGGGCTCTCCTGCATTGCGAACCAAAACCTGATCGTAAATCTGCGCTACGCGGTCACGTACGGACACCGCTCACCTACCTCGTTGTGAGAACTCTTTTACATTTCCGTTACATACTAGGCGCCTTTATTGCTGTATCGGACAACTGTCCTGTGAAGGTGAAATCGGACACAGCTGCCACTTGTGTCAGTTGAACGGGCGATTTATAACAATTTGCTCAGCTTTCACTCTCTTAACACAGTCCAAATGGTTTGCTTCTGCAGTCGGGGGATCACTGTGCCCTGTGGTCCGAGCGTGAACGATCAGAGAGGCTGCATGTGCGTACGAAACACTCCATGTCGGCGATGTTGTCGATAGGCGTTGTCACGATTGCCGCGACGATCGCCGGGGCACCGTCTGCTTCGGCGATCGGTGGACCGTGTGGTTCGGGAGGAAGTGGTTCAGCCGGATCGATGACGGGTTCGCTCGGCTCGCTGACCGGATCACTCGGTAGTGGTTCAGCCGGTACGGGATCCCTCGCCAACGCGTTACCGTGGATCACCGGCGCCCCCAACGGCGCTCTACCGGTGCTGACCGGCCGGACCAAGGCGATAGAAATGGTCACTGGCCCAGGCAGTCCCAACAACACCATCGAGCGGTTCAACGTGTCGGGAACCGACCTCGGAATCATGTGGGACAACGGCCTTTCTGGGCCGGATCACGACGTGTTGATGGCCTTCGGCGATACAGTGGGCGACTGCGACATCCCGGGTGACGACTGGCGCAGCAACGTGTTGTTCCGCAGCAACGACACCGCCATCGCCGACGGTATGAAGATCGACAGTTCTCCACTGGACGGCCCCAATCATTCCAAGGAGATCATTCCGGGATTCGGCATTCCGGGTGAGTTCACCACCATCCCGACCGCTGGAATCTCTTACGGTGGTGTGCAGTACATCAGATTCATGTCCGTTCGGTCGTGGGACGAACCCGGAGCCTGGACCACCAACTACTCGGCTCTGGCTTCCTCCACGGACAACGGTGAGAACTGGGAACTCGATCCGGCGACGGTTCGCGCCAATACCGAAGGACTCGGTATTCCGGGAATTCCGGCAGTATCGCCGATCAATTCCAACTTCCAGCAGAGCGCCTTCCTCGAGGGTCGGGACGGCTACATTTACGAATACGGAACTCCCTCAGGTCGTTTCGGCAAAGCGATCCTGGCGCGAGTGGCCGGCGCAGACATCAGAAACCTCGGCGCCTACGAGTACTGGGACGGCTCCGGTTGGAGTCCGCGAGATACCGATGCCGTTCAGGTCATCAAGGCACCGGTCAGTGAACTCGCAGTGCAGTGGAACGACTACCTGAACAAGTACGTTGCCATGTACACCAGTGCCGAGGGTAATCTGGTGATCCGTCAGGCCGACCAACCGCAAGGCCCGTGGAGCGGTACGCAGACCCTGTTGAGCGGAATCACGTTGCCCGCGTTGTACGGCGGATTCATGCACCCCTGGGCGAGCGGACAGTTCCTCGAATTCGTCGCCACCACGTGGGACCGTTACAACGTCATCTACATGCGGACCGATTTGAACGGACTCCAGATGGCGTCGTCGGATTCGCGCGATCGACCGGACCCCGCAACCACCGGTGAGGCTCGCGTCCTCGAAGTCACCATGCCGGAAGACCGCTAGCCCGAACAACGTTCAACAACTATGGCCTGCAACTCGATCGAGTTGCAGGCCATAGTTCTGTGGGCACTGATATTCGGGTGATGCTCAGAGAATGAAGAGCATTTCCTGATACGTCGGGAGTGGCCAGTGATCGTCGGCGACGATGGTTTCGAGGAAGTCGGCAGCGACGCGAACCTCGGCCATTGCGGGCAGGAGTGAGTCCTGTGCGTGCTTGGCCTGGTCGAATGGTGACTCGCCGGCGTCGGCGTCGATGGCGGCGCGCAGGGCAGCGAGCGCAGTTCGCAGGGCCGCAACGGGCGCCGACACTTCTTCGAGTGGAGCAGAATCCGGTTCGAGGCCGGCGGACTTCAGCGCGACGAAGTTTTGAGCAACTTCCGTCTGGTGGCGCACTGCCGCCGGAAGGATAAGCGTCGTACCGATTTCGGCGGCCAGGCGTGCCTCGACGCCGATGCTCAGTGCGTACTGTTCGAGTCCGACCTCGTAGCGACTGTGCATCTCTCGGTGGTTGAAAACCTTGTACTTCTCGAAGAGTTCCATCGAGGACTCGGTGATCAGTTCGGGCAGAGCGTCCAGCGTCGTGCGAAGATTCGGCAGGCCGCGAGACTCGGCCTCGATCTGCCAGTTCTCGGAGTAGCCGTCGCCGTTGAAGACAACCGCACCGTGGTTGGTGATGATTTCGGTGAGCAAATTCTGGACGGCGGTGTCGAAATCGGCGCCGTCGGCGACTGCCGCCTCCAGTTCGGTGGCCATGTAGTCGAGAGCCTCGGCCATGATCGTGTTGATGGTGACCATCGGACCGTTGACTGTTTGCATCGATCCCGGCGCGCGGAACTCGAAACGGTTGCCGGTGAAGGCAAATGGGCTGGTGCGGTTGCGGTCGCCCGGGTCGGTCGGCAGGACAGGAAGGGTGTCGGCGCCGATCATCATGGTGCCCTTGTCCTTCGACGACGTCGCCGCACCCTTGGCAATCTGCTCGAAGACGTCGGCAAGCTGATCGCCGAGGAAGATCGAGATGATCGCCGGGGGAGCCTCGTTGGCGCCGAGACGGTGATCGTTGGTGGCCGATGCGACCGAAGCGCGGAGGAGTCCCGCGTACTTGTGGACGGCCCGGATGACAGCGGCGCAGAAGACCAGGAACTGGGCATTGTCATGCGGATTGTCGCCAGGGACAAGCAAACTGCCGAGTTCGGAGTTGCCCAGCGAGAAGTTCACGTGCTTGCCGGAGCCGTTGACACCTTCGAACGGCTTCTCGTGGAAGAGGCACTCCATGCCGTGCTTCTTGGCGATGGTTTTGAAGGTGGTCATCAGCAACTGCTGGTGGTCGGCGGCAATGTTCCCGCGCTCGAACATCGGGGCGATCTCGAACTGGCCGGGCGCAACCTCGTTGTGCCGCGTCTTGGCAGGTATACCAAGTTTGAACAGTTCACGCTCGGTGTCCATCATGAATCCGAGCACACGTTCCGGAATCGCCCCGAAGTAGTGGTCGTCGAACTCCTGGCCCTTGGGCGGCTTTGCGCCGAAGAGTGTTCGGCCGGCGTTGAGGAGGTCAGGGCGGGCGAGGAAGAAGTGGCGATCGATCAGGAAGTACTCCTGCTCGGGTCCGCAGAACGACACGACGTGCTCGGGATCGGTGTGGCCGAACAACTTCAGGATTCGTTCGGCGTGGTAGCCCATTGCCTGCTGCGAACGCAGCAGGGGAGTCTTGTGGTCGAGAGCCTCGCCGGTCATCGAGACGAACACGGTCGGGATACACAGTGTGTTGCCGTTAGGGTTTTCGAGAACGTAGGCCGGGCTGGTGACATCCCAACCGGTGTATCCGCGAGCCTCGAACGTGTTGCGCAGTCCGCCGTTCGGGAAACTCGAAGCGTCTGGTTCACCTTGGATCAAGGTCTTGCCGGCGAACTCCGCCAACGCGCTGCCGTCACCGACCGGTTCGAGGAAGCTGTCGTGCTTCTCGGCCGTCAAACCCGTCAGAGGATAGAAGACGTGGGCGTAGTGGGTCGCGCCCTTCTCCAGTGCCCAGTCCTTCATCGCGGACGCGACTGCGTCGGCGACCATGGGATCGAGCGGCTTACCTTGTTCGATCGTCGCCATTACCGACTTGTAGACGAGCTTGGGCAGTCGCTTCTGCATGACCACCTTGTTGAAGACGTTGGCTCCGAACACTTCACCGGGCGTTTCCTCGGTCGTGAAACTGACCACCGGAGGTGTGTAGGCCTCGACGTCCTTGATCGCTTGCAAGCGAACTGCATTTCCACTCATGTGCTTACCCCTCGCCCGGGCCCAGGGCTGCGCTGCTGATTGCGAGCCCGACTTCGGCAAACCCTACGAACCTCCGGTATCGGGGGTGTTTCGTAGATATTGCGCCTGTCCGCAAACTTCGAGTCACAACGGAAATGTCGATTTGTCGGAGGTCTACGGCAGACTTCGAGCGGAGGGGTCAACGCGGGTCAGACGAATCGGAGAGTCTTTGTGATCAGGGTTTTGGTGCCAACCACGGTGGAGCAGGGCGATCTCGCGGAAGTGCTTCGGTTGTACGACGAACTTGTCACCGAGACCCGAAAAGAGCTCGGCTGCATCAACTACGAGTTATTGCAGCGCACCGACAATCCGTGTGAACTAGTCCTTGCAGAGGAGTGGGAATCGCAAGAGCACCTCGACGCCCACACCCATACCGAGCACTTCGTCAGGTTGGTCGCGGCGCTCGACAAGCTCGAGACGGCAGCGCCGGCGCAGATCTTCACGAAGGTTCTGTAGCGGCTAGGCGCTCACCAGGCGTCAACCAACATTCCTCAACTGCCCTGCGCGTCCGCTCGACGACACGATCCGACACCTGGAAATGGCGTCGCATCGCCACGCCAAAATGTTCGTAGGTCCGTCGATCTCGACGTAGGACAGAGTCCTGTGGGGCTCCCGGAAGGCCTTGTGCCGGCGACGGCCGGCCTGCACTGGTGGTCTACACGGTGACGTCGGCGTAAGGCATGTGCTCGGAAACCCAGGGAAATACGATTTCCATGAGTAGTAGCACGACCGCGACAACGAGGACGAGAACGATCAGGACCTTCACTGGTCGGGGGCCGGGAAGCGCGCCCCAGAGGTAGCCGTACATTTATTGCTCCTGCAATGCCGCGGGGTTGTTCCCCGAGATCTTCGGGATTGTTTCGACGAGAACAGCATGGACGATCATGCGTTCGGCGTTCGAATACAGCGGATGGCACGTGGTCAGTGTCAACACACTTTCCAGTTCGGCGTCAGGCTCGGCCCAAGGGTTGCCGGGCAGAGGGTTGACGACCTCGATATCCCCGGGCACGGTGATGCGCCGTCCGAGGAGATGGGCGTAGTCGCCGTCGGACACACGATCTGCTTGCTCGGGACTCAAGCAGGCTTGCGCTGCAGCGCGACGTTCGGGCGAGGCCTGGTCGAGTGGGAGTAACCGATACGTCATCCATTGGAACTCTGTCTCCACGACGACGGCATCGCAAGCATCGAGTCGATCCAGGTGCTGGAAGACTGCGCCGGAACCGTTGCGGTGCCCGGCGAGTGCGAAGTTTCCGGCTTGGCCGGGCATCTGTGTCTCCGGGTAGTGGCCGGGGCCGGCCCGCAGGTCCTCGTTGCGTGTGCCCTCGACGATTGCGTACGCGGCGCCGAGTGTGGGGAAATGCACGCGCGCGAATCCCTCGCCGAGCGCAGGGATCAGCGGGGACACCGGCTGATCACCGATCGCTACTGGGGCTTCGGGGACTTCGGGGACTTCGGCCCAGGATTCCTCCAGGCTGTTGTTGAGCTCGTCCTGCAGCCGCCCCGAGACGATATTGGTCCAGAACGCCTCATAGATGACGAACAGCAGGATGACGACCCCGGCCGTGAGGAGCAGTTCGCCGATTACCTGGCCTGCGCCCGGCCGCCGACGCCCTGAAACTTCGGTATCGCTCACGGACCGGGGTCTCCTCTTCACAGATCTATCGAGCTAGCTGATGTGTCGAATTGGTGCCGTATCGAACTAGCTGCCCGCGCTGATCGTGGCGCTTCCGGTACCGCCGAGGAGATCGTAAAGGAGTACGGACAGGCGACCGAGGCCGTCGATCGCGGCAGAACCAGTGGTCTCGATGCCTTCGATGACGATCGGGAACGGGAGGAATGACATGGTGTTTCTCCTTCGAGGGGTGGGCCACGGGGGCGGCCGCGAGATAAATACGTCGTGACGGTGAAACAGGGCGGGTGCGACCAGGCGTATGTCGCACCCGCCCTGTTTCGGTATTCCTGGTTGGGAGTTACTCCTGGCCGGGTGCACGCTTGCGGTTACGCAGGGTGAGCCATGCTCCACCGCCGATCAGTGCCAGCGCCAGACCGGCGAGCCAGATGACGTTCGCGCCGGTTACCGGCAGGGACGATGACTGGTCCGGTTTGGCCTGAGCAGGATTTCCCGGAGCAGGTGTGCCCGGAGCACCGTTGTGTCCACCACCGTTATTGCCGGGAGCGTTGTTGCCGGGAGTCGACACGTCAGTGCCTGGTCCTCCGGGTACTTCAGAGCCCGGCCATGTCGGGATTTCCCACGGCGGCAGCGGGATCGGGATCGGGATGATGATGAGCCCATTGCTGCTGGTTTTGTTCTCGAGTCCCAGCACCACCGACTTGTTTGCTTCGCCGGTGAGCTTGACGGAAGTTGCGGTCGGTTCGCCGTCGATCTTCGAGACGTCCGCCTTGCCTTCCTTGACGTCCCAGATCACTTCACCCCACTTGACGTTGGTGACGTCGGTGTGAGCACCGGTTTCTGTGAAAGTGATGTCGGTGTTCAGCGGGAGCTGGACCCGGCCGTCGATGACGGCTGCGTCGCACTGGGCGGTCGGAGTGACCGAAGCGCCCGGCTTGACATCGAGAACACAAGACCGCGCCTCATTGTCGATGTCCGTCCACGTAGCCGTGACCTGGAAGATCGTGGATCCGTCCTTGGCCACCTGGCTGCCCTTGGGGCCGGTCACGATCTTGTCGATATCCACCTCGGTGGTCGGGATCGGGCGGTTGTGGATCTCCACCACAGCCTTCTCACCGGCCACCGCCTTGACGGTGTCGCGGTAATCGGCGTCACCGGCATCCGCGGAGACGTAGTAGTACGGCCGCGCCCAGTCGAAACCGGCCAGTGGCTTGGGGTCGACCTCGGAGAAGGTGATCACGGTGTTCCGCGGCACAACCTCGTCGGACGTCCAGCTCCAGTCGTTTCCGGCATCGAGGGTGATGGTCTGGCCCACTGCCGGGAAATCAGTTCCAGCGGGGAGCGCCGGATCGATTCCGTCGATACGGACCTCGAACGTCGCGCTGTCAGGCAGGTCGGCCTCGGGTGCGCGGACGGGGTTGCCGTCAGCGTCGAGGATGAACTTCGTGAATTCGACCGAGCCGAATTTCCACAGCGCCTCGTTCGACAGCGTGATCAGCCGACCGTCGGTCGGGTCGTCGGAGACTATGCCCGTCGCGGTTCCGTCGAGGTTCGAGTGCAGCCACGATTCGCCTTCCGGGCTGGTGCCCCAGGAGCTCGTGCCCCACTCGACTCCGTCGACATCGGGACGGCCGGTCTCGGTGAAGGTCACCTCGGTGCCGACGGGGAGGTCGACGCCGAGCGGTGTGGTCTGTCCCTGCTTGACGCTCAGCACCTGGGTGCGGTACTCCACCCCGTCGCGCCAACGCGCCTCGACCGTGAACTCCACGTCGTCGCCGACGGCCTCGGCGGCCTCACCGCCGACCTGCTTTGCGATGCGCAGAGTGCCGTCGTTGACGTCGACGAAGTTCGACACCTCGATCTTGCGCAGATCCTTGCCGATTGTCACCACGGCCGCGTTGTCCGGACTGATCCTGACATTCCCGGAGTATGCGGGCACGCCATAGGCGAGACCGTCACCGTTTGCCGGAACCAGCTCTGTCAGTGTGACTTCGGTGCCGCCCGGCAGGTTCTCGCCGAACTGAACCGCGGTGCCGTCGGACGGAAGAGACAGTGTCTTGCTCTGCGGGTTGTCGTCCGTGTCGAGCCAGGTGGCAATCACGTCGAAGCTGGCCGGTACGGCCTTGTCGAACGCCTTCGGGCCCGTGAGTTTCTTGCTCACTTCGAAGGTGCCTTGCGTGATCGTGGCCTCGTTGGTGACGGAGACCGTGTTCGCCGACGCATCGGTGCCGATGGTGAGCATTTTCGGGTTGATCACCGGCTCCGACCAGGTTACGAAGTCGGTGTTCATCGGCTGGACCTCGGTGAAGGTGACTTTCGCTCCGATGGGCAATTTGCCCAGGTCGTAGTGCTGACCGTCCTTCAGGGTGAATTGGCGCAACTCGTTGCCGACGGCGTCGTCACCGAAGGCGATCTCTGCGTTGACGACGAAAGCCTCGAGTCCCGTGCGCGCTCCGTCACCGATGACGGACTTGGTGACCCTCGCCGATCCCAGGCTCGCTTTGTTGAGCAGTGTGACACCGACATTGCTCTTCGGCGTGATGGTCACCAGTGCCTCGGTGCGGTCCCCGTTGAGCGTCACGCCCTCTGACGGTCGGAACGTTCCTCGCTCGAAGTACACGCCGTCAACGGTGGGGAGGTTGATCTCGGACAGGCGGATCTGCCAGCCGGTGCCGCGGGGGTTGATTCCGCTGACCGGTGTTCCGTCAGCCTTCACCTTGATCTCGTACGAACTGGCCGGGGCGTCGGTCGCTGGATTTTGCCCGGGGGCGAACTCCTCGACTTTCACAGTGAACTCGGTGTCCTCCGGGAATTTCTCGGAGAAAGGAGCGATCTCCTTCAGCAGCGAGAACGAGCCCCGCGACACTCCTTGGCCGGTACCGCCGCCGCCCCATTCCTGCTTGACACTCTGCGTCGACTGAGTCTTGCCGTTGTAGAAGACCGAGTTCCCGTAAACCGTGCCGCGCTGATCCAGCCCACCGCTGCTGGTGCAGAGGGTGTATTCGACGTAATAGCGTGTCTCACGGTTGTAGTCGCCCGCGTCCTTCGGGAGGGTGATGGCAATCCCGTTGTCGCCGCTGCGTGTGACCGTGGTGCCCGCGGTGATGTCCGTCCCGCCCTCTTTTGCGAGGAAGTCGCGCGCGGTGACCTTGAAATTGAGGTCATTCTTCAGTTCGCCGCTGACATCACACACCGCCAAGCTGTCGGAGAACGTGTCGGTGATGACCGCCGGTGCGTCGAGACCCTCGAGGGTGTGCCCGGAGACCTGCACCTTCCAGTCGATGGTCGTGCCGGCAGGCTGCTTCTCGCCTGCGACGTCCTTCGGTTCGGTGTTGAGCGTGCCGGTCTTGCCGCCCTCGAACTTGGGCCCCGTCACCGAAGCGTCTTTGGAGATGCCGTTGACGACCGCCGTATTGGTGAACACATCAGAGGAGTCCGGCACCTCCTTCTCGATCACACAGGACCGGAACTTCACGTAGTAGTACTGCGTCGAGTCTTGCTTGATCTTTTCCTTCGGCGTGATGGTCATGCTGAAGGATTGGGCACTCGCCGTGGCGCCGGAAGCGTCGATGTCGAACTCGGAGGTGACGTTGACGTGGTTGGTTGTTTCACCGTTCAGCCCGGGTAGACGATTCGCGCGCCAGACGGTCGGGGCGAGGCCACCCTCGCAGACCTCGTGATTGGCGCCAAGAGTCTCTTCGATGACGACTTTCTGGTCGGGGAGGCCCGCGATGAAAGTGCCCGGAAGCGTGATGCTCCAGTCGATCTCGCTGTACCGGGTGCCCCCGGCCCAACCGCCGGACTTCGACGGCCCGGTCTGTGGCGACCAATCCTGGCCGACGCCTTCCGCGCCTACGGTGTTCCCGCCGATGGTCACGGCGTTGTCGTAGACGGTTCCCGTGTTGTCCACCTCGCCGCTGGTTGTGCACGAGGTGTACTCGATGCGGTAGAGCTTGTTTCTTTCGAAGGGGCCGCCGTTGTCGAGCGCGATGCTGACTGGATCACCAGCGGCACTCTGGGTGACGGTGACGCCGCCTGCGACCGGCTTGAGATCGTTCGGGCGACCGGACAACAGCTTCGCGTTGAGCAGGCTGCCCGTACACAGCTTCATGTTCTCTGAGAGTGCGTCGCTCAGGGTCACCGAACCGGTGCCGCCCGCGTCCAGTGCGGCCAGATCAGCACCGGGAATGTCGATGGTCCAACGTACAGACTGCTTGTTGCCCTGTAGTTGGCCGGACTTCTTGGCAGCGCTGATCACGCTGCCGTCGCTGATGCCGCCACCGCCGGGTAGCTCGTGCGTCACGTCGAAACTGCCGTTGATCGTGAAATCAACTGTCTCTTCCGTGGTGTACGCGACCGCCTTGGTGTACACGAAGAAATCGCCCTTCACCTCGTCCGGGCGATCTGCCACGGCGTCGGAGAGCACGCAAGTCATGAGATTGGTGGAAGCAGCCAGATCGCATGTGCCCCAAACCGTCCCGTCATCACCTACAAGGTCGATCTTGGGGTTGCTCTGAAGCTTCAGTTCGCCAGGGAATCCAATGGTGAACTGGTCGCCCGGCGCAGGACTCGCGCTTGACGCGTCCCAGGTGCCCCGCACAGTGACGGAGTCCCCGACCGTGATTTGCTGGTCGTTCTTTCCTTCGACCTGGACGTCGGTGATTTTCACATCGATGCCGGGATTGACTCCGCGCGCGGCCAGTCGCTGCGCCGCCACTGGGGTCGTCGAGGAGGGCGCCGTCGCCGTGATCGGGGTCTTCTCAGACGTGGGGGGCTCCGACGTCGGCGTAGGCGGCGCAGTCGTTTTGATCGCCGGCGGCACCTCGGTCGTGGTCGCCGGCGGCTTCGTCGTGGTCAGAACAGTGGTCGGAACAGTGGTGGTGGAGGTCCCGGTTTCATCTGCCAAGGCAACCGGGGCGAACGAGAACGAAGATATGACCAGGGCCATGACCGCAAGAATCATCCCCAACGCCGCCCGCCGAGACACCACCCCCTCCCCGGCACGACGTGGGAAGACACGGTTACGCATGACGAACACCTTTCGTTCAAAACACATGATTTATGCCCCGCTTCGGGGGCCGCCGAATGGCGAACGGGACCTTGGAGCGGCTCTGTCGCACTCGTGGGGCCGCGAGACGAGCGCTGGTGATTCACGGGTGACCATTGCGGACCCGAACAACTGGCAATTGCGCCCGGATAGCGCCACGAAGTCGTAGTCGGCAGCGCAGACCGACGGCCCGCTCTGGGTAGGGCCGGGAAATTCCTACAAAACTCGACCGCCGGTATTACCAAACGCGGCGCTCTACGAGGACCGATAGAACTCCGCTGTGGGTTTTGCCTGCACGATTCGTTGCAATCCGGGCATGAGCACCATCATGGATAGCAATAGCATCAGTGCGATGGACCCAGAAAGAAGTCTTCGTACTGCGTGCAACGCGGCCGTGATGGTTTTCATGTAATTCCTTTCTCTGACAAAACGTAGAAAGTTGCCCGGGACAGCTCGCGCGAAGATGGAAAAGCCGCGCAAACAACGCAGAAGGTGCAAACCGGACGGCGGCAATCAGGAATCTAACATGAGCAAATCGCATAGCTGGATCCACCCTGGACGTTCGTTCATGCTCGAAAAACTCCGTTTAACTGGCTATATGCGGAATTTGTGAGTTTATCCCAAGTTAACTGGCTTGTTCATCACAATTCGATCTCAGCCCCCAATTGCGAGCTTTTTGTGATCCTGGGCAACAAGCCGCAAGCGTCCGCGCCCACGCTGCGCTGCGGCACCGCAGGTGTCTTTATGCAGTTCATTGCCCTTTATATGTTGTCGCAACGACGAATCGCGGAGTGAATTAACCGTGCGCACACTCCCTGTGTAAATGCAAATCCGTTTTCTACTTAAAGGAGGAGGGTGAATTGTGGGGTGAATTAAGCCGCGACCCAATGAAACCTGGATTCTCTGAAAGGATCCAGAGATAGGGGCCACATTAGCTTCGCTTTCGCAGCAGGATTCATTGCCGACGTGAGTTAACCGTCGATAATGCTCGTACGGTCCGACATGGCATTTCGAAACAACAAACCGCCAGCTGCTCGTAAGCGGTCGTCCTCGCGCATCTTGGCTTCGATGAAAAGTCTTACTCGTCAACCGTTTTCGGCGGCCTGGGTCAGATGAGTGACGGCTGGTGCGCAGGTGTTGGGATCGACATCGGTCGCAGTGATCGGCGCGATTGATACGTCACGTCATACGACGCCCGGCTGGTGGGCATGACCGATGAAGCCAGTAGCGGCGCCGTTGGTGTCACATTCATGGCCGCGCGCAAGGCGTGACGATGCCGGGCCGCCAACCCTCGTCGCGACCTCTGTTGCCCAGAGACCGGCCGGCACAAAACGCCGCGCACTTCGAGGTTCCCATCGCTGCTCGTCGTGTTTAGCCCAGGACGTCACGAGACGAACTTTGTTGCAGGGATGCGTTACAACGATTGGTCGGGTCCGGTCAACGACGCGGGACCGCGCGTCGGTTGATGTGCGCCGGTGAACCGCTCGACGACGGATACCACGACGATCGCGAGTGCCAGGATTCCAACGGTCCGGGCGAGTGACTTCAGCGTCCTCGGAAGTGCCTTCTTCATGCGACGCAGATTACTGCGGGCGACTCACGAATTGTGGCCTACGTTTTGGACCGAATCGCGATCGCTCTGCGTGGAGGTCGATCATCGACGCAGTGTGACCATCCGTGATGCAAATCTTGTGGTGCTCCTACGTGAATCCGTTTCGAACAAAAACACCCCGTTTGCGGCGCTAGTCCGGGAGTTGGGCGAACGAATCGAACCGCCGTCGATGGAAAAGTTGCAGGTAGCGGTGTCGGCGTCGGAGTATCAACCGCAGCGTCGACTGAGTGAGGCTGAGTTGGCCGCAATGATCGATGTCTATCGTTCGGGCAAGGCGGCGTTCGAGGTTGCCAAGCTGTTTGGCATTCACCGTCAAACGGTGACCAGGTTGCTGGTTAAGCACGGCGTGCCGCTGCATCCGCGAGCGACGATCGATGCGAAGCTGCTGGCGGAGCTGACCTGGCACTACGAACGAGGGAAATCCACAGTTGAGCTCGGGCGGAAGTACAATCTGGCAGCGAGCAGTGTCGGTAAGGCGCTCAAGAAATCGGGTGTCCAGCTTCGTTCGCCGAAGTTCAATAGGTGGGCGGCGAGAGATGAGTAGCTCTTGAGGACGCCGCTACGCTGCTTTGTCATCGGTGCTGCGCTGGTCGATCTCGGCTTTCGCTTCCTCCATTGCCAGTTGAATCAGGGCCTTCGCTAGTAATTGCGCATCCGGTTGTGGGCGTAGAACAGGTCGGATGGTGACAATTCTTCCACTGGATGTAATCGTCGATGGTGCGTCGTATGTTTCTCCTCGCATGAAACGAGCGTAGGCTTTGCCGGCCCTGTTGGCGAGCGACTTGTTTGTTACGGTGATGTGGCGGCGATGCTGTTTTAGCTCATCGTCGCTGAGGTTTTCTGATGGCCGGTAGAATTCGTGGATGAGTTGCTGGTCGGCGGGACTCATCCATCTATAGCTATCTTGATGACTACTCCAGAGTTCTTTCAGCTGGTGATGTTGGGTGATGAAGAGTTTGGGAGAAAGACGAGCCATGTATCTATAGTAATTACATGAGCTTTACTTTCGCTTATAGGCGCTGCGGGTTAAGTGATGATCACCGTCTGATGTGCCTTTGCTACGCACTTGCCGTTTTTAACGACAAAGAGCTCAACGAAGTGTTTTCCCCTGTATTTCGTTGGTTCGGAAGTGCTACGACTGCCGTCGTCCTTGTTGATCTGTCCTCGAATACAGTCATTCGCGATAGCTTCGCGTCCCGTATTACGCACCTTCCAATAGACATCAAACGGTTCGGGAATGTTGAAAGATTCTATCTTAAACAAGATGGTTCTTCCGGGTATGATTCTATTGCCGCGCCTTCTCAGCTCATAGTTCGCAAAACCTGTCTTGTTGATTGGGCGTGCACTTAAGGTTACTTTGTATGATGCATCCAATTCTACCTGGATGCCTAAGTGGGTATCAATGAACTGCTCAGTGTTTCGTGCGTCGCCGAGCGATGCATTTGTTGCCTTGGCTGCATTTTCCCCGTAGGTTCCAAAATCATCACCGAAAATATCGCGCCATTTTTCGAGGCTATCGTCGCGACTCAAATTCGGGTCATACGCCTCGTTAATCTTGTCGTTGTAGCGCTGGATCTGCTTTCGAAAGTTTGCATATTGGTCTTGTTCCCATCGGTGATTATATGTCTCTCCTGGGCAGGCGGGGTCCTCGATTGGTGGCATGATCTCGTTGTCTTGAAGATACGAATTCAGCTCGCCGACTATCGTCTTTAAGGCGGTCGGAGTGTCCTTATAGCTGTCAGGGTCCTGAAGAAGTGCGGCTGAATTTACCCTGTTGCCGAGTAAGATAGTGAGAATCACTGACTTCGCCGAGAAGGTATTCTTATAATCGCGAAGGTACTTCATGAGGCGTATTGTCTTTACGAGACGTCCGCTTGTTATTTCATTTTGGTCTTCAAGCCACTGGTTAAACCCTTCAGGATTGGTTACTTCGAATATGTTATCGTCTCGGTTTGTAATATAGTGTTCACCGTGGCGCGTAATATAAGGAACTACATCGATGTGAAATTCGTTCGAGTAGTCTACCTTCACACAGCGTGCGTGTCGGCTAACCATTTCACGATATGTGGAACTTGAACGGAATACTGTATAAAGTTGTTGAACGTAGTCTTCAGCTCCCCAATCGACTACTTCTTTGAGCTCCAGAAGAACATCTGCGTCAAACTCGTCAAATGGGCCGACAGGGTTGATGATCGTGCGATGAGCGTACGATCCCTGGGGGATGAGAGATATGAAGTTGTCTGCGATGACATCTTCGCCGGTAGATAGGAAATTCGTTACGGCGTTCACTCGCGCATCCAGCTGATTTATTCGCGTATCACGTAGGTTTACTTTGTTGACGAGAAACGCGTCAAAGTGCTTTATTAGCTTCATTTGGATACCTCTATATGATCGAGCGATTTCAACGGTACGAATGGTTCGGACTTATCTATGAAGAACGTTTGCTCAAGTAGGGGATACGCTTTTCGTGCTTCGCTTGATCCTAGGCCTCGTAATGATTCAATGTTCTTGACGCCGTCCAGGCTAAAACGTTTGTCGTCCACGATTGGAGATATTCGATGAACATTGTCGTGTCCTAAGAGGAGTTGCGCGGTTCCGTTGGATGATGACGACTGCCCGGACATGACGACGTTTAGCAGTCGTGACGCCCAATAGTTGACTCCTAGTTTTTTCGTTCGATCTGCGGTGTTGTTTGCTACTGCAGTTGTGCAACCGACGCTGAGCAGACTAATTTTCCCAGCATCCCACCCGAGGACGCCGAGCGCTTCGACTGCCGCAGGTCCCATCGGATTGTTTGCCCACATACCGCCATCGATAAGCGGCACTCCGGCGTCGAGTCGATGTGTGGGGAAGTAGGTTGGCGCCGCTGCAGTGGCCATCGCTACGTCTACGACCTTTTCGCGGTAGTCTCTTACGAATCTCTGATGATGGGCGGTCTTGAAGACGTGCACCTCGCCCGTCTCAAGATTTAGGGACGGCACCACGAGTCGTGTTCTACTTTCACCGAGTTGTCGATCACCGAAGACTTCGACCAATGCCTTTCTAAGCGGGAGTGGATCGTACTTGGCTCCGCCGATCTGGCGAAGCACTTTCCACTTCCGATTTCCGCCAAAAATATCTGGTCCATGCTCTTCGTAGAAGTTGAGAATCTCCTGTGCGCTTAAACCCATGCCTAATCCCAGCGCTATGATTCCACCTGTCGAGGTTCCTACGATCATGTCGAAGTGTTCGACGATAGGTTTACCGAGCGTCTTCTCGATTTCCGCAAGAAATGCGGCGGGAAATACACCTTTGATTCCGCCGCCATCGATCGATAATATTTTCCGGTTTGAGTACTCTGCCATTTTTGTTCCTTTACTTAAAATGTCGATTATTTCTGATGTTAGCTATTTATCAGTATGAATCATTTCATTAGCACTCGCAATAGACGAGTGCTAATTTTGAATTTCGAAGTATGGATGACTGGTACGCTCAATCAGTAGTCATTCTTTTGTGGTGAGATCAACAAAAACGTGTACCAGTGCCATGGACCCTTCTGTGACTTCAAACTTTGTTAACGGAGGTCAGTGCGCTAGAACCGACCGTACAGTATGGCTCCGACATGTACCGGTGAAACCAAGAGGTCAGCACGTTGCTGTGCTGACCTCTGTCAATTTCCGCTCTCTCGAACGTATGTGCTAGTCGTGGTGCTCCTACGTGAATCCGTTTCGAACAAAAACACCCCGGTTGCGGCGCTTGTCCAGGAGTTGGGCGACCGAATCGAACCACAGTCGGGGGAAAAATCGCAGGTAGAGGTGCCGGAGTCGGAGTATCAGCCGCAGCGTCGGCTGAGTGAGGCTGAGTTGGCCGAGATGATCGATGTCTATCGTTCGGGCAAGACGGCCTTCGAGGTTGCCAAGCTGTTTGGCATTCACCGCCAAACGGTGACCGGACTGCTAATCAAGCACGGCATACCGCTGCATCCACGAGCGACGATCGATGCGAAGCTGCTGGCGGAGCTGACCTGGCACTAAGAACGAGGGAAGTCGACTGTTGAGCTCGGGCGGAAGTACAACCTGGCAGCGAGCAGTGTCGGTAAGGCGCTCAAAAAGTCGGGCGTCCAGCTGCGCGCGCCGAAGTTCAATCGGTGGGCGGCGAGAGATGAGTAGCTCTTGAGGGGTGTCGCTGCGGCGATCTTTATCGATGCTGCACACTCCAATGTCGGCGCTTGCCTCCTAAAAAAACTCACCCGAGGCGTAGTAGCCGCTGAAATTGACGCCCCAGAAGTTCGGACTGCTACATCAGACCTCTGGGTTATACCTGGAGGGGGAGGAGGTAAATGGCGGGCCTCAGTTTAACCGAGATC
Organism: Rhodococcus sp. NPDC057135; assembly: GCF_042670865.1. Taxonomy (NCBI): domain Bacteria; kingdom Bacillati; phylum Actinomycetota; class Actinomycetes; order Mycobacteriales; family Nocardiaceae; genus Rhodococcus; species Rhodococcus sp. NPDC057135. The sequence continues at coordinate 75,736 of NZ_JBHUUU010000020.1, forward strand.
GAATTCCATTATTTCTTTATAAGAAATTTGATAGGGTTTGATACGGTTTGATAGGAAATTCGTGTTAGGGGCGTGGAATTTTCAGAACTACGCAAATCTCTTTGTCGAGTTGAATAAGCGCACTCTTACCGGAAGGGCTGGGAATTGCTTTTTCCGCTTCAACTAGAGCGCTTGCGACTGCGACCTTTGAGGGTACCTTAAGTCCCAGCGGCATTGCCCACTTATCAATAGCGGTCGGCCACGGAAGACTGTCGTCCGAAAGATTGGGGAGATCAGGCACGTTGGATCCTATATTGCATTCGCCAATTAAGATTTTCATTTGATTCCTATAAAAATCTCGTTCGATAAGATTTTCAAGAGTTATCGCTCCGAGAGAGGTAATTCGGCTGCCATCAATGCCACCTTTGATAAGGCGCTTACGCAAATCTTGTCCTCCTTTGTCGCCGTCGACAACGAACGCCACCCGGGATCCTTCGAGGTCAAGATCGGGATAAATCTCAAACGCGACTTCTGAGAGGCCTGGCGCTACCTGATATTCGAGATATTCACGACCAGTCGCTGCACGAATCAATGAAGGTAGAACTACCATTTCTGAGGCCCCTTCTGCTAGGACTACGTAACGTGCAGGTGTGAAGGCCGCAGCGCTTGCGCCCATCGCTAGCATTAGGGGAGAGAATCCGGCCGATCCTGCGCCGGCCCAGAAGTTGTTTTTGATGTCACTTACCGAAGGCTGATTGCGTCGGGGCAGTACTGCTCGTACGCCAACGCCCAAGTCTGGTGGGAGGCATGCTGGCGAATGCGTTGTATAGACTATTTTCGCAGCATCCTTTTGTCTCATAAATGAGTCAACCAGATCTGCTTGCGCGTTGTAGTGGAGATGCGTCTCGGCTTCATCGACTAACAGTATGGGTGGGCGCTCAATTTTTCGGGCCGCCAAGAATGCACGCAGCGCAGCGAAAGTGCGAAGTCCTGCGCTGCGCTCATCAAATGTTGTTATTTCTCTCCCGCTCTCCCGAACCATGACTTCCAAGGATGTTCCGTCTAGGTTGAAGTACATGGTTACGTCTGACTGATTCCACGACGTCTCGTACACCTCCTCCAGTTTCTGATTGGCTTGCATAATCAGCGTCTGAATTTGCCCTCGCTGGCCACTTTCGATCATGTACCATAGTTTATTTAGATCTAAAGCGCCAAGTGAAGCAACGCTTTGCAGGGCTATAGGTGGGTTCGCCGCTATATTCTCATCCAAACCATAGCTCGACCTAAGATCGCGGTCTTCGTCGGAAAAGAAAACAATATCTGGCATTCTCTCCTTTAGGCAGTTATGTACGGCCATCCAAGGATCTGCTCTCTGGTGCCAGTTTAGAACGCTTTCAAGCGAGGTGAGCGTAGAATTGTTCGCTAAATTCTCGTCTTCGCGAAGATCTCCAATAAGGCTCGCAATCTCGATCTTCTCTTCGTCTGTTATTGATGTCTTCAGTGTCCCCTCAGAATGTAGTGATGCAATAGTTGATTGCAGTCGCTTTCCTAGCGGCTGTGCATCGCTCTGACTTTCGTAATTCCTGGATATGTACTCCTTTCCCTCTGCTGATTCAAGGTACTTGAAAATAGCCCTCATTGATTCAATGAGTGGCTGATAATTCTTGGTTGGGCGTGGCTGTATGTCATTGGAAATTCCACCTGACGCTTTTCGTTGATACGTCATACGCTCAGGTGGTTTCTCAATATCCAAATTCAGGGACAATACTGCTTCTCTATCCTCATTATCTAGTATGAAATATCCCGCGACGACAACGTCGCTATCCGCTATCTCGGTAGCGCGGGAGCGGTCTGGAATTGCGAGACTTGAGTCTGACCTCAGGAACTGGAGTGCTCTGAGGAGGGTCGTCTTCCCGGCTTCGTTTGGGCCAACGATCGCAACTACTTTGCTGTCGAGATTTATTTTTCCCGAAATCAGACGGCCAAATCCATTGATTGATGCGCTAACTAGTCGCATATCTGTTGTCCAACCAATCTGCTTGGGCATTGCGATGCCGTTATTTAAATGATATTTGCCAACACTGTATCGATGAGTGACGCCTTAACAGTTACTTTTCCCCAAATTGGATTGCCGACCAGACCCGGCCAAGCGCTGCAGTGCCCTCCGAAAGTCGAGCACCGCTCCGGTTGCCCGAACCTGCGCCTGCCGGCACACAAAGCGGAGTCACGCTGCCTTCTTGCTTCCGCGCGTGCCCCCGCGAAGGGAGACACCAGCCTCTGCCTGCACTCTGCGCACGGTTGGCGACAGCGCGAGGCACGCGCCAGTTCATGAATTGCAACCTAGATCTAGGTAAGATATCATGAACCCACGGTCACGGACGGAGTCAGATTATGGAAATGCTCGACGCATCCTCGGATCCCCGGGCACACGAGTGGATCGTGCGCCTTGGCTTGAGTCTGGATACTGTGCGGGATGTCCTGCTGTTCGGCGACGCCGAGGCGGCAACTTATACGACCTACGATGCCAATGGTGCAGGCGAAATGGCACGCTGGTCTCGGCACGTTCGGAGGATGTCTGAGCTACTCGTGCCTCAAGGCTGGAAGCGTATCGATCCCCTCAATCAACCAACCTTGGTGCATCCGAGTGGTGAGCACTCGATTGTCGTCACTAGCGGTACTTCACTGACCGGCACTGCGTACGGTGTCCCGAAAACGAAGAATCCCAAGGGGAGGTCGATTCGTGAGGCCGTCCGGGGCAACGCTGAGCTGGCGCTGATGCGCCCGGATGAAGTCGATCCAGACCTTTCCGGCTTACGTGAGACATGGATCCTTCTGACTCATGCCGATCCGAATGGCCGACTACAGGCGGAATTGAGTTTACCGAGCGAGATGGAAGGTGAACAGATCGGCGGATGGTTGCGTCGAATTTTGTTGCCCACCATCTCCCCATCTAGGATTCCCGAACCGAAGGGCGATGACGGACCCGCGAGCTACGAGTTCTCGGTCGCACGCAAATAGCAGGAAGGTGAGGTGCATGTTTGTTTCCTCACGGCTTGTCGCTGCACGTAAGCGCCGTGGTGTAACCATCACGGCGTTGAGCGTTGATAGCGGCATCAGCACTAAGAGCATCTCAGATTACGAGAATGGGAAGAAGTCCCCCACTACCGATACGGTGAAAATCCTGGCGAGTGCGCTCCGAGTTCGACCGGATTACTTTTCCCGCCCAACACTGAACGAGGTTCCGGTCGACGCCGTCAGTTTTCGTGCGCCAACGAAGATGACCGCGCGCAGTCGAGACATGGCCATCTCCATTTCGAGTCATGCTATCGAGCTTAGGAAATGGATCGAGGCTCGCTATCGAACCCCTCAAGTCAATGTCCCCACACTTGATCGATACTTAGGAGTTGCAGGTGCAGCCTCCGCCGCCGAAGTTGTTCGAGCGAAGTGGGGCCTAGGGGTCGCACCACTCGGTAACATTGTGCACCTGCTCGAACTACATGGGGTTGCCGTATTTACTGTGCGAGGCAAAGAGGGCGCCTTCGACGCTTTCTCGTTCCGCGAAGGCGATCAGCAACCCTACATTCTGTTGAGCCCTTATAAATCTCCGGAACGAGGACGTTTCGATGCCGCGCACGAGCTAGGACACCTTGTCCTTCACGGTGGCCCAGTGTGTGCGACAGGTGTTGCTGCAGAACGAGAAGCTGACGCTTTCGCATCGTCATTTCTTATGCCAGAGAGTGACGTTCGGGCGGTTGTTCGCCCGAATCTCTCAGTACCTGAAATATTGAAAATCAAGAAACGCTGGAACGTCTCAGCGATGGCGACTGCCTATCGTTTACACGACCTGGGCCTACTCACCGACTGGCTCTATCACACGACGTGTGTCAACCTTTCGCGAATGGGTTACCGGTCAGGAGAACCTGATGGAATGCGTGAGCGCGAAAGCTCAAGCCTGCTACTACAGGTCATGGCAGACATTCGCAGTTCTCGAAGGGGTTTCGTAGAACTGTGTGAAGATCTTGGCGTCGAGCCTCACGACGTAAATGACTTAGTCTTCAACCTTGCTCCGATCTCGGTACAGGGAGATGCACAAACTACGCCTGGCGCGAAACCCGCGCTTCGTCTCGTAGACAGCTGATGAGTGATTGTCACTGGCCGATGAAAGTGATCGGGACTGTGGTTGACATCATTGACGACAACTTCCAAGCAAGCATCTCGTTCGAGTAAATCATCGGGCTCAACGATTTCGACCACAACTCAAACTACTCATCCTTCGTAAAGCCGTTTCCATCTGCTAACCGGCAAATTTCCCTACACATCAGCTGTGGGTCAGAATTCCGGGTGGCTCTGCCCGATCCACCGGGTCAGTTTTGCTACGCAGGCGGTCTTTTCGGTGGGCAATGTGAGGAATGACAGGCCGCCGGAGCTGGTTTGCCACGGACTGAGGTGTTCGTCCGTCGGCATCGCGTCGGTGATCGCCGGGTAGGTCAGCGCCGCGACCGGGGCGTCGAAGGTCGAGGAGTAGGCATGCAGCTGGTAGAGGTCCTCGCGGTCTACTCCCCTCCTACCGCCGAGTCGCTTGTACTTGGCATCAATCACGGCCATGATCGGATCCTCTCCGACCACGATGTCGGGGTAGAGCCGGCCCTTCGTTTTGTGCGGATCGACAGCGGAGTATGCCAAGTGACCGGCCGTTCGTGTGGTCGTGCCGTGTCGCACAACCTGGTCGGTCGCGAGGCCAACGCAGTGCAGCACGAACAGTTCCCAGAGTTCGGCGACATCGATGAGGATGCCGTGCGTCGACTCGCTGTCGGCTGCGACACCGAGCGGGTCGCGGTTGAGAATCCGCCACGACAGTTCGGCCGCCCGTCGCCACTTGATCGTTATCGGGCTGTACCTGGCGGTCCGGATCTCGTGCAACGTCGGTACCTGCGGTCGTGCCCCTGTGGCTGTTCGCAACGCAGCCAGTTGTTCGTCGAGACGCGCTCCGCGCCAGTTAGCTCCAACCAGACGCTGGTCGAAGTATCGATCGGCGAGCACGACAGCTCTGGCGGGTGCGTTGTCGTAGGTGCGCACTACCCGGGTGGAGACGAGCTCGCGGTGTCCGGTGGCCCGCCGGCGCGCAGTCGCAGCGACATCGAGACGCCCGCGCACTGCCAGGCCGTGCGAACTGACCTTCTCGCCCGCCCGGGGCAGAGCGTGCTGGCCCGCAGTGAGCACCGAGGCCCTCCACAGCGCAGCGAGCAACTGCGTGACTGCACTCGTGGTGTCGGTCGAGCGGGCAGCGGTCCGGGGCAGCACTTGGACGTTGAGGATCGTGCTGATCCACGACATGATCGTCTCCACGTCCAAACGCGGCTTGATCACCAAAGTCCTGCCCTGGTGACGGATTTCGCCGATGTAGCGGTTCGCTCTCCAACCGTCGACGTCGCGGGTCAAGATCGGCTCGATCGCCGGTTGGTGGTCAGCTTCGAGCTGCGCGTTCAGTACGTACGGCTCGGGCGAGAGCTTCGCGATCGCCTCCAGCCATCGGTGCTCGTCTTCGGTGGGGCGTCGGTCCCAGTAGGCCTCTGAGGTCAGATCCGTAATCTCGAACCCGTCGGTCGTCGTCTCAGGGCCTGAGGCACGCCCCTTCGCGGCAGCCATGGTCAGCTCGTCGGCCTCGTCATGAGGAGCTTTTCGAGCTCTGTCAGCTGCTCGGCGCGCCGGTCCGAGCCGGCGAGATACTGCGCGAGGACAGGTTGGATCGACAACGCCCACAGCGAACGTAGCGGTGCGAGCGGCTTGCTGTTGCCGTCCCACAGGTACTTGCCTGAGCGGCGGCCCTGACGCTTGGAGCGCCACTCGTGCCCGACGAAATAGGGCAGGTCGCCGAACACGGAGGCACCGAGTGCGTACTCCGGCCCCAAGTCGGGCAGCTCAGTGATTCGTGCATTGAGCCGGGTGATGCACCCCGCCAACTCCTGCAGCTGGGGGTTTGCGTCATTCCAGTCCACTGTCACAGACTGCTCGGCCCACTGCGCGCGCCAGATCGCGTCCAGGTCCTCCTCGTCGTACGGTGTGGCGAACCAGAAGAACCGACGACGCAGGGCGAAATCGAAGGCTTCGACCGACTGATCGATCTCGTTCATCGTCCCGATGATGTACAGCTCCGACGGGATCGCGAACCGAAGCGGCTCGCCGTCGTCTCCCTCAGCGAACAACTCCAGCTCGACGTCACGTTTGTCGCGCTCCATCGCGCTGAACGCCTCACCGAACATCGCGCTCAGATCGGTGCGATTGATCTCGTCAAGAATGAGCACGTGGGGGAGCGCGCGGCCCCCTGCCTCTCGACGCTCGGCGCGCATCCGCTCAACCAACCGTGGCAGCGCGCCGAGCCGATAGCTCGTCCCACCATCGGCATCCAGGCGCAACCCGACCATGAACTCCGCATATCCGTAGGACGGATGCATCTGCAGGCGAGTCACATGGTCAGCGACCGCCCGGTCCACTGCGGCAACGTCGTCGAAGTAGTCGCCGACGCCCCACCGTTGCAGCGCAGCCGAACGGATCACGCTCTCCGCCAACAGCCCCGCGCGGTAGGTCTTGCCAGTGCCGGGCGGGCCGTAGAACACAATCTGCTTCTTGAACTCCAAACCGAAAGCCGGGTCCATCGACCCACTGTCGTCTCGTGTGGTGGTCATCGGACGCCAGATCGGCTCTAGGTCGTCGTGATAGTAGTCGCGTCGCTGCTCGTCCCACTCCGGCAATCGTTGGTGCAAAGTCTGTCGGATCGAGTACAGACGTTCGTCCTGACTGGCCTCCGCACCACTGGAATCGAGGTCACCGAAAGCCTTGAGGACAAGGTTCTTGTGGTTACTCGACGTAATACGCTCAAAGTACTCGGGATAGAGCAGGTGACACACGATGTGGCGCATCGAATCGCTTTGGCGCTCAACGGCTTCAGCGAATTGTACGAACCCCCATGGGTTCTCATGTAGCAGGGCAACTCTCTCCTCGCGCGACAGCCTTTTCAGTCGCAGGGCGAGATCCATCAGGTAGCCGACATGGCGGTCTTGACGGGTGTTGAAGTACAAGCCGGGATTGGCGATCCAACTATGCAGCGCTTCGTATGCCGCACTGTCGGCCGTGACGTGCAGCTCAGGATGATCAGCACCAATTGTCTTGTTGATCATCGCCAGCTTCCGGGCTGGACCGACACCCGCAGTGATGAGGTAGTAAACCAACAAGCACTCCGCCGCCAGCAGCCTAACCTCGATCGTGGCATCTTTGAGCTGCAGCTCCCACTTGCTCTCGAAGCTCCCACCACCAGCGTCACCCTCGAACAGGTTCCCCCAAAACTTCCGGTTCAGCTCGGAGAGCTCACGTTCGGACCAGCAGGAGGCGAACTCGTCCGGATGAAGCAACGAGGCATCCCCTAAGAGGGAACCCTCGCGCCACCGCACGCACAGGTTATCGATATGTCGACGATCGATTTCAGAGAAGATGGCCACGACACACCTTCTCATCCCGGACACCGACTCAGGTTTACCGGCGGAGGTTGCGCACGTGAACCGTGCAGTTGCCCCGGAGGACCCCGCAAATTCTGCGGCCTCCGCAATCGCAGCGTCGGACACTTCCGCGCACACCGCGAACACCGCTTGTCATTGCCCACTCTCGAGGGTCACCACCCTGAGGCGATCGCAACGAGCTCGCCGCTCAGCGCATGCGCTGAGATAGTTGGTCAAAGAACTCGGCGAGCATGGTGTCTAGCGATCAGCGTGATTGCGCCGTCAGCATCGCTGAGGCAATCCCGCTCGGCCTGTTCCTGCGATTTCCGACAGCGCCAAAGAGTGCCGAGTTGAAAGATGAAAGTTCAAACTCGCCGCTCGTTCGCGCCTGCCCTCCACCGAGATCATCAAACACATCTACGAGCTCGACCAAGAGATGCTATTAAAGCTGGTTGAGCGTCGGTGGAGGGTGGCGGCGAGGTAGATACTGGCGTGGTGCTGCGGGCTGTATTGGCCGGCTGATCACAGCCGCGCCTCATCAGAGATGATATCAATCGAGACGCATCCAAGCTTCGCCAGTCACCACCCGATCCGTTTAGCATCACGCTCTGGCCGAGTCGTGCACATCCGCGACCCGACTCAGTGGTGATTAAGAAGCAAACGGGTCACGACCACCAAGCTTCATCTCAAAGTCGGAGTACGTTTCCAAGGATGCGAAGTGGCGTGAATAAAGCTCTACAGAGTCGCCAGTCATATCGCGAAGTGTGGGAGCCACATCAATAATATGAGCCAAACGAACGTACGATTTATCCTCTCCTGTGCGGGCTGTGTACTCTTCCTCCCGAGCTAAATTCTCGAACCGAGCTTTCGCAGTCGCATCGTCATCCGCATAAACTAAATAAAAGTCTTCCCGGAACAACTTGCCAGTTCCGTCTACCGTACCGAGTTCGAAAACAGCGATTGCGAAGTAGGCCTTTTTTGCATCATTCATACTCTTGAGGCTACCACGCAATCCATGAGTAGCGGGTTCCTCAGGCGTGGCATCGATTGCACCTTCGATCTCAGTTTTCCAAACGCAGGTCAGATAAGCCCAATTGCAAAATCGCATGGTTCGACATTCAGAAAGAATCGACAGCGTTTCCACGCGTCAATCTACTCGATCACACGGAGTCCAGTGTGTAATCCAAATCTCGCACACGTCCAGATTCCACCGTTATAACCTGATCCGCACATGCCACCATAGCTGCTTTATGAGTTACCACGACGACAGAACACCGTGCCGAAAGCTCACGCAACGCCTCCACGATCTTCCGCTCATTGTCACTGTCTACGCTCGACGTTGGTTCGTCCAGCAGGACCAGCGGTCGATCGACCACGAAGACCCTCGCGAGCGCAAGACGTTGGCGTTCGCCTCCCGAAAGCTCCACCGAACCGCCGATCCGTGTATCTAGGCCTCCAGGTAAAGACTGAACCATGTTCAGGAGGCTAACGGCAGAAAGAGCATTCCATAGAACGTTCTCGGAAGGGCAAACTTCGACGCCCAACGTAAGGTTTTCGCGCACCGTCCCATCCACCAGCGAAGATTCCTGGTTGAGGAAGGAGATACTCGATCTCAGGGCATTCAAGTCCCACTTAGAGATATCTTGTCCATCATATTTCACAATGCCGGAATCAATATCAACGAAACGCTCGATCACAGAGAGAACGGTAGATTTTCCAGATCCCGACGGCCCCACTATTGCCGTAATGCCTCTAAATGGAAGCGACAAAGTAAGTCTTGCAAGAACTAGACTCTCATTATAAGAGAAGCTGACATCTTCCATTTCGACGAGACTGTGGACGCGCGTTGAACCGGCAGGCTTCAGCCTTGAATCACACGGCTTTGCAAGCCCTGATTCATCATAGTAATCATGATTTCCGGATTCGAGCGCAACCGATAAATGAGCATCTACAGCGCGCCGGGAGACTAACCCCGTCTGCATGTTACTCAACCCAGAAGCACCCATAATCAAAGGACCAGTTAACTGAAGCAAGTACAAGATGAATGCGATGAAACTGCCCATCGAAATCGACTCATTCGCGACGCGTGCTGCACCAATTGTTACAACTGAAACGAGCGCTACTTGCTGTGCTACAACGATCGCTGGCGCCATTAGCGAGTCAGTTGTTGCCGCCCTTGCCTCAGCCGTGGACACCTCCGAGGTCCGTCGAGCCAGACGGCCGGCTACATTTACCTCCTCGCGATAGGCCTTAATCACGGTGAGCGATCTGAGAGTATTAGAAAAGTCTTCGGATAGTTCCGCTGTGCGCTTTTGCACCACCAAGTGATGTGCACGTACGCGTGTGATGACACCGATTACGATTACCGCTGCCACAGCGAAGGAACATAACGTAATTACCACTAAGGTCCAGTCAATGATCAGCATCACCGCGAGAGTGCCGAAGACAGTGATCGTGGCAACAACCAATTGTATCAGTCCAGAATCAACCAAGTTCCTTAGACGCCCGCTATCGATCGAGACGAGGTTCAAGAACCGGCCCACACCAAGATGTCTCACGTACCCCATCGGCAATCTAAGCGAATGCGCCATGACATGATTCCGTGCCGACTCGACTACCGAAACTGCGAACTTTGACACCAAGATGGTCGACGCCGAGGAACCGATGGAAGACCCAATCACGATAATAACCATCACGATTATCGACGACACGTCGGGTGACCCGTCCGAGATTGATTCGATCAAACGGCCCACAACCAACGGTACTATCAGAACACTCCCGGTGGCCAAAACCGCCAATAGAAGACTCGCGCAAAATCGCAGCAAGTCGCGTCGGCTGTCTGGCCAAACCTTCACGCGATTCGAGTCCGGCACCTCACTCCTACGATGCGTAAGCTCGCTCATCGTGAATCCAATCGTCGTAAAACAACAAATGCGCTCACGACGTACGAAAGCAGGCCTACGACGAAGAGGGCACCAACAAGCGCCCCAACGACTTCAAAGGGTACCGGTGGGATGAGTGAGACTTTAAGGTATCGAAAGTACTCACTGATGAATAAGTAGAATCCGGAGAAGACTGCAATCCATAGAACCAGAGAGCTCACGAACACAGAAGCAAAGTCAGAAAGACATATTCCTACAATCTGTGGTCGGGTACATCCGCACCGCTCAAGAGAACGGTACTCTTCCACCCGGCCTGCGATGCTCGAGAATATCGACTGAACCATGATCATCAAGCCCAACGCAACGGCTACGGCCAAAACGGAAAAAATGCCTGTCTTTTGACTTTGCCAGGCATCACGTACCTGACGATCACTATAGCTATCCCACGATTCGATTGCTCCTACGCCGGGCGTTGCATCCAGGCTGGAAGTGTGAAGCATATTAATTAGGTCGGAAGCCGCAGATGAGGATGTGTCCTGTGAGCTCACGAAGATCTTCGGGCTCTCCGCTTTGCCGCCCCCAGGGAAAGTTTGCCAATCGACCAAGAATATCTGGCCGATGAAAGAATCTGCCGGCAGCTTTGCTCTAACGACTGCGTCGTGAACCGTTCCGTCGGGAGAAGTAAGCGGAACTACGTCTCCAATACTAAAGCGCGGGTTCGCGGTGGCAACCCCCAGCCCAGCAATATCGTTTAGGGATCCTTCTTTCGCTTCTAATCCCACCGTAGTCGCGAAAACCGACGGCGAACTTGTCCTGGCGAGCGCGGGGATACCGGATCGTGAATCCGTCCATGCCCAATCTGTATCAACCGTGTAGGCCACTGCACCTACTTCAGGATCTGCTCTCTCGACCAGCGGAAGGATATCATCGAAAATTTCTGGCCCCGAAATTCCGGACTTCAGGCTGACAACCACCTGGGCATTCATTCCAGCGGCGCGCTGATAAATTGATACGGCACGCCCGGATTCCGCTAGGACTAGCACCATTGTGCACAAGGATAAGACAATAAGAATAGGACTTGCCGTTGCTGCTATCCTGCGCATATTCCATTTAGCGCCCCGAGAAACCACCGTGAATATGCCTGGCTGGATGACAAACCAGGGACGTGCGACAAGTCTGGAAATAGACGGCACGATCAGAAGTGAGCTGGCCGAAAGTCCGGCGGTGGCGGCCATCGTCAGGAGCGCAACCTTCAACTGGAAATCGCCCACGTCTTTCGGGATCACGAACAACACTAATATCGCCAGAACAGCCAAGCCTACGATCCAGATGCGTACCTTGCCAACCGAATTCTGATCAACTAGTCGCGTTGGACTAACCTCGAATGAGCGTCGCGAAATCAACCCTCTTAGGTAGATTAGTGCAGATATCGTCGGAACTGCCACAGCGACCAAGATAACTGCGATCACTGCCCACATCGAGCTATGCGGGAGCAGTTCATCGGGAACCACGTCAGTCTTGCGCAGGATCGATAGGAAAAACGGCAATAGACCCTGCGCGGCTACGGCGCCCAGCGTAGCCGAAAATAGTGTCACGATCACGACTTGCGTGATTGTGAGCCTATACAATTGTCCATCAGTTGCGCCACTGAGTGCGTAGACCCTAAATGCCGATCGTCGCCCCTCGATATAGTATGAGATCATCGTGATCGACAGAAAGACCGCCGTAAACACGGCTAAAAGTGCCCCAAAAGTTGCGAATGAAGTTGCTGCGTCTAGTGTCGCTAGAGTTAGGCCCCGACGATTCGGATTATAACTGTCCAGGTCAACTCCATCTCGGGCACCGATGGAGGTTAGCAGTCCTACAAAAACGGCAGCTGCGACGGTCGTGAAGAAGCTGCAGGCCAAAATTCCGAAATATGTGCGGACGTCCCTGCGGATAGACCTGATCCCGTACGTAAACATCTACGCAACCTCTGTGCGGCGCAAATGATTCATCTTTTCCGATATTTGCTCGGCCGTAGGAGCATATATCTCATCAACAATCTCACCGTCGAGCACGAAGATCACGCGATGCGCAAAGGCTGCAACATAGCTGTCATGTGTCACCATGACGATCGTCTTCTGCGAATTCTCACTGATATTGCGCATTTGTTCGAGTACGCGAGTAGTTGACCGTGAATCAAGCGATCCCGTCGGCTCGTCGGCAAATATATATGCGGCATCCGCGAGCAGCGCCCGGGCGATGGCCACCCGCTGTTGTTCTCCTCCCGAAAGCTGCGTTGGCCTCCGATCCGCAAGGTTCTGGATGCCGACGCTGTCAAGCGCCTGCAACATCTTCGAACGATCCGGCGTCTGACCATCGAAGAGGAGAGGGAGACCGACGTTTTCCAGCGCAGTTAAAGAGGGCACCAGGTTAAAGTCCTGAAAGATTACGGAAATGGATTTTCTGCGAAGCTTAACTCTGTCGGCTCGTGATATCTTTGTTATGTCCTGGCCATTTAGCATCACCGAACCGTGGTCGGGGACGAGTAGCCCTGCACTGCAGTTAAGTAGCGTGGACTTTCCAGACCCCGAGGGACCCATAACCGCAGTCCAGGTATTAGCTGGAAACTTCACGGTCACGTCATTCAGAACACACGTTTGTGCATCTTTAGAAAACGAATGCGAGAGGTTCTCTAAAATAAGATCTTGAGATTCCATTTCTCGGGTTCTGTCCTCTCTCTTAGATCATGGGCGAACCGCCGCGGACGGACCGATCATAGTCCGTCCGCAGCAACCCGGACTTAGAAGCAGCCAGCGCTGCTTGTACTCCACGAGACATCGCATCCTGAACTCCAGGTCGACCACGAGCGCGTGTCCGACTCCATATGGTCCATGCGCTGCAGGTCAAGAATGTTTCCGCTCACAGTATTCTCCTTCTTATCTTGCACGTGCACTTTGCACAATTATCAACCTATCTTCATTTTTACAAGAAGCTCAACCTTAATTGACGCCAATTTTAAAGAGATTTCCTGGTGATGCTATCGGTAACCACGACATATCTTCACCACCGATAGATCTAATTGCCGAGAGCACGCCTGCATTGCCCGATGCGTAATCCACTGAGAGTCTTCTTGAGCCTGTGCCCGAGACTTGGACAAGCCCTTCTCGGGTGACGAACGTGTGCGCTCTGAGTTTGGGATACACCGCGTCCGCGGCTGCCTCGTCGCAGTGGTCAAGGTATTCCGAGAGCCGACGTTTGGCGATCGTGCTCGCTAAGACGAGCCCCGCCATTCCATCAAAAAGCCCTGGATAGAGGCAGGTGCGAACTTCCGTAGCCTTGAGTAATCCTGGGATTAACTTCGTCAGTCGTGGATTGAGGACCTCTCGGTCCATAAGCGCCAGGGCGACTAGATAGCCCGCCGAACCATTGCCCAAGTACGGGAGTATGCGTCGTCCATCGTCGACCTGAAGGGAACCATCGGGCCCGTCAGTCATACGTGACTCGGCATTCAAAACTGCGCCAGCCGCCAGGTGATGCCACGACGGCTCCGCGGTGTAGTTCCCAAAGGCAGTTAAGGCAATCGAGGCGCCTGCCCACCCATCGAAGAGTGATGTTGATTCTGCAAAACTTGCTGGGGCGTTCTCCACCATCTCCTTCAAGAGGCTATACAGATGTTCAATCTGCCCCGTTTCCACTTCGACGCCGCAAGCGGCCAGCGACAGCATTCCGAGCGCGAAACCTGGAAGGTGCCGCTCCTGACGCGAGCGGTAGAGATTCTCGGCCACATCTTTGCTGCTTCCGGTCTCGCCGATCTCAGCGAGGTAGCAGGCAGGACCCAATGAACCTCGCATGAGATCCGATGTCCTATCGCGGATCATTTCGTCAATATTTTTGATGATAGAGGAGCGCACTTGGATGGTGGTCACACCTTCGCGATTCAGGGTCATTCCAACACCAGCTGCGCCACTGAAAAAGTTCCAGTTTCCGAGATGCTCGAACTGAGCGTAGGATCCCGGGAATAAATTGCTTTCACGTCTATGCTGCTCAGCTCGGATTATTCCGTCCCTCAGTTTATCCGCGAACATCGTGTCCGATAATTCCAAGGGTTCGACGTGGCGATATGCGCGTGCTCCATGCTTAGTTGCCGATTCCGCTGTCAATATATGACTACTCAATCTGGAAATCTCGGCGATGGCCGCCAGAGGTCGGCTTCCGAAGTGGCTTGAGATATAGTCGCGTTGATTAGTCCAGATGCTATCCGAAATTGATGATAGCGGAGTGACTGGATGAAACATGTGAATGGCGGTCTTCGTCAGAGCATACAAGTCGTGCTCTTTGGGGCACAGCAGGTTTTGCGGCATAAACCCTGGCGTTCCCATCGATCGTTTGGACGGGGAATCACAGGACTGTGCTAGTTCAAGGTCAATGAGCGTCACCTTGTCATTTTTGCCAACCATAATATTTCGCGGTTGCAAGTCCATAATTGCAATACCATTATCATGCACTTCGGAAACAATCCGGGAGAGACGGTTTACGATCTCCAAGCTACGGTCAAGATACAGCTCAACGTCCATAGTGGTACCGAAGGGATAGTTTTGGGCGACCCATTCGTAGAGCGTTACCCCTTCAACGTATTCCATCTCCAGAAATGTGTGGTCGGCAAACTGAAACAGAGAGTGAAATTTGGCGACCCCATCGACAGAGTGAAGGGCATCCAACGTGGCTGCTTCATTGGCCAACCGCGTCACTGCATAGTCCCCGCTGCTGTCCGCCGCCACGTGTGGGCGTGCCTCCTTCAAGACGCGGCGCTCCACTGGCTTGAGCATGGGGGCAGCCAAGTAGACGCCGCCGGCATTCGAGAAGTGCAACGCCTCAATTATTTCGAATGGAAATAGTTCCTCCCTATTTGTTCCTATGCGGCGTTCGTAAGATTCCTTCAAGAACTCCGGCACCGTAACGAAATCAGGTAGTTCAAAATACGGCATGCGACGGTCGGCGACGAATTGTCCATCGGGCCGCTGAATGCACGGCGTTAGTTCACCTTCGATAAGGCGTTGAATTAGTTTGAAGGCCCCGTAGCGGAGGAAAATCGGCGCCTTCTGCCACTGCATATCGGTGAGGATATAGGGGCCGACCACGCCTGCGTCCCCGAGTGCTTCTTCCAGCTGCGGTAAGAGTACTTTCAGTTTCTCCTCAGATTCCGGGTAAATGGTGATGAACTTCCCCGACGCGGCTCGATCCGCATACTTGGCGTTGCGCACGATGACATCATTGACCGAAGGAGCAAATTTGTATGGAGTCTTGCTCCTTCGACAGATAGCCGAACATATCTCAAGTGTTCGCGCCGCATCCTCAGCGGTCGCGCTCACGTGGACCTTCCACCCCTGGGTCGGAAATGCTCTGCGAGCGTCCATCGGCCGCAGGTTCTGCGTCACATGCACCCAATCGTCAGTATCGACGATGGACTGTCCAGGTCCGATGTCGGCCCACTCGACCATGCCGTTCTGTGGACGGGCATCCTGCGGTTTTTGATAGTGGGGAGAGTCGGGTCGACAGAAATTCTCGATGTTCAGCAATGCCGCCCCGCCTGTTTTCGTTCGCGCCATTTGTCTGGCGCGGTGCCACTGATTAGAATAATAGGCAAAACGCTCCGACTTACAGCCTAAATAAATTGGATCTAGGCGATAAGCCGGAGCCGTGGTTCTACCGATTCCACCTGGAATCATTCAACAACTTCCAAGCCTTATTTGCCTGCGCGCTACGCTCATCGCGAATCTGTCCAACAGTCCAATAGAGGTACTGACCGGGGAATTGGCGCCGCACTACCGCTTGCCTGCACCGCGAAATGTAGTGGTCCGCGATTTCCCCGAGGTTATTTGACGCTATGCAATCAGCTGAGTACGCCGAAGCAGTCGGCAGAGGATTGATGTTGTCGGGAATCGCTGCAGGAGCGAATGCGAAGAATGCGGCTGCGATCAAGCCAACGACCGTCGCCCGAGTAGCAATCACTCTCGTGTCATTGGTGTGAATAGTTGTTTCCATCATCGATCCCTCCGATTGGTGAGTCGCCCTCCCTGAGCGGACCAGCGAAGTGAAACACGTCCACCGGCCGGCAGCAATGGGTTGGTCGATGGGCAGCCTTCAACCTCGTGCCCGTTTCTGGACCTTTCCGTCACCTCGCCCATCTCATTCATGTACTTCTTTTGTTGAGTCCGACTAGTACTTTAGTTGGACTCGATCGTTATGCAGGCTAATTAGATTCTGACCTGCTGTTATCGGTTCGCTCAGCTTGGATAACCCCAAGTGATTTTTCGCTCGTGAGACGTTTTGGATGGCTCGGAGCCGGCGTTTCGATTTTCTCTATCTGACAAGATCGTCGACCAGTTCAGGACTTTGGTCGCTAATATATTCGGTGTCCAAATTGCAATAGCCGATAGCTTATGAATGTGATTTAGGGCACCCCTGGTTCGAGAAGTTGTACACAATTAATTGAACCTTGGATTTACTGATCAATCTTTCAATGACTTTGCTAGGCCACGCTTCATTGAATGCGAATGCGAATGCGAATGCGCTGCGATGGCCGCCATCCACAATTCCGTGCTGGCTACTGCGCTAGCCCTGAAGATGCTGAGGCGTGGGTTGTGGTGATCCAATGCGGGCGCGCTGCAACGCTTGGCGTTAGCCGCGACTCCGGCGCACGCCTTCAGAGCCTCGCGAGAGGGCATACTGATAGGCGGCACCTTCGCCACCGTGACTCATTGCCACGCCCTATCGCGTCACGCATCGCGGTCTGCCTCGGACCTGGAGCAAAACTGGCGTCCTGGGGACTGGGGGGTCGGTCAGCAAGCCGCGGCGTTGGATCAGTCAGTTTGGATGGGGCAATGACTTTCGCCGACAGCACGAACCCGGCTGCGGATAGAGACCTGAATCCTTGCGCCCCTGATTTTCCATCTGGCTGACGTGGTGCGGGTGGTCAACCACTCGGACGAAAGTTGTTTCCCGACCGCTCTCGTCCCGTGCGGGGCGGCGATCTCCAGACACGTGGTGTCAGGGGTGAGATTTTTCCGACGATTCAAGCGCGCACCGTCTACACAAGAGGACGCTGGCACGCTGCCTGGTGTGTGGGATTCCCCCAAGGACTCGATTCGGAGACGCTAATCCGATTGTCGATCTCGAACGCATCAGATTCTTTCACCTCCAAGTCGCCGTCATCCACATTGGCTGCACGCAAGGGAGTGTTGTTCTGGCGCGGACGACTCGGGTCTCCCGACGGGTGGGTCCGCCGGAGCGCTGGACACACCAGACTGACCAATCTATCCACAGTCAAGTTGCGAAACGACTCGGTCAGATGGTGCACGTCGATGCGAAAATGGTCGGGAAGATCCCGACTGCGGCGGGTGGCGTGCCCACGGCCGCGGCTCCGAGCAGGCCGAACGATCCCAGCGGCACATGCCCCGAGCGAAGCAGCCTCGGATCGGCTACACGTGTCTGCATTCCGCTATCGACGGGAACACCCGCTTGGCGTACACCGAGGCCAGCGACAACGAAACCGTCGCGACAGCAATCGATTTCGTGAACAACCCCCGTGGGTTCTTCGCCGCACGGTATCGACCCTATCGAGCGTGTGACCACAGACAACTGGCCTCGTTATCGGGCAACAGATTTCACGTCTTCATTGCGAGAAGCGCGGCAATGCGCATCGAGCCGCACACGCCGAAACACAACGGGAAAGTCGAGCGCTACAACCGCATCCTCGCTGAGGAGTTGCTGTACTCCCGCGGACACACCAGCGGCGCATCGCCGTCGAAATCTGGAATGTTCATTACCATTGCCACCAACCGCGTTCAACACGCGGAGGAACGACCGCCCGCCGCGTATCGCCGGCACCGCGTAACTAACGTCCGTGCCTGATATAATGCCTAAGGGAACACTTGTTACTGACGGGTAGCAGTCAGAATGCAGACGATCCGGTCGTTTCCGACGCTCAGCTGGGGATTTGACACCGGGTCACCGATATCGAGATCGCCATCTGTATCGACTCGTTGCGAGGTGATTTCATCCCACTCTGGGAATACCACACCTCGCTCATATCGTTTTCCTGAGCGAAGACGGTCTGCTGCACTCGTGACTGCCGCTGCGATCTCCTCGGGGACGCCAATTCGAAAACCTCCTTCAGGAAAGAATGCTGACCGGGTGTTTGTGAAGGCATCGGTATCCATACTTTCCGCGATTTCGGCGGATCGCGATTGCTGAAGGTTGATCGCCGATACCGAAGGCCAGTAATGCGCGAATGCGACTGCTGATCGATCTGGAACCGTGGTTGTGCCGACGATTGGTGGATCGTGAAGATCCGCCGCCCATTGTCCGGTCTCGAAATGGGCAACTTGCGCATAGACATAGTCGGTTGCTGACGTAGTCGCTAAACCCACCGACTGCGCTTGCCGTTTTGCAGTCCGTACGAAGTGGTCTGCAGGGTGTTTGCCGAAACGTCCTTTGGCCTCGACTGTGACGAATGTCCGGGCGAGGTTATCGAATCCAATGAAATCCGGTCGGCTGCTGTTAGTCCTTCGACCGAGTGCTTCTAGGTAGCTTTCGTAGTGAGCAAATGTAGATATTCCGAAGATCTGCTCGGCTGCAAGTTTCGCTTGAACCTGACCGAGAAAGTAGCTGACTGCTCCCTTCTCAGTCGGGTTCATATGACGGTAGCTTTCGCTGCGCTCCCAATGATTGTGTCTGGGAACTAGATTGGCCCACGCCATAGTTGACCGCCATAGCATGTCAACGATAGTGGGGACGCGGTTCGCATTCCTGCCGAACGGGGTGACCCCGATAGTCGCAGCGGCGCGAATCAAATCAGCCTGCGAGACCTTCAGAGTCCCGGCCCGAGGTGAGCCAGTGGACGAGCGGAAGCCATGCAGAGAATATCGCACGTCGGGCATATGAAATTCCTCTGGGGAGTTTGGGGGCACTCGACGCTTCCACGAAAGACCGAAGGAATCGCCTAGTTCTAGAGAGATTACCCGACCAGACCGACCAGCTTATGCGATCACACTTCTCCGCGCGATGCCATGCATTGTGGATAATCGTATGAAGTTGCCAGACATCCGTGTCGAAGTACTGATAGCGGCAGCACAGAGGATCCAACGAAGAGGGGTTTAGCTCACCGCAGAACACGCCCGCTCGCCAAGATCATGTCGTTCGCGATCCATCGATCAGATCTTTGGAAATCTTCCAGACTGCAAGATCTCGGGTCACGGTATCTTCAGATATGCAACTCAAACGTGTGACGCGCACGTCTCATGAGCTGGTTTTGGGTGTGCTTGTTAAACGCATTCCGTAGTTCGACGAGGCGCGTCTAGGCCTCGCGTAGCAAGCTGAGCGGCTCCACGTCGAGGATGTCCGCCATTCTCTCCAGGGTCTGCAAAGTCAGGTTGCGCTCACCGCGCTCCACACCGCCCATGTAGGTCCGGTGGACACCCATGACCTCAGCAAACGCTTCTTGGCTATAGCCACGTTCTTGCCGGTACCGGCGCAAATTGCGCCCCACGACCTTCTGCAGCTCACCTTCCATAACAACCCGTTACGCTTCCGGGTTGCTACTTGAAGGTCTACACACTTATAAGTAGCATTCGGAGTCACTGGAGCGTCCGGTGCGGTGAGGAGAGGAATGCTATGAGCGGTGGATCCCGGGGATACGAGTCCAACCAACGGGGCCTTAAGCAGCGGGGTTGGCGCGCGTACGGGTCGATTCAGGGTGCGCTAGTTGCTCTTCGGAGTCGAGCGTCCAAACGAAAGTGAACCCAACGCAGGCCTGAACCCAGCCCGGCACCTCAATTGTCAGCTCCCTCCCGGGCGTACCGGCGGGGAGCTGACTCACGTACGGACGGCGTCGACTTGGAACGAGGTCAGAAACACTCATGCGCGCTATGTCTGTGTTCGAGTAGTCAACTTCCAGCGAGACGTTTCGAGCGGGCTGCGCGATCGCGAGGAACAGCCGATGGTTCGCGGGATCGACGATCGCTCGGTAAGCGTGGCGAATGCGCACTGGGCGGGCATCGCGCACGACATCATCACCGATGGTGACCGAGTAGATCTGGCCACTCCTGCGTCCGCTTCGTCGGATCTTGCGAGCCTTGCCGTCGATGCTGAAGGTAAGTAGCTCGAATGACTCTTGCTTCGATGCGTCGAACCCTGGACGAGGGGTCATGAACCACGTCGACGTGGCAGGTGCATCCGCGATGAGTTCATGGAACTCGTTGATATCCGAGACACATGCAAACCGTGCCGTCGGATGACTTGGGGTGGTGGTGTACTCCCATTCGATGAGGGCGTCTAGAAGCGGACGGCCATCGGCGGTCTTTCCTAATCCATTGGAGAGTCGTACATTCACCTTGACGTCGTACCAGCGCTCCGGTGTTCGAATAGCCTGGTCACGGATGTCTTCGTAGATCTCCCGCGCGAACTCGTCATCACCGAGTCGAAGCGACAAGACGTTAGTCGCGATCTCGTCCAGGAGTTCGGGTGTCGCGACCCGCTGAAGTTCCTTTTTGCTAACCCTGAAGCCGTCTATCACGGCATCAACAAAGTCGGGAGTCAGCTCTTTGAGCACGCGCCTGGTTCGTTCGGTGTCGGCAGCATCCTTGTCACGTCCGGTGAAGAAGTCGATGGCAATGCCGATCGCGCCGGTGACGAGGAGGACGTCCGAGAGGCCACGAACAAGGGCAACCAAAGAATTCGTTATATTTTGCGATGCGAGCCAATCACTGAGTGCGGAAACGAGCAGGCCTAAAACAACGAATGCGATTCCGGTTAGTATGAGCTTTAAGCGATAGATATTTGCAAGTAGATCTTCTTTTTTCATGGGCTACTGCAATTATCGCGCATTTTCACAGAGAATGGAAGGCGAAATTTGGATCTAAAACTGAAACTTCGAACATCGAGGCAAATTCCCGAATATTGTCAGATCCTATGTATGTGCGAAGTGATCCGTTTCATGGCAAACTGCTAGGGGATGTCAATGGATGAGTTAGTAGTGGAAACGCCACGGGTCGTCAGAGTCACCTCCAGGGAGCCAGGTGGGATCTGACTTGGCGCGAAGTTTTGCTACTCCGATCATTTCGCTAGTAACAAGTGACGCTGATCGAAGGATTGAACCGGACCGGGCGCCCTCGAGCTGTCTTGTACGGCCCGCGATTACGCCCAGAATCTGTGCTGCTAGTTCAGCTTCATAAACTTGCCCATTAGAATATAGCAAGTCGGCTGCCACGATGAGCGCATTCAGTGGCTCAACACGGCCGTACGGCCGAACATCGGAATAAATCAAGCTGATATGAAGGATTGCATATAGTGCAACCCGAATGGTAATGCGGGCGTCGCGGTTCACGCATAGGCAGGCGACTACGCGCGCTAGGTGATACTGACAAGCGTGACGCCCTACGTCGAAACCAGGCTGACGCTTGAGGTTATTCTTCGCGGTATTGCGTACATAGTGAAAGATATGCACCGACACTGCAATTTGATCGCGCTTGGCGTTTTTGCCCACGTACCCTATTCTTCTACGTCGCCGTGTCCAGTCGACAGGGCTTTGGTCGTCAGATGGCCATGGGTGGCCGTATGCGTGACAGGTGACCGCCGCCAACTCCCCGATTAGCTTGCCAAGAAGAAGACGATCACCCGTTTTTATCGCAATAAGTGCGAGGTCGTGAAATCCGCGGAGTGGGTCGTTGCGCGTGTAATTCAGTCCGTCGCTCGCCAGCTCGTATGTGTATCCTACCTGTGAATCAATCCGAACTTCAACAAGCCTGTATTTGCGGAAGTTCTTTCTCGATGTCCGATTGAGTAAACCGTGCGCGACAGATACCGGATCGAGATTCTCGATTTGACGAAGCCCCACTACAAGAACGAGCATTGAAATGTAAACCGTAAATACTACTTGAATCCTCACAAGTGAATAGATGGCAGACGTATGAGCTCCGGAGAGAAGCAGCAAGATACTCCCAGTTCCAATAATGCATGCGACAGACAGTGAGGCTAACATAGCTAGAACTTCAAGTGTTGGGTACATCGAGCGCAGTGCACTATTCCCGGGACCTGTGGGTCTTCCGTTCAGTGTTACGAAATACACGGCTGCGAAAAGACCTCCGAGGGTAGCTACAGTCCCAAGCATGGACGCACTTGCCGCCCATAAATCATTCATCGCCGGGTTGCGATCAACAAACACTGCGAGGTTGAATAGGAGTAATAGTGAGGCGATTAAGGCAAAGTTAGCAAGGTAAAAAATGGCTCTACGAACTCTACGGAGTGTCATTATGCTCGCCGTATTCGGTCGCCGCAATAGTAGCCCTTATTTTTACCTCGCACTCACTGACCTCGCGAGGGATCTCGACTGGGACCGTAAAGCCCAGTCCTGAATAATCGCGGAGCCTTTCGATCTCGCCAACTAGCCGCGTAACAAAACTCGCCGAATCTCTGTCAAGGAATTCGCTTGGGCTCCCAATAGGGGGAACTGGATCTACTTGAACCTCAGGAAATTGCTTTGCGAAAGTGGCAAGACAACGACGCATAATAAAGGGTTTGGATACGACCGCTATTCGATGGGTAGGTATTCCTGCCGATGACAACGCACCCATGCCCAACCTTACATTCTCTCCTGAGTTCGACGCGTGAGGCTCAAGAATAATGCTTGAGTCGGGCACTCCTCCCTTGCGCATTTCTTCAGCGAACACCTCAGCTTCCGAGCGATCGAAGTGACCGCTGAACGGCCCGTGCCCGCCAGTGATAAGCACGATGGGCGAGTGTCCCTTTCTCCATAATTCAGCAGCTTTCCTTGGGATCTCAAAGTCGGCACCACCCATGACGAATATGCAATCATAGAGGCCGTCTGCGCTCACACTTGGTGAGAGAAATTCCCACAAAGGCGCGACTAATTGATCGAGTTCTGTTGAGGACATGCCCATGCCATTAAAATAACACAAGATGCGTACCCGTGGTAGATCTTCGCTATTCTGTTGAAATATTACTGCGACGCATGCAAACGTGTAACCCTATCGTCTGCCACGCCGCGTCGAAGTGCTGGAATCAACTATCGTGTGAGTTGCGTGCAAGATTCTGGAGTGCCTGCCTCGGATAATCTCTATCGGGTCGGCGCAAGTATAACTTTCGTAGTGCTGTCTTTCGCCTTCGGATTGTGTTTTCGCTGTACTTGCGTCGGCGCAACAAGGCCACATACTGCCGGATCTCCCTCTCTGTCAGGTCTAGTGGGTCTTTGTCCCGTTCGAGTGCCCAGATGCAGATGCTGTCGAGGTCACTCCAGTAAGCACGTGCGGTGTTGTAGCCATAGTCGAGTAGTACCTGCTCGCGGAGTTCGGAGAAGCGGTGGTACCGAATCTCCAATTGGGAAGCCATTGGCATCAGGTTCTCGGGGTAGAACTCGTCGCTCATTGCGCCACTCTATCGTTGCCAAGAGGTTGTCGAGTGCTATCACGCTCATGCTTTTCTTCCTCTGATCTGCGCAGATACGGTCGTTTCTGTCACATTCACGGTTCGCCACCCGCGATCCCATCCGACAGAAAGTACCGCCCATGTCCCAGATTTCTCCCCGTAGTAACCAATCGCTTTCCACGCAGATCCCCGAGACGTTCACCCGCGCCGAAGGCAAAGAGCTCTCCAAACTGCAGAACCGTGAGGTCGCTCGCGGCCTCGTCGCCGGCACCCGCGTCCAGGCGGCTGGAATGGTGGCGGCTCTGGGTATGCAAACGACCGCCATGCTCAGTCGTGAGGCGATGTTTCAGGCCGACGGTGATCCCACCACCATGAATCGCCTGAATCACATCGTCGATACGTACGCCACGTTCGTCGGCCACGAGGTGAACGGGTTTCGGGCATGAACGCTGCCGAGTCGGCGGACGACGATCGGATCAGGACGTCCGTAGTCGACGGTCACGGCCGTCCCAGCGATCTGCTGAATTCGGTTCTCACGAGGACGGTTGCGTTCGTCGAAGCTCTCAAGCGTAAGGCCGAGGCGTGTGACCCTTCGGCGACTGCAGAGGCGGCTCATGTTCGCCACTTGAGTGAAACCGTCTCTGGGGTTGTGCTCGATTTCGTCCGCGAGTGGCCGACGTGATCGCGGACCCGGCGGCAGCGGTTGCGCTCATCGTGTCGATCGCCGTCATCGCCTACGCGATGTTCGATGTCGTTATCCTCATCGTCACGGCATTCGACTGGGTGATGGTCGCCCTCCGACGCCGCCACGAGCAACGTCGGCAGCGGAAGCTGCTGCGTCGCGAGACCGAGCGTGAGCTCCTGCGAATCGATGCCGATGCAGCGGCCGCTGTGCGCCGCATCGAGATGGCGTTCGCGGCGGCGCAGCAGACACTGCGATCCGATCGGCTCCCGGTGAACCGCGTCGAGGAGTCATTGTGAGTAATGAGTCGACGGGCCTTGCGGAGCGAGTAGTTGCAGGGTGTTTTCGGATTCTGCTGGCGGTCATCGCGCTGTACTTCGCGGTCGCGTTGATTCAGTCGATCTGGCCGTGGCTGCTGCTCATCGCGGGAATCATCTCGGTCGGCGGAATCATCGCAGTTGTTGTCATTCGCGCAACACGAAATCGCTGGTAATTCGGAAACGTCGCCATCGAGAAAGCTCGTTGTTTTCGGTGTTGTTAAATGAGCAAACCTCATTGTCTATTGCATTGATGCAATAGATAGTAGAGACACCGCCATTGCACGAAAACAATGGCAACGAGGCGCGAAGAATTGGCGCGTATCGAATTCATCAAAAAATCATGAAAGGGGACAGTTATGTCAAAAACAGGACGACCAAATCACCGACGCAAAGGACGCGGCAGTGTAAAGGCAGAACGACACATCACGGTGCGCTCGGTTCGCCGGGATCCACCGGATCTCCGCAAGCTGAGCCGTGCCGTCATCGCACTGGCGATGGCGGAGGCCGAGATGAACACCCCGCCCGCCACTCCCGGCACCCAAGGAATGCCGAGCACGCAGACGCCGACTGAACGGGGAGGTGCGCAGTGATGCAAGATAGGCCC
The DNA here is from genome assembly GCF_042670865.1 of Rhodococcus sp. NPDC057135. NCBI lineage: Bacteria > Bacillati > Actinomycetota > Actinomycetes > Mycobacteriales > Nocardiaceae > Rhodococcus > Rhodococcus sp. NPDC057135. The sequence goes on from NZ_JBHUUU010000020.1 coordinate 101,118, forward strand.
AATCAGGGCCTGACGGCGGACTCGCTGGTCTGGCAACACATCTTCTTCCCGCAGCCGCTGCCTGAGAATGCGGTGTCGGCGCTGCTCCGGCAGTGGGCTGCCCAGCGCCATGCCCCGCAGCTGATCCTTGAAGCCCGCGCTGACGTGGTTGGTGTCGACTACCTGGTCGGGAGCCAACTACGTCACGCAGCGGCCGTAGCGAGAGCCGTCGAGCAATTGGTTCCCGGCTCAGTCGTCACCAAGTTCGACCCGGACGAGTGCAGCCCCGTCACCACCGCCCGTCGGCTCAGCCTCGACCACCCCGGTCGGCCGCTGGAGCCGACCGATCGGGTGGCGTCAGGGCGAGCAATCCTCCATGCCCTGACCGCCGTGCAGCGCGGAGAGCGGCTGGTGCTGCAGTTGGTGCTCGGCCCTCGCCACCGACCGGCGGTGCCGGCCGCGGAACCAGCCAAGCTCGGCCAGTCGCCGGTGAGCAAGCTGCTCGTTGGCGTTCAGACCGAATCGCCGCGTGACCGTCAGACGCTGTTGCGAAAACTCGGCCAGCACGGATTTCTGGCAAGCGTCCGTCTCGGCGTTCACGCCCCGACCGAGGAGCGCCGCAAGGTGCTGCTGCTCGGGCTTGCCACTGCGCTGGGCACTGTCGAAGCGCCAGGTGTGCATTTTCGGCTGGCACCGGAGAAGGCGCGGCGGATCAATCGTCCGCGTCCGACGTGGGCGTTGTTCACCCGATCGATCCCGCTGGGCGTCTCCGAGGTCGCGGTGCTGACCGGGTGGCCGATTTCCGACAGCGACGAACCGTTCCCCGGCCAGCCGCCACGCCATCCGAAGCCGCTGCGCCCCAGCGCGGCCGTGCAATCGGGTGAGCGCGTCCTGGCCACCGCCACCGCGCCCGGGAGCGGCGACGCCGCGATCGGCTACAACGTCACCGACGCACTTCGACACAGCTGGATCGTCGGGCCGAATGGGGTTGGTAAGAGCACGTTGCTGCTCAATCTCATCGTGCAGGATCTCGAAGCCGGACGTCCGGTGGTCGTGATCGAACCGAAGGATCTGGTCAACGACGTGCTCGCGCGCATCCCGGATAGTCGCCGCGATGACGTCGTCGTGCTCGATCCGCTCGACGGCGCACCCGTCGGGCTGAACGTCCTGGCGCGCTCGACCGACAAATCGTCTGCCGCACGGAGTCCCGAGCTGATCGCTGATTCGATGTTCGGGACACTGAGTGCCCTTTACGGGGACAGTCTGGGGCCGCGCTCGGCCGATATTCTGCGTAACTGCCTGACGGTGCTGGCTCGCCGCGACGACGCCTCCCTCATCATGGTGCCACTGCTCCTGACCAACCCCGGATTCCGCCGCTCGCTGACGCAGCACGCCATGCGCGACGATCCATTTTCCAGTGGGCCGTTCTGGCAGTGGTTCGAGTCGCTCTCACCAGACGCAGCGGCCACCGTGGTCGCGCCACTCGCCAACAAATTACGGCCACTGCTCACCAAACAACTACGAGCCGTCCTCGCCCAGCAGGCTCCGCGTTTCGACATCCGGCAGGTGCTCACCGAACGAAAAGTCCTCCTGGTCCCCCTACAGAAAGGGATCCTCGGCCCGGAGGTGGCGCAGCTGCTCGGGGCCCTGGTGGTTGCGAATCTGTGGGATGCCATCAGGGAGCGGGTGTCAATACCGGAAGCCGAGCGGGAGCCGGTCATGGTCTTCATCGACGAAGCACAGGATTACCTAAAATTGCCCACTGATCTCGGCGATGTTTTGGCAACCGCGCGAAGTTTGCGCTGCGGAATGCATCTGGCTCACCAGTTCCAGATGCAGCTGCCGAAACCAATGCTCGACGCCTTCCGTAACAACGCCCGTTCCCGCATCACGTTCCAACTGGCGTCCGGCGACGCCCGCGACATGGCAGCCGGGCAATCAGCGCTGAAGGCGGAAGATTTCAGTGCGCTGCCTGCCCACCACATCTACGCCCGACTGGTTCGAGACAATTCCGTCCAACCGTGGGCGTCGGGGATCACCCTCCCGCCGCCTCCGATCACCAGCGATCCCGAGGAGATACGACAGCTCAGCCGTGCACGCTACGGCCAGCCGCTGGACGACATCGAAGCCGGGTTCGCCGATCTTCTCGATCACGTCCACCAGCCCACTCAGGGAGCGCCAACCGCTGGACATGGACGGAAAGCGAGGCGCTCATGACCGACACGCATCAGACGAACCACCTGAATGATGGTGTTGCAGTCGCTGGTTCGTTCGCGTCGACATCCACCCCGTTATCTGCGCCGGTCACAGTTGAATCCACCCCTGTACGGGACGGGACTGATGCTGCCAAACCTGGCAGCACACCAGCGCGCGACCAGCCCGCGCGGACACGGACCCGCGACCTCAGTTCGATTGCCGACCGCCTCAGCGAGCGAGACTGGGCAGTACTGAGATCCGTCGCCGCACACCGCTTCCTGACCACTGCGCAGATCACCCGGCTGCACTTTGCCGGCCACGCCGATACCTCCGGACCAGTACTGGCTCGGCGTACCTTGGGGCGGCTGCGCTCTCGGCGATTCCTCGCCTCGTTGGAGCGGCGCATCGGCGGTGTCCGGGCTGGCAGCAGCGGGTTGGTCTACCACGTCGATGTCGTCGGTGACCGGATCCTGCGACGCGAGAGCGGCCGCACTTCGCGTCGCCGGTTCAGCAGTCCGAGCCCGACCTTCCTTCGGCACACCCTCGCCGTCGCCGAAACCCATATCGAGCTACTGGAAGCGAGCAGGGCGAGCCAGTGCGAACTAGTGCGCTGCGACATCGAACCAGCCTCGTGGCGGCGGCATCTCGGGCTCGGCGGCGCACGTCTAACGCTCAAGCCGGACCTGTTCGCCGAGACCGCCACCGACCACGACAGCGCCTTCACCACCAGCTGGTTTATCGAGGTTGATCTCGGTACCGAGCATCAACCCACGCTGCTACGCAAATGTCACGACTACGACGTTTACTACCGCTCGGGAACCGAGCAAGCCGAGCACGGTGTCTTCCCGCTGGTGGTCTGGATCATGACGGCCAGCTCCCCGGAAGCGACCGAACGTCGCTGCACCGCCTTGCGTCAGGCCATCGACAAGGACCAACGGCTCGACAGCGCCTTGTTCCGCGTCATCACGCCCGACCAACTGATCCCACTTATCAAGAACGGAGGTACCCGATGATCACCAATCCCACCGAACATCACACCCTGCCAGGTGAACTCAACGATCCCGGCAAGCCGACGAAGTACCGGACCATCCTTGCCGACCCACCATGGGACATCCAGCAAAAAGGCGGCCGTGGCGCCAGCCGCCACTACAACCTCATGGGCCTCGACCGGATCAAGAACATGCCCATCGCCGCTCTGGCCGACGACAATGCCCACCTGTGGTTGTGGGTCACCAACGCGACCCTGCGCGACGGTTTCGACGTCATGGAAGCCTGGGGCTTCACGCCGCGCTCGCCACTGACATGGGTCAAACCGCGTATCCAACTCGGCAACTATCTGCGCAACGCCACCGAACACCTGCTGTTCGGCACGCGGGGGCGGGCACCGGTCAACTACCGCAGCCAGCCCACCTGGATGTTCGCCCCGCTGCAGGACCATTCCCACAAGCCCGAAGAGCAGTACGCCGTCATCGAGCGCGTTAGCACCGGCCCCTACCTGGAACTGTTCGCCCGTCGAACGCAGCCGGGATGGGACGCGTGGGGCAACCAGATCGACTCTGCTGTCACGATTCCCGGGTATCCGGTTCCGTCCGACGCGAAGGCCACCAGACAGCAGCCACGCTCGCACCTTCGGGTGACGTAGCCCGGTCGGCCTCGTCGGTGTCATGTGGCCGCACCTGCCAGCGCAACCGCGTTGACCGGCCACACCAGCACCGAGGAGGCGCTATGTCCACACCCGAGAGCGGTCTCAAAACCCTCGCTATCCGGCTCAGGCCGGACGTCCACGCGCAGCTAAGCTTCGTCGCTCAGTTGCGCGGGCAGACCATCAACGACGAAGGTCTGCTCGCCATCACTGCCCACCTCGCGCAAGCGAAAACCGATCCCGCGCTCATGGCGAAAGCCGACCGAGCACGGGAGGAGATCGAACGCGACGCGGCAGTGCGGGCAGCTGCCATCGCCGGCATGTTCGGCGACACCCCGCCGGATACAGGCGACAGCACCCGAGGCCCGCGATCACGGCGAGCCCCGAAAGTTGAGGAAAAAGGCGAGGATCCACCCGCAGCCGACTGACCGTCAGCTCGGCGCACCCTATAAGTCCGGGCGACCGGCGGATCGAGTGACAACCCAGTCACTCTCCGCCGGGCCGCCCGGCAAAACACCCCGTTCCGGCCGCCTACAACGCCCGCTACGCCACCGGAACCGAACCGTCCAATTCAACTGCCCCGGAACGCATTTCGCGTTGTAGAAAACGCTAAAGCCGTTGCATTCACGCAACGGGCAGAGTTACAATCGAATTACGAACGGAGACAACGTAAATGACACCAGAACAGCTCTATCAGCTCACCAAAACGCTGCGCGAAAAGCGCGAGTCTCTCGGCTGGTCGGCCAACGAAGTCGGTCGCCGCCTCGGCATCAGCGCCGCCACCTACTGGCGAATCGAAACCGGCCAGATCACCAGCCCGAAACCAGAGACACTCCAGGCGATTGGCGACGCGCTCGGCATCCCTGTCGGCGACCTGTTCGCCAGCGCTGGTTGGATGCCCGAACAGGAACTACCCAGCCTGCGCCCGTATCTACGAACGAAGTATCACCTTTCACCAGAAGCCATGCGCGAGATCGAAGCGCACTTCGACGAAGTCGGACGCAAACATGGCATCAGCTTCAGTCCAGAAACTGGCCCGCGGGCTGGTGAAGACGAATAAGCATTAGCCCCAACACAAAACAACAACCCGGCAGACGGGAGAGGAGGGACCACCATGAGAACAGCACAGCAACCACAACATACGAGCATCCTCGCCAGTCTGCGCTCCGTCATACCACGACGGGCCGACATCACCGTCGAAGAAACACTGCGCATCGCCGAACTCCAAGCCAACAAGCTGCTCGAACAACACGGCATCACGCGCGGGGCAACGCCGACAGAAATCATCACCGAATTACCGAAGATCGCGATCGCTTACACGAGCACTCTCGTTGCTGGAGCAAGTTACTGGGACTCAGTTCGACATATCTGGGTCATCCAGCTCTGCCGCTCAGACTCGTGGCGCAGACGGCGATTCACTCTGGCCCACGAGTACAAGCACATCATCGACCACGGACGCAGTACCGATCTTTACCGCGGTACCGAAAAGGTCTCCGCTGCAACCCACGCTGAGCGCGCAGCCGACTACTTTGCCGGCTGCCTCCTCATCCCGAGGCGACTACTTAAAAGAGCGTGGGGAGAAGGCATCCAACACACCGATGCACTGGCGCACCTGTTTCAAGTCAGCGAGCAATCGATCGGGGTGCGGTTGCGACAAATAGGACTCATCGACGACGTCGTACGACATGTGCGAACGGAATATCCAGCGTCTAACCGCGAACGAACTGTATTCGCGCCGCTAACAGCAGAGGAGTTTGTACAGTGAATGAGGCGAGTGCTCAAAAGTCCGACAAGGTCGCAGGCGATTACGGCAAGGCCGCCGTTTCGTACATCCGCGTCTCAACCAAGGAACAAGCTGAACGTGACGGTGATCCGGAGGGGTACTCGATCCCGGCCCAGCGTGAAGCGAATAGGCGCAAGGCCGCTGCAAAAGAGGCCATGATCGTCGAGGAGTTCGTCGAACGAGGCGAGTCAGCGAAACATGCCGACTCGCGCCCAGAATTACAGCGGCTTCTGCGATATCTCAAAGATCATCGAGTCGACTACGTCATCGTTCACAAGGTTGACCGTTTGGCGCGCAATCGCCTCGACGACACTCAGATACATTGGGCGATCAAACAGGCTGGGACTGAACTGGTTTCCGCGACCGAGAACATCGATGAGACGCCATCGGGAATGCTGTTGCACGGAATCATGAGTTCGATCGCAGAATTCTACAGTCGAAATCTTGCCTCCGAAGTCCACAAAGGCATGGAACAGAAGGCGAAAACAGGTGGGACGCCAGGCAGAGCTCCTCTGGGCTATCTCAACGTCAGGAAAGTCAACTCGGAAGGCATCGAAGTTCGTACTGTGGAGGTTGTTTCGGCGCGGGCTGATCACATCACGTGGGCTTTCAGCGCATACGCCACGGGTGTCTGGACTCTCAAGACTATGGCAGCCGAACTGGAGCATCGAGGACTCACTACTCGGCCGACTCCGAGGACTCCGGGTAGGCCGATCAAATACAACAGTCTTTACAGAATTCTCACCACTCCGTACTACAAGGGTGAAGTCGTCTATCGAGGGGTTTCGTACCCTGGTCGACACCAACCACTCATCGATGAGGTGACCTGGTCGCGCGTGCAGGACGTGCTCACCTCCCACGCAACAGGGGAGAAGCAACGCGACTTTCCTCACTACTTGAAATCCTCTGTTTTCTGCGGTAAATGCTCAAGTCGCCTGATAATTACCAACGCGAAGAATCCCTCGGGCAGGATCTATCCGTACTTCGTCTGTCTCGGGCGGCACCAGAAGACCAACAACTGCCAACAGAAAGCGGTCCTCATCCGGGTCGTCGAGGAATTAGTCGAAGATCACTACCGCACCGTGCAGCTCGACCGTCGGCTTGCGGATCAAATCGAAGCCATGGTGCATGATGATCTGCAGTCATTTCGACAGGCGGCAGACACCGAGCGTCGAGCGCTGAGCACTCAGAAGGAGCGCTTGGAAAGTGAGCGAATGCGGCTCCTTCAGGCTCACTACGCGGGAGCAGTGCCCGTCGATCTGCTGAAGCAAGAGCAGGATCGGATTGCACGTGGCCTTGCTGGAATCGAGCAACGCCTCAACGCGTCGGCCATGCAATTCGATGCGTTTGACGCGTCTTTACGGCGTGCTATTGACTGCGCCGTCAACTGCTCGGTGGGCTACCGACATGCCGGTACCCTGCCGGGAGGTTCACAGGTGCGTCGGCTCTTCAATCAGGCGTTCTTCGTCAAGATATTGGTCGACGAGAATACGGTTCGTGTCGAGTTGGCCGAGCCTTTCAAGACGCTGCTCGGAAGCGAAGCTGCGGTAGCAGCGCGACATCACGCCCAAGTGGCAGCGGTAGCTCGTGCAGTGGACGCCGCCGACGGGGTGCCCGAATCGAGCCCGTCCGCGACGGAGGAAACCGAAAACGAAAAACCTACGACTCGTGTCGCAGGTTTGAAATTGGCTACTTTGGTGCCCCCGGCAGGATTCGAACCTGCGACCAAGAGATTAGAAGGCTCTTGCTCTATCCCCTGAGCTACGGAGGCGCGTGGAACATCATACTCGAGGGTTCGGGATGTGACGCGCGCCGCCCAACTCCGACGCGTTGTCGTAGTCGGTTCGCGAAGGTCCTACCCTTGAGGTATGGCTACACCCGACCTCGCGCCGACAGATTCCCCACCGGAGTCCACTCCGCACAGCGGTGCACCCGCTTCTTCGACCGCCATATTCGTGGTCAGTGGACTCATCGCAGGGCTCACCGCAGCCATTGTGGTGGGATTCTCCGCGTCGCAGGCACTGACTCTTCTGGGCATCCCGGATCCAGGCCCGATCACCACGTACGGCCTGCCCGCGATGCGGGCACTGGGGGAGATCGCCGCGGTCATCGCGATCGGGTCACTGCTGCTGGCCGCGTTCTTCGTGCCGCCGCAGAAGTCGGGCGTCCTCGACGTCGACGGTTATCGAGCAGTCCGAACCGCGTCGCACGCCGCGATCGTGTGGGCGATCTGTTCGTTCATGATGGTGCCTCTGACGCTCTCTGACACGTCGGGTCAGCCGTTTGCCGAAGCCGTCAAACCGGCGAACCTGTGGTCGGGACTTGATCAGGTCGAGATCGCCGGCGCCTGGCGTTGGACGGCCATCATCGCGGTTGTTCTGGCGATCCTGGCCCGGCTGACACTGCGCTGGTGGTGGACTCCGCTCCTGCTGCTGATCGGTCTCCTCGGACTGATGCCGCTCGCTCTCACCGGTCACTCGTCTTCGGGCGGCTCGCATGACATCGCTACCAACAGCCTGATCCTGCACCTCGTGGCGGCTTCGCTCTGGGCAGGCGGCCTGTTCGCGCTATTGGCACACGCCCGACGCGGTGGCGATTACACCGACGTCGCCGCCCGACGCTTTTCGACGGTCGCATCCATCTGCTTCGTCGTCATGGGATTCAGCGGCGTCATCAATGCGATTGTCCGTCTGCCTCTCGACGACGTGTTCACCACGACGTACGGACGACTGATCGTCGCCAAAACCGTTGCACTGATCATCCTCGGGTTCTTCGGCTGGGCCCAGCGGAGTCGGGCGCTGCCGGCACTCGCCGAGAACCCGAAGAGTCGCTCTGCTCTGATTCGGTTTGCCGGCGCTGAAGGCATCGTGATGGCGGCGACCATCGGTCTTGCGATCGGCCTCGGTCGTACTCCGCCGCCCCCGCCGCTGTCGATTCCCTCGATCCCCGAGGTCGAACTCGGTTACAACCTTCCGGACCCGCCGTCGTTCATGGCGTTCGTGACGGATTGGCGATTCGACCTCATGTTCGGCACCGCTGCCGTTGCTGCGGCGATTCTGTACGGCATCGGCCTGCGTAAGTTGGCCAAGCGTGGAGATTCCTGGCCTGTCGGCCGAACCATCGCCTGGATGAGCGGTTGTGCGGTGCTCTTGATCGCCACGTCTTCGGGCGTCGGCAAGTATGCGCCGGCAGTCTTCAGCGTTCACATGGGTGCGCACATGGCGCTGTCGATGTTGGGCCCTGTCCTGCTAGTTCTGGGTGCGCCGATCACCTTGGCTCTGCGGGCCCTCGATCCGGCAGGCAAGGACGGCGTGCCCGGCATTCGAGAGTGGATCCTGACTGCGCTGCACAGCCCGTTCTCGCGTTTCATCACCCACCCGATCGTGGCGGCCGTTCTCTTTGTCGGCGGCTTCTACGCGCTGTATCTCGGCGGAATCTACGGTGCGACGGTCGACTCGCACAGTGCTCACCTGCTGATGAATCTGCACTTCATCCTCAGCGGCTATCTCTTTTACTGGGTAGCGATCGGAATCGACCCGTCACCGCGTCAATTGCAGCCGGTGACCAAGCTGGCGATGGTCTTCGGTTCACTTCCGTTCCACGCGTTCTTCGGTGTGGCATTGATGAGCACCACCGCTGTGATGGGCGGTGCGTACTTCCGTTCGCTCGGCCTGGGTTGGAACGACGACCTGATCGGCGATCAGCAGTTGGGCGGCAGTATCGCCTGGGCGACCGGCGAGATCCCGCTCATGGTTGTCATGCTCGCGCTTCTGGTTCAGTGGTCGCGCAGTGACGGCAGGACGGCGCGCCGAACCGACCGCGCGGCTGAACGTGACCACGACGCCGACCTCGCCGCACACAACGCGATGTTCGCCGAATTGGCCAGGCGAGACCGCGAAGGGTGGAAACCCCGTGAGGCTGCTGATGCGGAGACTGCCGGCGAGGACACTGCCGACGGCGCGCCCAGCGAGAAGAAATCCGACGAATCCTCCACTAGCACTTAGCTCCGACACTGCCCGGGCCATTCGGTCCGGGCAGTGCTGTTTCTCCACAGCTGTCCCACCTGTACACAGGTCGAAATCGATCTCTTGCTCTACGCCTTTGCCGTTCCACAATCGAAGCTGCCGACGCAATGATCGGCCCCGTGGCAGTTGGCGGGTTCTGGAGTTCGAAGGGGGATCGGACATGTACGAAACGCATGCAACCGTTGTCGGAACCGTCATCACCAATCCGGTGAAGCGGCAGACCACCAATGGTGAAGAGGTGCTGAGCTTTCGGATGGCGAGCAACACTCGTCGCAAAGACGCTGTGACGGGGGAGTGGACGGACGGAGCGACCCTGTATCTCACGGTCAGCTGCTGGCGACGGTTGGTCACCGGCGTCGGCGCATCCATCATGAAGGGTGATCCGGTAATGGTGGCGGGGGAGTTGCGCACCAACGAGTACACGACCAAGGAGGGTGTGCCTCGTTCCGATCTCGAGCTGCGGGCGACGGCAGTAGGCGCCGACCTTGCTCGTTGCATCTCGAAGATCGAGCGTCAGAGCAAGCCGACGTCAGCGGAGAACACGGAGAACACGGTCGACACTGTCGCTGCGTGAGGACTCAGACCGAGGGTTTCGGGCAGTCGCGGGGCCGAGAGCAATCGTGCCCCGCGTCCACTCGCTCGAGGAGTTCTGTGAGAGTTGCTCGCTCCGACTCGTCGAGGTCGTCGAACACATCCGAGGACTCGCGTCGCTGAGCCTTCGCGACGTCCGCAGCCAGGGCAGCGCCGGCGTCGGTCAACTCGAGCAGCACTGCTCGCCGATCGTTCGGGTCGGGAGTGCGGCGCACCCATCCGGCATCTTCGAGGGAATCCACGACGTCGGTCGCCGACCGCGGAACTATGCGCAATCGCTCGGCAAGAAAACCGAGTCGAACCGGTTCGCTCACTCGGGTCAGCACTCGCAGAGCTCGGCTTTGCGACGGTGAGAGGCCGAATGGTTCCAGCGCTGCCACTTGGCGTCGGCGGATGAGCCGTGCCACGGACATCACGACATCGGTGAGTTCGCGCTCTCGGGAATGCATGGCGCCAGTCTAGCGTTGTTGGTGTCAGCCTCATAGTGAGGTAACCTCATCAATATGAAACTAGGGTGAGAAAGCCTCCAGGAGGTAAACGTGAAACCAGATCACATGCGAAACATCGAACGAACCGCTGTCGAGATCACTCCGGCGGAATCCGTACCGGCAAAGCGCGTACTCGGACTGTTCGCGCCGTATCGAACTCAGATCGCCATCGTCACCGCGGTCATCACACTCAGCGCGATCGTGGCGCTGGGCAGCCCGCTGCTCCTACGCGAAATGCTCGACAAGGCGATCCCGGACAAGAACCTCGGACTTGTCAGCGTTCTGGCCATCGGCATGATCGCCATTGCCGTGATCACGAGCTGTCTCGGCGTGGCGCAAACCTGGATGTCCAACAGCATCGGCCAGAAACTGATGCACCAACTCCGCGTGCGGGTCTACTCGCACCTGCAGAATCAGTCCCTCGGGTTCTTCGCTCGAACCCGAACCGGAGAAGTTCAGTCGCGCATTGCCAACGACATCGGCGGTATGCAGTCGGTGGTCACCAATACGGCAACGTCCATCGCGCAGAACGCAACGACAGTGGCAGCCACGATTGTTGCTCTGTTCCTTCTGGATTGGCGACTCGCCATCTTCTCGCTGGCGATCTTGCCGGTGTTCATCCGTATCGCACGCAAGATCGGCGACGAGCGTCGAAAGATCTCAGGCAAGCGGCAGAAGCTGCTCAGTGATCTGTCGGTGCAGGTAGAGGAATCCCTTTCCGTCAGTGGCATTCTCCTCGGCAAGACGACCGGCGCGAAGTCGGCCCTGACGGATCGATTCACCGAGCGCTCAGCGGAAGTCGCAGACGTCGAACTCCGGGCCATGATGGCCGGCAAGTGGCGCATGGCGACCATGTCGATCACCTTCGCGGCTATGCCTGCATTGGTCTACTGGTTTGCTGGTTTCACTCTCGATCACGGCAACACCATCACCGTCGGTACCCTTGTCGCCTTCACCACGCTGCAAACACAATTGTTCCGCCCCACCATGATGCTGCTCAACACGGGCGTCGAGGTGCAGAGTTCCATGGCTCTGTTCAGCCGCGTGTTCGAGTACCTGGATCTGCCGATCGACATCGCGGATCCGGAGGAGTCGAAGAGTTTCGACCGCTCGAAGATGTCCGGTGAACTTCGGTTCGACCACGTCGACTTCTCGTACCCGGGAACCGACAGCAAGACTCTGGACAACATCGACCTCACGGTCCCGGCGGGCGGAACCTTGGCGCTGGTCGGTTCTACCGGCTCAGGCAAGACCACTCTCGGATATTTGGCCGCACGTCTGTACGACCCGACGGCGGGATCGGTGAGGATCGACGACGTCGATCTGCGGGACCTCGATCTGGCGACGGTCTCCGACCTGGTGGGTGTGGTGTCGCAGGAGACGTACCTCTTCCACACGACGATTCGTGAGAACCTTCGGTTCGCGAAACCCGACGCCACCGACGCCGAGATCGAGCAGGCAGCACGCATCGCGCAGATCCACGAGTTCATCTCCGGTCTCGACGATGGTTACGACACCATGGTCGGCGAGCGCGGCTACCGATTCTCCGGTGGTGAGAAACAGCGCATCGCGATCGCGCGCACAGTTCTGCGGAATCCGCCGATCCTCGTCCTCGACGAGGCGACGAGCGCCCTGGACAACCGCACCGAACGTGCGCTGCAGGACGCACTCGACGAACTGATGGTCGGACGTACCACTCTTGTTGTGGCACACAGACTCTCCACGGTTCGAGATGCGGACCTCATTGCGGTCCTCGACCAGGGCGTCGTCGTGGAAAAGGGCACCCACGACGAACTGGTGCAACAAGGCGGGCGCTACGCGCAGTTGCTTGCGGCCTCGGGTAGCGACGCCGTCGAACTCCCGTCGGAACTGCAGACCGTGTGAGTGCAAGAAATGTCGGCCATTTCACTTCCGCAAGTTTCTAGAACGTGTTCTACTTTAATGGTCGTTGATCGACTATCAGTGGAGGCGGAAAGATCATGGGTCAGGTTCTGGACAACATCTCACAGTTCGCCGACGAGATCCGCGCCGACGGAGTCGAGGGCGACAAGCTGATGCGCTTGACGGACGGCAGCGCGAAGCGACTGCGCGACGCTGGCGTCATCCGGATGTTGCAGCCGAAGGAGTTCGGTGGGTTCGAGGCGCATCCGCGTGAATTCGCCGAGACGGCAATGGCTATCGGTGCGATGGACGGTGCCACGGGCTGGGTCAGCGGCATCGTCGGTGTCCACCCGTGGGAGCTTGCGTTCTTCGACCGCAAGGCTCAGGAAGAGGTGTGGGGAACCGATCCCGATACGTGGATGGCGTCGCCGTATGCGCCGATGGGTGTTGCGAGGCCGGTCGAGGGTGGGTACATCCTCAACGGTCGTTGGTCGTTCTCGTCCGGTACCGATCATTGTGACTGGATCATGATCGGTGCGATGGTCGGTGACGAGTCCGGTAAGCCGCTGATGCCGCCGAAGATTCTGCACGTGCTGTTGCCGCGCTCCGATTACGACATCGACCAGGACAGCTGGAATGTCGTGGGGCTGCGTGGAACCGGTTCGAAGGATCTGATCGTCAAGGACGCGTTCCTGCCGACCTACCGCACTCTTGATGCCGGAAAGGTTTTCGACGGGACCGCGTGGAAGGAAGCGGGTCGTACGGAGACGTTGTACAAATTCCCGTTCTCGTGCATTTTCCCGCTCGGTATCACCTCGTCGTTGATCGGTATCGCCGAAGGTGCGTTGGCGTGCAACATGGCTGCGCAGCGTGAGCGGGTGACGGTCAGTGGTGTTCCGATCAAGGAAGATCCGTATGTGCTGTTCGCGATCGGTGAGGCGGCTGCCGAGATCGCTGCTTCTCGGGCTGCGATTTTGGAGACGGTGGATCGTTTCTGGGACATGACGGAGAAGGGGCAGGAGGTTTCGTTCGAGCTTCGTGCGATCGGTCGACGTACGCAGACTGCTGCGGCGTGGCGTGCGGTGCGGGCGGTGGACGAGATATTTGCTCGTTCCGGTGGTGGCGCTTTGCAGTTGAGCACGCCGATGCAGCGGTTCTGGCGTGATGCTCATGCCGGTCTGGCGCATGCGATTCACGTGCCCGGTTCCATTTTCCATTCGTCGACGCTCTCGGAGCTCGGCGGCGAACCGAAGGGCATCCACCGGGCAATGATCTGAGCCGTCCGGGGGCACTTGGCAGTCGCCCAATCGCGGTTTTGGTGGGGGTCGAGAAGCATGTCGACGAATCTGGTCGATGACCTCGGACTGTCCGCAGCACCCGCATCAGTGTGAGCGCCAACGCGCAATGTGGGTTATAGGACAAACACCGATAGGCTGGCGGTCATGGCTGAGTTCATTTACACGATGAAGAAGGTGCGCAAGGCGCACGGTGACAAGGTCATCCTCGATGACGTCACGATGAGCTTTTACCCCGGCGCGAAGATCGGTGTCGTCGGACCGAACGGCGCTGGTAAATCCAGCATCCTCAAGATCATGGCCGGACTGGACCAGCCGGGCAACGGCGAGGCCTTCCTGGCTCCGGGCGCGACCGTCGGCATCCTCATGCAGGAGCCGGAGCTCGACGAGACCAAGACCGTTCGCGAGAACGTCGAGGACGGCCTCGGTGAGACGATGGTCCAGCTCAAGCGGTACAACGAGATCGCCGAGCTGATGGCCACGGATTACTCCGACGAGCTCATGGAAGAGATGGGCGAACTGCAGGAGAAGCTCGATCACGCAGACGCGTGGGAGATCGACTCGCAGCTCGAGCAGGCTATGGACGCCCTGCGCTGCCCCCCGCCGGAAGAGATGGTCACCCACCTCTCCGGTGGTGAGAAGCGACGCGTTGCACTCTGCAAGCTGCTGCTGAGCAAGCCCGATCTCCTGCTCCTCGATGAGCCCACCAACCACCTCGACGCAGAATCGGTCCTGTGGCTCGAGCAGCACCTCGCTGCTTACCCCGGCGCAATCCTCGCCGTGACCCACGATCGTTACTTCCTCGATCACGTCGCACAGTGGATCTGTGAAGTCGACCGCGGACGCCTGTACCCGTACGAGGGCAACTACTCCACCTACCTGGAGCAGAAGGCTGCACGCCTCGAAGTTGCCGGCAAGAAGGATCAGAAGCTGCAGAAGCGCCTCAAGGACGAACTCGCCTGGGTTCGTTCCGGCGCCAAGGCACGTCAGGCCAAGAACAAGGCTCGTCTCGATCGCTATGAAGAAATGGCGAACGAGGCCGAGAAGACCCGCAAGCTCGACTTCGACGAGATCCAGATCCCGGCACCGCCGCGTCTGGGTGACGTGGTCGTGGAGGTCTCGAACCTCGACAAGGGCTTCGACGGGCGCGTTCTGATCAAGGACCTCTCGTTCACGTTGCCGCGCAACGGAATTGTCGGCGTCATCGGCCCCAACGGTGTGGGTAAGACGACGCTGTTCAAGACCATCGTCGGTCTCGAAGAGCCTGATGCCGGTGAGGTCAAGATCGGTCAGACGGTCAAGCTGAGCTACGTCGACCAGAACCGTTCCGGCATCGACCCCAAGAAGACGGTCTGGGAAACAGTCTCCGACGGGCTCGATTTCATCGTCGTCGGCCAGACCGAGTTCCCGTCGCGCGCGTACATCAGCTCGTTCGGTTTCAAGGGCCACGATCAGCAGAAGCCGGCCGGCGTCCTCTCCGGTGGTGAGCGCAACCGCCTGAACCTGGCGATGACGCTCAAGCAGGGCGGCAACCTGATCCTGCTCGATGAGCCCACCAACGACCTCGACGTCGAAACCCTCGGCTCGCTGGAGAACGCTCTCGAAGAGTTCCCCGGCTGCGCCGTCGTGATTTCGCACGATCGCTGGTTCCTGGACCGCACCTGTACCCACATCCTCGCGTGGGAAGGTGGCTTCGGCGACAACGAGGCAGCCTGGTACTGGTACGAAGGCAACTTCGAGGGCTACGAGGCGAACAAGGTCGAGCGACTCGGCCCCGACGCCGCGCGCCCGCACCGCGTCACTCACCGCAAGCTCACCAGGGACTGATCCGGTGTCCGACGTATACACAGCGCAGATCCAGGTCCGGTGGGGCGATTCCGACCGGTTGGGTCACGTCAACAACACGCGTTACGTCGAGTACATGCAGGAAGCTCGCATCCAGTTCCTGGAAGCGAAACTGGCGCCGCTCGGCGGCCGGCCGGGATACCTCGTGGTTCGAAAGATGACCATCGAGTTCCTCAGGCCGGTCACCGATCGGTCCGGTCCCTTGAACGTGGAGATCTTCACGACTCACGTCGGGACTTCCTCGTTCACGGTTCGTCACATCATCCGTGACAACGCGGGTGTCGAATGCGCATTCGGCGACGCGTTGATGGTCGGATTCGACACGGTGTCCGAAAAGTCCAGACCGCTGGCGGACAGCGAACGCGCGGTGCTCGAAGCATCGCTTGTTCAGATGACGACATCGTAGATTTCGTTTCTCAGTTCACCCTAGGTGCTGGTTGCCGCGGCTAGTCTCGAGTCAGAGATTGGTCGCGGCGATCAGAACCCACAAGGATGTGAGCCAGGAATGACAGACCGTGTACGGCAGCAGGGCACAGGCCTCGACGAAGCGACGTTGTTGACGCGTCTTCGCGAGGCCTTTTTCACGCATATCGACGAGGGTGACAGCGACGACGTCATCAACGGTCGATCGGATCGAGTCCTGCTCGCGCATCTTGCGCTCGGGCGGCAACGGACACCGGGCACGGCCGTATGGCGTGTGTACCGCCCGTCAGGATCCGAGGGGCTCGGCGCTGCTGTTCAGATCGTCACCGACGACATGTCGTTGCTCGTCGAGTCCGTCACGGCGATGCTCAACCGACAAGGTGTGGGAATCAGTCAATTCGCCCACCCGATCCTGACCGTCGAACGCGATGGCGCTGGCAATCTGATGTCCTTGGGCGACAGCGGTATCCAAGAATCCTGGATGCACGTCCAGTTGGATTCCGAAGTCGAGGATTCCGCGCTCGACGCGATCGAAGCGCACCTCGGCAAAGTACTCGCAGACGTCCGTCAGGTGGTTGGCGACACCCCGGACATGAAGGCATTGCAACTGCGCGTTGCCGACGAGTTGGCGAGCGCCGCCGAAACCGCCTCCGGCAGGATCACCCCCGAAGAGTTCTCCGACACCGCTCGACTGCTGCGGTGGATGGCCGACGGAAATTACGCCGTTCTCGGGTACCGGCGATTCGAGGGCACGAAGGACGGATCACGTACGGTCGCGGGTAGTGGACTCGGTGTGCTGCGCTCCGACGCGGTCACCGAGGGCCCGATGAGCTTGCCTCCCGTCGCAGATCTCCCGGATCGACCGCTTCTGGTCCTGACTCAGGGATCGTTCCCCGCCACGGTGCACCGCGCTGTCTACCCGTACTTCGTGGGCGTCTCGATCCTCGACGACAACGGAAACATCGTGGGGGAGCACAGGTTCCTGGGAGTGTTCACCGTTGTCGCCCTCCACGAGAACGTCCTCGCGATTCCCCTGATCGAGCGCCGCGTCCGCGAAGTAATCGCGCGTGCCGGTGTCGACCTGCATTCGTACTCCGGTCAGGCGATGCTCGAGGTCATCCAGTCGTTCCCGCGCACCGAGTTGTTCTCGAGCGATGCCGAGACCTTGTTCGAGACCGTGCACGCCGTGCACAGCATCGGATTGCGTCGGCAGGTGCGACTCTTTGTCCGCGAGGACACGTTTGGCCGCTTCGTATCCTGCCTGGTGTATCTACCTCGCGACCGGTACACGACGCGGGTGCGACTGGCGATGCAAAGCCTGTTGTGGCGCGAATTCGGACCAGGCACAGTCGATTACACCGCCCGGGTTACCGAGAACGATCTTGCGTTGTTGCACGTGACGATCCGGCGCGATCCGGCCAGCGAACCGGTTCATCTCGATGTCTCCGAGGCCAACCGCGAGCGAGTTCAGGCGCTGTTGACCGAAGTCAGTCGTAGCTGGGACGACCGCATCAACGACCTTGTTCGCGAAAGTCCGGGTGTGGATCCGGAACTGGTGCAGCGGTATTCGCGGGTACTGCCGGACGGATACAAAGAGGACTTCGAGCCGTCGCGGGCGCTCGCCGACATCGCCAGGCTCGAGGCGTTGGCACCGGGCGCGATCGACGTGCTGCTCTATCGCGCCGTCGACTCCGCGCCTGGCGCCTGGCGCTTCACCCTCTTCGTCGGCGGCGACGGTATCTCGTTGAGCCAGGTCCTGCCGGTGCTGCAGTCACTCGGCGTCGAAGTTCTCGACGAGCGGCCGCACGTCGTACAGCGCCTCGACGGCGTTCAGTGCTGGATCTACGATTTCGGACTGTCGGTACCGGCGGATCTTCGGGCGTCGGTGGAGATCGACCTCGATGCGCAGGTGCCACTCGAGACCAGTACCGCCCCGCTGACCGAGGTCCAGAAGCGGTTCACAGCCGCGTTCGGTGCAGTCTGGTTCGGCCGGGCAGAAGCTGACCGATTCAACGAGTTGGTGCTACGCGCCGGTATGTCCTGGCGTCAAGCCGTGGTGCTGCGCGCATACGCAAAGTATCTGCGGCAGGCCACATTTCCGTACAGTCAGTTCCACATCGAAGGAATCGCACTCACGCATCCGCAGACCGCGTTTGCATTGGTCCAGTTGTTCGAGGCGATGTTCGACCCCGAGAAACAGGACGACATCCGCGTCGCGGAATTGGACGAGCAGTTGCGTGCATCCATCGACGAGGTACTCAGCTTGGATGCCGATCGCATTCTGCGTGGAATGTTCTCGTTGGTGAAGGCGTCCTTGCGTACCAATTTCTACGTCGTCGACGCCGATGGTCGTTCTCGTGACTATCTGTCGGTCAAACTGGATCCCTCACGGATCAGCGAGTTGCCCAAGCCGCGGCCGGCTTTCGAGATCTACGTGTACTCGCCCGAGGTCGAAGGCGTGCACCTGCGATTCGGCGCCGTCGCGCGCGGCGGGCTCCGCTGGTCCGACCGGCGCGAGGATTTCCGGACCGAGGTGCTGGGCTTGGTGAAGGCGCAGGCCGTCAAGAACGCGGTGATCGTCCCGGTCGGCGCCAAAGGCGGCTTCGTCGTGAAGAATCCGCCTCTGCCGACGGGCGATCCGGCCGCTGATCGAACAGCGACGCTGGAAACCGGCAAGGCCTGCTACACCACGTTCATTTCCGGATTGCTCGACATCACGGACAACGTGCACGCCGCCACCGGCGAAGTTGTGACGCCGGATCGAGTGGTACGCAAGGACGATCAGGACCGCTACCTCGTCGTCGCCGCAGACAAGGGCACGGCGACGTTTTCCGATCTCGCGAATTCGGTTGCCGCCAAGTACGACTTCTGGCTCGGCGACGCGTTCGCTTCCGGCGGTTCCGTGGGATATGACCACAAGGGCATGGGTATCACCGCCCGGGGCGCCTGGGAAAGCGTCAAGCGGCACTTCCGGGAACTCGGTGTCGACACGCAGGCCGAGGATTTCACGACGGTAGGCGTCGGCGACATGAGCGGTGACGTGTTCGGCAACGGAATGCTGCTCAGTCGCCACATCCGACTGGTGGGCGCGTTCGACCATCGACACATCTTCCTCGATCCGAACCCTGACGCAGCGAGTTCGTTCGTGGAGCGTCAACGGCTCTTCGAGTTACCTCGGTCGTCGTGGGCCGACTACGACACCAGCCTGATCAGTGAAGGCGGCGGGGTCTGGGATCGCACGGTCAAGTCGGTCCCGATCGCCGAAAGCGTTCGGGTCGCACTGGGGTTGGCCGAGGGAGTCACGAAGCTCTCTCCGCCGGAGTTGATGCAAGCGATCCTGTCCGCGCCCGTGGACCTACTCTGGAACGGCGGAATCGGTACGTACGTCAAAGCGTCGACCGAGACCAATGCGCAGGTTGGCGACAAGAGTAACGACGCCGTACGTGTCGACGGTCAAGATCTGCGGGTCAAGGTGATCGGCGAAGGTGGCAACCTCGGCGTGACGGCTCTGGGACGAATCGAGTTCAGCGCCAACGGCGGTCACATCAACACCGACGCCATCGACAACTCGGCCGGCGTCGACTGCTCCGATCACGAAGTGAACATCAAGATCCTTCTCGATTCGCTCGTGCGCTCGCAGTTGCTGCCGTCACCGGAACGCAATCCGCTACTGGCGTCGATGACCGATGACGTGGCCGCATTGGTGTTGGCGGACAACATCGCTCAGAATGCTCTGCTCGGAATCTCGCGGGTGACCGCGCCGCAGATGCTCGGTGTTCACCGGCGTCAGTTGACGGACTTGAGCAAGGCACGTGGCCTGGACCGCAAGCTGGAGGCGTTGCCGACCGACAAGGAGATCGAGCGTCGACTCGAGGCCGGTGTGGGTCTGACGTCGCCGGAACTGGCGACGCTGACGGCGCACGTCAAGCTTTCACTCAAGGACGATTTACTCGCAACCGAGTTGCCGGACAACGATTTCTTCGCCCAGCAGATCCCGCAGTACTTCCCGACCGCTGTTCGCGATCGGTTCGAAACGGAGATCAAGGCCCACCCGTTGCGTCGGCAGATCGTTGCGACGATGCTCGTCAACGAAGTGATCGACAACGGCGGAATCACCTACGCCTACCGCTTGGCCGAGGAGACCGGAGCGAGCAGTACAGACTCGATTCGTGCCTACGCCGCTGTGCGGGAGGTCTTTGCACTCGACGAGGTGTGGTCGCGAATCCGTTCGGCGGGCGTCAGTGCAGAGATCGAAAACGAGTTGATCGTGGAATCATGCCGACTGCTCGACCGGGCGTCGCGATGGTTCCTGGCCAATCGGCCCCAGCCGATCGCAGTCGGCGCCGAGGTTGCGCGTTACTCGGCAGCGTATCGGGCGACGGCCCCGCTGGTTCCCGGACTGCTCGCCGGCCATCAGCTCGACGATCTGCTGGTGCGCGCGCAGTCGGTGATCGACCGTGGGGCTCCGGAAGCGTTGGCGCTGGACGTGTTCCGGCTGCTCGACGTCTACTGCCTGCTCGACATCGCGGATATCGCCGACATCGCAGATCACGACATCACCGAAGTCGCGGAGCTGTACTACGCCTTGGACGCGCATCTGGGAATCGACTGGTTGCTGAGCGCGGTCTCGGGACTCGAGCGCGGCGATCGTTGGCACTCGCTCGCGCGGCTCGCGTTGCGAGACGACCTCTACAGTTCGCTTCGGCAGCTCACGATGGAGGTTCTGGCGGGCGGCGAGCCGGGGGAGTCGCCGCAGGAAAAGATCGACGAATGGGAATCGACCAACGCCTCGCGCCTGAGCCGGGCGAGGGCAGCTCTCGTCGAGATCTTCGAGTCTGGGACGCTTGACCTCGCGACGCTCTCGGTGGCGGCGCGTCAGGTTCGTAGCATGGTGCGCAGCATGGGCACCCGATCGGAGGTAGGACGTTGAGCGAAGGATTCCACGCCGAAGTAGTGGTTCGGTGGTCCGACATGGATGCCTTCCAGCACATCAACCATGCACGGATGGTGACGTTGCTCGAAGAGGCGCGGATTCCTTGGTTGTTCGAAGACTCACGCCCGACGGTCACCTTGCGTGACGGGGCCGTGATTGCCGATCTCCATGTGCGGTACCGCGGCCAACTGCGGCACGACGATTCACCGCTCGACGTCTTCATGTGGGTGGAAAAGGTGCGCGCGGTGGACTTCACCATCGCGTACGAAGTTCGCCCGCGCGGCGCCGATCTCAGCTTCCCGCCGTCCATCGTGGCGTCGACTCAGATCGCGGCCTTCGACATCGACACACAACGTCTGCGCCGTCTCAGCGGCCCTGAGCGCGAGTACCTGGAGAGCTGGCAACGTGCATGAACGTGTACTGACCGTGCCCGAGGAGTCCGAGCGAAGGAACTTGGCCGGCTTCATCGGTCATGCGCTGCGCTTGGACGAGTCCACGGTCATCCGGATGCGTCGACGCGGAGATGCCCACCTGAGTGTCTGGGCACC
This sequence comes from Rhodococcus sp. NPDC057135, assembly GCF_042670865.1. Classification (NCBI taxonomy): domain Bacteria; kingdom Bacillati; phylum Actinomycetota; class Actinomycetes; order Mycobacteriales; family Nocardiaceae; genus Rhodococcus; species Rhodococcus sp. NPDC057135. Next base: position 122,747 of record NZ_JBHUUU010000020.1, read on the forward strand.
AACGGGTTTCGACGCTCTGGCAACGCGAACCGTGGCGGGCACCATCAACCCCGACGACACCTCGGCTGCCGGGGATCAATTGCTCGCTGCCGTGGAGCAGGCAACGGGTGAGCTGATCGATCCGGGGTTCGCCATGGATTCGGCGTGGCGTGGGGCGTTGCCGCCCACGGACGGCTTCGAGCACCTGGACGACGTACCCGCCCGGGTGCTGATCGAACTGGCCCAGCGGGGCAACGCCTTGGCCCAGGAGCATGGCAGCAGTCACGGTCCGCCGGCGTCGTTGCTCGATCAGGACGTACTCGAGGTCAGTGGTCCGTCCGGCACGGTCGGGATCTCGATGCGAGTTATTTTTGCCTTGACCGCAATGGGATTCGTTCCGCACGCCGGATCCGAAGCGATGACTGCCGACATCGATCTCGAGCAGATCGACGCGTCGGAGTTGGTTCGGGTGCGGGCAAGCAAATCCTGGGTGCGCCTCGATGCACGATTCGGCTCGATCTACCGTCACCGCGGAGGTTCGATACCGCTGATGGTTGCACGGTAGGAGTTCAGACGGCGGCCACCACTGGTGCAATGGGGCCGCCGCCTGACGACGTCCGAGAGTGTCGGTCAGATCAGCCACGCCGCCGCGTTGACGGGCAGTTGACCGTCGACGAGAGGCGCGCTGCTCAGTAGCAGCTGCCCGCTCGGCAGCGCGATGGGCACCTCCGTCGTGTTGAGAGCACAGATCAGACCACCGCGCCGACGGAAAGCGAGGCAGCCGGGGGGACTGCCGTACCAATCGATGTCGGTTCCGGAGAACTCCGACCTGGCGCTACGAAGTTCGAGGGCGGCGCGATAAAGCGAGAGCATCGAGTCCACGTCCTCGATTTGCGCCTCCACGGTGAGCGTCGACCACTCGGGTGGCATCGGCAACCAGGTGCTTGCGCCGGTGGTGAAACCGAAGGGTGGTTCGGTTCCTTCCCACGGAAGGGGCACGCGGCAACCGTCACGTCCGCGCTCGGCATGCCCGGATCGTTCCCAGACCGGGTCCTGTAGCGCGTCATCGGGCAGGTCGACGTTCGGCAGACCGAGTTCGGCTCCGTTGTAGATGAAGCTCGCGCCCGGGAGCGCCAGCTCGACGAGGATCATTGCCCGAGCGCGTTGCGTCCCGATCTCGCCCCCGCCGTAGCGCGTGACTTCACGTTCGACGTCGTGGTTCGACAATGTCCACGTGGGCACACCTCCGACCTCGGCGACAGCTGCGAGGGAGTTCTCCACGGCCTCTCGGACGGACTCGGCCGAGAACTCGGTTTCTGCGAGTCGGAAGTTGAATCCGAGGTGCAGTTCGTCAGGCCGGATGTATTCGCCGAACTTCTGGTTGTCTTTCACCCAGATCTCGCCGACGGTCATGGCCTCCGGGAACTCGTCCATGACCTTGCGGATTCCGCGGTGGATTTCGTGAACGGCCGGATTGTTGAACCGCGGGTCGTCGTCGGAATTGCGCATGAGCTCGTTGAGCTCCCAGTCGTGGTCCGGCAAACCGTCGGGCTTGGCCATTCCGTGCGCCACGTCGATACGGAATCCGTCGATTCCGCGTTCGAGCCAGAAGCGCAGAGTCTTCGCGAGGTCGTCGAAGACCTCGGGGTTGTCCCAGTTCAGGTCCGGCTGCTCCTTGGCGAAGATGTGCAGGTACCACTGACCGGGTTTTCCGTCGGCTTCGGTGACGCGGGTCCATGCCGGGCCGCCGAAGATGCTCGGCCAGTTGTTCGGCGGTTCGCTGCCGTTCTCACCTTTACCGTCTCGGAAGATGTAGCGGGATCTCTCCACAGAGCCGGGCGCTGACGCCAGTGCCGCCTTGAACCACTCGTGCTGATCACTGGTGTGGTTCGGGACCAGATCCATGGTGACCTTGATTCCGCGTTCGTGAGCCGACGCGATCAGCGAATCCATCGTCGCCAGATCGCCGAACAAGGGATCGATGTCGCGAGGATCCGAGACGTCGTAGCCGTGGTCGGCCATCGGTGACTTCATTACCGGGCTCAACCAGATCGCGTCGATACCGAGAAGCTCGAGGTAGCCGAGTTTCTCCTCGACTCCGCCGAGGTCGCCGATCCCGTCACTGCCCGAATCGGCAAAAGAACGCGGATAGATCTGGTAGAAGACCGCCTCGTTCCACCACGGGGCTTCGGGCCGGCTTACAGAGGACGAATCCGCGGGGGTGCTCACAGCAGTTCATAGTGCCAAACGTCCGGCACTCTCACGACTTGGACACGGCAAAAGCGTGACTCTTTACCTAGCCTTGGTGTACTTTGCATTGACGCGGTGACACCATGTGGCAACTTTGATGTTACTGCCGGGGGAGAAAACATCGAGAATTCAACCAGGGGGGCTTGGCCTTGACTTTGTCGGCAATCGAAGCGGTCAGTTTGGATCACGTATTGCTCGAAGATGATCCGATCAACCGGGACTGGATAATCTCCGGCACACCAGCTGCGCGGTCGGCGCAATGGTCGGTGAGTAAAGACGGCACCACGACCACGCACGTCTGGGATTGCACGAAGGGGCGCTTTCGCTGGTACTTCCATGCCGACGAGATCGTGCACATCATCGAGGGGTCGGTCACCGTTCAGGCCGACGGAATCCCGAAGCGAACCCTGGGAGTCGGTGATGCCGCACTCTTCCGTGCGGGCAGTTGGTCGGAGTGGGAGGTCGACGAGTACGTGCGCAAGCACGCAATCTTGAGTTCACCCCTGCATCCCACGGTGTCGTTCGGAGTACGAGCAGTCCGCCGAGTCGCACGCATGCTCAGACCGAAGGCGAAGTAGACGCTCAGATGGCGGAGTTCACCATGGACGCAGCTGCCATCTCCATGTAGTCGATCAACTGCTTGCGGTGCACTGGGCTCAGAGTCTTCTCGTCGATGGACGCGATGGCGACGTGCATGCACCGCAACCATGCATCACGCTCGATCGGGCCGATCACGAAAGGATTGTGGCGCATCCGCAGACGCGGGTGCCCACGTTCCTCCGAGTACGTGTGCGGCCCGCCCCAGTACTGTTCGAGGAACATCCGCATCCTCCGCTCGGCCGGGCCTAGATCGGCCTCGGGGTAGAGCGGGCGCACAACCTCGTCCTTCGCGACTTCCTCGTAGAATCGCGCGGTGAGCTTGTGAAACGTCTCGGCTCCGCCGACGGCGTCGTAGAAGGTCTGCTGCACGTCGTGCTGTACGTCATTCATGGCAACTTCCATTGTGCCTGACGGCCGTAGTGGTCGGTTTCCGGGTCGAGGACGGTTGCATCAGGTCGGAGTGCGTACCCATTCACCGGAAATTCACCGGCCGTCCTGGCAATTTTGTTCGAAATGGGAGTGCGTAACGCGATCATCCGTGGTCAACTTGGGGGCAGTCTCCCGGAGGTCGTATGAAGAACCGACATGCTGCACGCAATCACCGACAACTCCAGCCCACTAGCGCGCGGAACGACCACGCGTTAGGGGCTGTTCTGGAAGTTGTTCCTGACGGGTTCGCTCACACTGCTGACCCACTTTTTTCCGAAGAACATTCTCGCCTCGAGATGTTCCCTCCCGATCGCGTCGTCCCCGAGTGGGTAAAACGTCGGGTGCTCCTGCTCAACGTCACCTACGAACCGCTGACCGCCCTTCCCGCACGGCGCGCGGTCGTACTCATGGCCTGCGGCAAGGCCGATACCGTCCACGAGGACGAACAAGGCCCGGTAGTCCATTCTGCGGACTGGTCGGTGCAGGTTCCCTCGGTCATTCGATTGCGCACCTACGTGCGTGTTCCGTATCGCGCCCGCATTCCGATGACCCGCGCCGCACTGATGCATCGTGACCATTTCCGATGTGCCTACTGCGGAGCCAAAGCCGAAACCATCGACCACGTTGTTCCTCGCAGCAGAGGTGGCGGGCATTCGTGGGAAAACTGCGTCGCGTGCTGTGCCCCCTGCAATCACCGCAAGGCCGACAAGATGCTCAGCGAACTCGGGTGGACCCTCCGTGCGGAATTGGTTCCGCCGTCCGGCCCGCACTGGCGTCTGCTCGCGGCAACCAAGGAATTGCATCCGGCGTGGATGCCGTATCTCGGCGTGGGCGCAGCCTGAGCTTTGTTTCGGCGTGGGCGCAGCTTGAGCTTTGTTTCAGTGTGGGCGCAGCCTGAGTCGTGTTCCAGCGCCGCCGAAACGAAATTGGCCGAGAATTTGTGGCCCTGACGCTTTCCTTCCTGGCGTTCTGGGCTACGTTATCTGGTGTGAGCATTCTCGAGGTAGTACTGATATACGTTGGGATTCCGGCCTTGATCACCGCGTTCTTCGCGGCTGCGTCCTTCCTCGGGAAGAAGACGCCGGGACCGGTTCCGCCGGCGTTCCATCTCGGTGAGTCGTGGGATCACGCTCCCGTGCTGTGGAGTGCTGTCGACGAGGTCACCGTTCGCGGTGGCCATCACGGCAGTGCACACGCAATCGAAGCCGGTTCGGCTGATCTGATCGGAGGGTCCGCAAGTGGCAAGTGGTGATCATTCGACCGCGCTCGCAGTAGCGCCCGAGGACCTGCCGGTCGGCAGCGTCGTCACGTCCAGCGGACGTGTTTCCGGTGTGCATCGCATCGGTGAGCCGTTCACCGACGATCTTCCGTTCGAGGCCATGGATCTGGTCGCGCTCGACGTCGCGATGACGGAAGCGACCCGGGCCACCAAGGTGCGATTCAACGCGTACATCGGTGATCTCGGTTCTGATCCGGCAGCGGGTGCCGACGCATTGTTCCCGACGACGCCCGAAGCCGAGCGTTCCGTCCTTATCGCAGTCTCGCCCAACCAGCGCACCGTCGAGGTACGCAGCGGGCGGGCAATCGCCGATCGGGTCACCGATCGCGTTACGCAGCTCGGAGCAACGGCAGCTGTTGCATCCTTCAGTGAAGGCAATCTGATCGACGGACTGATCAGCGCCATTCGCGTTATGGCAGCCGCAATTTCAGCGCCCTGACTTGTAAGACACAGGCCGGTGCCCGCTTCGATTCGTG